>CAZSQP010000001.1:0-182230 GCA_964609075.1 uncultured Candidatus Saccharibacteria bacterium
TTTTACTAACCTCTCTTTAGTTGTGAAAGTGTTAACAACCCTATTTTAATTTACATATAAAAGAACAAGCTTTTCAGCTTGTTCTCTAGATTTAATCGTCAAGGATTATTTCCAGGAGATCTAGTATTGTAGGATCTAATTCTTTTTCTTCTCCCTCAAAGTCAAAACGGGAACTTCCAACACTCTCTTTTCTCTCCCAAAGATCATCAAGTAAATCTGAAATATGAGCCATAAAGAAAGTAAAAAGAGGAAGATACTCAGGAGGCAAAGAACCTTCTTCTCCCACAAATCCTTCCAATTCAAAAAGAAGTTCTTCTCTTTCTTCTACCAAGATATAAAAATATCGTCCGACAAAATTAGCAAGTAAGAAATTAAAACGTTTTTCTCTTCCTTGACCTCCTCTTTTTAAATCAACATCTATAGAGCCTTCAATCTCAACAGCGGAGGCAGAAGCTACCTCTAGGCTTTTGGTAATAGATCTGTTTACTGTCAATTTCATCTTTTTCTCCTTTTTTAAAGGTTCTATACTAAGAAACTTACAACAAAATAAAACATTTGTCAACAGGAGCCAGCAGTCAGATTCGAACTGACGACCTACTCTTTACGAAAGAGTTGCTCTACCCCTGAGCTATGCTGGCTGGAGCGGGATACCGGAATCGAACCGGCGCCTCAACCTTGGGAAGGTTACGTACTGCCGTTATACTAATCCCGCCAGAATTGGAGTTTATCCCACCAGCTCTTCTTTTCTTTTTCTTCCTCTGTTTCCCTCTCTTCGCTCTCTCTAGTGATAACTATCATATCTTCGTTAGGTTTTTTAAAGCCAAGATCCTCTCTTGCTTTTTCTTCTATGAATTCTTTACTTCCCGCTTTGGAGATATTCTCCTCTAAAATGATCTTTTTCTTATCTAAGCTCTTGATATTTTCTTCAATCTCTACTATCCTAGAATTAAGCTCTGTTCTCTTTTTATTTAATCTCCAATTGGTGATTCCTAAAAAAACTATTACCAAAAGAAAAAAGAGAATAAAAAATATTGAAAACAAAGTAGATTTTTTCTTTTTTTTATCTTTTGATACCATAAAATAATGAAACAAGAAAAAATATTTCGAACAATCTGGATCATCTTAATCTCTCTAGTCGTAGTGAGTATGTTTTCTTTTGTTCTTGCTCCTTTATTCTAGACTAAAAAAAAGATATTTTCAATCTCTAAAAACCTTCAAAAAGACTTGGGAAGGAATACTAACCCTTCCTTTTTCTTTTAATTCCTTCTTTCCTTTCTTTTGCCTTTCTAGAAGCTTTCTTTTTCGGGAGAAATCTCCTCCGTACAAAGAAGCTGTAACATCTTTTCTTCTAGCCCTTATAGTTTCTCTGGCTATTACTTTTTCCCCCACCACAGCTTGTAAAGCTACGGAGAACTGTTGAGCAGGAAGATGTTTTTTAAGTTTTTTAACTAAACTCTTTCCTTCAAAAAAAGCTTTATCTTCAGGAACTATTTTAGAAAAAGCTTCTTCTTTAACTCCTGCTATTAAAACTCCTAGTTTTACTAAATCAGCTTTCCTATATCCAATAAAATTATAATTCAATGAGGCAAAACCCTCAGTGGAGCTTTTTAATTTATCGTAAAAATTAGATATTATTTCTCTTAAAGGAGCTTCATAAACTACGATTAGTCTGTCTGTCCCCAGATAACGGCTCTCTATATATTTTCCATCTAGACTGTTAGCAAGCTCTAAAACCTCTCCTGTAAACTTAACGGGACTTATTATCTCCAAAGAAACCCAGGGTTCAAAAGAGTTTTCTATTTTAGAGGGATCAGGCCAGTCGGAAGCAGAATATATCATTTCCTCTTCCTTTCCGCTCTCTATTTTGTAAACAACAGATGGCGAAGAGATAATCAGATCTAAAGAAAACTCTCTTTTTAACCTCTCTGATATTATCTCGGCATGCAGGGTTCCCAGAAAACCGCATCTAAAACCTCTTCCCAAAGCTTCTTTGGTTTCAGGTTCGAAATTAAAGGAAGGATCATTCATCTCAAGCTTTCCTAAAGCTTCTTTTAATAAATCGTAATTTTTGGGATCCTCAGGATAAAGACTGGCAAAGACCATAGACTGAGGCTCTTTATAGCCTGGCAAAGGATCAACAGACTCTCCTTTTTTAAAAATAGTATCTCCTACTCTTCTCTCTCCTGTCTCCTTAATGCCTGTTGCAATATATCCTACCTCCCCTGCAGAAATCTTCTTTTGAGACAAAAACTCGGGTATAAAAAAGCCCAGGTCTTTAACTTCTCCTTCTCCTTTTGTTTGAAAAAAGGAAATCTTTTCTCCTTTTTCAACTTGTCCATCTACAACTTTTACAAAAGCTACAACCCCCTTGTAAAGATCATACTCTGAATCAAAAACCAAAGCACGAAAGGGAGCTGAAACATCTTCTTTAGCTGGAGGTATCCTTTCTATTATCTTTTCTAAAACTTTCTCTACATTAGTCCCCTCTTTAGCTGAGATTTTTAAAACCTCATCTTCTGGAATAGAAAGGAGATCTGCCATTTCTTTTACTGTTTCTTGGACCTGGCTCTGGGGAAGATCTATCTTATTAACTACAGGAATTAAAACGATATCTTGTTTTTTAGCTAATTCCAGGTTAGCTAAGGTTTGAGCTTGAACTCCTTTTGAAGCATCAACCAAGAGAACAGCCCCTTCTGTTGCAGCCAAAGAACGAGATACTTCATAAGAAAAGTCTACGTGTCCTGGAGTATCTACCAAATTAAGTATATATCCCTTGTAATTCATTCTTACGGGTTGAAGCTTTATGGTAATTCCCCTTTCCCTTTCCAAATCCATAGAGTCTAAGTACTGAGGCTTCATTTTAGAACCTTTAACTGTCCCTGTCATTTCTAAAAAGCGATCAGCCAAAGTAGACTTACCATGATCTATATGAGAAATGATACAGAAATTAATTTTCTTTTGATCCATTGAATCTTTTACTTAAAGGCGAAAACCTTTTTAAAAGATACGACCTAACAATAGAAACTTCCGGAGATTTTAGAACAAAAGCTAAAAGAAGATAAACAATAAAAGCTGCTAAAGCAGTAATACCTGTCTGAAAGAGAACATCCCAAAAGTTAATTAAACCGAAAAACTTTCCTGTAATCTGACGAATAAAGAAAGAGATAACAACCATCAAAAGAGAAGCTGAAAGTATTTTTCCAAAAGAGCTTAAAATATCTCCCATACCCAAACCCCCTATTTTCTTATACAAAAAGAAAAGCATCAAAACAAACTGCAGACTGACAGCTAAAGACAAAGCTAAAGGTAACCCTATAACAGATATATTTTCTATACCTTTTAATCTTAAAACTTCAACAAAAAAAGTTTTCAAAAAAGAACCTTTTAAGAGAAAAACAAAAAGAAAACTCAAAGCAACATTTAAACCCATAGAAATCAGGCTTATTAAAACAGGTGTTTTAGTATCTTTAAGAGCAAAGAAAGCCCTGGTCAAAAGAGGATTCAGACTTCCTCCGAATATCCCCAAAGCAAAGACTCCGAGGCAAGCAGCCGTCAATCTAGTCTCCCACCAGCCAAACTCCCCTGTTCCTAAAACCAAACGAACAATCTGAGCTCTTAATAAAAATATTAAAAAGATAATGGGAACTATTAAAAAAAGAATTTGGCGAAAAGACAAAGAAAAATTAGCCAAAAACTTCTCTTTCTGTCCTTCAGCCCAAAAGCGAGAAAACACAGGGAAAGAAGAAACAGCAAAAGAAATACCTATAAGACCTATGGGAACGTAATGAAGATTGTTAGAAAAGTTGAAAATAGCAATACTGCCAGCAGTCAAGGTTGAAGCTATAGAGGTAATCACGATTAAATTAATATGATAGGCTGCTGTCCCAATAGTCCTAGGTATCATTAATTTAAAAAGTTTAATCAATCCTGGAAATTTAAAATTCAATACAGGCTTGTATTTAAAACCCGCAGAAAAAGCTGCCGGTATCTGTATCAATAAATGAAACAAAGCTCCTAAGATAACGCCATAAACCAAACCGTAAACTCCGAATAAGGGAACCAAAAACAAAATACCGAATATTATTCCCAAATTATACAGTATGGGAGCTAAAGAATAAGCTAAAAATCTGTTAAAGTAATGCAATACACCAGAAAATATAGAAGAAAGCCCGAATAAAACAGGACTTAAGAACATTATTCTAGTTAAGGCAATCGTTAGCTCTTTATTGGCTCCGGAAAACCCCGGAGCTATAAACTTTATTAAATAAGGAGTAAGAAAAGCTAAAAGACCGCATATTAAAACTAATAAAACTAAAAAAGAATTTATAACATTAGAAGTAAACTCCAAGGCCCCTTCTGGCCATCTTTCTTCTTTTCTCTTAAAATACTCAGAAAAAACAGGAAGGAAAGCTGCTGTAATCCCCCCTACGATTAAAATACCGTAAACAAAGTCTGGTATCCTAAAGGCTGCAAAATATATATCAAGCTCTTCCCCTGCTCCGAAACGGCCAGCTAATAACCTGTCTCTTACTAAGCCCAAAACACGGCTTACAAAAACAGATACAGCTATTAAAAAAGCTGCAAAACCTACAGTCTTTGTCTCTGATTTAAAGATTCGTTTTATCATCTTAATCTACTATTTTAGCTTAAAAATAATAATAACTCAAACTAACCTGCCAACTCCATCTGCAATCTGCCAAGAGCACAAGAAGAGTTTTCTATAATAAAGACAGATATGTGTTAAGATGGCCAAGGCAGTCTCAACACCTATGAAGTTTCAGGGATTGAGACCCCCAAATCACCTCTTCTTACAGACCAGAAAAAAATAAGGTTATAAAAAAAGCCCCTATAAGATTGCTTACAGGGACTTTGTTCTGCCTTCCTGGCAGAACTTGAGGGTTCAGACGGAGACGGTTTGAGTAGCGGGAAGGTGAAGAAATCCTCCCAGCTTCTGCGAACCGCATGCCCCATGGCAGGGACCGACATCGACGAGAATAACGTGCTCGCCGAAGACCACTTCGCCTTTCTCGTCAAGATAGACCTTGTCGATCCAGTCCATGTGCCTCTCTCCATTGCAGCCGTGAGAGCACCTCAGCTGAATGGAGGCGTCTTCGGCAGAAACTTTCTCACTCACGCCGAAGATTCGATAGTGATTACCCATTAGTGCTCTCCTTTACCAAGGGAGACTGCCTTTTATTCTCTGGGCCCTCCAGAGAATTCCAAGCATAGGCATTTATATTAACATCATAGCATATAAGCTAAGTCTTGTCAATAGCTATTGACAAAAACATTTAATCTGATACAATAAGCTTATCTCAGTAAGACGAGTGATCGCTCCTTCATAAGGAGAGGAAAGTCCGAACACTCATTGCTCTCAAAAGAGCTCTAAACGGAAGCAGTTGATAAAACTGCCGCTCAATAAGAGTAGAGGTGCGAACAGTAACGTATTAAGCGGAAACGCTTAATAATTCCTTCAGGGAATAATTCTGCGGCAACGCAGAAATGAAACGGCTAAATCCTTTCTGGGTGCAAGAACAAACCAGGAAAACGAGAAACGACTCATTTTTCTGGAAAAAGTAGTTCGCAAAGATAGATGATCACATAAAACAGAATTCGGCTTATGGTCTTGCTGGGATATCAAAAGACTGCCTTAAAAAGGCAGTTTTTTGGTGAATAAAAAACCTCAAATGTTTTATCATCTGAGGTCTTTTTACAACCTTGGCCAAAAAAGAAAGAAAAAATTGAAACCCGCTTTTTTCAAAACTTCAATAACTTCGTCTTGATGGCAGAAAAAAGACAGTTTTTCTATTTCTTCTTGAGCATCTCTAATACTAAAAATATCACTTTTTCCCTTATCAATTACAAGAAGAGATATATCTCCTTCACCGTTCACTTGGCCAATACCGATAGAGGTTACTGGAACTCCTTCTTCTTCGTCTTCGATCAAACTTGCTAAATCCCCACGTGAAGGGGAAATAGGACCGGAAGAAGAGGGATGAAAATGAATATTGCATACTTCATCAGCTTTATCCGGATCTGGAATGGCCAGACGTATATAATCACAAAGACCCGTTATTATTTTCTCAAAAGAGGTTTTACCCTTAAATTCTATTACAGCAAAACCAGCTTCAACACCCTTCTCTTTTGTAATAGAGGCTGCCTCTCTTAATCGTTGAACAAAACAAGAATTACAGAAAATTTCCTTGTTCATTCCCTACTCCTTTCTTTTATTTTTAAAGAATATAAAATTATAACAAAAATGAAGTTATAATCAAGTACTTAAAACAACTTCAACTCCTCTCTCTTCTCTTTCACCGCTTTATTAGCTAAACCGTCAGCTTCTTTGTTTTTATCCCTCTTAACAGACTTAAAGCTTACCTTCTTAAAGTCAAACCTTAAATTCCAAATCTCCAAAAAAAGAGGCTGTATTTTCTCGTCTAATATCTTGTATTTTCCGTTTAACTGCTTTACTAAAAGCTCAGAGTCTGAAACTATCTTGACATCCGTACTTTTAGCTAACTTCTTGCTAAAGAGAGCCTTAAACTTCTTTAAGGCGAAGATAACAGCTTTGTATTCTGCTTCGTTATTAGTAACCTTATCTCCTAAGTATTCTGAATACTTTTTAATAACCTGCTCTTTTTCATTGCAAAAAACAACTCCTATCCCTCCAGGACCTGGATTTCCTTTTGAGGCTCCATCTGTATGTATTATTACTTTATTCATTGTTTTCAAAATATTCTGTTAAACACTCTTTTATATCAGGCAACTTCTTTATATCCGCAGAAAAACCTGCTGCCTGGGGATGCCCTCCAAAAGCTCTTAAGTACGATGAGCAGGCTTTCATAGCCTCAACTACATTATACTCAGAAGGGGCTCTGATACCAGCTCTCGCCTCTTTTCCTTTCTTTTGATACAAGAATATAGGCTTTTCTATTCTCTTGACAATAATAGAGGCTGCAACCCCTAAAAGAAGAACAGGCCATTCGGAGCTTCCTTCGAAGACTAAAAGCTCTTTTTTACCATAAATTTTTCTCTCTACCTCATCTATCATTTCGGATATTTTCTCTTTCCTCTCCAAGCCCTTTTCATAAAGACGGGAAGCAAAATCTCTAGCCTCTCTTTCATCAGACGAAGTAAGAATTCTGTAGGCTGCGGGCATTCTCTCTTCTATGTCTCTTACGTTTAATAAAGAATTTATTTTATTAACTCTATTTTTTAGCTCAAGATTCTTATACTCCTTTAAATTCAATAAAGCCTGAAGGCCTGGACGCCAGCTGCTTTCTATAGTAGACAAACCCTCTTCTATTATTAACTCATTGTCTTCTCTCTGGGGCATCTTGTCAGCTATCGTGGCAATAGCTGCCAACTCCAGAAAGTCTTTTCTTAAAGATCCTGTCATTTTATCCCCTAAAAGCTCTTCTGACAATTTAAAAGCCAGGCCTGCAGCACAGAACTGTTTAAAGGGATATTTATCCCCTTTCTGTTTTGGATCTACGATAATAGAAGCTTGAGGAAGCTTATCTAGAATCTCATGATGATCTATTACAATAACCTCAAGACCCAGCTTATTAGCTTTCACTATCTCTTTAAATGAAGCTATTCCGCAGTCTAAAACTATCAAGAGAGCTGGAGCATAATCTTTTAAAAACTTGAGAGAGTCTAGAGTCAAACCATGCCCTTCTGTCTCTCTGTCCGGGAAATGAACTAAGTCGGGCTTTTTCCCGGCGTTCCTTATAGCTTCCTCTGTTATTATAACCGAAGAGACGCCGTCTAAATCAGCGTCACCGTAAACAATTATCTTCTCTCCTTTTTTAACAGCTTTTAATATTCTTTTAGCTGCTTTTTTTAAATTCTTAATTTCCATTTTTTAAAACTTCCAAACCAGGTAGCTTCTCCCCTGACAAAAATTTAAGCATGGCTCCTCCTCCCGTAGAAATATGATCAAAACCTTTCAAAAGATCGAAAGATGATAAAGCTGATATAGTATCTCCTCCTCCTATTATTTTATAAGCCTCCTTATTCTGAACGACAGCTTCGGCAACCTGCCTGGTTCCTTTATCAAAAGGCGGCTTCTCAAAATATCCTAAAGGACCTGCCCAGACAATCATCCTAGCTTCTTTTACTACTTCAGAAAAGATTTTTACAGTTTCGGGCCCTATATCAAAAAGGTCTTCTTCCTCTCTAATGTCAGGAAGAGCAGTTTCTCTTTCTCCGCCGTTAGCAGAAGCTACAACATCCAAAGGAAGATGAAGCTTGGTAGAAGCAAGATTAATACTTTTTATCTCCTCTGTTAATTTCTCTGAAGGCAGAAACGATTCTTCAACAATCCCTTTAACAGCTAGAATAGAATTAGCTATCTTTCCTCCTATTAGAAGATAATCAGCTTTTTCTAAAAACTCTTTTAAGAAATCTGCCTTACTCTCAATCTTTGCTCCTCCTATAATATAGATTAAAGGGCGTTTTGGATTTTCTCTTACAGAAGAAAGAATCTCAACTTCTTTTTCCAGTAAAAAACCAGCTCCCGAAGGCAAAAAGGAAACAATCCCCGAAACTGAAGCATGTCCTCTGTGAGAGACACCAAAAGCATTATTTATATACACATCTCCCATCTTAGATAATTTTTCAGCAAACTCAGAACTGTTCTCTTTTTCTCCTTTGTAAAATCTCAAGTTTTCCAGCAAGAGAACTTCTCCCTCTTTTAAATTATGAGTCATTTTTTCTATTTCATCTCCTATACAGTCAGGAGCTCTAGAAACAGAAAGGGAAAGAAGCTCTGTCAGCTTGTCTTGAACAGGAGCTAAAGAGAATTTATCATTCTTTTTCCCTTCAGGTCTTCCTAAATGGGATAAAAGAACAACCTTAGCTCCTTTTTCAATTAAGTATTCTATAGTAGGAAGAGCTTTCCTTATTCTAAAATCATCCTCAACTTCCCCCTTCTCTGCTAAAGGAACGTTGAAATCACACCTAACCAGTACCCTCTTACCTTTTAATTTAAAATCTTTAAGAGTTTTCATCAGAAGGTTTTTTCATTGTTTCTTTTAAGGTTTCTCTCAAGCCAGGTAAATCTACTTTTTTTCTCTTCTTCTTAGACTTCTTTTTAGATCCTGAAAAAGAGACTGTTTGATCTTCCAGAGCTTCTTTTAAAGAGGATGCAGGTTCTTCTTCTTTAGATTCAGTAGATCCTTTTGGAGCCTCTCTCTTTTTAACCTTTTTCAGACAAGACTTGCAGTAGACAGGTCTCTTGCCATCAGGAGGGAAAGGAACTTTAGTTTCTTTGCCACAGACAGAACATTTAGCATCGTAAAGAACGGGAGATGCCGTACTTTGGGCTTTTCCTTGAGCTTCTGCTATAAAGCCGGCCCAGTCAGCAATGCTTTTTTCAACTTCCGACCTGGGAGTGCTGTATCTCTCGCGGGAAACCTTAATAATCTTATCTCTATTAGACTGAGGAGGTAAAGGGAAAGGAGGAAGAGTTTTAGATGAGAAGGGTCTTCCTGCTACTCCATCTATCATAAGTTTTAAATAAATATGGTATTTAGGAAGATTGCAAAAGTCTTCAGCATAGAACTCAGGAGAGAACTCTTTTTCCAGAAACTCTGCGTCTTCAGCTCCCACTCTAAAAGAAACAAGGGTTCCTACGTTTCCAAAAACAGCGTCTCTTACAGACTCTTCCATCTGAGCTATGTACTGATGACCTAAAATCAAAGCCAAACGGTACTTTCTTGCTTCAGACAACACGTTTGTAAAGGACTCTGTAGCAAAGTTCTGAAACTCGTCAACATACAGAAAAAAATCGTTTCTTTCTTCTTCTGGCGTATCGACACGAGACATAGCAGCCAGCTGGAGTTTTGTAATTAAAAGAGCTCCTAATAAGGTAGAATTGTCCTCCCCTATCCTTCCTTTAGACAAATTCAAAATCAAAATCTTTTTGTCGTCCATAACCTTTCTCATATCAATAGAGGACTTTACTTGCCCTATAATATTTCTTATCAAGGGGGCCGAAATAAACTGACCTACCTTATTCTGGATAGCAGCTGTAGCCTCCACCTCATATCTCTGAGCGTATCTAGCAAATTCTTTTTCCCAAAAAGCCTTGATCACAGGATCTTTAATTTTATCTACCACCTTTTTTCTGTAGTCTACATCAGAAAGCATCCTGTTTATGCCAAGTAAAGTAGAGCCAGGATATTCCAATAAAGCTAATATCGTGTTGTTTAAAATATACTCCATACGAGCTGACCAGACATCAGGCCATATTTTCTTAAACACTCCCATCAAACCTCCTGCTACCAAATGTCTGTGTTCCAAACCCACTCTTTCCATAACATTGAAAGCTATGGGATAATCAATGTCTGCTGGATTGAAATAAACTATATCATTTATTCTTTCTGAGGGAACAAAATGAAGAAGCTCTTCTGCAGCTTCTCCGTGAGGATCGACAAAACCTATTCCTTTCCCTGCTTGAATATCCTGAATAGCCATATTTTTTAATAAGGCTGTTTTACCCATACCCGTCTTACCGATAACATACATATGACGCCTTCTATCATCTACCTTTATGCCAAACTTCTGGCGGGTGTTTCGGTAAGTTGTCTCTCCAAAAAAATTTATTGTCTCTTTATTGCTCATCTGTAGGTAAGCCAGAAGGAGCTTCCCCTTTTCTGGTTTCAACTCTCTTTATAAAGGGCGTCGGGGCAACTTCCCTGCCCGGGAAATGAAACATGCTGGCCATTTCTTCTACGTTTAAAACAAAAGAAGAAGGAAATTCGGGTTTGCGAGGGAAAACAGGATAAAGACGGGACTTGTATCTTCTGAAAAGCTTTCTTTTTCTCAAGTAGAGCCTTCTGTCTCTGATTAAATTCAAAGGCAGAAACCAACTCTTATGAATCTTAGTTAGAGTATCGCCCCAAGGAACCAGATAATTCAAGTTTTCTGTTCCGTAAGAGGCGTAATAACCAAAGACTAAACGAAGCTTGGGCTTGTAAAAAACATCCTTCTTGCCCAAGTAAATAAATCTAGAACTAACTTGAAATCCAGGTTTTGATATTTTTCTTTCAATAGCTGTAACAACATCTCTTTCTCCCGGCGTCAGTTTCATTTCGGGAGGAAGAAAGTCTTTTGATTTCTCTTCTTCTTCCCCAGGAGGCTTACCAGAGAGAACAATGTCTAAAGCTTCTAAAATTAGAGGTCTTTTTGTCTCCTCGCCCACATCTCTTCTGGAAAGTTCGTCTCTTATCTTCTCTCCTTCTGTAATCCAAGGAACTTCTTCGTCTGTAATGGGGGTAGCTATAAACTGAACCCAAAGCTGTTCTCCAAGACCTATCTGAGCCATAGCTTCAAGGAGGCCGGCTAAAGGATCTATTCTCTTTTCTTCTTTAGATTCTCTCTCTGTCTCAAAGTCAAAATAGGTTTTAATAGGATAAGGATCTGGCTTTAGAGGCCTGTAGTCTGCTCCCCACATATCCCAGTTTTTGTTTGGAATATCCTTGGGAACATATTTTGTGTAGTCATCTGCTAAATATATTTCAGCATCTGGGTACTGGGCGTAAATAGCAGCCTCCACTGAATTTCTCATACTCTCTGGTATTCTTACAAAAAAATGAGGTTCCCCTCCAATAGAAGCTATTTCAAAGTTATAGGAAAGCTGCATCTGACCCTCTATCCACTTCTCCCACCAGTCGGGAGGCTGGTAAATGGATTGTCTTAGAGCCAGCATAACAGTTTCCATAGCTCTCATAGGCTTTAAAACCTCTCTTGGTATTTTTATCTCTAAAAGAATAAAGTCTACCTCTTTCATGTAGACGTCGTTCCTCCACCATAACCATAAAAACAAAAAAGGCCTCCAAAGAATAAAAGGCAAAGGAAGCCACCACCAAGATTTAAAAACCTCCCAGACTATATCCTTAGCAGGTAAGTATCCCAAAAGGTTTTTTAAAATCTCGAAAATAGGACCAAAAGTTTCAGAAAACATTTGTTTTCATATCCAAAATAATATGTTTTTAAAGAGTTTTTAGCTCTCTCTTACAGTATACCTTCCTTGAGAGTCTCTTTCAAAGTTTTTCTTGTCGTGAAGATTCAAAAAGACAGTATTTTCCTTGACGTATCTCTGTTTGGAAACCTCTTCTAAAACTTCCTCTTTTGTAAGAGGTTTGTCAGACTCTCTTAAAACTTTAGAAATAATATCTTTTACAACACCAGGTTCATAACCCCATTCTTTTAAAGCATACATTCCACGACCTACTAATACAAACCTAGAATCTTTGATTAGTTCGTTGTGAACTGTAGCTGTATGAACTTTATTGTCTTTAAAGAAAGGAGAGTCTTCTATGGAAGAAGCTATTTTAGTAAAGTGAAGAGGATTTTCTCCGTTTTTCAAAACTAAGTAGGCTTTATCTTTAATTCCCTTGGGAGTTACCTCGACCCAGTTAGTTAAACCGTATTTTCCTTCGGGATTCAAGCCTATTTTTTTAGAAGCTTCAAGAGAAGACATAAAGGATTTTTTATCTAAAGAAATATTTCCCTTTACTCTCTCATAAAGATCCTCTCCTGATAAAGAAACACCTTCTTTATTGAGCTCTTTTATAGCTACTTTTGAAGCCTTTTCAATCTCCTTTTTATTCCCTTCTTTCTTTATCCAAAAGGAATGAAAGTTTTTGTCTTCTGGAAATCTTTCTAAATTATCATCAAGACTTAGAAGGAAATAAACTTCGTTCTTATAGTTTTCCCCCAAACGAGAAAGCAAAGAGTCTTCTCTCTCAAAACCTCCTTTAGAATCAATAGCTTTTCTTAAAGAATTAAAAACATCGGAATATTTTTCTGATTTCTCTTTTACAATATTAAAACCTTCTTTTTCTATCTGTCTTACTCTTTCTCTGGTAATGCCGTATTCTCTGCCGATAGATTCTAAGGTTTCTCCTTCTTTCGAGTTCAGACCAAAACGCCTCTCTATAACATTAGAGGTTCTTTCGTCTAAACTCTTTAGTAAGTTTGTAGAAACTTTTTTGAAGCTTGTTTTCATGTTTTTTAACAGTTATGTTATTGTTATCCTATTTAAACATTTTAAAACTTTATTGTCAAGACCTTTGTCTAAATCTCAGCCAGCTGACCAAAATTGGGGCTGCTAAAAAGATAGATGAATATGTTCCAGCGACAATGCCCAGAACTAAAGCTAAGGCGAAAAACTTAAGAGTGGCTCCTCCAAAAAAGAGTATTGCCAAAGCTACAAACAAAGTAGTAAGGGATGTGTTTATCTGACGAGACAGTGTTTGATTCAAACTTATATCCACCGTTTCCTCAAAGGTCTCCCCTCTCCTGAAAAGATTCTCTCTTATTCTATCAAAAACAACAACTGAGTTATTTATAGAATAACCTAATACAGCTAAAAGAGCTGTAATCACAGGAATAGTGATTTCCACATTATAGTACTTCCCCAAAAGAGAAAATACGCCTAGAGGAATTAAAATATCGTGAGACAGAGTAAGAACACTAGCTATACCATATTTCCAGGATTTCAAGGGTCTTTGGATCTTTCTAAAAGCTAAAGCTATATATATTACCATAGCCAAGAGAGCCAAGATAACAACTATTTTTGTCTTCTCTTTCAATTCTTCCCCTATAACAGGACCTATTAGTTCAAATCTCTTTTCTTCAATCTCTTTCCCTTCAGAGAGTAAAGAGACAACCTCCTGATGAGTTTCCTCTTTAATGTCTTTCATTCTTAAAATAATCCCTTTTTCTCCTATAGGTTGAACATAAAGATCTCCTAATTCTATTCCAGATAATCTTTCTTTTATCTCTTCGTTGGAAGGTCTCTCTTTGTATTCTATCTCTAGAATACTTCCTCCCGTAAAATCAATCCCGGGCTTCAAACCGAAGACAAGAAGAAAGAAAAGGCTAGCTAAGATAAGAATAGCGGAGAATATAAAGTATATTTTTCTGTATTTTGTAAATTTTATCATATCCAAAATCCTTTAAACTTGGTTATACCTGTTTTAGCTATCATTCTCAAAAAGGTCTGAGTTATAAAGATAGCAGAAAACATACTTACTAGAATACCTATGCTTAAGGTAAAAGCAAAACCTTTAATGAAGCTGGTCCCGAACCAAAACAGTATCAAAGCTACAATCAAGGTGGTAATATTCCCGTCTCTAATAGAAGGCCAGCTTCTTCTGAATCCTTCTTTTAGAGCTGTATTAAAATTCTGTTCCTTTTTAAGCTCTTCTCTTATTCTTGAGAAAATCAAGACATTAGCGTCCACTGCCATACCGATAGAAAGTATAAAACCTCCTATACCAGCCAAAGTTAGAGTAACAGGAATAAGCTTGAATAAAGAAAGAATAACAGCCACATACACAGCTAAAGCTAAAGAAGCCAGAAGCCCGGGCAGTCTGTAGAATATAATAAGGAACAATATAATAGCTAAAAATCCATAAAGTCCCGCTTTTAAACTCTTCTGAAGAGAATCGCTTCCCAAAGTAGGTCCTACTGATTGCTGAGAAACAATTTCTATTGGAACAGGCAAAGCTCCGGCATTGAGGTTGCGAGCCAACTCTTTTGCCTCCTGAACTGTAAAGTCTCCTGTTATTTGAGCCTGCCCCCCTTCTATTTTATCTTGAACTACGGGAGTGGAAATAGGAGCTCCGTCTATATATATAGCTAAAACCTTACCTACATTCTCTTCTGTCAGTCTGGCAAATATCTCAGAACCCTTGTCGTCAAAATAGATATGTATCAAAGCTTTTCCTGTAGTCTGATCAAAACCCATTTCAGCTCTTTCTAAATACTGACCTGTAAGCTCTGTAGATTTAAAATAGGGATCTTTTAGGTTTGAACCCTCCAACCCCCCTTCTTCTTCAAGCCTCTCCATTTCAGATATAATCTCTTCTGCTTCCTCTTGAGATCTTGCTTTTTTGAACTCTAAGAATGGTGTCTGGCCTATCATTTTTATAGCCTGAGCTGGATCTTTAATTCCAGCCAATTCCACAATCAATCTGTAATGCTCCCCTGCCTTCTCTGTTTGAACTACTGGCTCCTGAACCCCGAAAAGATTAATTCTTCTCTCTATAATATCCCTCAAACCCTGCATAGCAGAACCGTACTTACCGGATTCAATATTGGAAAGATCTGCTTGATAAACCAAATGGGTTCCTCCTTGAAGATCCAAACCCAGCTTAAATAGTTTCTCCGGAAAGTGAGGAAGGTTAATGCCTGTTTTAGATTTAATAAGGTCGGCTCCTTTGTTAAAATAGCCAGGATAACTCAAAGTTCCAGCCAAAAAAGCCAGAACAATAATCAAAACAAATATTATATTCGTTTTCTTCTTAATCATATATATCCGCTATCATAACATAAATATATAAAATTGAAAAGGAGAAACAAAATATCTATTTGACAAGAATAATATTACCTGATATAATACTAAAACAAGGAACCTTAAAATCCAAAGAACCCCAATTAAGGAGTCAGCAATGCAGGTGATCGACAAGACAGTCAGGATGGTAGCGATTCAATTCAGCTTCTCCAACAAAGAGCTGGTCCCCCAATCGGTAAGAGAGAAACCCTTTGAGAGGTTCCGAGAGCAAAGCCAGAGAAAAGAGCGCGGCGGCACAGGTGAAAGAGTGCTAGATCCCGTAGAGAGATGCTCGATGCACAACATTATCGAAGATCTCTTTCAGCACGGATTCTCTCTGGTAGACGCTTTTTCGCAACAGCGCCACCATCCCAACGACCATCGAGGCAGGCGGAAGTACCAGATGGTCCGGTTCGTCTTCGCTCAAAACGGCTTCGTTAAATTTTCAGAGGAATTCTTGCAAAAGAAGGACCTGATCCTCAGAGATCTTCAGAAGCTCCTCTCAAATTCTGCCTGGCGAGCGCGGGCTTTCCTTAATCCCTTTTTCCAAGAAGGAGAAAGGGTGCCGGAAGCCCACCACGTCAGTCTCAATCTGGAGGCTCGTTTCCCTCTGGTAAAGCCCGACGGAAGACGCCGTCTTGTCTGGCGCAAGGATGAGAAAGGCAACAAGCTGGGCGATACCAAGATACCCGTCCAGCCCGATCACGTCTTCAGGATCGTCAGGGGACGATTCGAGATCAAGTAGAACAAAGGCCGGTGTGCAAATGCATACCGGCCTCTTTTTTTAGGCTAATAAAGCAGATATTATTCCTACCAAAAAGATACCGTCAAACACCCCAGCTCCTCCAATAGAAAGAAATCCTTCACTTAATCTTTGAGCTTTCCTTAAATTTAAAAGGTCAGCTCCTATTAGAGAACCTAAGACGCCTGAAACAAAAGCTGTGGGAGCCATAAAGTCCGGAGCTACAGCAAAAGCTATAAAGGCTGCAAACAAAGGAGGTATTAAGGCAGGAAGAGCTATTCCCCTGCCAGGAATCACACGAGAAAGGTATTTACAGATAAGAATCATCAGCAAGGTGGCTATCAAGACAGGAGCCAAAGGTACTTTAAATAAAAAGTAAACAGAGATAAAAAGGGGTATAACAGCTCCTCCCAGATTTACACCTATACCAGAGACTCTAACTCTAGGAGATTTAAAAAGACCCCAGAAGAGTCTCTTTTCCTGATAAACCATTTTCTTTTTGGTCAAAGGGATATTGATAGCTGAAGCTATCAACATTAGAAGAAAGATCCCTATTGTTATTTCAGGAGAAAAACCAAGTTTTTCAAAACCTAAGGTTATAACATGAAGATAGCCCAAAGCTAAAAGAAGGGGTAGAAAGAGAATAAAAAGGAATAATATTAAACAGCCTACGGGAAAAAATATCATTTTATTATTTTAAGCTCTAGATTATTATTCTCTGTATCAAAAACAGCAAAAGTAGCTCTAAAGATAATACCTGCTACATTGCCAGGATTAACAAGAAGACAATTATCAATCTTCTTCTGAGAAGGTTTGTGAGTATGGCCGTAAAAAACAATATCATAATTGCCAGATTTTGCTAATCTTTTACCTTCCCAAGGATAATGAGTAAAAGCTATTTTCTTTCCTTCTATCTCCAATTCTCCTATCTTTTCAAAGACCTCTGTTTGTAAGCTTTGATAATCTTTGAGGCTGAACTGGTAAATATTGTCAGCATTTCCCAAAACACCCTTTAGTTTTCCAGAAAATCCTTTTAAAGCTTTCTTTAAAGTATTGGGATTGGAAATATCTCCGCAATGCAAAATCAAAGAGATATTTTCTCTTTTAAAAAAATCTATAGCCTTTTTAAAATTAGGCAGATTGTCGTGAGTGTCTGATATTACACCTATTCTCATATCTTCCATTATATCAAAGAATAAAAAAAGGCCTAAGAAGTTATTCCTTAGGCCCTAGAACTTACTCGCGAACATGAGTGGGTTTCATCGAATGCCGGGCAGCCTCTGAGATGGTCCCCATAACAAATGAGACTCCCTGAAGACCGGGCGGCGTTCTTGCGGCGAGAATATCGAAATCAAGAGCTCTGTGATTTTCCACCGTTTCCAAAAGAGTGAAACCGAATTTGGGTTTCTTTACCTTCAGTGTCTCTCCTTCTGGAGTGGTAATGTAAACGGCTTTTCTCTCAAGATCCACCGTAATAATATCACCAGCTTCCGCATACCTTTTGTCGATCATCTTATCTCTCCTTATTTAGGGTTTAATGTTCAGTTTTTCCTATTATACACTATGAATATTTCTTGTCAAACAAAAAACTCCCTGTTTTCCAAAGAGTCTTTTGCTTGATTGATGAGTTACGGACGAGTTACATCAGTGGCTTTTGGGCCTTTGTCTGATTCTCCCATTTCGAATTCAACTTGATCTCCTTCGTTCAATTCCTCAAAGGTTACATCCTTAAGGTCATTTGAATGAAAGAAAAGATCTTTGTCTTCGCCTTCTGGGGTAATAAATCCGAATCCTCTGTCAGTAATTTTCTTGATTACGCCTTTCATTAAGATTTGATTTTAAATTTTAAATTAGTCTAAAGAAATCCGACTTCATCTCTCGACAACAAGTACAATAGTATCATAAGCAAAAGAATAAGTCAATACTATCTACCGTATTTTGGCCAACAGCACTTTTTATACTTTTTCCCAGAGCCACACGGGCAGGGCTGATTCCTTCCTACTTTCTTTCTCTTCCCTATTTCTTTTCTTTGAGGTTGAGAGTTTTGTTTTTTAACTTCTGCTTTCAAAATATTATGAGCTATTGTATCTTCTACCATATTTAAGAAGTTTCCGAACATTCTGTGTCCTTCTTTTTTGTACTCCACTAAAGGATCCTGCTGTCCATAAGCTCTTAACCTTACAGAATCTCTAACTTGATCCATATTCTCCAAATGCTCTATCCAGAGAGTATCCAATACTTTAAGATAAACAAGCTTTTCTACTTTTCTCATAGTTTCCTCTCCGACTTCTTTTTCTCTTTTCTCGTAATCTTCTTTAGAAAAACCCGCCTTCTTTATAATCTCTATCATATCCTCTCTTAATCCTCCTTTTTCAGCCTTCTCTAAAACCTCCTGTCTTTTTTTATAAAAGACTTCTCTGTGCTTGTTCATTACGTTATCATACTCTAAAACATGCTTTCTAGCATCAAAGTTCAAACCTTCCACCTTAGCCTGAGCTGACTCTATAGCACGAGAGATCATCTTAGCTTCTATGGGCTCATCTTCTGGAACCTTTAAAGTTTCTAAAATAGATTTTATTCTATCTCCTCCGAAAACACGCATTAAGTCGTCTTCCAAAGAAACAAGAAACTGCGAGGAACCAGGATCCCCCTGTCTTCCAGCTCTCCCCCTTAACTGATTGTCAATTCTTCTGGCTTCATGTCTTTCTGTGCCTATAACATGAAGTCCTCCCAATTCCTTTACTTCTTTTTGCTCTTCCTTATCAGGAGGATTCCCTCCAAGAATAATGTCAACTCCTCTTCCTGCCATATTAGTAGCTATGGTAACAGCTCCTTTCTTTCCTGCTTGAGCTATAATCTCACCTTCTTTTTGGTGGTTCTTGGCATTTAAGATATGGTGAGGTATCCCTTCTCTGTCTAAAAGTTTTCCAAGATATTCGTTGTTTTCAATAGAAACTGTTCCTACTAAAAGAGGCTCTCCTTTTTCATTTCTTTCTTTTATCTCTTTTACTACAGCTTTAAACTTAGCTTCCAGATTCTTGTAAATTTTATCTGAAAGACTTTTTCTTATTAAAAGCTTGTTAGTAGGTATTATTATAACTTCTAGATTGTAAACTGTATCAAACTCTTCAGAAGAAGTCTTGGCAGTTCCTGTCATACCGGAAAGTTTGTCATACATTCTAAAGAAATTCTGAAAAGTGACCGTAGCATATGTCCTTGACTCTTTTTGAATCTCAAGTCCCTCTTTAGCTTCCACTGCCTGATGAATACCTCCGGACCATCTTCTTCCAGGCATCAATCTTCCTGTAAATTCATCTACTATTATCACCTTTCCCTCTTTGACTACATAATTTTGGTCTTTAATAAAGTATGTTTTGGCTTTAAGAGCGGCCTCTAACTGATGGGTAGTGGTAATATCGTTTTCTGCCCAGGGATCTGAACCCAGCATACCGACTATTTTGTTCTGTCCTTCTTCTGTTATAGCTACTGATTTTGTCTGTTCATCTAAGGTGTAATCTTTTTCCGGCTCCAATCTAGAAGCTATTTGAGCGAACTCTTTGTACTTCTCAGTAGACTCCTCTGAAGTTCCAGAGATTATTAAAGGAGTTCTGGCCTCGTCTATTAAGATAGAGTCTATCTCGTCAATAATAGCGTAATGAAAGCCTCTCTGAGACTGATTTTCCAAACTGTAAGCCATATTGTCCCTCAGATAGTCAAATCCAAACTCATTGTTAGTACCATAAGTAATATCAGCCGCATAGGCTTCCTTTCTAGGAACAGGCCTTAAATAGTCTTCTACTACTTTAAAAGCACCTAACTCATCTCTTTCTTTATCTTCTTCTTCTGATTTAAACTCGGGGTCATAAAGAAAAGCTGAATCATGAGTAATACAGCCAACGGACAAACCTAAAAAACTATATATCTGTCCCATCCAGATTGTGTCTCTTTTAGCCAAATAATCGTTAACTGTTATTAAATGAGATCCTTTTCCCTCTAAAGCATTTAAATACAAAGGAAGGGTAGCTGATAAAGTCTTCCCTTCTCCTGTCTTCATTTCAGCTATTTTCCCTTGGTGGAGAGCTATCCCTCCTATCAACTGAACATCGTAATGCCTCTGTCCTAAAGTCCTTTTAGAAGCTTCTCGTACTAAAGCAAAGGCTTCTGGAAGGATATCATCCAGACTTTCTTTTTTTAATCTTTCTTTAAAATTTTCTGTTTTCTTCTTAAGATCTTCCTGAGAAAGATTTTTAAGTTCTTCTTCTAAAGAATTTATCTTATCAACCAAAGGCTGCACTTTCTTCAAATATTTCTCATTTGGATCTCCAAATATTTTTTTAACTAAAGACATAATTGTTAATTCTAGCTTTTTTTTCAACAAATTTCAACTTGACAAACGCAAGGTATTATGATAATGTTACAAAAGTTATAGCGAGGTGCTATAACAGTTCTTTCAAAGAATCATACAGACAGAAAAAGGAGAGCGAGATGCGAGAAAATTACTGGGAAATCGCGAAAAGCTGTTTCATCGGAGCTGTGGTCTGTACGGCCGTTGCTTTCCTGTTTGCCCCCCATCTTTTCTGGGTGGGCACTCTGGCGGGGTTCTGTACAGGATACCTTTCTTACCGTTTCTCTGATATTCTGGAGTCCATTCCCAGAAGCGTCAGCATCGCCAGAATCCAAAGCCAACGGAGATTCTGGCAGGTAAAGAAAGGTCTTTCTCAATTCTGGGGCTGGATTAAAAAACCCCATCCTTACCTCTTGTTTTCAATTCTGGGAGCACCTTCGGGGATAATTACTCTTTACCTACTCTTCCGAGCATATCCTCCCGCTACCGATGCGGAAATAGCCCAGGTAGTAGCTTTTATCGGCGTAGGTTTTATCTTTGCGCTGGCCGCTCCAGCACTACTTGTTGCCTTTACAATCTATGGCGCCTCGCATCACAAATTCGGAAAGAAAATAGCCTCTAGCGAGGTAACACCTGAACAAATCGGCTACAGATACAGCCGAGTCTATTCTTTGGCTCTCCGGGGGCTGTTGATCTTCCTATACGAAATTCTCCTGACTCTTGTCTGGAGGTTGTGGAAACGGCTGGCTATCGGTATCACTTACTGCTTCTACTTCATCTCTAAGTTTCTCTGGATTCTTTTCAAGTTTATTCACTCCAGAGAAAGAGTGCTCTGCGGAGTTGACGCAGCTATTGCTGGTACATTCACCTATCTTGTCTGTATCAATACGCACCTTTTGCCCCGAGAAACAAGCCTCATTGTCTTCTTGGGAGGTGTAATGGGAGCTGTTCTCGGCCTTCTCAACTACGCCCTCATCTCCAAACGCTTCATTCCCTGGATTGAAGCAAGGGTTTCCAAATAAAGAAACCAAAATGCCCCATATGTTCTTGGGGCATTTATTTTGAATATTAGAATATAATTAATTTTCTTCTAATCTGTCTCTTTCTCCTTTTCTTTTTCTGAATCTGGCTAAAGGAGATATACTTCTAAGCTTCTTCATAATCCTCTTACTTCTTCTTTCAATAGTATCCTGTTTCCCTTTAAACTTTTTTAATTCTTCTTGAAGTTCATCTTTGACATCAGTAATAGAAGTTTTAAGATCTTCTGATTCAGACTCCGCTCTTAAACTCTTTCCTCCTATACTTAGCTGAACCTCTGCTCTGTAAATATCTCCCTTTCTGTGATGAAAAGTAGTTCTTCCCACTTCAACCCAAGCTTCAACAGGAGATTTTCCCCCTTCTTTTTCTCCATCATCCGGGTAAGATATGAATTTATCTAACTCCCCTACCTTATCTTTGACATATTTTACAATATCTTCTCCCAACTCTATATTTTTCGTAGTAATATGTATTCTCATGGATTTTTATTTTATCAAAAATTAATCAAAGAAACAACTCCGCTTTAAGCGGAGCTGTTTTAATTCAAAACTATTTTTTCTTTTTCTTTGCCTTCTTTTTGGCCATTTTTGTAGCTCTCTTAAGAGAGCGGTAAGAATAACCTCTGTAATAGTTGACCGGGCTATTAACAAAAGCTTTAATTAATTTTCCCACCCCCATTGCTTTTGTCAATCGTTAATAACGCTATTTAAGAAACTCTCCCGGTTTTTTTATCAACAAAATCCGTTTCTTTCGCAAGTTCTTTAATTTTTAAAATACCATAAATTTTTTTTATTTCTTCCCAATCTTCTTCATCTCCATAGTTTAAAACCCTTTTCACTATAAAATAGGCGTCTTTATTGTAATCAAGAGCTTTGTAATCTATATCCCAAAAAATATCTTTACTTAAAGAAATCTTACTCATTCTAACTTTATTTTACCATAAGAAAGGCTTTTTATTCACCGATCATTCTAATCTCTTCTTTAAGCTCTATACCGAACTTCTCTTTTACTTTTTCTTTTGCAAAAGAGATAAGCTTTTTGACATCTTCTGCCTTGGCTTGGCCTAAGTTGATGATAAAGTTAGCATGCTTTTCTGAAATCTGCGCCTGCCCTATTTTCTTTCCCTTTAATCCTGCAGAATCTATTAAGAAACCCGCACTTTTTTGTGATGGATTTTTAAAAATACAACCAGCAGAATAGTTAAGGGGAATTTTCCCTGTTCTTGTTTTCAAAAACTCCGCTCTCTTTTTTTCTAAGTTTTCTCTCTCTCCTTTTTTAAGCTTTAAAACAACTTCTAAAACTATTATTCCTTTTTCTCTTTTCAACTTAGAGTCCCTATAACCAAAATTGAACCATTCTTTTTCTTTTCTTTCTGTTTCGCCTTTTTCTGTTAAAATCTCAGCCTCTTTAAAAACATCTGCTAAACTCCATTCTCCTTTAAACCAACCTGCATTTCCAAAAACAGCGCCTCCTATAGTTCCTGGAATACCACTTGCTTTCTCTAAACCAGAGAACCCTCTTTTAACTGTCTCTTCCGCCAACCTATCTAAAAGAACTCCAGATTCTGTTTTTAAAAGATTATTTTCAATATTAAAGTAGTTGGTTCTGTTTTTAATAACCAAGCCATCAAACCCTTTATCTGAAATTAGAACATTGCTTCCCAAGCCTAAAATTAAAAAAGGAATACCTGAATCTTTAGCTGAAAGAACTGCTTTCTTAAGATCTTCTTTATCTTTTGCAACAAAAAAATAGCGAGCAGGACCCCCTATTCTAAAAGTAGCATGTTCTAAAAGAGAAACATTCTCTTGAACTTCTTCTAATTTTTCTTTAATACTCATTTTTTTAAAGGCCAGGAGAGTTTACTCCACAAGAAGTCTTTGTGAGTGCTTACCTCCTGACCTAACAATATTGTAATATATCTTGATAGAAAAAGCAAAAAACCCCGCATGATGAGGTTTTTTGCCGACTTCGTGAAGTATCCGTAAAGGATAACACTCACATTTACATATTAGCAAATTAAATTGCTTTTGTCAAGGTTTTAGATGAGTTAAATTATCCAGCTGAGAAAATAACTCCTGAAACAGACCTAAATAATCGGATAAGCGAGAATAAACTTGATCGGCATATTGCTCTTCATACAAATGAGCGGTCAAATTCCTGTCTTTAATCATATCAAGCCACTTCTCGTTATGGTCAATTAATTTCAACTGAAAGGCAGTTTTGAAACAGTCGCGGGGCGAATAACATTCAATTCCTTTCGTTTTGGCGTGCAGTTTAATTGACTTCCATGCCAAATCAAAACAGATTTCAAATCTCTTGATAGCGGAATCACGGATAATATCGGTTTTCTCCAGCTTTAAAACCTCTTGAATCTTTTGAATAGACCTTTCAAAGTCCTCAAAAATGGGTTGCTTATTTAACATATTCGATATTTTTTAAAGCTTCTTTTTTAAAACTCTTGGAAACCTCTTTAAAGTCAACTATATCAAACCTATAAAGGGTTGGCAGTTTGTTTATCTCTTCTTCAATTTCAAGTCTGATCTCAGAAGAAACTCTTTTGGGTCCCTCGATTCCAATATCAATATCGGCCCTGGGAAAATTATCTCCTCTTATCCGAGAACCAAAAAAGAAAACCTTGTAAGAGCTTAAATCTAAATATTTGCCAACAATCTTTAGAATCTCTTTTTTAAGCTTCTTTTCGGGATAAAATTCAACCTTCATATTTTAGTATACCAATATAGAAAAAAACAATCAACTTAAGCCAAATACCTCTTCACAAGATCTGTAATCCTCTCTCTTTCTTCTCCAACTTTTCTTAAAATCTCATTCAACTGCTCTTCTGAAACAGAAGTCAGTCTTGCTTTGAATATTCTCTGGTTTTTGGTAGCTTCTGTTCCTTCTTCTGCTGTTAAAAGCTCTTCAAAAAGCTTTTCCCCTTCTCTGGGCTCTGTGAAAACAATAGGAATTTCTCTGTCCGGTTCAAAACCTGAAAGCTTTATTAATTCTCTTGCCAAATCCAGTATCTTAACAGGCTTTCCCATATCAAGAACAAAAACCTCCCCTCCTTCTCCCATTTCAGAAGCCTGTAAAACCAAGAGAACAGCCTCTGGTATCATCATAAAGTATCTTTTCATTTCAGGATGAGTAACTTCTACAGGCCCACCTTTTTTAATTTGTTCTTTAAAAACAGGGATAACACTTCCTCTACTGTCTAAAACATTGCCGAATCTAACAGAGATAAACTTCGTGCTGTTTTTCTGGTTAAAATTCTGACAAATCATTTCTCCTATTCTTTTGGAAGATCCCATAACAGAAGAAGGATTTACTGCTTTATCTGTAGAGATAAAGACAAACTTCTCAACATTATTCTCTAAAGAGGCTTCTGCTACATTTTTAGTGCCAAAAACATTATTCTTTACAGCTTCTTTTGGCTGTTCTTCCATTAAAGGAACATGTTTGTAGGCTGCGGCGTGAAAAACAATATCTGGTTTAAACTGAGAGAAAACATTCTTTATCTCTTCTCTGTCTCTGATATCTCTTACCAGAGAGTTTATCTTAATGCCGGGAAAATTACCTTTAACCTCTTCTGAAATATTGAATATTCCTGTTTCATCTTGGTCTAAGAGAGAGACTTCTGAAGGAGAAAACTTTAAAACCTGACGAGACAGCTCAGAACCTATAGATCCTGCAGCTCCCGTAATTAATACTTTTTTATCTTTAATAAAGTTCTCTATAGCTTTTGTATCCAAAGAAACAGAATCTCTTCCTAAAAGATCTTCTGTTTGAATCTCCCTCAAGTCTCTTAGAGAAACCCCTCCTTCTATTACCTCGTGTATAGGAGGAACAATTTTTACTTTTCTAACCCCTGCCTTTCTTGCCAGACTAACAGCTCTCTTTACAGCTTCAGAACCGGCTGAAGGCAGAGCTATTATTATATCCTCAACCTCCCTGTCTTCTACAATCTCGGGAATATCATTTATCTCTCCTAAAACCTTTACACCATGGATTGAAACACCCTGTTTTCCAGGATTATCATCAACAAAACCCATGGGAGAATAAGTAGTACTCTCTGAGAAATTAATACTTCTTAAGATTTGCTCTCCTGCTTCTCCTGCTCCCACAACCAAAGTGTTTTCTCTGTCTCCTTTCTTTTTCCTGAAAAGCTCAAGATAGACTCTTTTGGCAAAGCGAATAGCTCCCGTAGAGATAAAAATCAAAAAATAGGAAATAAAAAGAGTTGATCTAGGAAAGCCGGAAAAGACCTCTGAATCCCTGAAAGTCAGAAAAGCTATAGCTACAACTAGAAAACTCAATGAAGTCCCTTTAAAAAGAGAGATAAGCTCTGTAGCACTCACATAGGACCAGGTGAAAGAATACAAGCGGGTGAAATAAAAGACTACCACTGTAGCCAAAACAGCTACTCCAGCAAAAAGGAAAATAGATCCCTTTTCAAAGTACTGGGGAGGAATGTTTCCTTCAAATCTCAATACAAAAGAAAGCCAGACAGAAAGGCACACAAAAACAACATCCCAAAAAAGGAAAAAGAAAAACCTTTTCTTGTCTAGCATATATCTTGGAATTTTTTCTGAATACTCAAACATACTTAATTATCCTATCAATTATTGACATTAATGTCAATATAGGATATAATTTTGATAGGAACCTTGAAAAAAGAAAGGGACGAGATGAAAGTGCAAACGATTCAGAGCACGACAGAAGAGCATACAGAAGACGGTCTTCTGTACTGCTTTCCCCTGTTTGCTGTGGCTGACGGAGTAAGCGGGGTTTACTACCCCGGCGGAAAAAGAGAAACCCCTCAGGATTTTGACGGGTTGACGGGAGGGCAAAAAGCAGTAGAGCTTCTCTTCCAAGCTCTTAATTACGACCTCCATGAACCTCTTGAGGGCAGGATTCGTTGTGCAAATCATCTTATCGGCACTGAAAACTTAAGAAGAGGAATTCTTCTAAAAGAACCCGAAAACTTGGCTAGCACAGTGTTTGTGGCAGCAGAAGAGCGAGAAGGTATGGTTGAGATTGTCCAAATGGGAGACTGTATGGCCGTTTGGGAAGACACGACGGGAGACATCGGATTCACTGAAAACCTTTGTTTCGAAGAAGACACCCAAAGAAGAGAAAGAATAGCTCAACTGATGAAAAAACATCAAAGCGACAGAGAAGAGATGTGGCGAGAATTCGGCCCTTGGCTGGTAGAGTCAAGAAGGGGAACCACCAATGAGGTATACGGTGTTCTCAACGGCCAGTCCAAAGCCAACAATTTCATAAGGACCATCCAAATTCCCACCCCTTCCCTCCTTATTCTCTTTACAGACGGGCTGGTAAATTATGACCTCACCGGCAAACCAAAAGAGCTGGCTTATACTGTTCTTTCACAGTATAAGGAAAAGGGACTGAACGGCATCTTGGAATCTACTCGGGGAGAAGAAGAAAAGAAAAAAGCTGAGAGCCATGTGGACCACGAAGAGGCTTCAGCGATCGCCGTCGAGTTCTGATCTTTAACCAACCAAAAACCCGCTTGCAAACCACGGCGGGTTTTATTATATCAATTTAATTATAAAATTCTTCGACTGTCTCTATTACATAATCTATCTGCTCTTCTGTAAGTTCTGGGTACATAGGAAGAGAGATAACCTCTTCCGCCAATCTTTCTGTCAAAGGAAGTTTGAAATGAGAAAGATTCAAACCCTCTTGCTTGTGATTTGCTACAGGATCTTTAATTAAAGTCTCAACTTCTTTTTCCTTTAGAAAGTCATATAATTCATCTCTTTTTTGAGCTCTAATAACATAATTCTGATAGACATCGTAGTGATCTTCATCTGAAGCTGGAGGAAGCTTTATTTCTTTAATGCCAGCCAATCCCTTATTATACTTTTCAGCTATCTCCCTTCTCCTCTCAAGCCAATCAGGGAGATATTTCATTTTAATGTTTAAGACAGCTGCCTGAAGATTGTCCAATCTACTGGTAAAACCGTAAGAGGTTATCTCTTTCTTTGTCTTCTGCCCGTGATTTCTTAAAAGACGAATCTTCTCAGCTATTTCTTCGCTGTCTGTAGTTACAGCCCCTCCGTCTCCCAAAGCTCCTAAAATCTTAGCAGGATAAAAACTAAAGCATCCCGTCAAACCGAAGCTTCCCCCTCTTTCTCCTTTAAACTCAGCCCCCAAAGCCTGGGCTGAGTCTTCTATAACAGCCAGATTATGCTTTTGAGCTATCTCTTTTATTTTGTCCATTTGGCAGACTCTTCCGTTAAGATGAACCGGGATTATGGCCCGGGTTTTAGAGGTCACAGCTTCTTCTATTTTTTCTGTATCCATTAAGTAGTCATCTCCTACGTCTATCAAGACAGGAGAAGCTCCTGCATGAAAAACAGCCTCTATGGAAGAGAAAAAAGTATGAGATACTGTTATAACCTCGTCTCCCTTTCCAATTCCGGCCGCCATAAGAGAAAAGATAAGGGCGTCAGAGCAGCTGTTTAAACCTACAGCGTATTTTGTTCCTACAAAATCAGCCAGATTCTTCTCAAACTGCTCCACATCCTCTCTTAAAATCAAGTCTCCCTTCAAAAGGGTTTTCTCTATAGCCTGATCAATCTCTCCTTTAAGGTTTTCGTACTGCAAAGGATAATTTACAAAGGGAGCCTTCATAATTTCTTAGATATTAACTCAACTGTTTTTTTAACATTAAGGTTGTATTTATCTCTTAGATATTCAGCGCTTCCAGTCAGAGAGGGGTATTGGTCTGGAACCCCTATTCTCTCAAAAGAACCCTGCCAGTCAGATTCTGCCAAAATCTCAGCTACAGCAGAGCCAAGCCCCCCTATCACATTGTGTTCTTCCAGAGTAAAAACCTTATCAATCCCTTTCAGTTCTCTAATTAAACTTTCTCTGTTTAAGGGCTTTAAAGTGTGGAGGCTGATTACTTTTAAATCGCCGATCTTTTCTGAAGCCTTTAAAGCTACTCCTGATTCTATTCCGGTAGCAATTAAAGCCATCCTTTTTCCTTCCTTTAAAACAGAGGGCTCCCCTATTTTCAGATCAGGCCTTTCTTTGTACAATCTTTCTTCTCCGCTTCTCCCCAATCTTAAATAGACCGGACCCTCCGTTTTGTAAATCTTTTCCATTAAAATCTCAGTTTCTACGGGATCTGCGGGGCAGACAACGGTCATATTGGGCAGGCTTCTCAAAACAGCTATATCTTCTATGGCATAATGGGTAGCTCCCAAGGTGCCGTAAGAAAAGCCTCCTCCTACTCCTATTATCTTAACATCAAGATTCTGATAGCAGACATCATTCTTTATCTGTTCCAGACACCTTAAAGTGACAAAAGGAACGATTGAGTAGACATAGGGCTTTTTGCCGCTCAAAGCCAGACCGGCAGCAAGACCCATCATATTCTGCTCCGCAACTCCGCAGTTGACAAATCTCTGGGGAAACTTTTCCTGAAAGCCCTCAAAAACAGAAAAACCGAGATCCCCTGTCAGAAGATAAACGTTTTTATCCTCTTCTGCTATCTTAGTTAAGCTTTTAACAAAAGTGTTTCTCATTTCTCTAAATCCTCTAAAGCTTTTTGATACTCTTCTTCTGAAAAATGCTTGTAATGGGATATTAGTTTATTCTCTAAAAATGAAATTCCTTTTCCTTTAACAGTATGGGCTATAACTAAACTAGGTTTCCCTTTTTCAAAAGGAATCTCAGAAAGAGAATCAGTTAACTCTTTTACATTGTGTCCGTCTGCCTCCTTAACTTTCCACCCGAAGCTCTCCCATTTATTCTTTAAGGGCTCTATTTTTAAAACCTTGTTGGTCTCCCCCAGAGCCTGAATCTTATTGTAGTCAATAATAGCTGTCAGATTGTCCAGCTTGTGATGGGAAGCGAAAAGAGCGGCTTCCCAGTTGGAGCCTTCCTGGCATTCTCCATCAGAAAGAAGAGCGAAAACCCTGTAATCTTTATTATCTTTTTTCCCGGCCAAAGCCATACCTGAAGCCATAGGCAGACCGTGTCCCAGAGAGCCGGTGGAAACTTCCACTCCGGGCATGCACTGGTAAGTAGAGTGGCCTGACATTTTAGTTCCCTCCTGGCAGTATTCATTTAAAGATTCTTTGGAAAAGAAGCCTTTTTTAGCTAAAACAGCGTAGAGAGCGGCTACAGCGTGGCCCTTGCTTAAAACAAACCTGTCCCTTTCTTCTGAAAGGGGGTTTTTAGGATCTACAGAAAGAATTTTACAGTAAAGAGCCAGAAGAATCTCCACGCAAGAAAGAGAAGACCCTATATGGGCCTCTCTTGCCTTGTGAACCATTTTAAGAATATCAATCCTTATCTCCTTTGCTAGCTGGGAATAATCCATATATCCAGTATAGAGAAAGCACAGTTAAAAATCAATCAGAATATAGCTGAGAAGATAGTTTTAACAAATATCTTAAGGTCAAGCCACAGAGATCTTTCCCTTACATACCTTAAAGCCAGCTTTATCTTCTGAGGCTTAATCTTCTCTCTATAGGCCTTGTGGGGATCCTTGCTTCCTCTTAAAATCTCTTCTTCGTGAATGTCTGCCAAAGTGGCTAAATCTGTCATACCGGGTTTTACGCTTAAAATCTCCTTCTTAACTTCTTCTTTATAGGTTTCAACTTCTGAGGGAACTTCCGGCCTGGGACCTATAAAGCTCATATCTCCTTTCAATACATTCCACAGCTGGGGCAGTTCATCCAGATTGTGCTTTCTTAAAAATTTCCCTATATCAGTCAATCTGGGATCGTCAGCTGAAGTAGAGGGGCCTCCTATTTTGTCAGCATCCACTACCATTGTCCTAAATTTAAAAACATCAAAAAGCTCTCCATTTTTGCCTACTCTTTTGGAATGATAAATAGCCTGTCCTTTGGAAGTAATTTTAACCAAAAACGCCAAAATCAGAAGCAAAGGAGAGGTTATTATCAGGCCAAAGAGGGATATGATAAAATCAGCTAATCTTTTCATATTACTCTGCTAATTTTAGCAGAAAATCCCTTTTTGGTAAATCAGAGAACCTCCTTTTCCAGATAACCCATAACCTTCTTAACGCACTCCTGAACTGGCATTTTGTCGGTTTTAAGCTCTATTTCCGGATTCTCCGGGGCTTCATAGGGGTCTGAAATACCGGTAAAGTTCTTAATCTCCCCTTTTCTGGCTTTCTGGTAGAGGCCCTTGGTGTCTCTTTTTTCTGCGATCTCCAAAGGGCAGTTGCAGAAAACCTCAATAAAGTTTTCTGTGTCTTCTCTCAGTTTTGCCCTTTCTGATTTATAAGGAGAAATAAAGGAAGCTACCACTCCCAGACTGTTTTCTGAAAGCAGTTTGGAAACATACCTTATTCTGGTTATGTTTTCATCTCTGTCTTTTTTGGAAAAACCAAGGTCTTTGCTCAAGTAGTGGCGGATAATATCGCCGTCCAGCCTTTCTACTCTTAGCCCCCTGTCTTTAAGTTCTTCATAGACTCGGTTTGCTGTAGTTGTTTTTCCGGACTGGGAAAGACCCGTAAACCACAAAACGAATCCTTTTTGTTTGTCCTTCTTTTTATACAAATCATCCACCAAAGAATTGTGGCTGTGGGAGAGAAAGTAATAGACCTCGGGCCTCAAAAGATAACTCGGTGGCTGTTCTTTTTTTTGAACGTATTCTCTTAATTTTGTTCCGGAGAAAGAAATTTTCTCTTCATGAGGGCATTGGCCCTTGAAAATATGTTTTTCTTCAATAGGACAATAAACAACCTCTGGGAACTTCATTATTTCCACTCCGGTTTCATGCTCTTCAAATATTTTATGGGCGGCAAAGGGATCGTAATAGTCGCCCACACCGGCGTGATCCCTCCCAACGATAAAGTGGCTACAGCCAAAGTTTTTCCGGATTAAAGCATGTAAAACGGCTTCTCTGGGGCCGGCATACCTCATTTTCAGAGGCAGAATTCCCAGCAAGACCTTGTCTTTGGGATAATACCTGTCTATTAAAACCTCGTATGAAGTTATAATATACTCGTCTTTAAAGTCGGCGTTCTTTTTCTCCCCTATTACCGGCTGGACGAATAATCCATCCACTTTCTTTAAGGCCTCTTTTTGGAGGAACTCGTGGCCGCAGTGGGGAACGTTTCTTGTCTGAAAGGCCACAACTTTGTCCCATTCTTTCTTTTCAAAGTATTCTCTGGTTTCTTTGGGAGTAAGATTATAATCTGGGAAGGGCTGTTTGGAGTCGACAAAAAGCTCTATCTCGCCCCCAACCAGATAGTCTCCCATATTATAAACAGCGTCTACTCCGGGATGATTTCTGTCTTTGGTACCAAAAACATTTTCTGCGAAAAAATCCTTGTCGTAGGAATAAACCTGGGGATCTTTTAAAACCCCCACTGTATTCCCTTCCTTGTCTTTTAGAGCAATCTCCTCTCCGAATTCCTTTTTCTCTTTAATGTCCAAAACAATGGGAATGGGCCAAACAGTTCCGTCTGAAAGCCGCATTTTAGAAACCACTTTTTCAAAATCATCCTTTTTTAAAAATCCCTCCAAAGGCGAATAGACGCCCCGGGCTATATTCTTGATATCTTTTACCTGTTCTTTGTCTAAAAAGAGGGCATCAGAGAGCTCCCTTTTATTGTTTGAAATTTTGTTAACTAATTTCCCGCCGTGAGGTTCTATCATAAATTTGTTTGTGGATTAACTTATTGCTAGCAACAATGCCTTTTAGATTTTTAATTTCTTCTTTATACTCTAAGGGCTCCCCTTCAATGTCAGTCATTTTTCCGCCGGCTTCTTCCAGAATAACCTGGGGAGCGCAGGTGTCCCACTGGGAGCTCTTGTCAGAAAAAGTCAGGTATCCTTCAGCTTTTCCTTCTGCTATCAGGCCCACCTTATAACCAACACTTCCGGCCTCCATAGCCGAAACTCCGGCTTCTCTTAAGAATTCTTCTGTCTCCTTGTCCAAATGGAACCGGCTGGTGACAATCCGGGATTTTTCCAGATCTTTCACTTTGGAAACTTCTATTCTGGAATTGTTTAAAAAAACGCCATTCCCCTTTACAGCCCAGTAGGTCTTATCTCTGACTGGCAGATAAACTACTCCTAAAACGGGTTTATCTTTGTCTGCTAATCCTATCATTATAGCGAACTCTCCGGTTTTTTCCAAGAAATCCCGGGTTCCGTCCAAAGGATCAATTATCCATCTCTTTTCTTTTTTAAAATCTGGCTTTTCTCTTTCTTCTGAAAGGACGTCGTAATCAAAACCTTCAAGCTCTTTTAAGATGACTTTCTGGGCGGCAAGATCGGCCTCTGTTACCGGACTTTTATCTTCCTTTTCGAAAACCTGATATTCTTTTTGATATATCTCTATTACCCTGTCCCCGGCTTTTTGGGCGGCTGTCATTGCTTTTTTTATTTCTTCTTCCATTTTTTATAACTCAATATCTTTTATCAATTATGAAAGTACGAAAAATCTTTTTCCTCTTAAAACCTTCTCCATATTTCTGGAAACCGATTTTTTCAATAACATGGCGAGATATTTTGTTTTCTTTTCTGACAACATACCAGAAATTAAAATCTTTTTCTCTATAAAATTCTAAAATCCTTCCTATCGTATAATTAGCAAGACCTTTTCTTCTGTGTTTAGAGTTTGTGCCAATCGGTCCGATTTGCAAATCTTCCTTTCCCATAAAACGTGTCCTAAAAAACTTGGGCAAAATAACACTATAATGAGCTAATTCTTTTTTCTTATCGCAATAAACAGTAAAAATTTTATAATCACGTTTAACAAAAAAACCAAGATAATACAAAAACCAGTAAATAAAAAACGCCTTTTTGTGCAGTCCCCTAGGTGCTATTCTATAAATTTTGGGAGTCCATATCTTAAAACTATAACCCTTGGGCAAACTCTTAACTACTGAATTTATTTCACTTGGCTTTTCGCAATAGAATATATATTTTTGGGCTTTCATACAAGTTAAATCAATTTTATTAACCCCAATAAAGAGCCTATGCCATACCCTATATGACGAACTCCGAAAACAACAGGCATAACAAAAAAATATTTCCAGCTCTTTTCCCGAACAGCGATTTTTAAAGAAAAATACAAAGATGCTATTATATAAGGCCAAATGCTGAAAGGTAGAGTTAAAACAAAAATAAGAGGAACATAATGCCTCAATTTAAAAGGTAGCTTAACAAACTTAAGGGGCAAAACGGCCCATATTCCATCTTCTATATTATGAGTAAGAAAATCCTTTAAGTTATCTTTAGGATAGTAATAAGCTACAATATCGGGCACTAAAAGAATTTTCCCTCCTGCCTTTTTTAACCTAATATTGAACTCCATATCTTGAGACCTAAGAAGACTCTCATTAAAAAATCCTACTTTATCAAAAACCTCTCTTCTATAACAGCCACCAAAAACTGTATCTACCCGGGAAGGTTCCTCTAGGCCTGTTCTAAAATGAGAATTACCAGCTCCGAAATAAGAAGATAAACACTTGGCAATTGACTTCGCCATTAAGGAATTTTTAAAAGATAACGTTTTCAATATCCCTCCCACATTGTCTGCCCTATATTTTTTTAAGTATTCGACACATTTGGAAATATAGTCTCTCTCATATTTAGCATGAGCTCCCATTAACATTATTACCTCCCCTTTTGATTTTTTAATGCCAATATTAAAAGCGAAACTGGTAAATTTTCTAGGGTTGTCTAATATTTTAATAAAAGCGTTCTCTCTTAAATACTTCTCTGCAATCTTCCGAGTGCCGTCTTCTGAAAATCCATCAACAATAAAAACCTCTAACCTATTTTTAGGGTAATCTTGAGAAATAATTGAGTTCAGGCAATTAGTTATATATTGCTTTTCATTCCTTGTAGAAATTATTATGGACACAAACGGTTTTCTCATAGTATTATCTTAAGATATTTTGTCTAAAATATTTACAAATTTTCTAGTCATTTGTTTCGCATTATAATTATCAATCACGTCCAACCTTCCTTTAAATAAAACTTTATTATTTCTTTTATATTCAGAATAAAAAGATTCTAATGCTTTCTTTATTTCTTCAATATTTAAAACATCAGCTCCTACATTTGTTCTATTTAATAATTCTGAAACGACATCTTTCGAACCCCCGACTGCCAAAATAGGCCTTCTTGCTGCCAAATATTCAAATATCTTCCCTGTATAAACTCCTTTCTCTTTAGAATCTTCCCATTTCAAAAGAAGCAATAACTGAGATTCTCTTTGTTTTTTAAGAGATTCCTGTCTAGAAACCATTCCTTCTTGTTTAACAATATCTAAAAGTCCTAACTCCTCAATCTCCCTATCAAGCCATTCTCTCTCAGGACCATAAAATCTTAACTTTATATTGGTAGCATCTATTTTATCTTCAGATATCAATTGCTTTATTGCGGTCAAAAGTTTGAAAGAATTCTGCTTCCCTTTATATATTTGTCCTGTGTAAGTAATTATAAACTTTCTAGCTAATCTAACAGGTGGAAAATTTACTTCTTCAATTTTGAAACTGTTAAGAATAGCATAGGTTTTCTTCCCTTTGTGAAGTTCTTTTAATTTATTAGCTAAAGGGAGAGAAACCGTAATTAAAGCATCAGCATCAGAAATTATTTTCTTTTCCAATCTTTTTTCAATTTTTTTTCTTAAAAAGCAATAAGAATAATTGTGGTTCTGAGTCCAGAGATCACGGAAATCAGCTACCCACGGAATATTATATTTAGACTTTAAGCGCTCGGCAACAATATGAGCAGTAACCGGAGAAGAACTACTTACAACAACATTAAATTTTTCATTTTCTAAAAGGTTCTTCCCAGCTTTAATGGCTACTTTTCTCCATTTTTTCTCTTCGTCAGGATAGGCAAAAATGGTTCGGCAGGTCTTAAAGATAAAGTCAATTATGGCCTTCTTAAAATCGCTCCCTGCTTTTTCTTTAACTTGATTAAGTAGATTGCCCTCTGTTTTAAATCCTTTCTTTTCTAAAACTTTTCGCCAGAAAGAAAAAACATCATTATATTTTTGGGTCTCTATAATCCTCAAATTCTTGCCACAATTATTAATCAAAAAATCTTTATTAACAGGAGGGGTTAAAATTGTGGCCTTCCAATTAAAACTCTCCAGATATTTGACCAAGTTTGGTATTCTGGGGGATGCATGATAAAGATTTGCTATTATTAAAACTTTTTTCATAATTTATAGAATAACTTTAATAACATCTTTCCAACCTTCAGACCATGATTCTTTAGGAATATCAACAAATTGGATTTTTTCTTCTTTCACAAAATGACTTAGGAGTAATCTATAATTCCTTTTCCAACGATGAGAATAACCCATTCTTGTCCCCATATCGCTGGCTCTTTCGTCGTGCCACTCAACAAAAATTAGCGCCTTTTTAGCAATCCTTAACATCTCTCTAATAATCTTTTTTGTTTTCTGAGGACCAACGTGAGCTAAAACAGCATCGATAAAAACAATATCAAAACTCTTATCAGAAAAATTTTTAAGATTATCTGCTTCACCAACAGATAAATTGACATTAGAAATATTTTCCTTTTTCATAAGTTTATTACCTATCCGAATTGCTTCTGAATTGATATCAATACCTCTTATTTTAGTCTTAGGAAATTTCTTAGCAATTAAATAAAGATTTGGACCACAATTACAGCCTATCTCTAAAATACTATCGAAGGGGAAAAGACCCTCTATCTCTTTAAGTAAGAACGTTCTGTGAGGGTCATTCTTATTTCCCCAATAACCCTTAATAATCCAATCGCTTCCTTCTTTTAAGTGTCTATTTCTCCATCTTTTTTCTTCTTTCTCTCCCGCATCTATATTTAATAATGCCTCCTTTAAAAAGAGTGCTTTTCCATATATCCCTTGAATTAATTTATATAAAGAAGAGTGTTTTCTTAATGAATATTTTATTTTATTCTTTATCCTCATCTTTTATTACGATTCAATTTATTGATGTTTGATAAATATCTTTTTAATCCCTCTTCTAAAGACATAGGAGAGTATCCTAAAACCTTCTTTGCTTTTTTAATATCAAGAGAAAATCTAAAAGGTCTATCAGTATTCTTGTCTGATAACACTATTTTTGACTTCGAACCAGCTAATTCAATTATTTTTTTTGCAAGTTCTTTTATGCTCGTTTCCTCACCATTACTGATGTTATAGGTTCCAGGCACATTATTTTCAACCGCTAAGACAGTGCCCTTAACTATATCATCTATATATGTAAAATTAGTAGTTTGAGCCCCATTGCCATATATAGTAATTGAATTATTATTGAGAGCTTGTTCAACAAATCTATAAGTAGCATAATGTTCATCCTGACCAATACCATAAGCTCCACAATATCGAAGAATAGTTATATCCATCAATTTAGAATAGACATTACAATAAATCTCTCCCGCTAATTTACTCGCTCCGTAAAACGTAGAAGGTTTAGTCGGATGTTTTTCGTCTACTGGAAGATATTCTGGAGGAACAGAATAAACACTGCTCGTAGAGATATATATAAATCTTTTTATACCATTTAAATAAGCCGAATTCAACAGGTTTAACGTTCCCCTATCATTTACCTCAAACAAAGAAAATGGGCTCTCCAAATCATTCTCAGAAGGAAGCTTAGCTGCTAAATGCAAAACAATCTGAATCTTATTTCCCTTCAGAATATCATTGATTAGTTTTTGGTCTTTGATATCTCCTTCAAAAAATCTTTTTCCCAGTAATTTCTTTGCTTTTTCGTTTCCGTTTGGCAAAGAAAACCCAAAAACTTCATATCCTTCTTGTTGCAGCTTTTTACAAAGATGGAAAGCAATAAATCCACCAGCTCCTGTAACTAAAATATTTAATGACGTATTTTTCATAAAAAATATATTATTCTTTTATTAATTTTTGATAATAATTTTCCATTTTTTTCATTTCTTCAAAATAATTAAAATCCCTTTTTATAGTTTTTCTACCCTCCCTCCCAAGTTTCTTTCTAAGTTCTTTATTCATCAGTAAAGAAATTATCTTTTTAGCTAATGACTCTGGATCTCTTACCGGAAAAAGAAGCCCATCTTTATTATCTTTTATTCTCTTTTTATTCACTTCTATATCTGTTGTTATTACAGGAACTCCACAAGCCATAGCTTGTTGAGTTGCTTGAGAAAGATCTCCATCTGACAAAGAAGTAGAAACATACACATCTGACGATCTAAGATGCCAACTTATCTTTTCTGAAGAAATCCAACCCACAAATTTAATAGAATCAATTACTCCTAATGATTTTGCCAGCTCTCTTAATTTCGTTTTTTCAGAACCTTTTCCAGCAATTATGAATTTAGTTCGAGGAAAATCTTTGAGAACTATAGGAACTGAATTAATTAAAGTTTCAAGATTATAAACAGGTTCCAGATTTCTCAAACTAATAATCGTATAGAATGATCCTGGTTCATATTTATCTTTTGGTTTGAACTTAGAAACATCTATTGCCCAGAAGATTAGTTTGATTTTTTCGGATTTAACTCCTAATTCAATCATCTCCTGTTTAATTGGTTCCCCATTACAGGTTATTAAATCAGCCCTTTTCAAAACTTTACTAATTAATAACTTATTTATTATATTCTTATCAGGATTAATTAAAATATCCGAACCCCATGCAGTTAGAATATAAGGATGAAAACCGGACAACACCCCCAAGACACCATTAACTCCTGCATAATGAGCGTGCAAAATATCCGGTTTTATTTCTTTAATCAGTTTTCTCATTCGAAATAAATTAAAGATTACATCTAAAATTTTAACAGGATATTCCTCTAAATAATAACTCTTGACATTCTTTATTTCGCCGACAGTATTAGGAGTTACACTTATCCAGTATACTTCATATCCTCTATCTGCGAAATATTTAATCCAAGTCTTAGAATGAACCGAATTAGCACTTGCAAAAAAACATAACCTCATATATTTTCATTAGAACTTAAATATTTGGTCTTCAATAAGACTAAAAATTCCTTGTAAAATTTAAAATCCGATTTTTTTACAAAAATCACGTCTCTAATCTTATTATTAGAAATCTTACTATAAACCAAAAGCATAATAAAAAAAGCTAAGGAATAAGAAACTGCAGTTGCCCAAGCTGCTCCCGTAATTCCAAACCTCGGAATTAAAGCAATATTTAAAACTATATTCAATATTATTGAAAAACCTGATATATAAGTGTTTGGCATCGGCTTGCCACGTCCCATCAAGTCACTATTTAAAATCCTTAAACCAGAATACGCTAAAACTCCTATAAGTAAAATTTGAAACGGTTGAACCGAATCTAAAAAGGTTTTGGTATAAAATAAAGTAATTAGCCATTTTTTAAAAATAAAAAGAAAAATAACAGTCAAAAAAGAAACAAACAATACATTGCGACAGACTAGTGGAGTAAATTCTTTCAATTGCTTCTCGCTTCTCTCCGATGCCACTTTTGGAAATAATATCGTTGTTACTGATTGTGAAAAATGCCATATCATTTCTGCTAATTTCACAGCTATAAAGTAAAAACCTGCTGCCATTGGATTTACAAAAATATTTACTAAAAATATATCTATTTTGTGGTGAAGAAAAACAAATATACTTCCCAAATAAGTTTTAAATCCGTAAGAAAATGTATTCTTTAAATAATGTTTGTTGTTCTTGCAGATTATTCCTCCTACTTCTTTTTTAACTAAAAGGAATAAAATTAATACAGTTAAAGCAAAAGATAATATTTGAGCTAATATTGCAAAATCAATTTTCGGATAAAAAAATATAAAAAATATAATCATTAAAAGGAAGAAAAAGAGAGGCTCGAATAGTTTTACCAAATTATACCTCTTTATTTTTTGTAAGCCGAGAAGAATATTAATGATAAAATTAAAAAATACAGAAAACGGAATTAAGCCAAGAGCTAAGATTAAGTATTTATTAGGAACTTCTGGGAACAATTGATTACTAAAAAAAGAAATAATAATCAATCCAATTAAAATTGAAAAGGCACTAATCAAAATACTTAATATAATATTATTTCCAAAAATTTCTTTCGTAGAATATTTCTTCTTTCCGACAAAATAAGTTGTTGCCGAGTTAATACCAAATCCAGTAAAGAGCACCAAAAGAGTGGGAAATAATATCGTCAAAGAATAAATACCCTGCCCTTCTGGACCCAAGGTTCTAGCAATTATTACCGAAATACCTATCCCTAGAGAAACAGTTAAAACTCTTACAAAAAAAGTGATCATTATATTTTTAGTAAAAACAGCCATTAAAATAAACTTCTTCTTATAGATAATTTAATTTTTTAAGCAACTTTACAACTTCTTTGTTTTTCATAACTTCCCCTATTCTCTTTCTGTTTTCAGGTTTTTTCCATTTACCAATCGAGTTACTGTGTAATCCTTGAATTGGACTAAACCAAGCATTTTTTTGAACAAAACTATTCTCTAATTTCGCATTTTTAACCCAATCTTTAAGCTCATCAGAAAATTTTTCACCAATGAACTCACAAACTTTTTCCATTGTCTTGGAATAAGAAAGAATCAAATCCTCATATTTGATAGTTAAAACTTGGGGATGATTAATATATTTCAAACCTGCAGAAACATCTCTTATCCACCTATCAGAATCTACATGATAACTGTCAGAACTGTTGGGACTGTAAGAAAGCAAAACATCTCTTCCATCTCTAACTATATTTATTAATTTTACTTTTCCTTTAAAGAAAGATAATATCTTATCAAAATAAAGTACGTTTCTTGGCGTTTTTTCACACCAGCGAGTAACTTCTTCGGAGATATCCGATTTCAGAATGTAGTAATATAGAGCCCCTAAACGAGGTAGATCAACTCCATTTTTTTTGTGATCCCAATGTACAAAGGCTTCTGTTTCAATGGGAAGCGAATATATGTGAGAATGAGCGGAGAGTATAGTTAATAATAGCGTAGTACCAGATCTCCCGCATCCTCCGATTATAATTGGCATATCACTAAAAGAATTATTGCATTTTCTAGCTCCTAGATATCTAGTTATCTTACTTGTATTAATAAGATATTTTTTCGCTTCCCGAAAAGCTGATAATAATCCTTCTTTTTTATATATACCAAAAAAAACAGAAAATTTATTTTTATATATTCTCTGATTATTAATCATTTTAGGAATAAAATTCTTTAATTTTGTTAACTATAAAAATTTGATCTCTTTTCGCAAGCCTTGAATAAATAGGCAAAGATAAAACTTCTTTTACAGCTTTTTCTGTTTGAGTAAATTCGTTCTTATCAACCTTTAAAAAGTTTAAAGCTGGTTGAGAATAGAGGGGCAAAGGATAGTAAATTTTAGTTTCGATGCCTGTTTCTTCTAGGTAATCTTTTAATTCGTCTCTTCTTTCAGCTCTAATGGTATAACAGTTAAAAACATGATCATCATCAAAAATCGGAGTCTTTATTTCTTTAAGATCTTTTAAGCCTTCGCTGTATCTTCTAGCGATTTCTTTTCTTTCTCCAATCCATTTCCCCAGATAATCCATTTTTACCTTCAAGAAAGCTGCCTGCAAAGAATCAAGTCTTGAGTTTGTCCCCAAAACCAAGTTCTTATACTTATTTTCCAAACTAGAACCGTGATTTCTTAAAAGTTTTATTTCCTCAGCTAATTCTCTATTGTTTGTAGCTACCATTCCCCCATCTCCTAAAGTTCCCAGAATTTTAGTAGGGAAAAAACTAAAGCAGCTAATATCACCTTTTCCTATCTCTCCTGCTCCAAAAGACTGAGCTGCATCCTCAATGACAAAAAGATTATTCTTTTTTGCTATTTCTAAAATCTTATCGATTTTGGCTGGCAACCCGAAAAGATGAACCGGAATAAGAGCTTTTGTTTTTGAAGTAATCTTTTTCTCTATTTCTTTCGGAGAAATATTGAAATCCTCTTCAATATCGGCAAAAACAGGTTTTGCACCCAAATTAGCTATAACCTCAGCAGTAGAGATAAAAGTAAAAGGAGTAGTTATAACCTCATCTTCTTCTTTAATACCGAGAGCTTTTAAAGATAAAAAAAGAGCGTCTGTTCCTGAATTAACGCCTAAAGCGTATTTTACTTTTAGAAACTCGGCCATTTTCTTTTCAAAGTCTTTCACTTCCCTACCTCCGATAAAAACTCCGCTTTCTAAAACTCTTTTAAAAGCTGCTTCAAGTTCTTCTTTTATTTGAGGATATTCTTTTTTAAAGTCAAAAAACTTTATCATTTTCTTGGATTTCATTGAGATTAAATCTTCTACCTAACCTTTCTCTTTTTTTACTTCTTTTAAATTTAATTTTTTATAAATCCTGATTTGTCTTTTTCAGAGCAACGTTTATGGCAGGGATAAGCATTTTTAGCTGTAGCTGATAAACTTTTTCCTTCAAATCTTTTTTTGTTTCTCCTTTCTGTACTTTTATTTTTTCTTTAAGAAGAATCTCTCCGGCATCAATTTTTTCATCGATAATATGAGCCGTGACTCCCAAGAGAATGTTTCTCTTTAATGATCTATTCACTGCATTCAATCCTCTCACTTGAGGCAGAAGAGCTGGGTGGAGATTAATAATTGGAATTTCCTTCACTATCTTCTTATTTAATAATCTTGCTCCCGCAATCACCCCTATTCCCTCTAATAAATCACCTGCATTATTGTGATCTCTAACAATATATTCTACCCCTAGCTTTTTGCACAGTGTTTTTGGATGAACTCCCTCTTTTGGTTCTTTATTGTCAGGACAAGAAGAAAGCTTTTTAAAATTCTGGGCAATAACCTTCAAATCGTAATTGTTATGATAAAGTATGTTTATAAAGTCCGTTGTCTTTCTATGAGGAAAATTATATCCAAAAAGAGTTATCTTATTTTTCATAAGACTGATAGAGTCTCTCTATTAACTCGATTGATTTCAAAGAATCCTCTGGTCTTTGACCTTTTCTTTTTATTAAATCCTGATAGACAAACTGATGAAGATTTTCCTCAGCGAGATTCTTTTTGGAAGAAAAGTTATACGGAGTCCCATTGATAATAAATTCTCTTTTCTTAATTATTTCTCCCCCCTCCTCTTTATTAATAAACATACTGAAATCGCAAAAATAATTCTCTCCTTCTATTTTTATTTTGGCTTCCGCTTTCGGATTTCTGTCATTCTTATCATATATTTTCTCCACGTGAAAGTTCTTAGCTTCTCCGAAAAGATGTAAAAGAATATCAAAATAATGAACCCCTACATTAAACAAAAATCCTCCAGAGGTTTCTTTTTTATTTTTCCATCCTTCTACATAGTTATTGTCATCCCTCTGAAAACAGATATTAGCTTTTATAACGTGTCTGCTTTTTTTTACTAATTGCTCTTTCTTTATCTTCTCTAAAAGAGGATGATGTCTTAACTGCAGAACCGAAAAAACATTCTCTCCAACTAAATCTCTTGCATGGCTTGAGTTAATTACCAGAGGCTTTTCGCAAAGAACTATTTTCCCTCTTTTCAGCGACTCTTTTATCATTTTGTAATGAAGGTGGTTGGGAGTTAAAATAGAAACATAATCAGCTCTGCTTTCCGCTAAGGTCTCTTTCCACTTCTCTTCTCCTTGATCTTTGTCTACCGCTATTTCTATCTCCCCCCCGACAGCTTCTATGGCCTCTTTGTGTTTTGGGAATATAAATCCTTTTCCTATTACAAAAAACTTCATATTAATTATATCCTAAAAACGTTTTTAAATTCTCTTGGTTTAACGGCATTCCTTGTATCAAGCACTATCTTAGACTTTTGGGCCAGTTCTTCATAATCAAAACCTGAATGATCGGTAAGAATTATAACAAGGTCGTAGTCCTTGAGGTTTTCTGGAGAATATTCGATTGATTTTAAGTTAACAGATTTTTCCAATATCTTATGACTTATCTCAATCTCGGGAATAAAAGGATCAAAATAATCCACCTTCGCCCCTTTCCTTAAAAAATCTGAGGCAACATCATAGAAAGCTGACTCCCTTGAGTCTCCAATGTCTTTTTTGTAGCTTGCCCCCCATATTAAAACCCTGGAACCGCGCACCGACTTGCTTTCTAGATTTAAAATCCAAATAGCCCTTGTCATCACTTGGTGGGGCATTAACTCGTTTATCTCTCCGGCCAGTTCAATAAATTTAGACCAGAAATTATACTCTCTTGCTTTATAAGAAAGATAAAAAGGATCCAAAGGGATACAATGCCCTCCTATTTTAGGAGAAGGATAAAAAGGAGTAAATCCATAGGGTTTTGTTTTAGCAGCTTCGATAACCTCCCAAATATCAATACCAATCTTGCCGCACAAAAGAGACAATTCATTCACCATTGAGATATTAACCAACCTGTAAGTATTCTCTAAAATCTTTGCCATTTCAGCTATTTTAGGAGAAGAAACAGTATAAACCTCTTTCAAAAATTGTTCATAAAAAATCTTAGCTAAATATGTACTTTCTTTTCCTACTCCTCCGACTACTTTGGGAATATTAAAAAGAGGAGTTTTGTTCCCGGGATCTATTCTCTCTGGAGCAAAAGCTAAGTAAAAATCTCTATTTACTTCTAGTCCTCCTTTCTGAAGCATCGGAAAAATCACCTCTTCTGTAGTACCAGGATAAGTGGTACTTTCAAGAATTATTAATTTTTTACCATTTAATTTTTCTTTTATCTCCCGACAAGAATCTTCGATATAGGAGGTGTTAGGAATCTTGTTTTTATCTAGAGGTGTTGGAACGCAAATTAAAATGATATCTGCCTCTTTCAAGGGTTCGAAATCATTAAAAGCTTTAAAATTACTTAGAACAGATTTAAGGTCTTCGTCTTTCACGTCCCCGATGTAAGACTCTCCCCTATTTGCTTTATTAACTCTTTCTTTTTTAATATCAATTCCCAATACCTGAAAGCCGGCTTTTGCTATTTCCACGGCATGAGGAAGACCCACGTAGCCTAGCCCCATTATAGCGACCTTGGCTTTTTTGTTTTTGATAAGTTCTTTTAAATTAGACATAAAAAATTACCATTTCTCAATGGTTTTTTTGGTTTTATCTTTAGCTTTTTTGTAAACTTGATAAACGCCAGATTCCAGTTTCGGAGAAACAAGATTTAATATCTCGCTTCCCCAGATTCTATACTGACCTCCTACTCTGTAAGCTTTAATAATTCCTTTTTTAAGCATCCTTTTCATAGTACTTTCTGACACTTTAAGAAAGGCTCTGGCTTCTTTTGTAGTATAGACTTTGTCTGGTTCTATTTTTGCCATAATACTTTAATGTTATAAAAATAAAGACACCTTGTCAATAGGTGTCAATAAAGTTCAAATAGTATTAATCTAAGAGGTTATTAACAATCTCTCTGGTTTTAGGACCAAAATATCCAGTCCCCTTTTCTAGACCCAAGGGACCCAAAATCCGTTCTCTGTATTTCTCTTGAAATCTAATTACAGCATTTTTAGTTAAAGTTAAGTAATTTCCTGTTACCAAACCCTCAGGATAAATATCTGAACCTTGGTCTTTTAAAAAATGCTGCAGACACTTAACCTTATTGTTATCTCTTAAGCCATAATAAAGATTGGCGTCAAATCCTTGACAAGAATACTCAGATGAGGATTCTCCCGCTAACATCTCTGATATCCTTTGCTTTATCTGTCTAAGAAGCATTAAAATAGATTCTATTTTATTTCGGTTTATTTTCTCTTCTTGTCCTTTCTTCTCCTCCCTTTGATCTCCTTCCCCTTCTTCTTGTTTTTTTTCTTCGGTATCACTTACAATGGTTTCTGCACTCCAAGAAAAAGAAAAGTCCGACTTAGAATTATCTTTATTATGAATAGAAGGAATAATAGTCAAAGAGAGATAATCTTTGTTAAAGTTTTCAAGAATAATTTGACCTTCCTGTTTTTCATTTAAGGTTAAAAAATCAACAGAACACTCTTCTTCATTGCTACACACTACATAGGGAACTTTAAAAATTCCATCGTCTTCTCCATCAAACTTAAAATCTAAAGTTCCTTTTCCTCCAAAAATCTTTTGCCAATTGCCGGCCCATATCTCTGTATTCCGATAAACAGACAAATTGCTGTAATTTGCATAAACAGGTAAAAAATTACTCTGAGGAGCAATCCTTAAATTATCCAAACTTTCGTTTAGATAACAGTATTTTTTATCTAGAGAACAATCATTAACCAAAACAGCTATAGTCCAGTCAAGAAAGATATCGGAAAACCTTTCATCAAAACCATTATTTTCCAAAACTTCGTTTAGACTCTCAATCCCAACCCTAGAAGACTTAAGAGAATCTATAAGAATTTTTTCTCCGTAGTGGTCTGCTAAATAATGAATGAACATAGAAAGTGCTCCGTAATCTGAAACCTTCCCTTCCCATTCTGTAAGAGAGTCTGAAGGACTTTCTAGGAAATCGGATACTCTGGTTCTAAGATAACTTCCTTCATGTTCATCATTGTAGCCACAAAGGGTAGGGGCATATTCCGCTCTGGCTTCATTAAGCCAGACTTCCTCCTGGACATTATTAAGTCTTTCTTTCTGATTAAAGGTAATCAGGTGAGTCATTTCATGGGCCAGATAACTCGGTATTAAACTGTCTGTAATACGATAAGCGTCTAAATAGACCATTTCTCTTTCATTGGAGTTGGCGTTCTGATATACACTGTATTCATTACCATTATTGAAATAACCTGTTGCCGCTCCCCTCATAGGATGGATTAAAACAGTTATTCTGTCATCGTTATCAATACCCGGTTTCCATTCAGAACCGTATTCCGAGGTTAAAACAGGATAAATATTATCACTAAATTCCTTTCCTAAATTTTTTAAGTTATCTTTTATTTTCTTTTTTTCATTAGAGGAAAGTTCTTCCCACCATTCCTTATCTATATAGAAGTAAACGAGATCTGTCCTATCAACCAACACAGCCTCTAATTTTTTTCTTTTCTCTATATCATAAGAAGGATCGACATAGAAACTCTCTTCTTCAGCAAAAATAAAACCCACAGGTAAAAAAATACCTATTAAAACGAACGAAAAAAGAAAAAGGGGAATCTTACTTGTTGTTTTTTTTCTTTTCATAACGATTGCACTTTTTATATTAACAGTTTTTCATAGTTATTGGAAATAAGGCTTATACTTTTCGTATTTTTTATTTTCATCTATTTCTAACGCTTTTGAAAAAAATTCTTTTGCTTTTTCTTCTTTTTCCATTTTTTTATAAGCCACTGCTATATTAAAGAAAATTCTGGCTTTCGGTCCCTCTCTCTCTAGTTTCTCAAAACACATATCAATTACTTCTTGGTATTCACCTGCTTGATCGGCAGCTCCTAAATAACGGTCATAATCCATTTCTTCTCTAAAAAAATCATAACCTAATTCCCTTGCTTTTCTGTAATGATCCAAAGATAGCTTGTAATTTTCCTGAACGAAATAGAAGTTGCCTAAAGTCAATTGAGCAAAGGGGATATCAGAACCAATTCTTTCAGCATAGCTTTTGATCAATTCTTCTGCTTCTTCCTTCTTATCTTGAAGAATCAAAACCTTATTAAGAAGGTTAAAATATTCTAGTCGATATTCAGAATAATCCAAAGCTTTTTTCATAGTATTTTCTACTTTTTCCAAACTATTCTCACCAAGTTTCTTATAGCCCAAATAATAGATATTGCCTAACAGGTAATAAGCTTGAGGACTAGTAGGAGAATGTTCTAAAGCTTTTTCAAGCTCTGGAACTATAATATTGTAAGAATTTTTAATTTCTCTTATCTGCTCTTCTCCCATATCCTTATTTACTCTAGAGTCTAAAACCCTGAAAAACTCCCAGGAAGCTCTTTTTCTTATGGGAAAATAAACATAAGGGGAGTTAAACTCAAGGGCCTTTTCTAAATATTCTTGAGATTTTTCATACAAACCCTTCTGAGAATAAACATAGTATTTTAGTACCAAAGAATTAGCTCTGTAAGGTATCCAAACAGAAAAAATTAAAGTAAAAACAATAAGAGGAGTTAAAACAACTACTAAAACCTTACCCCTCAAAGATAATCCAGAATCCCCTTCGCGATTATTATCTTCCGAAGAAGATCTTTTCCTATAAATTGACTGGTATTGAAAATAAGTAAAACCAGAAAGAGTAAACAAACCAAGATAAATAGAAAGAGTATCAAAGGAAAACAGGCTTTGGGCTAAATAAGCTACAAAAATAGAACCGAGGGTCAATGCTAAAAGCTTCCTTTCTTTGAAAATCTTAAATACAAGATAAAAGAAAGAAGAAATCCAAAAAAGATAAAAAAAGAATAAAAGCATTCCCCCGTCCACAAGATACTGCAAAGCTTGATTATGGACTCTGTCAAACCAAGGTCCGTTTAGACCTATTCGGTAATCGTAAAATTTATTAAAAACTACACCAAAATTCTCCATTCCCCAACCAAGAATAGGCTTATCGCGAAAAGCTTTTAATGATATCTCTGAAGCCCATATACGCTCTTTAAAAGAATTACTGCTGTAGATTCTAGATAAATTAACACGATTTAAAAAAGAATGACTTTTAACAAATTCAGAATCTCCATAAATCGTAACTAAGCTTAAAAAGCTAAAAATTAAAACCAACAAAGAAATAGAGATGAATACTATCTTTTTCTTTTCTTTCCTTAAGAAAAACAATGAAAGAATAGCAAAAAAGACAAAGCCTGCCAGAAAGCCGGTATACCCTCCTCTGGTTTTAGTAAAAAATAAACTGATTAAGAAGAATAAAGTTAAAAATGGAATTATATAAGAAAAGTAGCAAGAGTATTTTCCAAAAAAATAATCTCTCTTTTGAAAAAATATTGCAGAAAAACCTATAGCGAAAATCAGAAAACCTGCCATGTAAATAGGGTTACCAAAGGTGCCTTCCAGCCTTCCCCCACTTGAGTAATTAAAGAATCCATAAACAGAAATCCCGAGGGCTAATACTATAAAGAGCCCAAAAAAATGAGTCCAGTCTTTTCTGGTCTTAAAGACAGAAATCAGCATCAAGAAATAGAGAACCCAATGAGCAAACTGAATAACACCTTTCCCTCTTTCAAAATCCCCAAAAAAAGAACGAATAGTATCTACTCCCAAAAAACTTGTAAGAATTAACCCTCCTAAAAGTAGAAAAAGACTAATTACTAAAATATTCTTTAAATCAGGCCTATACTCCGGCTTCTTGAGAATTAAAAATATCCAAAAGAAAAAAGCCAGCTGAACAAAAAACCGGAAAAAATATACTTTTCCAGACACAAAAGGAAAATATAAAGACTTAGCAATTATAATAGCAGGTATTACTAAAGCTCCAAGCAATAATATTTTAACTATTTTTTTCAACATTTTTCTTTTTTCTATTTTACTTGAAATAAGAAATCTTACAAGCCCCTATAAAAATCCAAAGCCCCCTCAAAAAGAGGGGGCTTTTCTCCAATACTGTCTTGCTATCCTAACAGAAAGCTCTAGTAACCAACCTGACTAGGAACACTGTCATAATTTGTCTTTATGCCACCCAATCCCCAAGTAAAGTTGGTAGTTGAAGCATAGTCGCCGCTAGCTTCAGCATCACTTGTTGCCCATCTCAGGTTGTTCAAACTGATGTAAAGCTCTTGAACAGTCGCATTATCGTTATAGGCAGTGATGTCAAGACCGATAGTCTTCGTATCACCCGCACTTATCTTGCAGTTACCGTTAGCTGTCTCTATTTCAGGACAGTTATAAGGCTGAGAACTTACCGGAACAGAATTATTGCTGCTTGTAGCTACTAAACCACTTGAAGCCGCAGTACTTGAGTCATAGCCTCTGACATAAATATCACTGCCATTAGCTGTAATATCTACATCTAGAGTAGCGTCAGCGTACCAAGTACTACTGTCTGAACCCTCAGTTTTTTCCACTGGAGTTATTTCAGAACTACTTAGAGATATAGAAGGAGCGTCAACATAAAGGTAAACCGCCTTCTCACTAATAGTAGATCCTGTAACAGAAACTGTACCAGCATAGGAAGTAGCGTCATCAACACTGGTTACATCAGTAGTAGCCATCGTAGAACTAACATACTCTCCTTCGCTGTAATTGGTACCGTCACACTGTTTGGCGTCAGCCTTCAACGTTACAGTCACTGTTTCATCTTCTTCAATTTCAAGATCCAACTCACTGAATGATAAGGTATCACCAGTAGTTGATGCAAAGCTGTCATTAGCTAAAGCATCTCCGCTTTCATCTACTAACCTAGCAGTACTAAATATATCGTTAAGATCGGCAGTAGCACTACTAACGTCAACCTGTATTGTGTTTACAACAACACCGTTGTTCTCAGCTTTAAGATCTGCTCTCAGAAGAACGACATCCTCTTTTGTAGAGCCACTCTTAACTGGTTGCAACCAATCAACTGCTGGACTGTCTTCATTAGAGAGAAGCTCCAGACTAGCAGTGCTTGCTTCTTTTACATCAAAGCTGTGAGTAGGTGTGGCCAGAGTTTCTATCTTAGTAGTAGGCTCGTAAATGTTGATACCGGCAGCATCAACTGCACGAACGGCGTTAGACTCTACGCTGATTCCGATTGTAGTAGGAGAAGTTGCGCCGACAGGCAAGCTTTTACCGTCAACCTTGACAGTAATAACCTCTGTGGTATCTTCTTCTACTACAATATCTAAGTTGAGAACTCTGACCTTGTAATTAGATCCTACAGAAACTTCTGTTGTGTCATCTTCTGTAACATCTATCTTTTCTATTTCCTCATCACCATTCCAGATAGAAATAGCGTCTAAATACAACCAAGGTCTTGTATCGAAGTTTATATCGAACCTCTCGATTCTTATATCAGAACCTGTTCCGGCTTTAGCTTTAATAGCATAAACTGCTACATCCTCATCAGTAGTGTATACTGTTTCTCCGCTTCCTACACTACCGTCATTAGTGACAGTTAGAACACCTTCACCGCCGGAGAGCTCTTCTTCCTCTTCCTCTTCCTCCTCTTCTTCTTCCTCTTCCTCTTCTTCTTCCTCTTCTTCCTCACCGGCTGCGGCTAAAGCGTTGTACTTGGCCTGTGAAACAGGACCAAAGTAACCTCTGTAGTTACCGTAAGCTACGCCATTAGCGTCTTGCCAGTCACCTACTGCAGCTTGAGTAAGAGAACCATAATACATGGTCTCACTACCCGGAGAACCTGCTCCTGAAGCGGCTACTGTGAACCCTTCAGCGTTTAGGTACTCCTGCAGACACTGAACGTCAGCACCTGACATTCCAGGATAAAGAGATCTGGTGAAGTTGCATGAAACTTCAACACCATCACCTGTTTCTCCTTGAATTTCGTCAATCCTATTCTGTACAGCGGTTAATAGATCCATAAGTTCGGATAAATCCATGCCAGTGGTGTCTATAGCTTCTGCTGCTGCTGGAGCGGCAACTGCAACGACGGCTAATGTAATAGCTGTTGCAATTAACTTTCTCATGATTTGTAATTTTTAATTACCAACCTTTTATCTGTCGATCTTCAGTTGATAATTATTTATGTTTTGACCTTTTGTAATGTGTCGTTGTCGACCTTGTCTCAAACTTTTGGGTATAAATATTTTGGCTGCCTCCTTTCGGAAGCGGTCTGCACCATACAGGTGCGAGTTAGCAGAACCTTTCTGCTTACCCTATGCACCTTCATAGTGCATGGGCCCAATACTCAAAAATCCAAGAAAGCAACGACTATTTCAACCCGCGTACCTTTATTAAAAGATAGCGGCGGATTAACAACGCAAATATTCTTTCATTATACCAGTCTTATACCAATGTCAATGTGGAAAACTAATTTCCTATACTCATCAGCTTAACAAGAGCCTGATCAAGCTTTCCTTCCCCTATTAATTCTTTAGCTTGTTCTAAAGAAACTACGTCTTCTTCCGTTAAAGATCTGTTTTCAAGATCCTCAACTTCTCTTTTAAGCCATTCTCCCATAACAGCATTATACGAAGCATTCTGGGGAATTTCTACTCCTTCTTCTTCTAATTCAGCTCTTTTTGAAGCTAATGTTTCTATTTCTTTTGTAATATCCTTTGCAGTTTCTTCGTCGTCCATTTCTTCTCTTATACTTTTGGCAGTCTCTGAAACTGAAGCTTGATATTCTTCTATAGCAGGAGCTAGTTTATCTATATTGTTCTCCTGGGCTATTGAACTTAATTCCTCCAATCTTTTATTAGTAATATCAAAATTTCTTTGAACTCTATCTGAAGCAAATATGCCAGCTCCCTTCTCACCTGCCTTTTTAAAGGTAAAAAGCATATCTCCTGGAACAGAATTATGGGCAAATCCAAAGCTTCCTACAATAACCAAAAGGACAACTAAAGAGGCAAAAGCCGCTTTATGCCTTAAAATCATTCTTGATCCAACTAAAAGCTCCTCTATGCTGAAAATAGAGTGTTTTTCTCCTAAAATCTCTCTTTTAGTCAAAAGAGCCCAGTCTTTCCTGGGTTTTACCTTTTTAAGCTGTTTTAGGTCTTTGAGAAGTTTTTTCTCCTCCATATTTATCTTATGACGAAATAAAGGGGTTTTTGTTACACCTCACAACTTAGCATAAATCAATATTATTTTCAAGCTCTTTTCTTAAAGCTTTAAGGGCACGGTGAAGCTGAACCCTTACAGCTCCCTCTGACTTATCTAAAGATTTGGCTATTTCAGGAACTTTAAGTTCGTTGATATAGTGCATAATAACTACCTCTTTGTACTCGTCTTTAATATTATCCAAAGCTTTTTTAACATTATTAAAGTCAGAATTAACTTCGGACATCTCCTCTATATCTGTGTCCGGGTCGGACACAGAAACATCTTCAAAAGAAACGAATTGCGCTTTGGTTCTAGCTTTATGGTGGTCGGCTACAAGGTTATGGGCTATACGATACAAAAAGGCCCTAGGATTATCTATTTGGTCGTGTTTCCTCTTAAAAGACTCCCATCCTCGAGTAAAAGTCTCAGCGCATAAATCCTGGGCTATTTCCTGAGAACTGACTTTAAAATAAATAAACCGATATATTTGATCGATATTCTTATCGTATAATTTGCTGAATTCTTTTTTAGGATTTGACATTTTAGTTAGGACAAATGATTAGGACAGATAGGACAAAAATAGAATTGATATTGTCCTATGTCTTGTCCTACTCTGTCCTACTAAACTTCTTTATTCTTCAGACGGTAAAAAGTATCATTCTTATTCCCTGTTCTTTCTACAATTCCTTTTTCTACCAGTTTTTGAAAATCTCGCCTTAAGGTTCTTTTGGAAACGCTAGGCATAAGCTCTGACACTTCTCCAACTTGAATTCTGTTTACTTTGCTTAAAATTTTAACTATTTCTTCTTTTCTTTCCCCTAATTCCTCTTTTTCCTCTGAAACTTGCTCAACTTTAACTTTTTTAAATTCTTCTCCTTTATTATCTTCTTTTTTAAGTTTTCCCATTTCTTCTTTCAAAGCTCCTTTTATTCTATCATAATCTTCTTGAAGCTCCAATATATCAAAGTAATTAGCCCAGTTCTGCCATTTAGCTACTTCAAAATAGCTTTTTATTACATCTAGATCCTTCTCAAAAGAGAAAAGAATCTCTCTTTCTTCTTTCTCAGAACTTAAAAGCTTTCCTGGATTAGGACTAAATAAATTCTCTAAGGAAACAAAGTCAGCTAAAAGATCATTGGCCTTCTCTCTTATCTTGTACCTTAAAGGGTCTTTTTTGGGAAAAAGAAGGGTAATTTTATATACTTTATTAGTTAAGTCTGTAAGTTCTCTTCTGTTCATAAAAAAACAATCAATTGAATCTGATTTTCTTATTCTATACTAAAAGATATAAAAAGTAAAATTGTGGAAAAGTATTAAAAAAACCACCCGAAGACAGTTTTTTAAATATTACCCTATTCAACTTTTTAACTGATCTATTCTCTCTTGAAGTTCATCTACTTTATTCTGCATCTGATTAAGCTGGACCTGAAGAGAGTTTATCTCCCTTTTTAGCTCTTTTATTTTGTTTTCCATCTGCTCTGCCTGGGTCTTTTTCTGACTAACTTTAACAACTTCTGAAACTTCCTCCCAGACAGTTTTCTCTCCAATAGCTTCTTCTGTCCCCACTTCCCCGCTTATTCCCAAAGCTTCAAGGTTGATATTGTTTATTGTTTCTCCTTCTTCAAAGGCTATTTCAGAATCTGAAGATACACCCGGCAAGAAAAAAGAAAGATCATCATAAACTGCAGCTGTAAAGCTTTTTACATCTACTCTATCTGTCAACTGTAAAACAACCACAGTAAGAGCAGCTAGAATGAGAAGGATAGATATCACTTCTCTATAGTCAATATTTAGAACTTGAGATTTTCCCCCTAAAAGCATAATATTTGTAGTTTCTTATCTTACCTAAAAGATATAAAATGTAAAATCAAACCTGTGGAAAACTCAACATCTTTCTAAATAGATATCAATTTTTTCCTTATCCTCTCTTTCTTTATCTCCCTTAAAATACAACTCCATAAAATCTATTTTCTCTCTTTTGATATCAAAACAATAAATTACCCTCAGGGAGTTCCTTTTTAAATACAAACAAAAAAGGCGGGCTTTTACAATTTTGACCGTCTCCTTTTCTGTAATAACAGCAAAGTGTCTTCCTTTCCCAAGAGGGAATTTAGAAAGAAACTTCTTAAATAAAGCTATATCTTTACCAAGAGATTTATATCTTTTAGAAAGCTTTTTGAAATCTTTTTTAAAGCTATCCGTTTCTTCAAAGATCATCTTCGTAATTTCTTACAGAATGATTCTTGTCACGATAGAAAACGCTTTCGTAGTTAATAATTTCTCCATTCTCATGAATTTCCCATGGAACATCGCTGTGAGAATATTCTGTTAGCTCTTTTGCGTTTTTATCAGAAAGATTATTAATAACCTCATCTATGTGCTTTATTTCTTTTGCCGTAAAACTGCTTAAATCAGCTTTTCTCAGAGGCAGATACTTCTTTTGGTTATAAGAAAAATACTTGCTTTTGATAGATTCTATCTCTTTGTCTTTTTCCATCTCTTTCACAATATCTTTGAACTTTACAGGAGTAGGGCCATAATGATTTTTTATGTATTTTGCTCCTGTAAGCTGCTCTTCAAACTTTTCATAAAAATTAAAGTCTATAAAGTAAAGAATTTTATATAAGGCTGTCTCCCCTATATTGGGCTTAGCTCCTATTTTATCCAAAACATAAAGAAGAACTTCTTTGAATTTCCGAATATTAGCTCTGGGCAGTATTATTCTAGTTTTTTGTTTCTCTTCTGCTCCTTTTTTCTTTCTCTCGATAATAATCTTTTCTCTCAAGGGTTTTTTCTTACCTAAAAACTCTTCTAGGGTCAAACTAAAAATACTAGCCAGCTTTTCTGCTTCAGATAAGGTAATTTCTCTTTCTCCTTTTTCGAACTGTATATAAGTAGGCCTGGACAAGCCCAGCTCTTTTGCCAAATATTCTTGAGAAAGATTATTTTCTTTCCTAAGATTTTTAATTTTCTTGCTTAAATTATCAGCCATAATTAACCCATTATATCAATGTAAAAAAAGTTGTCAATAGCAACTGTTAATATTTTTAACATAAATATAAGAAAAATTATTTACTAGAAGTTGAAGTAGCTGAAGTACCCTTTTCCGTTCCCTTTAAAAAAGACTCGACTTCACTAGTAGAAGGAGCTGTGAAACTAACGTTTTCTTTTAAGATAATACCCTTCTCAATATTTAAATCTTCTACCTCAAAAGAAGATGAGGAAGTTTTTTCTGTTGAATTAGAAGTCTTCTCCTTTAAGATAATATCAGGCGTAGAAGAACTACTTTTTATATCTAATTCCAGAGAAGAAGTTGGAGACTCTATATCGTCAGAGATAGAAGACGTACTGCTCCCTGATTTTTTGAAAGGAACGGAAGACGAAGCAGAAATTAGGGAAAAAGAACCGGATTGAGTAGAACTTGAAGAAGAAGCTGACAATGGTTCTGGTGAGAAAATAGGATCTGAAGAACTGGCAGAATCAAGACTTTCAGTTTCAACCTCTAGAATAATACAAGATCCGTCGTCAATGGTAGCTTCTGGATTATAATTCGGAGCTTCAGGATTTGTGCAACCTTCTATTTTGTATTCACAAGAATTATCGTCAACAACAGCTTCTGGATTATAGTTTTCGGCTTCAGGATCAGTACAACCCTCTATTCTCTCGGGACCTTCGCCAAAAGCTTTTAATTCTATTTTCCCTTCATCTTTTACTACAAGATAGATATGTTCTTTTCCAGCAGCAAAAGAAGATAAAAATTCGCCTGAGATTTCTATTTCTTCTTCAACTCCTCCATCTAAATCAACCTTGTATATCCTTCTTCCTATAGGGCTGTATCTATTAGTATCCCACATATCACCAGTCCAGTATTCATATAGGGTTCTTTCAGCTAAAATCTTATTTTGAGAACCTATCATTATCTCATTATCATAACTAAGGTTTTCTTCTGTTTCTGATTGCCAAGCCATTGAACCGTCTAAACTATAAGCTATCAATTTTGAAAACGGTTGATAGATTAAGCTCCCCCATGACCAACTTCCTGTAGATTCACTCCAACTGTCGGTTATTATTATTTTATTTCTATTTCCGATTTTAGGAATACGTATACTTCCATCCATTACTTTCTCATTTTCCCATAACTTATTACCTTCTGAGTCGTAAGATCTAAGAATGCGGAATTCATGGCCTGCCCAAGGATCTCCAATAACAAGGTACATATTACCCTCTTCTCCGATAACTGGAGATGTAGCATCATGGTCAAGAGGAGCATGCCATTTTACGCTTCCATCTATAGGATTATAGGCATACAAAGCTCCCGTACGAGCATCTTGAGAATTTTTAAATCCTGTCCAAGAAATATAAACCGTACCGTCTTCCCCCAAGGCAGGGCCTAAAGAAGCAGAACCTCCTCTAGAAACACCCGCGCTTTTCCAGTTAAGAATACCCTGAGAATCAACACTGTAAATATAGTCATAATCTGTAAAATAAATATTATGATAATCTCCTACTGTAATCCTCGAAATCCATTTTTCTTGCCCCGTATCAAATACCCATTTTTCCTCTCCTTCAAGATTAAGAGCGTAAATAAAACCTTCATAACTAGGAACATAAATAGTGCCATCTAAACCTATAGAAGGAGTATAAAGATAATCTCCTTCCATTTCATAGACCCATTTTTCTGTCCCATCAGGATTGACAGCATAAAGATTTCCCTTGTGATTACCAGTACTTTCTCTCAAAGTATAATAAACAACTCCATCTTTTCCTATTATAGGTTGACAACCTCCATATATATTCCTATCAGAAATAGAATCTTCTAGAACTAAACTCCATTTTTCTTCCAGATTCTCTGGAATCGGGTATTTACTTCTCCCTGTATTTTGAGCATTTTGTTGAACCATGGGCCAGTCAAACTTTTCATCTGGAGATAAAGAATATATTTCTTTCTTGGAATTAGTTGGGCTAAGATCACCTACCTCAAAGTCAAAGCTGTTAAAATCTGTATCCTGGTACTGAGAATTGGCTTTCCTATTCAAACTCTTTCCTCCTGGAGCCGGATCACAGCTTTCACCCTCTTTTACAGAAACCTCTCCCCAGCCTACAGCATCTATTCTGCCTGTTTTAGCTTCTTCCGAAGATTTCTCTCTAGGGTCCCAAGGGAAAACGGCTACACTCCCCTTAGAATCACTTAACTGAGAAGAAGAATAAACTTGCCAATCACTGGCAGGATTGCCCAAAACATCAGAATAACCCTCAAATCCTATTAAATAATATCCTTTGGCTGGAATAGTCGAACTTGCTGCAAGTTGCTTGTTTCTATAAGGATTATTCCATTCCTCTCTGGAAGAAGAATAATATGAAAAATACCATTCAGAAAGATCAATCTCTGTATCTTTTGGATTATAAAGCTCTACAAATTCTTTATCTCCTAGTTGAATTTCTGATATTACAACATGATCTAAGGGCTTTATCTCAGGCTCAATAACTAATTCAACTTCCACTCTTTCTTTAAGATCTTCAGCTGAGAAGATAATATCAGCAGAATAACTACCAGGAGACAAACCAGAACAATTAACTGAAACTGCAACTTCTTGAGAACTGGTAGCAGAAAGAGTATCTATTCCAAGCCAATCTACTAAAGAAGTAGCTGCCCACTCTAACTCCTGTCCTCCAGTATCTACTGTAATTATCTTTGTGGAAGAAGTCGATTCAAATGAAAGCTCTTGAGGAGAAACTTCTAAAACAGGCTCCAGATCAGGCTCTGGAGGAGAGCTGTTCTCTGCTTTAGGAGTTCCGTTCCCCTCTCCAGAAAAAGTATGCCAGTTCAAGTCTTCTCCTCTTTCCATCGATTTTTTATTCTCATTGCCTCCTCCAGGCCAATCAGAATCAGCTTTAACTTTATCTTGAAGCTGGCAACTACCATCAAAAAGATAAAGGGCCTCATCTGTATTATTTAAACCGCCTGCATAAATATGGTCAGTTAAAATATCAGGAACAGAACTATCATCTGTCCTTTCTAAAAGGTAAAAATCCCCTGGCTGAAGCTCTTTAGAGCTTAAAACCTCTTGTATTTGCCCTGCTTTATCTATAATCTGCCATCCTCCTACATTGACAGTTTCATCTGAAACATTCTTAAGCTCTATCCATTCATCATTAGAAGAAGATTCTGTCCCCATCCAAGCTATTTCATTTAAGACAATCTTTTCTCTCAAAGGATCTGAATCTGAAATATCGCAATAATCAGGCTCTGAAGATCCTCCGCCACCTCCTCCCCTATTGTCCTCATCCTCATCTTCTTCATCTTCCTCCTCCTCTACCTCGTCATCCTCTCCTTTTTCCTCTTTTTCGTCTTCTTTCTCTTGATCTGTCTTCTCATCTTCCACCGAATCATCTTTCTCGCTCTCTAATTCATCTATTTTGCTATTTAAAATATCTATCTTCTCTAAAATATCGTCTATAACATCCTGTCTTGACTTCCTTTCCTTTGAATCTTCTTCAGACTCCTCATTTTCGCTGTCTGGGTCTTCCTCTGGCTTCTCAACCGGCTCTTCCTCTTCGACTTCTTCCGGCTTCTCTTCTGAAGAATTATCTCCTTTATCAACCTCGGCAAGATCCTCTTCCGAATAATCTTCTGGAAAAAACTTCCCTGGGTTAACAGTGGCTTGAAACGGATTTATATCAGAGAGAATAAACTTAAATCCTCCCCAAAAATCTGTTCCATATTCTCCTCCTTTTTGTCCGATTTTCTCTAATATTCCTTTTAACTTATCAAAAGCTAAAAGGTTTTTCTTGATTTTGGCTTTCCATTTATCAAGAAGACCAACCTCCTTAAAATTAAACTCTGGGACCAGCTGATCAAATATGTAGTTCATTTGAGGCCCTTCTATCCAGTCGTAGCCCCCGTCATCTCTTTTTCTTACTAGGCCATTAATTTCTAATATAAAAGGAGGTAATTTATCTATACCTCCCTCCCATTGAAAACTTCTGTTAGGATCAGGAATATCATTGATAACAGAAGAAGAGTAGATATTAATGCTTACTCTTCCCTTGTTAATATCTAGCGGTTTGTATGTAATAATATGCTGAAGTTCTGTTTTAATAGAAGAATAAGAAACAGGTAAATTACCGCCTGTTACCTTGATTTGATTCTGTAAAAGCCAATTTATAGCGTATTCTCTAGCTTTTTCTACAGTTAAATCCTCTATTTCTTCAAAAGTTTCCTTGGCAATAGTAGAAGGATCTCCTCCCCAGACAACCGCTACTATTTTAGCTCCCAATTTAATTATCTCTGTAGTTATTTCTTTCGGTGTTTCAAGAAACAAATAATCAAATAAATCTTTCTGAACAGCTTTTTTTACCACAAGTAAGACAACTTCTTTTTCTCTAACCTTATCTCCTCCTTCTACTACAACAGCTTCCCACTCATTGTGAAGTTCTTGAATAAGAGATCCCAGTATATGTTCTCCCTCATCTTCTTCTAGCTGTATCTTTTCTGAGCCTTCAATTAAATCCTCTATAGAAATTTCTTCAGCCAAGCCAATTTTAGGCGAAAATAAAAAACCGCCTATAAGAAATAAGAAGAAAATGAATAAAAAAGCTTTTTTCATTTCCAAGTTATACTAGAATTTAATTATTAACTAAACCAACTAAACTACAATTGGATATTTATTTTTTGTAAAGAACTATTGAAAGAACTAAAAAAGAACTATCTATTAACTTCTACAGTTTCCATAATACTATTAAAAGATTCTACACATTTCTCTGCACCGATAAAGCCACTCGTGAAACTATAAATCGTCTGATCTATCGGCATTTCTATATTAATAAAAGAAATCTCTCCCTTGTGAAACAAGGTCTTTTTTAACCCCTTATTTCCATTCAATAATATAACTTCTTCTCTGCTTTCTGAATCTTCTTGGGCTCCCTCTTTTTCTAAATACTTAATCTCTTTTTTAAGATAATCAGCTTCCGTAATTGACTGTGGATTATTCTTTCTGTTTTTATGTATCGCAACACCCATACCACAAGCTCCCTGTCTTGCACTATCTAATAGATTATTCTCATCAGTATTAGGATCGTTAAGATCTACTCCGCCATTATAAATTTTTACACTCCATTCCTCAGGAACCTTAATCTTTAAAGAATATTTTCCGCATCTAACAAATCTTCCTTCAGGTTCTTCTATAATCTCAAAATCTTCAGCTTTAACATACTCATTCTCATAAGAAAGATCAGGTCCTTTAGCTTCTTTGAACTTTATCCAATCAAGTAATAAAAAAAGCCCTCCAATAATAAAGAGTAAAACAAAAATAACCAAAAATACGATAATTGTCTTTCTTTTACCCATAAAACCTTACCGAAGCCAATCTCTAGCTAATTTCTTTATTCTACAAACTAAAAAGACAGGGTTCAAACAAAACCCTGTGGAAAACTGAATTTATAGAGATTCGTCCTTTGTGGAATTAATATTAACTTTGCTCGTTTTCTAATCTTAATTTGAGTTGAAACAGAAGATATTTTTTAAGATTATTTCTAACCCAGGTCTTTTCTTTTCCGCCTAAAAACTCCCCCATTCCAGATAAAGATGAACGCTCTGAGAAATCCTCAACAAACTTTATACACTTTTTAAGATAACCGGCAAAATCTATTTTAGTTCTTTTCTCTACGATTTCTTTGTTAATATCCCAGTTATTAACAAGACAGAAATAAACATCAAAAAGATCCCTGCTGGCTACCCCTGAACGTTCTGTCATAGCTACCAGCTTATTAGCAAACATATCTTCTGGCTTCATTACCAGCATTGAGATACCCAAATAATTCTTAAGCTCGTATTGAGAACCAAAATTTCTCTTATTGATCTCAACTTTAATATTCTTAGAATCTCGAGAGTAAGAAATCAAAAAGAATAAAGTATTTTTTTTATCTTTCTTGTTTTTAATCTCGCCGTATTTTTTAACAATCTCCCCAACTTTTTCAAAAACCTCTTCTTTTTTGTCTTTATTAAGGAGATCGAAATCAAGATCAATAGAAAAACGGCTTAGATTGTAAAAGAAATACAAAGCAGTACCTCCTTTCAGCCCCAAAACAGAGCCAATAGAGGTATCTGTATAGATATCTTTTAATATATTAACCAGTATATTCTTATGTTTATTTATGTCTAAAACCATAAAATCTAGTTGCTCTTTTTAAAATTTTTGTAATATCTTTTAATTGATTTCTCCATTCTCTTATTAGAATAAATAGGCAAAATCTTAAAAACCCTATCCCAATCAAGAGCGGATAAATTGTCAAAATAATAATCTTTGTTCAGATAAACTACGTCTGAAAAAGCCCTTTCTGCTGTAGCTAAATAATAGTTTCCCTTGTTTTCTAAACCGGCACTGTTGGTAAGAACAGAGTCTTTAATCTTTCTATAGCTGTATTTTTGTCCGTCAATTGTCACTTCTCTGGTTAAATAAGAGGCTATAAATATCTGACCGTAATACTGGAAAACAACCCCGGCCCTAGCTAAAATGGTCTCAAAACTAATATATGAAGGAGTATAAACTTTAATAGCCAGCTCAAACTTGTCATAGTTTTCATCTTTTGCGTAGAAACCCTTTCTAATAGAATATAGTTTTCCCGATTTAAGATATCTGTAGATTCTGTTTTTAACCAATTCTTTATCAGATTCTCCCCAAATTAAAGCAATATCTTTAATAGAGAAAACTGTCTTTTTGGAGTTATAGATATCTAAGATTAAATTCTTTTTCATACTTATGAACTGAAAGTAGTCATTATTGATTACTTACAGTTTAAATTATACATAAAAACTTGTCAAGACCTTGTACTGGTCCATATGATATGATACACTTTGAGAGCTTGAAAAACTATGAAAGGAAGGTATTCTGGACGCCGTATGACAATATATGGCTCAATACTGCCAGGAGCAATTCGCATTGCCCGTTCATCTCTCCTGACAGACAAATTAACTGAACGGGCAAAGTTTAAAATTAAGGTGTTAGACTGGCACAGAGAACACGGGGGCAATACATCTCTGACAGCCAGACATTTCGGATTAGGAAGAATGACTGTGCACAGATGGATAAAGAGTCTTAAACACTTCGGTCCCATCGGTTTGAACGAGAGATCCAGAAAGCCTAAAAGAATGAGAGCTCCCACTACTTCTTCTGAGACAGTAATGAGAATAGTCCAGTTAAGAAAGCAGTATCCTGCCTGGTCTAAGTACAAAATCAAGGTTCTTTTAGAAAGAGAAGGCATTCAGGTATCTGCTAGTACTGTAGGGAGAATATTGAAAAGAAGAGGGTTAATTGACAAGAAGACGTCTAGGAAGAGAAGGAAAGCGGCTTTAAGGCCTAAGATGCGCTTTCCTAAGGGATTAAGCATATCTCAAGAAGGACAGCTGATTCAGATAGACACCAAATACATTATGCTCCCCGGAGGAGAAAAGTTCTATCAGTTTACAGCTATTGACGTGTTAACTAAAAGAAGAGTGCTGAGAGTGTATTCTTCTGAATCTTCCAGAAACGGAGCTAAGTTCCTTAAAGAGTGCTTTCTGGGTTTTCCTTACCCCATTCTGGCAATCCAGACAGATAATGGTTCTCCTTTTCTGAAAGAGTTTGACAAACTCTACAAAGAAAAGAATATTCCTCATTACTACATTCATCCCCACACTCCAAAAGAAAATACTTACGTAGAAAGATCTCACAGGTCTGACAAGAGAGAGTTCTACCAACAAGGAAAAGTGTCCTCTCTTCTTTACGTAATGCAGAGAAGAATCAGAGAAAGAGAGAATCTTTGGAACAATATCCGTCCCCATGAGGCTCTTGGACAGCTTACTCCCTCTGAATATTCATTAAAGCTTAAAAGGACTAAATTACAAACTAAAGACGTAATCATTTTACAAGCTTAGGTGTATCATATGTATCTGAACCTAGACAGACCTTCGTTTCTTTTATCTTTTAAAAAATATTCCATGCTAATTACTCTTTTCTTTTTCTACAAACTAAAAAAACAGGGTTCAAAACCCTGTGGAAAACTCAACCTATAGAGGTTCGTCCTCTATGGAATTTTACTTTTTCTTATAAGTCTTACTCCCCCGGCGTTCTATGGTTAATATTTTAATTGATTGATTCTTTAACTTACGAAAAATTATTCGTATAGACCCTTTCCGAACCCTGTAAATATCACCTCTTCCTTTTAGCTTTTTAAGATCTAGCTCTTTGAAGTCCCCCTTTTTTATTTGGACAAGTATAGTTTTGAGCTTTTTTCCTTCTTTGTTGTCTAGCTTATTCAATAATTTCTCGATTCTATCCATAAAATCCTAAAGACGTTTTAAGATTTCGTCAATATCAACCCCTCCCTTTTTCACTTTTGTAAAGTCTATCACTTCTTCCCAGTTTTCTTCCTCAACAGGAGATATTCTAAATAAGGGACGAGATCTTTTAAAAACAATAAAAGATCGGCCCCTTTTTACTTTCTGGGCATATTTCTGCATATTTTCTCTCAGGTTTTTTAGTGTAACAGTATTCTCCATAATTAAAAAGTTTAACTTAAGTTTATCTTAAGTTTAACTTACTAATATACTTTGTCAAGAATAACCCTGTGGAAAACTCAATCTAAAATAAAAACTCCCCTGCAGGAGAGTTTATGCTTCTTTAAAGGACCTTAAGGCCCAAAGTCTTTGAATAGAGATCGTCAAACATTTCTTCTGTTTTTTCGTCCATCTCTCTTGCTTCGAGGTCCTTATCTTTAAGTTCCCTTTCCAGATGAAGTTCCAGAATATTTAAGACCTTATCTACTTTCTTCTGATGTGCAGCATGCATCAAAGACTTAGTTACATCCCAAGATAAAGAAGGTCCGAATTCATTGAAGATATAAAGGGCTCTGGAAAACTGCGATATCGTAAGCCTGTCTCTCATTAGTTCTACAAATCTGTCTGCCGAAATCCTTTGAGGATCTGCCATAGTCTTCTCCTTTTTTAAAGGTTCCTTTTTTATCCTACTTAAAAATCAATTATTGTCAAATAAAATAATATATAAGGAGATTTCACAATTCCTTATCTTTTTCCTTCCACCCTTTCATAAATCCCCAAACACTAAGCACTATAAAACATACAAGGAGAATGATTCCTGCTATTTTTATCATAAAATTAGCCAGGATTTACCCTTTATTCTATAATAGACCTTAAAGATAGATTAATCAAATAAAAAAGGGGCTGTTTTTGCAAACAGCCCCATTGGTTTTGAATTCAAGAGCCAAAGCCCAAGAACCTAACTACTTCGGCAGAAAGGCCGAGACAGAGCCGTAGTGGGCAAGAGCTTCGCCGGCCCAGCCGGCAATGAACCCGACCCCGCCGCCATCGAAGCCGAAATAGGGCGCGCTGTCGAAGAGGCCGTCGGCATCCGGAGAGTATTCGTCTCCGGGACAATCGAGCCAGAGATCGTCGTAATCTATCAGGCGCTCGGGGTGGGTGAGTAACATAATCCCCACTTCAAACGCTCCCAGCCCGAACTCTTGGGCTGTGAATATCTCTCTTGCACGCCTTACAGACTTTCCTCTGTGCTTAAGACCGAATTGGGCGGGAACTAAGAGAATGTCCTGGTTTCCTTGCTGTTGAGCTAAGGTCTGGAGCATTCTCTCCGTTCTCTCGCTTCTTTTGAGATGCTCGGATCCCAGTTGTCCCTTTCTGTAGTTGTAGAAGGCTCTCTGTGAGGCTAAGGCCTCAAGAACCTTCTCAACTGCTTTCTCGTAGGTGTCGGCTACTGTTTGCCATTTGGGAATGGCGAAAAAGGCCTCTGCTCCCCTGGAAAGAGAGCTTTCTCCCAATATTTCTTTGGCGTAGCTTACACCGGGGAAAAGATCTCGAAGAATGTTTGTCTGGGCTGTGATATCATTCGGACCGTAACCCGAAGGATAAACATAGTCAGACTCTACTTCTTCGTCGGGGTATTTTCCTTTGGCCAGCTTTATGAGAAGTTCAGGAAAATCCTCACAAAGAAGATCTCCGGAACTAATAATCCTCTGGGCTTTCTCAGAATCAAGCTCTCCCTCAACAATTTCCAAAGCCCGTCTGCCTCCGTTTTCAAAAAGACGAACAATTTCTTTTTTCTGCCCTTCTGTCATTCCTAGCGTCGTCGATACGGTCATCGCGACTGCTCCTTTCCACCCGCTCTGCGGGTTATAATAAAGAACTGTATCGCGGAAAAGCCCCGCAAAAGACCCGTTAAGCACCCTGCCTAACGTATCTAGATTATAGTAAGAAAGTTTTATTATGTCAATTCTAAAAACCTGTAAACTCCCTTATTTTAGAGACAGGAATAGCTGAAACTTGAGAATAAGAGTCGACAAGAACTAATCCCACTAAAAGCCCTTTAATATTAAACAAAGGACTTCCTTTGAGATTCTGACTCTCTAGAATATTGGTTTCTATAATATTTGAATTATATCTTTTTATGATTCCTTCATTTACGGTTTCGACAACACCTCCTTTCTCTATATTCTTTCCCACTAAAAAGACTTTCTGACCGAACCTTAAACTCCCAAATTCCGCAAAACCAACTGTAGTTAAATCCTCCTTGTCCAGTTTTAAAAGGGCTAAATTCTTATCCTCGTCTCTCTTTAAAACTTGATAAGAAGGAGTTTCTCCTTCTATAGAAAAAGAAAAATCTCCTTTTTTTGGAATTAGATCAGAAAAAGTAATCATTAAGCCATCTGCTGTGATTATGAGACCGGAACCCTGAATAATTCCTGAGGCTGTCTCGGTTCTAACCCCTACTACAGCTTTCTCTATCTGAGAAACACTGTTTTGCAGAGCTGTGTTTTCTTCAATAATAATTTCCTCTCTTTCAATTACTTCAACATTTCTTCCATCTAATCCGTATTCATAAAAAAGAGGCCTTTCTACAAAGTAAGGCCAAAGTATCTGGTCTGCAAATATCCCTCCTCCAACACCGGAGATAAAAATTAAGATTAAGTAGAATATTTTTTTCATTTTGAAATAGAAGCTTTCTTCCTGGTTTCAGAAGGAGCTTTAACTGCAATCTTCTTTTTGTCGGCGTCAACTGAAACTCTCTCCCCTTCTCTAACAATGCCTGCCACGATCTTTAAAGATAAAGGATTCAAAACTTTTTGCTGGACAACTCTCTTCAAAGGCCTGGCACCCAGATTAGGATCGAAACCCTGTTTTGCCAGAAGCTTTTTGGCTTTTTCTGTTACCTTTATCTTAATGTTTTTCTTTTTAAGACGTTCTTTAACTTTATCAAGTTCAAGTTCTACTATCTTTTTAATTTCTTTTCTGCCTAAATAATTAAAGATAACGATATCATCAACCCTATTTATAAATTCAGGCCTAAAACTCTCTTTTAAAGCCTCCATCACCTTATCTTTTAAAGTCTCTTTTTCCTGACCCTCTTTATCTCCCAGAAATCCAAGAGAACCCATCTTGGCTATATGTTCAGAACCTATATTTGAGGTCATAATCAAAATAGCGTTTCTAAAAGAAGCCGTTCTTCCTTTGGCATCAGTAAGCCTTCCGTCTTCTAAAATCTGAAGAAGGATATTGAAAACGTCAGGATGGGCCTTTTCTATCTCATCTAAAAGAATAACGCTGTAAGGTCTTCTTCTTATCTTTTCTGTAAGCTGACCTCCTTCGTCAAAGCCAACATATCCTGGAGGAGAGCCTATCATTTTAGATACTGCATGCTTTTCCATATATTCTGACATATCCAAACGAACTAAAGCATTTTCATCATTGAATAAGAATTCAGCTAAAGCGCGGGCTGTTTCTGTCTTACCTACTCCTGTAGGACCTAAAAACATAAAAGAACCCAAAGGCCTGTCTTCTTCTGATATACCAGCCCTTGCCCTTCTTAAAGCATTAGAGACAGCTGAAATAGCTTCTGACTGGCCTATTACCCTCCTGGAGAGTATATCCTCCATATTCTCCAGTTTTTTGGCTTCTCCTTCTATTAGCTTGGTAATAGGTATCCCTGTCCAGCGAGAAACAATTCTTGCCACATCCTCTTCTGAAACCTCTTCTTTTAGAATCTGCCTGCTCTTCTGGATTTTAGCCAATTTCTTTTCGTCTTTTCTAATCTCTTTTAAAAGCTCTGGTATTTTACCGTACTTTATCTCAGCCACTTTTTGAAGATCTGCTTCTCTCTGAGCTATTTCTGACTGGAAGTTAAGATCGTCAATCTTCTTCTTTTTACTCCTAATCTCTTCTATAAGATCTTTCTCAGATCTCCATTTAGCTTCAAAATCTTTGGTTTTTTCTTTAAGATCTGCCAAAGACCTGTTTATAGCCTTAAGTCTCTTAGAAGAACCTTTTTCTTTTTTAATAGCCTCTTTTTCTATCTCCAATTTTTGCATCTCTTTTTTAAGATCATCCAACTTGCCAGGCTCTGACTCTATCTCCAGTCTCAAAGCTGACATTGCTTCATCCATTAAATCAACTGCTTTATCTGGTAAAAACCTGTCTGTAATATATCTGGAAGAGAGTTCGGCTGAAGCTACTAGAGCCGAATCTTTTATCTTAAGTCCATGATGAACTTCATATTTCTCCTTAATACCTCTTAGAATGGAAATTGTATCTGAAACAGAAGGCTCTTTTACATAAATAGGCTGAAATCTTCTCTCTAAAGCTGTATCTTTTTCAATATATTTCTGATACTCTTTTAAGGTAGTGGCTCCAATAGCTCTTAATTCTCCTCTGGCTAATGCGGGTTTTAAAAGATTGGAAGCATCAATAGCTCCTTCCGCTCCTCCTGCTCCGACAAGAGTGTGAAGCTCATCTATAAAAAGAAGATATCTCCCTGAAGCCCTGGTTATTTCTTTCAAAAGAGCTTTTACTCTATCTTCAAATTCTCCCCTGTATTTTGTTCCAGCAATCAAAGATCCTAAATCGAGACTGATTATCTCTTTGTCTTTCAAACTCTCAGGAACGTTCCCTTTGACTATTCTCTGAGCCAAACCCTCGACAATAGCTGTTTTTCCTACTCCCGCCTCTCCTATTAAGACTGGATTGTTCTTTGTCCTGCGAGAAAGAACTTGCATTAGCCTTCTTATCTCATTTTCTCTCCCTATAACAGGATCCAACTTTCCTTGACGAGCAAGCGAAAGAAGGCTCTTAGTATATTTTTCAATTACCTGGTATTTAGATTCAGGATCTGGATCCGTAATTTTAGACTCTCCTCTTATCTTAGATAAGCTATCAAGAACAGTATTATAATCAAGGTTGGAAACCTCAAGAGTACCAGTTGAACCAGAACCCTTAACAAAAGTAGCTTTATCTAAAATCTCTTTAGTTTTAGTGTCAACAGAAAGCATAGACAAAAACAGATGCTCTACAGAGATAAATTCATCTCCCATTTTCATAGCTTCTCTGCTTGCTTTCTCCAGAACTTTTGCCATATCCTGAGTCAAATAGAATTGACCTTGAGGATGAGAAGAATTCGAATTTTTAATCTGGGTCATAGCCTTTTTAACTTTCTCTTTTAGATCATCTGTATCCACTCCTAAATTATGAAGCAAAGTTAAAACCACACTCTCTTCCTGAGAAAGAAGAGAATTAAGTAGGTGTAAAGCGTCCACTTGATGCTGCCCGTGACTCTGGGCAGATTTCTGAGCAGAAAGAATAGCTTTCTGAGCTCTATGGGTAAAATTTCCTCCTTGCATATTCATCATAATAGTGCTTTTTAACATAAAATTAAGCTAAAATCAAATAATAAAAGCCCCTCTCATCAAGTAAAGAGGGGCTTCTCCCAAGGGTGGAGACCCTGAGGAGATCAAACCTGAAGATGGTGTTCTTCAGGTTTTTGAAATTATATGACGAAGCTGGGCAAAGCGAATCCTGTCCGCTCCTTCCATCTGATGAACTTGAGCGCCAACCAGATACCTTTCGTTTTCCTGACGACACCAGTTAACTCTTACCTTCAAAACTATATTTTCCTTATCAGACAAACCAATCTCGAGACTAATTATCGTCCCTGTTTTAACAGGAAAAGGAAAAAAGAAAGAAAGTCCGTTTTCTGAAATGTCCGTAATAATTGTTTCTCCTGACAAATTAAACTCTGCCAACAAATCAACGACTACTCTGGGCTTTGTTCTCAGCATTCTTTTTCTCCTCTGTTTGGTTTTTCAAAGAACCGCCTAAAAAAAGCTTACATCTTTTTAATCATAATGTCAAATATTAGATAAAAGAAGGCTTGTTTCATCTTACTGAAAGAAGATATTAACCTCTTTAAAAAAAGCTTCGAGTAGAACTCGAAGCTTTCTCTTTTAGATGCGCCAGGAGAGAGGCATGAAACACTTCCAATCCTTTCCATATCGAACGACGTAACAAAGGATCTGAAAAAGACGAATTACCAGTCCTAGAAGAATTCCTGCAAAAAAACTTACCCAGAAGCTTGCCAGAAAAGCAAGCATAAATGGAAAACCGAAACAGAAACAAGATACCGCCGTTAGAGTGATGGAATAGCCCAGATTCATTCTCCAGGATGCTCTCTTATAAATAAGATGAGACAAAAAAGAGAACATCAAAGGGATAAATAAAGAAACAGAATATATAATCAAAAAGGAATTATCCATCAGAAAGAAAACAACCATAAGGAAAATTGAGGCTAAGACTCCTATAATCACTCCCAGATTAAAAAGTCCTGCTTCCTCTGAAATCTCTCTATAATAATCAGAAAAGAAAGAAAGGGGCCATAACCAGAAAATACAAACAAATGCAAAATCTATCCAACGAGAAAAAACGAAAGGCATCTCCAGAACAAAACCATTCATTTCTATCTCTTTAATCGGTTTTAAGATTCCAATATCTATAAGATACCACCAAACACAAAAAAGTAAGGTGGTGAATAAAAGGCTTTCTCCGAAAGTCCTCCAGACAGTTCTTCTCTTTTTCATTTTCTCTCTCCTTTTTTAAAGAGCTTGTTGCTTAAAGTTTTAGCCACTCTTTTCTCCTAAAACAATATCTAAATCAAATTCTCTGCTGTCTCTTAAAATTCTAAAAGTAACTCTATTTCCAGGCTTAAAAGATCTAATAAGAGAAGATAATGTGTTTTCTTCTGTCAATTTCTCCCCGTCCAATCTTAGAATAATATCCTCTTCTCTAAGACCTGCTTTATCTGCGGCAGAATCTTCTACAATAGCAGTCTCCCCTTCTTGTCCTGAGACAATCAAAGCTCCGTAGTCTACAGAAAGCTCCTCTATTTCTTTTACTTCTTCATTTATCATAACATAACGAACACCTAAAAAAGGATAAACAATTTCTCCCTGTTCTTTAACCTGCTCAATATCTCTCCTTGCTTTATTGATGGGAATGGCAAAACCTATACTCTGAGCTTGGGTGACCATAGCTGTATTAATACCGATAACTTCCTTGCTGAGATTCAGGAGAGGACCTCCTGAATTTCCTCTGTTGATAGCAGCGTCTGTCTGAATAACATCTTCTAATGTTTCCACAAAATCTCCACCTGAAGCCGTTACCGTTCTCCCTAAACCAGATACCACTCCTACAGAAACTGTATTTTTAAACTCTCCTAAAGCATTGCCTATAGCTATTACTGTCTGACCCATCTCTAGATTATTAGAATCCCCTAATTTTACCACAGGAAAGGTCTCTTTTGTCACTCTGCCTTCCTCATCTACTCTCTCTTCTTGGGCAATCTTTAAAATAGCTATGTCTTGAAAAGGATCTTTAGCTAAAACTTTAGCTGGATATTTATCTCCGTTTTTAAAGAAAACGGTATACTCTGCCTCTTCATCTAGAACAACGTGCTTGTTTGTCAAAACTAAACCGTCTTCTGTAACAATAAAACCTGTCCCCCCTCCAATTTCCTGCTTCTCAAAACCTTTTTGTTCTGGAACCTCTATCTCAAAAGGACCAAACTCTTCGATCCTTCTTTCAATTATGGGAACATCTTTTGAGATAACAATACTGACTACAGCTGGAGAAACCTCTTTAACAGAATCCATAATAGCCTGCTCGTGAGTAGTCTGAGGTATATATTCTTTTTCTATCACTGTCTCCTTTTTAATTATGGAAGGAAGGTCTAATCCTGTCTCTCTAATTTCAGGCACCAAAAAGTAAACAGAAGCCAAGCCAGACAAAAGCCCAAAAACAGAAGAAGCAACAAAAACTAAAAGGGCAAGCCAGAGAGCCTGTCTTTTTTTTATTCTTTTTAAAATTGGTTTTTTCTTATTCTTCTTTTTAAAAGTAGGAAGTTGATACATAATATTTTTTTATTATAACTGTTTCTCTCTATTTTTAAAATAGCTACTTACCCTAAAACCAAGAATATCAGATCTAACAGGACCTTTAAAAACCATATAAAGACCGCAAACAAAATATTTAAAGGCAGTCTTCAACCACCCCTCTTGCTCAAACCTTCTTTCTGATACATAAATACTAACAGATCTTATTATCCCATACTTAGCTATCTTCTTTCCTCTTCTGGCAAACTCGTGGTCTTCTGCCATCTTTATTGTCTCGTCAAACCCTCCTAATTTTTCAAAAACATCCTTTTTCACCAAAATACCCATAGCAGCATGAGGCATTATTCTCTCCAAAAGAAAAATAGGCCAATTGTAAAAAAGATTAAAGAGAAAAGAGGTTAATCTCTTTCTCTTTTTAGGCAAAAGAGAAAAAGTAGCAATATCCAGTTTCCTTTTTTTAAATTCTTTTAAAGCTTTATCAAGAAAATCATCAGGAAGAATAATATCTGCGTCTAAGAATAAAATGATCTCCCCAGAAGATAAAGAAGCTCCTTTATTCCTACCGGAAGCAGGAAGACCTCCCTCAACAATTTTACAGCCATATTTTCCAGCAATATCAACAGTTCTGTCTTTAGAACCTGCATCAGATATAATCATCTCATAATCTGAAAAGTCCTGTTTTCTAACAGAATCCAGCAAGAAAGGAAGCTCTTTTTCCTCATTTAAAGTTGGGATTACAATGCTTATCATATACCTATATACCTTCCTTCAAAGATCCTGTCAATCCTTTTATTTCCTCCCAAAAACGAGAATCTCCTCTCTTTTCTTTCATCCAATACCACCATTCGGAGCCCCAAAGATAAATTTCATCAAAACCAGACTTTTTAGCAAAAGATATGTTCTCAGAGAAGTATCTTGGATTCATACTTTTAAACTGCTCTTCCAAAGAAGAATCGTATAGGAGAGTAGGTCCCCAAGGCTCTGCTTGCATCTCTACGCAGATAACTTCTTTGCCAAAAAACCATCCTATTAATTTAGCTCTTCTGGAATAATAAGTCGGAGGTAATATATGAGTGAAATAACTTTTGATCTCTTTAGCCCAGACTCTTCTATAAAGAGTAGTCCCTACAATATCTCCAAGGCTAGCAGCTTTGAACCAAAAAGAAAATTCTCCCGACTCTGAAATCAAAACGGGTCTGTTTAAATCATCTGACGATTTAACCTTAGAAATTTCTCTTTTTAAAAACTCCTCATCTATCTGCCAGGGACAGCGACCAAATTCAAAAAAGGGCTCATTCTCCACCTGCCAAGCCCAGATAGCTTCCTCCTCACTGTACCTAGAAACTATTTTTTCTATTAAATTCAAAATTCTTTCTTTCTGTTCTTTTTTATCTAAATCATTTACCCAAAAAGGAATATGACATTCCGGCCACCTTGGAGTTTTCATTCCCAGAACCAGCATGACCTCAGCTCCTCTCTTTTCAGCTTCTTTTATCTGCCAGTCAAGATCTTCAAAAGAAAATTCTCCTCTCTCTTTTTCTATTAAATCCCAATAAGTGGCTACTTTAATTTTTTTTACCTCTAAGTCATCTAAAAGAGCTAGATAGTTTTCTTTCCAGTCAAGACCCATTTGCTGAGAATGTTTTTGAGAGAAGTTAACCCCCCAGACAATATTCTCCTTTTCTTCGGGAAAACCAACAAAAAAGAACGAAACAAAAGCTAAAATCAAAAAAAGAAATACAATTAAAATCGCCTTAAATCTCATTTTTCAATTCTATTATCTTTAAAACAGAAGAATCAATTCTTTCTTCTGTAATTTTCCCCTCCTCTACAGCTTTTTTGAAAACCTCAACCCCCTCTTTAACAGGAGATCTCCAGCCTGAAAAGAGAAGGATATCAGATCCTGCCAAAAAAGGAGAAACTATAATTTCCTCCAAAGAAAATTCTTTCAAAAGAGAGTTTTGGGAAAGATCGTCTGTTATTACAACAAAACTATCATCTAAAAGATTAAGATTCTCCTCTGAAAAGGAAAAAGGCACATTATCATTGTAAGCAACATTGGAAGTCATTACCATTTCGGGTTCTTCTTTAAAAACCTCTTTAAAACGCAAAACAGAAGGCATATTTTCTACAAAAGCTAAGTCTTCTTCCGGATTAAAGTCAATACCGGTGTATCCCGGAAAATGTTTGACGCAGGTTAGAATGCCAGCTTCCTTCTGGCCCCTTATTAATCCGGAAGCCTTCTCAATAGCTTTTTCTTGAAGAGACCTTTCGTAGATAAAATCGGAAGGAAAGGCTTTCTCCACTAAAGGAGCTAAATTCAAATTAACTCCGATCTCTTTTAGCTGTTTTCCCCTCAAAAGACCTATCTTATATCCGTTTTCAATCTCAGACTGAGGGGTGCTTTCTGCCCAAGAAATGCGGGAGATCAATCCCCCTTCCTGATCCACTGCCACGAGAAGAGGAAAACCTGTCTCAGTTAAAGAAACTTTTTGAAGAGATAGAATAAATTCTTTAAGCTGTTCTTTATCCTCAATATTTCTCCCTAAGAGAAGAATTCCTCCAGGCTTTACTTCCCGAATCAATTCTTCTGTCTCTGTATTTAAAACTTTACCTTCTACTCCTATTAAAAAAAGTTGCCCTATTTTCTGATCTAAAGAAAGATTTGACAGAGGATCTACAGAAACTACTTCTTTTTTGAAAACATACCCCGACAAAAGAAAGCCCACTATAAGACAGGAGAAGAAAAGGATTAAACTGTTTCTTAAAATCTTCATTTTAAAGCAAGGACAGCCAATCCAAAGATTATTAATAAGATGGCTGAAGCTTTTCTTAGAATACCTCTCTTAGAAATTTCTTCTTTAAGCAATTGAGGAAACTTTTTGGAAAGCAACAAGGAAAACAAGAATAAGAAAAGATATTGAACCCCCATAAGGGCATTAATAACAGGCAGGAAAACCATTCCAGCTAAGTCTACCGCCCAGTTTTGGAGAATAAAAGCTAAAGCCCCTATAGCTTGTATAAAAAGAAAAAGGGAAACCGTCTTTTTTGTAAAGGTAAGCTGACCTTTTAAGACCTCCTTATTCACTTCTTTTGAAAAAATAAAGAAAAGAGCTCCAATGAAAGTACCTATTCTCATCCAGATAAAGCCCGTCCAGAAACCCAAAAGAATATAAACATATTTTGCCAAAACAAAATAAAGAGCAGAAAAAAGAGCTATAACCACAGAAATCTTAAGGGCACCAAGAGAGAGTTTCTCTTTCGGCTCTCTGGTAATAAGAAAACTGCCTCCGATCAAAACCAAAAAAGCCAGAAAGTCCCATCCTCTCAAAACAACAAGCTGAAAAGATAAGAGAGAGCTTAATACTAAAGTAAAAATCGGCAAAAGACCCCCAAAAGCAGGAACTACTGTGGAAGCTTCATATTTTTCCAGACCTGTGAAAGCAGAAAAAATCATAAAAAGAAAAGAAACTCCCGCTAAAAGACAAAGAAGCATCTCTCTAAAAGGAATAAGATTGAAATCCACAAAGGGAATCAAAAAAAGAACTAATATACTTAATATTCCAACATAAAAAGAATAATTTTTAGGATTGGGAGCCCCTATTAAAATATACCTGTCTCCCAAAGAAGTAAGGGAAAAAAGAAAGTAGGATAGGATTATAATTAAGAGCCAAAGCATATCTTTTCTATATTATAAGTTCCTTTAGTTTCAACTGAAATAAATCCTCTCATAGCAGCCTCTGCAAACCTTCCACTTTTCAAATAATCCATAAACCACTGGTTAGCGTATTTCGGATTCTCTTGTAAAATACCAGATCCTAAACTCAGAAGCCATCTTCTGTTAAATTCTTCCTGAGAACCAATGGGAGGAGCTAAGATTATAGGCAGGCCTAAGGCTGTGTAAAAAGAAAGTTCTGAGGGCTTAGTCCAGAGAATGTCTGCTTCTCTCAACTTTTTATTAAACTTATCAAAATAATTCCCTATATCTTTATCGAAAAGAACTTCTACCGAACCATCAAGCTTCTCTGAATCAAGTTTTTCTAAAAAGTAATCTCTTACTTCCTCTCTTATACCAGCAGAAAGAATAATTTTTATCTTCCTTTTAATAATCTCCTCTGAAAGACTCTTTACAAATTTAAAAGCCATTTCTTTTTGAGCTCCTGCTCCGCCAATAGAAAACAAGACCGTAATAGGGTCCGAAGATTCAGAAAGCTCCCCTAAATACTTATCGACTAAAGGCTTATACCTTTTTCTGTAGCATCCTGTAGGATCCAAATTTACAATTCTTCTGCCAAGGTCTTCCTTTACCTTGTCGATATTCTCTTTAGGAAGGGGATATCCTGTTAGAAATATGTTTTTCTCTTTAACTCCGTAGAGCTTCAATCTGTTAACTACCCAGTTATTAGGAGCAAAATATTTTATCCTGCTTTCTTTAGGGTTTAAGGACACCCAGCTTCTGGAAATATCAGCATCACAGACAATACAATAAATATCTTTTGAATAACTAAACTCCTCTGCCATAAAAGCTGGCACAAAAAAGGAGGTTACAAGAGGAAGAGGATTCTTCTCCAATTCTCCAACAAAATTCTTACCCCACCCTTTTTTAATAATGGAAAATACCTTTTTAACGCTTAAGGTAGGACGAGAAAGATCTCTTCTGGGATAAAACTCTGGTATCTTTTGAAACTTGTCATAAAGAGAAAATATAAAATTTCCTATCAAAGGAAGTCCTTTTAATCTGGAAACAAATTCGTAAAATCTTCGGGTGCTCTCCCAGACATCTTTATCATCTTCTGGAATACCAGAATAATCGTTAGCATTAACAACTCCTCCTTTAAAAGCTATTTCTTTTAAAGGATGAGCTGTCCTCTGATGGCCATAACCCATATTAACACCGACAATCCATGCTTTTTTCATATTTTTTAATTATATCTTAAATTTAATACTTCAGAAAGCCTAATCTCTCTTTATGCCTTAGAATAAAAGCCAGAAAGAAGAGAAAGGCATAAAATGCAAGAAGCCATATCCAATGGAGTTCAATCTCTGTTTTAGAAAACCAAGAAACAGAAAAAAGATTGATTATAGTAGAAATATAAAGAAGAATAATAAAACAGGGAAAAGAAAATATAAAGCCCAAAAAAGGAGAAAGAAGACCTGAAAATAGAAAAACAAAACCAAATATGATAACCCAATATATAAAAGGAAGAATCAAAAGGTTAGCTAAGGGAGTAGCTAAAGAAAAACTTCCGAATTGGTAAATAAGGAGAGGAAGTGTAAAGACCTGAGCTGAAAAGGTCATAGCCAATATTTCTCTCAGATTAAACCAGTTAGGAATAAAAGAAAACATCCTCTTAAAAAAAGAGCTAAAATAAATAATACCTAAAACAGCAAGAAAAGAAAGCTGAAAACCTGCATCGTATAAAAGCAAAAAAGGATTGAAAAGAAGCATTATAGCTGCCACAAAAAATAGGATTCTAGAACTTATCCCTCTCCTTCCCATTTTCTCTCCTAAAAGAAAAATCCCCGCCATAATACCAGCTCTGACAGCTGAAGGATGAAAACCAATAAACAGAACAAAAAGAAAAACAGCCGCTAAAGAAAAGTAAAAAGCCTGGCCCCTCCACAAGCCAAGGCCTAAAAGGAAAGACATAATTATACTAGATAAGATAACAACATGCATGCCAGAAACAGCTGTAATATGGCGAACTCCCGCCCTATTTAGTTTCTCTTTTAAATAAGAAGGCATTCTTGACTTATCTCCTAGAATCATAGCTCCTAAAATAAAGTTCTTTGGAGGAGAAAGATTGTCATATAAAACGTTTCTCATTTTATCTTTAAGCCAGAGAATTTTGCTGTAGACTAAGCCGGAAGACTCTTCTAAAACTTCTACTTTGGGATAATAAATTACAGAAGAAATTCCATCTTTTTTTAGATAACTCTTGTAATCAAAATCCTCAAAAACGGGAGGAGAAAGAAGCTTTCCTTCTATTCTTACTTTTTCAGAAAAGCTGTAGTCTGAAAATTTAGAAACTGTAGCTAAAATTTTTCCTTTTTCAGTCTCTACTACAAGTTTTGTATTATCTTCCCTTACATCCGGTTCTCTTACTATCTCTCCTTTTAAAATAACATCCTGATTGTAATATTCTTGAATCTCCTGGTAAAAACCAAGGGAACCCCTCCACAGACCAAAAGATAAAGATATTAGAATAAGACCCAAAAAAGGCCTTTTAAAAATTAAAAAAAGCCCCAAAATAAGGGGGAGAAGAAAAGGAATTTCAAATTTTAAAGAGAAGAATATTCCTACAATGAAAGAAATCGAAAGATAAAAGAGAGTTTTGGATTTAGTCACAAATCAAAAACCTGTAGCTATAATAGTCACTTTTATCTCTCCTTTTTTCAGTTTTTCATCCTGAATAGCTCCGAAAATAACTCTGGCTTCAGGAGAAATTTCTTGGGTAATAGCTTTTGCTATTTCATCTACCTCAGACAAACTGATATCCTTACCTCCTGAAACATTAAAGAGAACACCTTTAGCTCCTTTACAAGAAAGATCAAGTAATGGAGAACTAATAGCTCTTTTTGCAGCTTCGATAGCACGCTCTGGCCCCTTGGCTTTACCTATCCCAAATAAAGCTGTTCCTGAATTTTCCATTATGGTTTTAACATCGGCAAAATCAATATTAATTATACCCGGAAGAACTATCAAATCGGATATTCCCTGAACAGCCTGCCTCAAGATTTCATCACAAAGCCAAAAAGCGTCTGAAACAGAGGTTTTAGGCTCTAGAATAGAAAGAAGCCTATCATTTGATATTTTAATTAAGGTGTCAACTTTCCTTTTCATATTCTTTAAACTCTCCTCCGCTATTTCTTTTCTATGAATCCCCTCAAAAGAAAAGGGGGTGGTTACTACAGCAACTGTCAAAGCTCCTAGTTTTTTGGCAACATCAGCTACCACAGGGCCTGCTCCAGAACCTGTACCCCCTCCCAATCCGCAGGTAATAAAAACCATATCAGCTCCTTCCAAAACCTTCCTTATCTCCTCTCTCTGTTCTTCTGCTGCCTTTCTTCCTATCTCAGGATTCATTCCTGTGCCAAGCCCTTTGGTAAGTTTATTCCCGATTCTCACCTTATACTGAGCCCTACATCTTTGAAGGTCCTGTCTGTCGGCGTTGACTGCAACCAAATCCACTCCCTTGATCTTACACTTTGCCATCCTGGATATAGCATTGCCTCCAGAACCTCCGACTCCCACTACTTTAATTTTAGTATTAAGCTTCATGGTAAAAATATTCTAAAAATCCTCTTAAAACCTTTCTTAAAACCAGATAAAAAACTCGAAGAAGGCCCTTCTTCTTCTGTTAACTCAACTCCCTCTAAAACCAAGCCCCATAAAGTGGTAAGAGTCGGATCACTCTCAAAAGTCTTCTGGTTTACTTCCCCTATTCTACAAGGAAGTTTAAGTTCTTTTTTGACCGTATTCTTCATTCCAGAAAATTCAGATCCTCCTCCAGTTAGAACTACGCCGGCAGGAAGTTTCCCCTGTCTGGAAATTTTCTTTAATTCTTTGTTAACTAAGCCAAAAATCTCAGATACTCTCGCTTGGACAATGTCTGAAAGTTGCTTTTCGCTAAACTCTAAAGGCTCTTCCTCTCCTAATTTTATCTTCTTTTTCTTTTTAGATCCTTTGCAGTCCGCAAACTCCAACTTTACTTTCTCTGCTGTATCAATATCTGTTTTAAGGCAAATGGCAATATCATTGGTGATGTGTCCTGAACCCACCGGAAAAACTTTTGTATGGATTAAATTCCCTTCTTCAAAAACAGCCATTCCTGTAGTTCCAGCTCCAATATCCAGAAGGCAAACACCAAGCTCTTTTTCTCTTTCTGTCAGTACGGCTTTAGCTGTAGCTAAAGGGGTAGCAATAAGGTGTTCTATTCCTAATCCTGAATTTAGAATAGCTTGAGTAGAATTTCTTAAATAAGGAGAAAAAACGCATAATGCCGAAACATTGGCTTCGAGTTTAACTCCTTTCATACCGATAGCTGTTTTAACAGGTTTTTTGCCATCTACAACAAACTCTCTTGGAAAAACTTGAAAAACTTCGTGGTTGGGAGGCGGAGAAAAGGTTTGAGCTTCCTGGATAACTCTATCTATATCCCCTTCTGATATTTCGTCATCAGCTCTAGAAACAGAAACAGACCCCTTAGAGTCTGTAGAAAAAATATGGCCCCCCCCTATACTGGCCAGAACATTCTTTATTTTTACTCCGCTTTCTTTCTCTGTTTTCTCAACTAAAGAAGAAATAGCCTCTGAAACTTTTTTAGCATCGACTACCACTCCTCTTCTTATGCCCAGAGAAGAGATTTGGTTCCTACTTAGAACCTTAAATTTATCTTCTCCCGGCTTTTTAGAGACGACTGCTATTTTTATAGAGCCGGTTCCAATATCTAAAGCTGTTATAGTATAAGGTCTTGCCATTAAAGATATTTTTTATTTTTTTTCTCCATAATTTCAGCTTCTTCTTTTTCCTGATGATTGTATCCTAAAAGATGAAGCAATCCGTGGACTAAAACCCTTTTTAAATCTTTTGCGACCTCAGGACAAATAACTATCTCTCCAAGTTTTTCATTAGAAGGGTCTACAAAGTCTCCCCTGGTTTCTTTTTCTAAAAAAGAAAGAACATCTGTTTCTTTATCTTCATCTCTGTATTTACTATTTAACTCTTTTATCTTTTTCCTGTCTACAAGAATAATATCGACATTCCCTCTTTTTGTATTTTCCTCTTTTAAAACTTTTTTTGCAAGCTTCTTTAAAGAAACTTTATCAAAAGAACGCTCAGTGAGATTATAAAGGTTTACCATTTAAGAAAGAATTTCTTTAACCTTTCTGCTCACTTTCTCACCCTCAGCTTTTCCTTTTAGTTTTGGCATAATTTCTGCCATAACTTTCCCCATGTCTTTCATAGTCTCAGCTCCTGTTTTTTGGACAGCTTCTTTTACTATCTTTTCCAAATCTTCTTCTGAAATTTGCTCTGGAAGATATTTCTCTAAAATAGAAAGTTCTTTTTCTTCTTTTTCTACTAGATCATCCCTTTTTCCTTTCTTGTATCCTTCAATAGATTCTTTTCTTTTTTTAACCTCAGAAGAAATTACCTCTGTTATCTCCTCATCAGTTAAAGAGGACTCTTTCAATAATTTATTCTCTGGAAGATCTTCCTTAGAAAGAGTATACCTTTTTTCTTTTTCTTTTGATTGTACAGAAGCCAAAACACTCCTCAGAGTAAGACGCTCAGTTTCTTTGTTCTCTTTTAAGGCCTCTTTGAGGTCTTCTTGTATTTTTTCTTTTAAGTTCCTCATCAAATCTTTCCCAGTTTTTTCATCTTTTGATATTTCTTTCTCAGCTCCTCTCTTCTCAAAGCTGACTTCTTCTTCATTTGATCGCTCTTTTCCCTTGTCTTGTATCGGGATTTTCTAGCTTTGAACAAAAGACCGCTTCTTTTAATGTTCTTAGAAAAGCGTCTGATTAAAGACTGTGATGATTCTCTTTCTTTTTTTCTTGTTTCTAAAGGCATTTATTCTTCAAAATTACCGCTTAATAAATGGATGTGTAAATGGTCGACCAGTTGACCTGCTTTCCTGCCTACGTTAACTGCCAGTTTATAGCCTTCTAAACCTTTTTCTTCAGCTATCTTGCGAGCTACCAGAAAAAGACTCCCCAAAAGCTCTTTGTCTTCTTCTTTTACTTCTTTTACAGAAGAGATATGTTTTTTGGGAACAATAAGGATATGAACCGGCGCTTTAGGATTTATATCCTTAAAGGCTATAATTTCTTTATCTTTATAGACAATATCAGCCGGTTTTTCTTTTTTTACAATATCGCAGAAGAGACAATTCATTTTTTCTTTTTTAATCTCTTTTTAACTTCTTTAACGACTTTATCCAACTTTACCTGTTCTTGCTTACCCGTTTCCATATCCCTAATAAGGATAGCGTCTTCTAAAGCTTCCTGTTGCCCTATAATTAAGGTATAAGGAAGACCCATTTTACCAGCTCTACTCAACTGGGCTTTTAGAGAATCTCTTCCAAAAGATTCCACAACCCTTACATTAGCCTTCCTGAATTCTTCTGAAAGCTTCAAACTTTTTCTTTTAGCTAAATTTCCAAGCTGAGCTAAAAATATCTGGGGTTTTTTATTCCCTGAAACCTTAACTTCTTTCTCTTTCATCAATTCTATTATCCTCTCAATACCTGCCGCAGCTCCAGAAGCCGGAGTTTCCTTCCCTCCTAAAAGTTTTACAAGCTTATCGTATCTTCCCCCGGCAGCCAAAGCTAAAGATTTTCCTTTTTCTGTTTCATAGAACATCTCAAAGACTGTCTTGGTATAATAATCTAAACCTCTGACAAGATAAGGATTCAGCCTGTAAGGCACTTCTATCTCGTCTAAAAACTCTAAAACCTTTTTCAGATGATCTTTACAGTCATCGCATAAGTGATCTAAAATTTGAGGAGCGTTAGCTTTTAAAGGCTGGCACTTTTCCTGTTTACAATCTAAAATCCTTAAAACATTGCTTTTTAATCTTTTTTTGCAGTCAGTACATAAAGATTTCTTTCTGGAACGGAAATAGTTTTTAAGCAGTTTCTTATAGTAAGGCCTGCATTGGCTATCTCCTATACTATTTATCTCTATCATTAAGTCTTTAAGCTTCAGTTCTTCTAAAACATTCCAGAATATCTGGATAATCTGAGCATCTACTACGGGACTTTGCTCTCCTAAAATTTCAAATCCAAACTGCCAGAATTGCCTGTATCTTCCTGCCTGCTGCCTTTCGTGTCGAAAGCAAGGCCCAAAATACCAAAGCTTAACAGGTTGAGGCCAGCTCTTCATACCCTGTTCAATGTATGATCTAGCTATAGGAGCTGTCATCTCAGGTCTCATAGCAAGAGAATCCCCTCCTTTGGTTTTTAAAGTGTACATCTCCTTATCCACTATATCAGTAGCGTCCCCTATTCCTTTAGAAAAGAGGGCTTCCTTTTCTAAAATAGGAGTTTCTATTCTTCCGAAGCTGTAAAATTCCGCTATCTCTGAAACAACTTCAAATATTTTCTGATAATACTGCCAGTCTTCAGGCAGAATATCGTGCATTCCGGGAGGGGTCTGCAGTTTTGTTTTTTTTGCCATATTCAATAATCAGGACTTTCAAACTTATCAATGTTCTCAAAAGGCCAAGCCCTGAGAAAAACCCTGCCGATAATCTCTTTTTCATCTAGAGGACCAAATCTCCGAGAATCAAAAGAATAAGGTCTGTTATCTCCTAAGACAAAATAATCGTCTTCTCCTAAAGTTATCTTAACATTGCCTAAAGTCTCAAAAGGAGGAAGATACTTATCTTCATTTAAAACAATCTCTCCTTCATTAATCCTGATCTTACCGTCTCCTATCTCCACCGTTTCTCCAGGTAAACCTACTATTCTTTTAATAAATTTCTGATCAGGATTCTCCGGATATTCAAAAACTATAACTTCCCCTCTTTTGGGCTCTCTTAATCTGTAAGATATTTCATCAACAATCAAATAATCTCCGTCTCTAAAATTAGGCTCCATTGATTGTCCTCTAACCAAAAAAGGTTGAAAGAGAAAATATCTAATAGGAGCCACTATTAAAGCGGCTATAACCACTATCTTTGCCATTTCCCAAATAAAGGAAATGAATTTTCTAAAAGTTTGCTTTTCTTCCATAATAATATATTATATTCTATCAAAATTACCATCTTTTTCAAGTCTTTTTAAAATAAAGGCCCCATCCCTTCAAAAGATGGGGCTTTTTGTTCAAAAAAGAAAGGTGTTAACCTGAAGAGCGCCGTTTCTCTCAAAGAGAAATCTCAATCCCCTGCAAACATCTGGGGACAACTCCTGGGCTTCTCCAACAAGGCAAACATGAAGCTTTTTGATGTCTGGGAATCCGCCTTTTCCCAAAAGAGAGCCTCTCTGTCTTTCAAGCTTCCTTCTGAGTCCGTCCTCAGAAGGAGAAAGACCGCCTTGTAATTCTCTTACATCATCTCCTAAAAAGACATTGCCATGGGTAGTGATAAGATGAGACCAGCCCCTTTCTCTGGGAACAACCCTCAGAAAACAAAGGTCGTCAAACTCTCTTCCTAAGAGAGAGCTGACATCAGAAGGATTAATATTGCTCCTTGATTCCATTAAACCTACAAGGAGATCAATATCATCCAAAAAATCAACAGGAACAGGGATTTTCATAGCGGTAGTCATTATCCTACCCTCCCTGCCAAGCGGGAATCATTAAAAAAGCTGGGACTCCCGTCTTTAGAAGGAGGATGAGATTGGTATCGCCTTCTTTTTCTTTCAATTCTTGTCATCATCCTACGCACCTCTGAGAAGGAAAGGCCGCAAAAACCCAGACTTCTCAGATGTTTGGCAGCCTTCTCTACATCTTCCTCATCTTTGTGATCCAAAGGCCTCTCGGAAAGGAAATTCTTGAGGGCCTGGTATGGATCCTTTGACGTGACCTGCAATAGAGACATTGTCTGCCTTTCCTCTTACCCCTCTGATCTCTGTTCTCAAAAGTTCCCGGGTTGAAAGGGGGTTTAGGGAGCCTCCGACATTTTCATATGCCTTTCTCCTTTCTCTTTTGATTCCTGTTAAAGAACTTTTATTTATCTTAACTCTGGCAAAATTAATGTCAACTGTTAAAATAGAATAATGATTGTTATAGGACTGGGAAATCCAGGAAAAAAATATAAAGGAACAAGACATAACCTAGGATTTGAAGCTGTAGACTATTTTGCCCAAAGAAATAACTTCCCTGAATTTAAGCTTTCAAAAAAGCTAAATTCTTTAATTTCAAAAAAGGGAGATATATTTCTTCTAAAACCGCAAACTTTTATGAATAACTCAGGCAAAGCCGTAAAAGATGCAACTGATTATTACAATATTGATTATTCTGAGATTATAGTAATACATGATGATATAGATTTAAAGATAGGCAAAGTCAAAACCGCAAGAGACAGAGGCTCTGCCGGACACAAAGGAGTAGAATCTATAATCTCCTATCTTAAAACAAAAGACTTTACAAGAATAAGAATAGGAATAAGCCCCGAAGAAAAACCTGAAAATACAGAGAGCTTCGTTCTTAAAAGATTTAGCAAAGAAGAAAGAGAAAGAATAAAAGAATCTCTTGAAAGGGTAAACGAAAAGATCCTCAGTATTGTAAAATAAAAGCCAGGAATTTCTCCTGGCCTTTTTGTTAGTTTTCCCTGACATAAATCTCGCTCCCACCGGAGACAGACTCTCCGGATCTAATGAAAACCGCCCCGATAATCTTCTCCAAGAGCGAAATTGCAGCAGACGCTGCTATACGGCTGCCGAAGACAAGACGGTCGTCTTGAGGATTAGAAAATCCCGGCCCGGCACCAATATCAACGTTGAACACTTCGTGCCCCTCTGTTACCAGAGTAACAGCTCCGTCAAATTTCCTTACTTTAATTCTCTTCACTTTTCTCACCGTCTCATGACTCAGCTCAAGCATCTTCTTTCTCCTTTTCTCAGGGTTCTTTTGACAAGAAAACTACCTTAAAGTATAATGATAAGACCGATAATGTCAAGAGAAGAAGAAATCCTGATTGTCTCTCTCACCCCCTATTTTTTAGAAAAGGGGAATCTTTGGTTTGAAGAAAACAAAGAAGAGATAAGGAAAGCGAGAAAAACCCAGACCTTTTTTGAAGACAATACCCTTATAGCAGAAAAAGATCAGGTAATTCCCCTTTCTTATCTTTTGAGAAAGCTGGACGATATGGGATACGAAAAAGTCCAGACAATATCAGACCCGGGAGAATTCTCCTGCAAAGGAGGTATATTGGAGATCTTCCCCGTTAATTTAGGTTATGCTGTCCGTTTGGACCTTTTAGGGAATAAAATAGAAAGTATAGAAAAGCTTCCTTTAGAGATCGAGGAAGAAAAATTAAAAAAACTTTTAAAAAAGAAATTAAAATCCCAAAAGGTATTCTCTGATTTAAAGAATTTAAAACCTGGAGACTATCTTGTCCACTTAGATCACGGCGTAGGAAGATATGCAGGATTAAGCTCAGATAAAAAATACATTCTAGAGTATGCTGAAAACGACAAGCTGTATATACCTTTGGATAAAAAGAGAAAGCTTTCCCGGTATGTAGGATTTAGAGAACCCAAACTCAGCAGATTAAGCTCCCCTCTCTGGCAGAAAACAAAAAGAAAAGCAAAAGAGGAAGCAGAAAAAATAGCCAAAGATCTTCTTCAAATTTACGCTAAGAGGGAAATAGCCCAAAGACCTTCTTATTTATCAGAAGACGACTTTGATCTTCACCTAGCTTCTACTTTCCCTTACGAGGAAACCCCCGACCAAAAAGAAGCCATAGAAGATATTAAAAATGATTTAGAAAAGGAAACTCCTATGGACAGAATAGTCTGCGGAGACGTAGGATTTGGGAAAACAGAGGTCGCCCTAAGAGCTGCTATAAAAGTAGCCAAGTCAGGTTTTCTGACAGCTTTAATCTCCCCCACTACTATTTTAGCTGAACAACACTACCAAAACTTTAAGAAAAGAACAGAGAACCTTCCTTTTAAAATAGCTCTTTTGAGCCGTCTTCAAACTAAAAAAGAGCAGAAAGAAATAAAGGAAGAATTAGAAGAAGGAAAAATAGATATTGTTATAGGAACTCATCGTCTTTTGTCAAAAGATATAGCTCCTCTGCTTTTCAAAAAAGAACAGGGATTATTAATAATAGACGACGAGCAGAAATTCGGAGTAAAACAGAAAGAAAAATTAAGAAAAGAAAGGGGAAGAATAGATGTGCTTTCTTTGTCCGCCACTCCCATCCCTAGAACTCTTCATTTAGCTCTATCTTCTCTAAAAGACATCTCTTTAATTCAGACCTCACCTGAAGGGAGACAGCCCGTTAAAACTTTTGTAGAACCTCATAACAAAGAAACAATTAAGAAAGCTATAAAAGAGGAATTAGAAAGAAAAGGCCAGGTCTATTATCTTTACAATAGAGTAGAAACTATAAATAAAGCTAAAGAAACAATAGAAAAACTCGTTCTGGAAGCTAAAGTAGGCATAGCCCACGGAAAAATGAATGAAAAAAAATTGATGAAAACAATGAAAGATTTAAAAAATAAAAAAATTGACGTTTTGGTAGCCACCACCATAATAGAGAACGGAATAGACCTTCCCAATGTAAATACCTTGATTGTAGCAGACAGCATAAGGCTAGGATTGGGACAAGCTTACCAGATAAGAGGAAGAGTGGGAAGATCTCATAAAAAAGCCAAAGCCTATTTCCTTTACAATAAAAGCATTACAGGCAAGGCTAAAAAAAGATTAAACTTCCTTAAAAAAATGGAAGAGCCGGGATCTGGATACAGAATAGCTTTGAAAGATCTTGAGATAAGAGGAGCTGGAAACATTCTAGGTAAAGAGCAGTCAGGAAGCATAAATCAAGTGGGATTAAATCTTTACTGCCAGATGGTTTCTCAGGCTGTGGAGAAAATAAAAGCCTCGTCTTAAGACGAGGCCTGAGATTTCAAGAAAGATTGGGGAGAAAGAATCACTATCTTCAGTGATCCTATACTCGCCTTTCTTTCTTTTCTAACGCGAGCCGAAACATCTTTAGCTATGAGTATAATCCTGAGGGTTTCTTTTTCCGGTCCTCCTAGAATTCTTTGCCTTACTTTTTTAGGGTCGATCTCAATAATCAGAGTCTCCCCCACAAAAACAGGTTTTCTCACCTTCACTCTGTCGATTCCATTAAGCATTCCCATCATATCCCGATAATCGGGATGCTGATAACCCCAGACAAAACCTGCCAGTTGAGCCGCCATTTCAGGAATATCAACTCCTCTAAAAAGAGGTTTTCCGTCAGCCACTTCGTGACCGATACAATGCTCGTCTCTAATAAGAAGCTTTCCGCAGAGAACTTCCGAAGAAACAGTTACTTCATCCATTAAGAGCTTACTTCCCCTGTGAGGAAGAATTGCTTCAATGTCTTCCGGTCCTAATACGGTTTTCTTTCTAGGAAGCCAGCTTCTTACTGTTTCACGAATATCAAACATTTTCTCCTCCTTTCTTTTTTAAGTTGCTAATTTGGATTTTAGAGGAATATTATAAAAAATCAAGTTTTCTTGCTATAATAACAAAAACTTATGAAATTATTAATAGTAGAAAGCCCAACCAAACAAAAAACCCTGCAAAAGTTTTTAGGAAAAGACTTTAAAGTAGAGTCCTCTTTTGGGCATGTCAGAGATCTTCCTAAGAGTAAGCTGGGAGTAGATACGGAAAATAACTTTGAGCCCCAATATATAATTCCCACAAAATCAAGGAAAATAGTAAACTCTTTAAAAAAAGAAAAAGCAGACGAAGTTATCTTAGCCACAGACGAAGATAGAGAGGGTGAAGCTATTGCCTGGCATCTTTCAGGAGTTCTTGAATTAAAAAACCCCAAAAGAATAGTTTTTCATGAAATAACAAAAGGAGCCATAGAAGAAGCTCTTAAAAATCCAAGAGAGATAGATATAAATCTAGTCAACGCCCAGCAGGCAAGAAGAGTTTTAGATAGAATAGTAGGATACAAACTCTCTCCTTTCTTATGGAAAAAAGTAGCCAGAGGACTATCTGCCGGGAGAGTCCAATCTGTAGCTGTAAGACTGGTCTCTGAAAGAGAAAGAGAAATTGAAGCTTTCAAGCCAGATGAATACTGGAAGATAACAGCTCTTCTTAAAAAAGAAAAAGAGTTTGAAGCTTTGTTAATCAAGAAAGAGGAAGAAAATATCCCAAAATTAGGAATTAAAAAACAAAAAGAAGCAGAAGATATTGTAAAAGATTTAAAAGAAGCAGAATATACAGTAGAAAAGGTAGAATCAAAAGAAACAAAGAAAAACCCTTTTCCTCCTTTTACTACCAGTACTCTCCAGCAAGACGCCTGGTATAAGCTTAAATTCCCCGCCAGAAAGACAATGAGCGCGGCCCAAAGACTGTATGAGAAAGGAATAATCACCTACCACAGAACAGATTCTTTGAATTTATCTAATACATCTCTAAACGCAGCTAAAAACTACATTAAAGAAAACTTTGGAGAAAAATATTGGAATTTAAGGAAATTCAAAGCCAAAGGAAAAGCTCAGGAAGCCCATGAAGCTATAAGGCCTACTTTTCCCAAAAAAGTACCTGAAGAACTAAAACTAGAAAAAGACCAAGCCAAGCTCTACAAGCTCATCTGGCAGAGATTCATGGCCTCTCAAATGGCACCCGCTTTTTTCGAATCTAAAAAAGTAGATATTAAAGCCGAACAATATACCTTCAGAGCAACAGGACAACTATTAAAGTTTGACGGATTCTTAAAGACTTACCCTGTAAACTTTACAGAATCTGAAATACCGGATCTCAAAGAAAAAGACAAGCCAGAATTAATAAAGCTGACACCCTCCCAGCACTTCACCCAGCCTCCTCCAAGATATACTGAAGCCAGCTTAATCAAGACCTTAGAAGAAAACGGTATAGGAAGACCTTCAACTTACGCTCCTATACTTTCTACAATCCAGCAGAGAAACTACGTAGAAAAAGAAAACGGAAGACTCTCCCCTACAGAGATAGGCCTTGTTGTAAACGACCTTTTGGTAGAACACTTTCCTAGAATAGTAGATATTCAGTTTACAGCCAAAATGGAAGAAGAGTTTGATAAAATAGCAGAAGGAGAAAGAAAGTGGAACAAAATGATAGAAGAATTTTACCATCCTTTTGAAAAAAACCTGGAAGAAAAATACGAAGAAGTCTCTAAAAAAGACATAGCAGAAAAGCCGACAGATAAAAAATGCCCAAAATGCGGTTCTCCTTTAATAAAGAAATTGGGAAAATACGGGAGATTCTACGCCTGCTCTAATTTCCCGGAATGTAAATATACAGAATCTTTAGAAGAGAATAATTTAAATATTAACTGCCCAAAATGTAAAAAAGGAAAGATAACAGAAAAAAGAACAAGGAAAAACAAGGTTTTCTACGGATGCGACAGATATCCCGATTGCGACTTTGCCTTATGGGACAAACCTACGGGAGAAAAATGCCCTAAATGCGATTCTCTTCTGGTCCAAAAAGGAAAGCAGATTAAATGCTCCAACAAGGATTGCCAATTCAAGAAATCTGTGTCAGAATAGAGCGGTAAAGCCGGAGTGGCGGAATCGGAATACGCGATGGATTCAAAATCCATTGTCCGCAAGGACTTGAGGGTTCGAGTCCCTCCTCCGGCACAGTAAAAGCGGGCGAAGATCTTTGCGTTCCTCGGAACGAAGGCTGTATTGTCCGCCTAACCTATGAGAGGAGACGATCGAACCAGTATCTAAAAAGACGAGAAAAAGGATGTCTTCTCTCATTAAGAATAAAGTTGGCAGACGGCAGTACTCCTGTTCTTTATGAACGAGAATTGGCATGTCTGCCAACTCAAGCCCTGAGCTATAAGCTTGGGGCTTTTTATTAAGAAAACATTCTCCACAGGCTTGACATAATAGAAATAATAATATATTATATTAAAGGTTAGCGAACGAAGAAAATCGTGTTCTTCGGAACGATGGCAAGGTTGTCCGCTAACTTATGAGAGGAGACGAGGAAGAGTTTGTCCAAAAAGACGAAAAGAACTCTGTCTCCTCTCATTATAAACAAAGTTGGCAGACGAGCATAGGGGTGTTCTTCGGAACGAGGTGGGGAATGTCTGCCAACTAAAAGGGCGAGACGAGTGGTGTATTGTCTTGAAAGACGACGTTTGATTTGTCTCGCCCCCTTTTCAAGCATATTAAATTTATAGAGAACGATCCTCTATAAAAATGATATCCTTGAAAAGGGGACGGAACACGCGTTGTCTCGAAAAGACGAAGAACGTAATGTCTCCCTAAAACGCTGGCAAACGTAAGGCAGCATGTTTTAAAGAACGAAGGCTGATTTGTTTGCCAGCGTCAGAAATAAAAGAGCCCTGCTCTTTTAAAATAGATATGTCCTGTATCTACAGGACGAAACCAGAATGTCCGCTCAAGCGGACGAAAAGAAAGGAGAGAAGTATGAGAATCATCGGAATCAGGCACAGAAGAAAGAAAACGACAGAAGGAGAAGCAAGACCCACAGAAGTCTTTATCCTGGAAGAAAAAAAGGAAAGATCTTACCCTCTTCCAGACTCGACAGCAGAACTTGATTGGGTAATGGGAAGGTATCCGGTAAAACACAAAAAACCGGATCCCGAAGAAGATCTATCAGATTTTCTCCCCCACCAAATCAAGTGGCGCAAGCTTAAAAAGAACGAAAAACCGAAATACTTTTCCAAAAACCTCGTGCGAGGCAGCAAAAAAGAGCATTTTCTTGCTACTAAGGTTCCCGCTTCTTACGACGGCCTCCAGGCCGGCGATACTGTTGCCATGGTTTTGGGAGGATCCGGCGACCGCCTGGCTTTCGCTCTCTCAAGGAGAGCGGAGAAAATCGGTGCCACCGTTCTAAGAATCCCGTCTTTCCGCCTCAAAGAGGAAAGAGAGGGAGAAAAAGAAAAGGACGCTCAAAACCTGGCAAAACTTGCCAAATCAAAACCTGGCCTCTTTTACCAAGCAACTCCCAGAGACAGAAACATCATCAGAGTAAGAGAGTGTCTTCAGGCAAGAAACGACGCCATGAAAGACCGAATGGCCTGCGGGCAGCGTCTCCTCCAGAGAACAGTCGGCGCTATCTTTTGCAGTGAATCGGGCGGTTATCCCGAAGGCTCCATTGAAGAAGAGTTCGATAAGATTAAAGCCAACGATACTATCTTCACAGTACTCCTCGAAGAAGAAGAAAACCGAGAAAAAGAGCTGTCTAAGGCTCTGGAAAATCTGGATATCTACAAGATCATCTTCGAACCCATCAAGGGCGTAGGGCCTATGATTGCAGCCCGCCTTATTTCCGCAATCCAAGACATCAGAAGGTTCCCCGGCAAAGCGCAGCTGAAAGCCTTCTGCGGAGTTCACGTTACCAAGGAGGGCGGTTTCGCCAGAAGAAAACGGGGAGAAGTGGCAAACTGGCATCCAGACGCCAGGCAGGCCCTATATCTTTTGGGAGACCAGTTCAACCGGCGCCCTGACTCTTATTGGGGTGAAAGATTCCGAGACTACAAGAAAAAACTGAGAGAGAAGCACCCTAAAGTCGAAACCAAGGAAAACGGAAAGAAAAAGTACACCGACGGCCACATCCACAAAATGGCTATGTGGCGGACTCTTACTAAGTTTGTAGAAAGCCTCTTTGCCGAATGGTGGCGCATCGAGAGAGAGCACCAGGTAGAACAGGTTTCCTGAATTATTAAAAAAGCATAAGAAAAGCAAACTACCTGCCTTTTATCTTTCCAGACGAAGAGGAGAATGTGTGCTAAATCAAGAGGAGACGATAATGAGATTGTTTGAAAAACGGGGATGCTCATGTCTCCTTTCACTAAAAAGTTGGCAGACGATATTTTGTTTGTTCTTCATGAACGAGAATTATCATGTTTGCCAACTAAAGCCCCAAGCTTAAAAGCTTGGGGTTTTTATTAAAGCCTTTTCATAGAATTGACAGAATATAAAAAGAGATATATTATATTAAGAAGTTAGCAGACGAAGGTTTATTTATTCTTCGGAACGAAGACGAGAATGTCTGCTAATCAAAGGGGCGAGACGTTGATGCGAATGTTCAAAAAACGACCCGTGTTTTGTCTCGCCCCTCTCCTTCTAAAAAGGTTATTAGACGGAACACAGATTGTTCTTCGGAACGATTCTGAGAGTGTCTAATAACTCATAAGAGGAAACGACTGGACGGATGTCTGAAAAGACGGCATTCAGAGTGTTTCCTTTCGTTATAAACAAAGTTGGCAGACGACGAATTCAATGTTCTTCTGAACGATGTTTGGTTTGTCTGCCAACTAAAGCCCTGGAGCTATTAAAGTCCAGGGCCTTTATTTCATTTATTCAATTCCACCAAATTCTCAAGCAAACAAGCTACAGTCAAAGGACCTATTCCTCCGGGAACGGGAGTAATGTATGAAGCTTTTTTAGAAACTGTTTCAAAATCTACATCTCCTGAAATCTTTCCTTCTTTAAAAGAAGTACCTGCATCCATTACAACAGCCCCTTCTTTTACCATATCTCCTTTTATTAACCCGGCCTTTCCTACGCCAGTTATTAAAACATCTGCCTTTTTAATAATCTTCTCAGATTTTTCTGTATCCTCTTTTACAACAGAAAAATCAATTCCTTTTTGAGAAAGCCATACAGACAAAGGCTCCCCTACTAGTTTACCTTTTCCGACTAAAACTATTTCTTTATCTTTCAAAGAAATATCATATTCTTTTATTAAATGAAATACAGCGCAAACTACAGGAGGCAGAACAGAAAGCTTTTTTTCTCTAAACTTCTCTTTAGCTTCTTTTGATAAAACATCAGGATCTTTTTTAAAAGGAATAACGTTAAAAACGTTATGAAGCTTCTCTGGCAAGGGAAGCTGAACAACAACACCGGAATAATCCCTTTCAATCTTTTTTACTTCTTCTTTAAAATCTTCTTCTGAAATTATCTCAGGAAACTTAAACAAATTAAAACCAATTCCTATCTCTTTGCAGGCTTTCTCTTTTTCTTCTACAAAAGTCTTAAAAAGAAGATCTTCCCCTACTAAAACAACAGCTAAAGACAGCTTTAGCTGTTTTTCCTTAATTTCTTTCTTTAAGTTATTAAGTATTCTTTTTTTTAATTTTTTTCCGTCTAAAAGAATCATGACCTATTGACATAACTGCTTCTATTATGATAACATTTAACTAGAATCACGATGAAAAAGCACTTCTTTGGGTTCCGTCCCTCAGAGGTGTTTTTTTACTTATACTCAAGTTTATTCTTAAGATCATCTACAAAACAAATTTTTTCTTTAGCTGCTTTTCTTAATAAAACAGAGGATTTTTCTCTGTTAGGACTTAAAACTTTTTCAAGCTTTTGATTAACATAAAGATATTTTACTAATCCGTGAAAATCCCCGTCTCCCGTTACAATCACAGCTTTATCATATTTCTTAAAATCAATCATAGTTTGTAATACCATATCCGCATCTACATTCCCCTTCACCTCTCCGTCTTTGTCTTTTAATACTGGTTTAAAAATTAGAAAATAGCCGTATTCTTGCAAGGAGCTGTATAAATCCTGGTTCTCGGGAATATATCCTATAAAAAGATAGGTTTTTTCTGCCTTATATTTATCTTTAAGGTAAACTCTAAATTTCTTAAAGTCTAATTTCCATCCCAGTTCTTTAACCCCAAGATTAAGATTCTGGCTATCTATAAAAGCATAATTCATAACTCTATTCTATCAAAAAACCGCCTTTAAGGCGATTTTAAGATTATTACGGCAAAGGAAATTCTTTGCAGAGATTCTTTACTTCTTCTCTTACCTTGGGAATAGAGTTTTCATCTGAAATAACTTGGTCTATCCAGGAAGCTATCTTTTTCATTTCTTCTTCTTTCATGCCGCGAGTAGTAATAGCAGGAGTTCCTATCCTCAAGCCCGAAGGCTTGAAAGGAGGATTGGGATCGAAAGGAATAGCGTTTTTGTTTGTAGTAATGCCTGCTTTCTCCAATCTCAACTGAGCTTCCTTTCCCAAAATATTCTTGCTTCTTAAATCGATTAAGATTAAATGGTTATCCGTTCCCCCCGTTATTAAATCAAATCCTTTTTTAACAAGTTCTGAAGCTAAAGCTTGAGCGTTTCTTACTATCTGCTCTGTATATTCTTTAAAGGAAGGATCTGAAGCTTCTTTTAAGCAGACAGCAATAGCAGCTATTGAATTCTCATGAGGCCCTCCCTGCAAGCCGGGGAAAACAGCTTTGTCTATTTTAGAAGAAAGCTCCGGATCTTTTTTCAACCCTTTTTCTGTTACCATTATCATTCCACCCCTGGGACCTCTTAAGGTTTTATGAGTAGTTGTAGTTACAATATGGACATAAGGAACAGGACTAGGATGGGATTCTCCCACGACAAGTCCTGCAATGTGGGATATGTCAGCAGCTAAATAGGCCCCGACAGAATCTGCTATCTCAGCTAATCTTTTCCAATTAAAAATACGAGGATAAGCTGTAGCTCCGACCCAGATAAGCTTGGGTTTGTTTTCTTGAGCTAATCTTTCCATTTCCTTGTAATCTAAGAGGTGGGAGTTTTTATCTACCGTATATTGTACAGAATTATAATATTTGGCAGAAAAGTTTACTTTCCAGCCGTGGGTTAGATGCCCTCCGTGAGCTAAATGCATTCCCATTATAGTGTCTCCAACATCCAAAACCGCAAAATATACAGCCAAATTGGCAGGAGAACCGGAATAAGGCTGAACATTTGCAAAAGGAACTTCAAAAAGCTTTTTAACCCTCTCTCGGCATAAATCTTCTATTTTATCGTAATACTCCAACCCGGCATAATATCTTTTACCAGGATACCCTTCAGCATACTTGTCTGTTAAAAGAGAACCCAAGGCCTCTCTTACCTCAGGGGAAGTATGGTTCTCCGAGGGTATCATTTCAAGAGTTGTTTCCTGCCTTTCTTTTTCTTTTTGATAAAGATTAAAAATTTGAGGATCTTTTTTTTCTAAGCTCATTTTCTTAATATTTTAGGTTTCTTTTTTGTTAAATCGACTATAATAGAAGGACTTGTTTTAGCTAAATTACCTCCATCTATAATTAAATCGGGCCTTATTTCTTCTTTTTCAAATTCCCTTAAGACCTCTTTTATTTTAATAAAATATCCCCTGCCTGAGATATTGGCGGAAGTTCCGGTCAGAGGCCTGTTAACTTCCTTTAATATTTCTTTTACTAGTTTATAATCCGGTATTCTTAAAGCTATTGTCTTTTTATTGGCAGTCACTTTTTTAGATACTCCGTTTCTTCCCTTTTTTTTCAAAACAACAGTAGTTCTTCCCGGCCAGACTTCTTTTAAAAACTCCTCTTGATCTTTATCTATATGAGCCAGCTTCTTGGCCGTTTTAATGTCTTTTACAAAAACAGGAAGAGGCTTTTTTTTATCTCTTCCTTTTATTCTATATACTTTTTCTACAGCTTTCTCTGAAGCTGCATCAGCCAAAAGACCGTAAACTGTATCTGTAGGAGAAGCTACAACCTGACCTCTTTTGATAAAATCTGAAGCTGCACTTACAACGTTTCTTGACTTCTCGGATACCACTTCAAACCTTTTATTGCGCCAAAAAAGCTTTTTGAACTTTCTCAAGGACTTTACAAAATATGAAAGTTTAATAATGTCTGCTGGATTTCCAAAGTCAAGCCAAATATCTTTTATTCTTATCACTTTTACCTTTTTTTCTCTAGCTAAAAGATTTATAGCATCTGTAATTTCATACTCTCCTCTGGGAGATTTATTTATTTTACCTAACTTCTTAAAAATATCTGAAGTAAATTTATACAAACCAGCATTTATAATATTTCCCATAAACTTCTTAGGTTTTTCTACAATTTCTTTCAAAAAGCCTTTTTCTTCCACTAAAACTCCATACTTTTGGGGAGTCTTATGATAAATACCCGCGACATAAGAGTATTTTCCTCCTTTTCTCATAGCTTTCAAATCTCTTATAGAATAAAGATTGTCTCCGCATAAATAGATGAACTGGCTTTTCCCAACTTTCTTTTCCACGCACATTAAAGGACAGGCTGTACCATACATCTTTTTCTTAGGACCCAGAATATCATACTGGTTGACTGTTTTAATAGTATACTGAGACTTCCTTAAGCTTTTTTGAGGAGGTCTGTATTTTTTAAGAAAGTCTTCTATTAAATCAGCCCTATACCCTACTACTAATATTATCTCTCTAAATCCCGCCTTAAAAAGATTATCCAAAAGGTACGCCAAAAAAGGCCTTTTCTTGACCTCTATTAAATGCTTACTTTTATTGTTGGTCAGATGCAACATCCGGGTTCCCTCACCCGCAGCAGCAACGACAGCTTTTTTAACCATTTTGATCTATTCCTATCAACTTCTGTATAGTAATAGAATAAACAATCTTAGTCAATAACAATATTCAAAAGCTTATCTTGAACAAAAACGGTCTTTTTTATCTTCTTCCCTTCTATCCATTTCTTTATCTTCTCAGAAGAAAAAGCTTTCTCTTCTGCTTCCTCTTTATCTATCCCCTTTTCAACCTTCATTTTATCTCTTACTTTCCCGTTTACTTGAATAATTAAAGAAACCGCCTCCTCTTCTATTTCCTCAAACTGAGGCCAATCTTGTAAAGAGCACAATTCTTCCCCGCAAAGCTCTTCTACTATGTGAGGGGCAAAGGGCGAAAGAATCTTTAAAAAGTCCTTAAAGTCCTTCTCAGATATTCCTTTTTTAGAAGCTTCATTTACAAACTCCATTAAAGAGCTAATAGCTGTATTAAATTTCATAGCTTCAATATCCTCTGAAACTTTCTTTATTGTCTTTTGAAGAAGTTTGTTTATCTCTGGAGGAGATTCTTCTTTGACTTCCATTTTCCAAACCTTCTCTAAAAACCTTTCAGCTCCTATAACCCCTTTAGAATCCCAGGGAATCATCTGATCAAAAGGTCCCATAAACATTTCATAAATTCTTAAAACGTCAGCTCCATACTTTTTTACAACATCGTCTGGATTTACAACGTTTCCTTTAGACTTTGACATTTTGACTCCTCCTTCCCCCAAAATGACTCCGTGAGAAGTTCTCTTTTTGTAGGGCTCCGGTCCCAATTCTTTGGGTACAGCTCCAATATCCCATAAGAATTTATAAATGAATCTAGAATACAAAAGGTGAAGAGTAGTATGCTCCATTCCCCCATTATACCAGTCAACAGGCATAAAATATTCAAGATTTTTTGAAGAAGCCAACTCCTTATCGTTATTAGAATCTGTATACCTTAAATAATACCAGTTAGATCCCGCCCAGTTAGGCATAACGTCTGTTTCTCTTCTTCCTTCCCCTCCGCATTTAGGACAAGAAACTTTTATCCATTCTTCTGCCTGTTCTAAAGGAGAGTTTCCTTCTTTGTCCGGCTTAAAGTCTTTTACTTCGGGCAAAACAACAGGAAGATCTTCTTCTGGCACAGGATTCCATCCGCACTTCTCACAATAAATCATAGGAGCAGGCTCTCCCCAATAATGCTGGCGGGAAAATATCCAATCTCTTAACTTATAATGAATCTTCTTTTCAGCCTTATCTCCCAGCCAATCAACTATCTTCTCTCTGGCTTTCTCAGAATTCATTCCGTCAAACCTTCCAGAGTTAACTAAGACTCCTTCTCCTTCATAAGCTCCTTCTTTAGAGCCTGAAGAAATTACTTCTATAATAGGAAGATTATGAGTTTTAGCAAAGTCATAATCTCTTTGATCATGAGCTGGAACTGCCATTATAGCTCCTGTACCATAGTGGGGCAGAACATAGTCTGCCACAAAAACAGAAATCTCTCTTTTATTGACGGGATTTACAGCTTTAAATCCTTTTACCTCAACTCCTGTTTTTTCTGTTATCTCAGCTATTCTTTCTCTTTCTGACTTCTGTTTTGATTCTTTAATATATTCTTCAACCCTCTCTTTATTCTCTATTTTATCTTTTAATTCCAACAAAACAGGATTTTCCGGAGCTAAAACTAAATAAGTGGCTCCGAATAGAGTATCCGGTCTTGTTGTAAATACAGGAACTTTAAAGCCTGAAACTTCAAAATTTATCTCAGCCCCTTCGCTCCTTCCTATCCACTCTTTCTGTAAAATCTTAACTCTTTCAGGATAATCTACCTTATCCAAATCATCTATTAACCTGTCAGCGTAATCTGTAATCTTTAATATCCATTGCTCTTTTTCTTTTCTCACAACCTTCTCCCCGCATCTCTCACATTTCCCGTCCACTACTTCTTCATTAGCCAAACCTATCTTGCAGGAAGGACACCAGTTTATAGGCATTTTGGACTTGTAGGCCAAGCCCTTTTTAAACAATTGGATAAATATCCACTGGGTCCACTTGTAATAGGAAGGATCTGTAGTATTTATCTCCCTTGAAAAGTCAAAAGAAAGACCAAGACTCTTTTCTTGTCTTTTAAAAACCTCTGTATTTTTCTCTGTAGCTTTTCTGGGATGAACTCCCGTCTTTATAGCGTAGTTTTCAGTAGGAAGCCCAAAAGCATCCCATCCCATGGGAAATAAAACATTAAATCCCTCCATTCTCTTTTTCCTGGCTATCACATCCATTCCTACATAGCTTCTGCAGTGTCCCACGTGAAGACCGGAGCCTGAGGGATAAGGAAACTCAACTAAAACGTAAAATTTCTCTTTTGAAGACTTATCTGAAGCTTTAAAAGCTTCCTTTTCTTCCCATTCTTTCTGCCATTTCTTCTCTATTTTATGAGGGTTGTATTTTTTCATAATTCAATTCTTAATCATATCATATTTTAAATCTTTCTAAAAACCAATTCCAATATTGACAAATTAAAGTAAAAATGTATAATAAAAGAAACTTTGAACCTTAACAAGGAAAGGAAGAAAGAATGAAAACGAAGAGAAGATTCACTCTGATATGGCGATGGTCTCTGGTTACGGCCGGAGCAATCGCTCTGTTCTGGGCGGTTTGGTACCTTATATTCAACGAGGTACCGTCAACTCAGTCTGTATTCATCCTACCACCTGACAATATAAGGCTCCCTTTTGAAATATCCCGTTGGTGGGATATTCTAATCGGGCCCATTTGGTCTTCTATCTTTATCTTGTTGATTCTCAGAAAATACGAAACGGATATTAAAGCTTTATTCTCCATTTTTTGGGGATTATCTCTCCTTCTTGGAATACTGTCTGGGTTAGCAGAAGGCTTACTCTATTTAGGACTTTACTTGGGTGTCGCATTAGCGTTCGGGCTTTTCGTTATTGCTATTGTTATAGCTTTAGCTTTAGCAATACTGTTTACTGATCTTTTCCCAAACTCAATTTGGCCCAGAGTTAAAAGATGGCTTTTGGCCAAATAAAAATATAGAGACCTGTTCTAAGAGCAGGTCTTTTTTTAAATTTTAAATAGACTCCTAGTATTATCAAAAGTAACCTCTGAAACCTTCTCAAAAGAAACGCCTTTTAATTTAGCTATCTTCTCTATTACATATTTTACAAAAAGAGGCTCGTTTCTTTTAGAAGAAGCTCTAGGAGGAGTTAAATAAGGACAGTCTGTTTCAACTAATATTTTTTCTAAAGGAATGTTTTTAATAACTTCATCCAAATCCATCTTAAATATTATCCCGTTAAAACCTATAAAGTATCCCAAATCAATATATTTCCTTGCCTGTTCTAAATCTCCTGTAAAACAATGAATTACCCCTTTGTATCTGCCTAAAGAAGAAAGAAGATCTTCATGAGCCATTCTACAGTGTACTATAACAGGAAGATCCAATTCTTCAGCTAAAGCAACTTGTTTTAAAAAAACTTCTTTCTGTTTTTCTTTAAACAAAGAAAGCTTTCTTTTGGTTTTAGGACGATAATAATAATCCAAACCTATTTCCCCTATAGCTATAACTTTTTCAGAAGAGGCTAAAGATCTGTATCTTTCAGCTTCAAAATTTTCCCCTGACGTTTTAAAAGCACCCTCCTCAGGATCTGTCCTAATTTTCATTAAATCAGGAGTGGCATGCATAGGATGAAGACCTACAGAAGCGTAGACTCCCTCCTTGTATCTTTCCGCTATTTCAACTGCTTTCTCGCTAGTTTCGTACTTGGTGCCAACATTTATCATCCAAAAGTCATTTTCAAGACAATTATTAATTACTTTTCCTCTGTCTTTTTCAAATGCTTTAAAATTAAGATGAGCGTGAGAATCTATTATCATAATTATTCATCATAGCGAAATAAAGAGCTTGTTTCAAATAACAGAACTAAAATAAAAAAGCGCTCAAAAGAGAGCGCTGATAATTTAACGTCGAGGACGGGAAACCTTCCCCTTTTTCATTTTTCCGCAAGTCATACACCTTCCGTTTTTTGTCTCTGTTTTTCTTCCGCAATTACTGCAATATCTCTTGTGAAGCCTTCTCCTATGATTCGCTCCCATACTTCTCTCCTTTCTTGTTAAAGACCTATTAAGCAGACTAGCAGAGAAAAAAGGAAAGTCAAGATATCTTAGGAAAAAGAGCTTCTGTTTTTTCTTTTTTTAATCCTTTACTGTCCTTTTCTAATTCTTTTTTAATTTTAAGGGAAGTTTCCGGCAAAAAGGGATCTAAAAGATTTGATATTTTATCTAAAATATTCAAAAGACGCCCCAAAATCTCGGGAGAGTTTCCCTCCCAGGGCTTTTCTTTTTCTATAAGCTTGTCAGAAAAACTGATAAGCTTCCAGACAGATTCTAAAGCTCTAGAAAAATTAAACTCTTCTAGGGCTTTATGATACTCTTCTTCTCTTTTTTTAATCTCTTCATCTTCTGAATTATATTCCTTAAAACCCTTTTTTGAAGCCATACTTTTTACTCGAGCCAAAAGATTTCCTATACCAGAAGCCAAATCTCCATTATATCTTTTCTCAAACTTATCATAAGAAAAATCTCCGTCCTGAGTAGAAGGAATCTCCTTTAAAAGATAATACCTTACAGGATCTGTCCCGTATTTTTTAACTAATTCAAAAGGATCTATGACATTTCCCAAGCTCTTGGACATCTTCTGACCTTCCACAGAGATAAAACCGTGGACAAAAAGCTTCTTTGGAAGCTCTAAATCTAAAGAGAGAAGAATACCAGGCCAGATTAAAGAATGAAACTTTAAAATATCTTTTCCTATACAGTGAACATCAGCTGGCCAATAATCTTTTAATCTCTTTTCGTCTTCTGCGTATCCTATAGCTGAGATATAGTTAATCAAAGCGTCCGCCCAGACATAAATTGTCTGGCTTGGATCATCTGGTACAGGAATACCCCACTTCAAGTCCTTACTGGGACGGGAGAAGCTTACATCCTCCAATCCCTGTTTTATAAAGCCCAGAACTTCGTTCTTTTTAGTCTCAGGAATTATTCTAAGCTCGTCTTTTTCTACGGCTTTTTTAATTTTATCTGAATACTTAGAAAGACGGAAAAAATAGTTTTCTTCTTCTACAATTTCGGGTTCTTTTTTATGAACAACGCACTTTCCATTAACTAAATCCTTTTTAGTAATAAAAGCTTCACAACCTGTACAATAAAGCCCTTCATATTTTTTCTTGTATATATCTCCGTTTTCTTTTAATTTTAACCAAACTTTCTTTACAGCAGGCCAATGGACTTTTTGATCTGTAGTCCTTATAAAATAATCTGTGGAAAGATTTAAAACGTCTTTCAGCTGCCTGAACTTACTTGAAACTTCATCTACAAACTCTTTGGGATCCTTTCCTAATTCCTCTGCTTTCTGAGCCACCTTTCTTCCATGCTCATCCGTTCCTGTCAAAAAGAAAGAGTCCTTGTTATACCTAGCTAAAACATCTGCTTGAACAGATTCCAAGGCAAACCCTAAATGAGGAAAAGCGTTTGTATAAGCTATACTTGTAGTAACGTAAAACTTTTTCATAATTAAAAGGCCTTTCTTCGTTCTACCACAAAAAAGGCCCTATTAAAAGACTATTTAACGGTTTCTGCTTCCTGTTCTTTCTTTTTTTGTAAGAATTCTTTTGTAAACTCAAATATAATGCCAGCCAAAGGAATAACTAGAATAGCTCCCAAAACTCCCCATAATTTACCTCCTATTACCAAGGAAACAATAACTAAAGCTGGGGGAAGGCCTGTGATCTTCTTCATTAAAATAGGAGAAACAATGTTTCCTTCTACCTGCTGAATTAAGACAAAAGCTATTAAAACGAAGACAGCTTTTAATATACTTATAGGAAAGAGTATTAAAAAGAGAAGAACTCCGGTAATAGCAGCTCCGATGTAAGGAATAAAGTTCAAAGCTCCAGCCAAAAGAGCCAAGGTAAAAGGGTAGTTTACATTAAACAAGACAAAGGTGATGTAAGCTGCTACCCCTACAAAAAGACAAGCTAAAATTCTAGCTCCAAACCAGCCAGCTACCTTGTTTCTGACATCCCCCCAGATAGTCAAAGCTTGAGCTTCGTATTTTTTGGGAAAGATAAGAAATATTACTCTTTCAGCCAAACTCTTTTCAGCTGAAAGAAAGAAAGCTGTGGTAATAACAAATAAAGTGGTAGATACGCCTCCAAAAAAGGTAAACAAAACATTCATAATATTGTTTGCCATTTTCTCTAAAGTGGAACCGAAAGACTGGACAAAGGTTTCAAAATCAGAAAAAGCAGAAAAACCTAACCCTTTTAAAGGAGGAGATATCTTTTCAAAGTAAAGAGGAAGAACTTTTACGAACTCTCTTATCTCATGAGAAAAGAGAGGAACTATTAAATAGACTAGTAAACTAAAAATACCGAGAATGCCAACATAGATAAAAACTACAGCTATTATCCTGGGAATTCTCAGTTTTCTGTATAGAAACTCAATAGCAGGATTAAATAAAACTGAAATTATTAAAGCGAAGATAAACCAGACAAAAATATCTCTAATAGCAAAAAGCAGATAAAAAACTATTATAGCTATAGATATCTTGAAAATAGTTTCCCAAGATATATCTAGTATCTTTTGACTATTCATTTAAAATGTCTTCAAACTTCTTTTTATTCTTAAAAGGTCCTATTAAGGCCAAATTTAGCTTCTCTGGCTTAAAAATATCTTGAGCAAGTTCTTTAATATCATCAACCCCTACTTTATTAATTTTATCATAAATACTCTCTGGGGTTAAAAGTCTTCCTTCTAGAATCTCCTGAACACTGTAAAAGGAAGCTAAAGCGTCAGAGGTCTCCAAGCCTAAAGCCAATTTCCCCTTTAAATTCTCCTTTGCTTTTTCAAGCTCTTTTGTAGGAACCCCTTTTTTGATTTCCTGATACTCTTTTAAAATAGCAGAAACTGCTTTTTCTGCGCTTTTGTTATCCACTCCTGCTTGAGATACTAAATAACCTGAATCAGGGTCTGAAGAAGACTGACAGTTGATATAGTAAGCAAGGCCAAGTTCCTGACGCACTTTACGAAACAATCTAGAACTCATCATTCCTCCCAAGAGAGCAGCCAAAACCTTCTGAGGATATCTTTGAGGAGAAGAAAGATTGTACCCTCTTACCCCCAGGCAAAGATGAGTTTGGTCTGTTTTCCTCTGCTCCAATAAAATACCGGGCTTCTCTTGACCTTCTATCACTTCAGGTTTTTTAAAAGTCTTTTCTTCTTTTCTCTCAGAAAACTTCTTCTCTACCTTTTTAGATATTTCGGGAATACCTTCTGGAAGGTTCCCAGCTGCACAAACAACTGTATTAGAAGTTGTATACTGACCTTTAAAATAATTAACTATCTGATTCCGAGTAAGATCAGAAACTCCTTCTTTGGTTCCGGCAATATCCCATCCTGCAGGCTGATCTCCGTATAAAACATTAGTCCATAAAGATTGGACATGATGCATAGGGTGATCATGATACATATTTATCTCCTCTAGAACGACTTTCTTTTCTTTTTTAATTTCTTTTAGATCAAACTTAGAGTTTAGATAAATATCAGAGAGAATATTCAAAGCTAAATCAAAGTAGTCAGCTCTTGCTTTAATGTAATAACCTGTATATTCTTGTCCTGTAAAAGCATTGTAAACGCCCCCTATTCTGTCCAAGGGTTCTACTACAGCAAGCTGATTTGGTCTCTTTTTAGTTCCCTTGAACATCAGATGTTCTAAAAGATGAGAAATACCACTTATTTCTTTTTTCTCGTATTTAGAGCCCGTAGCAACCAAAACAAGAAGGGTAACAGCTTTTGTCCCCTTCTGAGAAATAGGAATAAATCTTAAACCGTTTTTAAACTTTAGTGTTTTTGGCATCTTTAAACATTCCTTTTCTTTTTAATATCATAAACCTCACCTTAACAAGCTGCTTATACATTCTTAATCTTGCCTTAAAGCCATGCCAGAATCCCCACTTCTCTTCTTTTATGGCAATGCTAAGCCCTTTCAGCTTAACATAAGAAACACGGAGATTATTAACTAGACAATAATAATCTAAAGCAGTCTCTACCATAAATCCTTTCATAAAATACTTAGGAACTCTTTCAAAAACAAATCTCTTCATAGCCCTTTCCCCTGCTATAGCCAAAAGAGGATCAATCTTTATAGCAAGTCTAGATAAAAACCCCCATCCTTTTCTATCTCTTATGGCAACACACATTTCAGCTTTATCATTCAAAACAGGTTTTATTAACAAAGAAGCGTGATCTGGAGTAAGGTTCTTTAAGTCAGCGTCAAAAAAAGAAACAATATCAGCATCAGTTCTTTTAACACCCTCTATCATAGCGTTAGCTTTCCCCCCTCCTCCTTTTTTAGTCAATCTTACTACTTTAGCTCCAACTTCTTCCCCAATTTCAGGAGTTCTGTCTTCTGAACCATCGTCTATTAGCATTACCTCGTCAATATCGGGACAATCCAAAAGAGCCCTGAGAACACTTCCCACATTGTCTTCCTCGTTTAAAGCTGGAACTATAGCTATAGTTTTCATAGCTTATCTCTTAAAAATTCTAAAAGGCTTAAAATCTTAATCCTCTCCTGTTTCATAGTATCTCTGTTTCTTACTGTAACAGAATCATCCTCTAAAGTATCAAAATCGACTGTAATGCAGAATAAAGTCCCTATTTCATCTTGCCTCCTGTATCTTCTTCCGATGGAACCTCCTTCGTCATATTGAGAAGCAAAATGAGGTTTTATTATATTATAAACTTCTTTAGCCTTCTTAACCACTTCAGGCTTGTTTTTAACTAAAGGAAGAACGGCTGTTTTAACTGGAGCTAAATTTTTATCAATCCTTAAAACTATTTCTTTATCTCCTTTCTTTGCTCTTCCCCCCTTAACTTCTTTGTAAGCTGAGCATAAGAAGGCAAACAGGCTTCTTTCGACTCCTACAGATGTCTCTATAACATAAGGGAAGTATTTCTCCCCTGTCTTATCATCCGTATAACTTAAGTCTTCTCCTGAATACTTGGAATGATTGGAGAGATCCCAATCCCCCCTGTTGTGTATTCCTTCTATCTCTTTCCACCCGAAAGGAAACTTGTATTCAATATCTACAGCTTTTTTAGCATAGTGAGCAAGCTCATCTTTTTCAATCTCTTTTGCCCTTATATCTTTCTTTTCAATTCCTAAATTATAATACCAATTCAATCTTTCTTTTTTCCAGTAATTAAAGAATTGAGAAGCTTTTTTAGGGTGGCAGAACCATTGCATTTCCATCTGTTCAAACTCTCGGGTCCTGTAGATAAAGTTTTTAGGCGTAATTTCGTTTCTAAAAGCTTTTCCTATTTGAGCTATTCCAAAAGGAACCTTCTGTCTCATAGATTGGACTACGTTCTTAAAGTTAACATATATTCCCTGACAGGTTTCAGCTCTTAAATATGCTTGAGAAGCTTCGTCTTCCAAAGGCCCTACAAAAGTCTTCATCATCAAATTAAAGTCGCGAGGCTCAGTTAACTCTCCTCCGCAGTCAGGACAGACGTTTTTACCCAAGTGATCTTTTCTAAAACGATGATGGCACTTCTTACATTCAACTAATTTATCAGCAAAACCCGCTGTTAAATGCCCTGAAGCTTTCCAGACTTCAGGATTCATTAAAATGGCAGAATCCAGTCCCACTATATCATCCTGCTTTCTTGTCATCTCCTCCCACCATCCCTTCTTAATATTTCTTTTCATTTCAGCTCCTAAAGGACCGAAATCATAAGAGGATCCGAATCCCCCGTATATCTCAGAAGAAGGAAAAACAAAACCTCTCCTTTTAGAAAAAGATATTATTTTTTCCGTTAGATCTTTCATATTTATTCATTCTAACTGATTTTAAGAAAAAGAAAAAGCCCTATCTCAGAAGATAGAGCTTTGATTTCCCTTAAAGACCTTCCCACCAATCTCGACGGACACTTAGGACGACAAGATTGCATATTATCCAGAAAGCAATTCCTCCGCTCATTGCCTCAACACGTGTGGAATGATAAATTTTTGCCTCAGCAAATCTTTCTCCTTCCTTATGGGAAAACGATCTTATACTTCCTTCCACCCAAAAAGAAAGAGAATAAAAAGACATTTTGGCAACATAAGTCTTTCTGTCAATCTTTGTAAGATAGTAGACTCTTCTGCCAGAATCCAGGATTATAACAGAGTTTTCAGCTTTTGGATTAGCAGCAAGACCGGATTCGTATCCTTGAAGAGGAACGAAAACCGCTGTTCCGCTTAAGGAAACTTCTGAAATGTTGACAAAATTCCCATCTACCAAATTAACAATAGAAGCTTCCTGAGGAATCCAAATATTCTTAACCTCCTCGTAAGGAATAGAAAAAAAGATGATAGGAAATAGAGAAATTAATGCCAGAGCAAGCCAAATATAATTTTTAACGTCTCTGTACCATTTCTTTCTCATTTTGACCCTCCTTACCTGGTTCCTTTTCAAAAAGCTATCTATAGTTTATATCTGTTTACCGTTTTTGTCAATGTTTCAAAATAAAAAGCCCTTTATACTAAGGGCCCTTATTACTTCTAACTCTTAAAAAGGTGATAACAGATTGAACTGCTTCTTTTTCTTCTTTAGAAGACGCTGTTCTTAAACGAACTATAGCTGCTTCTTCGGGAGTACGTCCTCCCATGTTTTCTGCAAAAAGTCCAGATCCTGCCTCTACTAAAATTTTAACCATATTTAAGAAGACGACATAAGGACAATCTTGAACTGCTTTGTGAAGAGCTGTATCTCCTGTATAAAGGACGCATAAAAGAAGCTCTGGTTTCTTATTTACTAAACTTCTTACTTTTCCGCAACTACCACGCCGAATAGCTTCAAGCAAATTAGCAAGCTCAATCATTTTCCTCTCCTTTCTTAGATTATTGTCAAACTTCTAAATCAAATATACATCTAATAACAAGAAAAATCAATCCTCTACTTCTCCTTCAGAAACAGAAGGATCATCCGGGAGAGAAGTGTCTATTGAAGGATCTGTATCTCTAATGATTTGGTTTGTCCACAAATCTTCTCCTTGAATAACAGCTCTCCTTATAATATTTACAATATCTCCTTCCTGACTGGAATAAGGTTCTAAGGAAACCTGAAAAGCTATGCGAGGAGCCGACGTAAGAGTACCAGAGCCCGCTTCCATTGTCTCGTCATCCTTTACTCGCCAGACGATCTCCCTGCTAACACTATCAAAAGTAAAGTTTGATTCTTCCTCTTCAGGAGAAATCTCTCCTGTCAGATCCACATTTCCAGGAAGCTCAGCTCTCATCACCACGTCCCTTAGATCGTTATAGTAGTTTTTAGCCTCCCAGACAATGGTATAAGTTGTTTCTTCTCCAACCTCAGGCGGAATAGGACCTGAATTTCCGAATACAGAATCTTCATAATATCCTTTCTGTAAAGCTACCAGTTTTGTATTAACCTTGGTTTCAAATATCTTCTCTACTTCTGAAATTAGAACTTCATTCCTTAAAGTAAAGTTTTTCTCACTGGAAGTTGAAACCTCCCACTCGTCTTCGAGCTCAATCCAAAACTCAACTTTTCCCTCCTCTCCTTTTTCCAAAAAACTCAGTTTGGAAACATCTCTCCAATCCCAAATAACAGACTTGTCTCCTTCATTAAACTCTCCGTTTTTTACTCTTATTGTATCAAAGTCAAAAGGTTTTCCCTTTAAATTGGAAACCAAAAACAAATCCTTAAAGGGCTTTCCACTAACATTCCTGAAAAATATCTCATAATGAAGCATCTCCCCAGGACTGGCAATATATTCGTCTTGTCCGTTTATTCTCTGGAAAACAGAAAGATGAGGTTCTCCTATCTCTGTTCCCTTGGAAACCTCTTTTAAGAGAACAAATTCATTGTCTTTCCAAACTCCCAAAGAAGCTTCAAATATCTTCTGAGATCCGCTATCGCCTGACAAGCTTCCTCTTACCTCGATTCTTCCTCCCTCGGCTCTGTTTACCACAGGAAGATCCCATTGAGTCTTGTCCAAAGAAGAAGGGCTACTACTCAGAAACTCAAAACCCGAAGGGTACTCCAATTTTACCCCAAGGCTAGTTAAGGGATAATCAATATTTGAAAAATAGTTTAAAGAAAAACTGAATTCTCTTCCTGACTCTATTTTGGAAGGAAGATCCAAATTGAAAGTTAAAGGAACATCTTCTATCTCAGTAGTAAAAGCGGTCGAAGATTCATAAGAGGCTTTTAAATTCTTAACCTTATAACTCAACCATACTTTAGCTGTCTTAATATCTCCTTTCCTGCCGAATAATCTCCCTTTAAACTCAAAGGTTTTCTCTTGGCCCGGATAAATAGCTCCTAGATCCTCTGCTTCTATTTCCTGCCTCAACTCTTCATCTTCTTCTAAAAGAGTATCCTGAGGAAACTCAAATATAAGGCGGGGCTCTTCAAGCCTTACGTTTCCGTTGTTTTTAAATCTGACTGTATACTCTACTTCTTCTGCAGCTTCAACTTTCTCGGGTCCTAAAATCTCAAGTTTTAAAATATCTTTTGAGTAAGGATTTCTCTGCCAATACCAAAAACCAATAGCAGCTAAAGCTAATCCTGAGATTATTACAATTAGAATAAGTTTTTTCATAATACTTGTATTTTACCAAATTAAGTAAAAGAGATGAAGTCTTCTGTTATCTCCGCTATTTCTTCTTTAACCTCTTTTGATATCTTTATTCTTTTTAACATTTCCCAATCCTTTTCTGCTAAAAGACGTATAACTTTAAAAGCTTCTGTAGAAATCCTCTTCCCTTGAGAACATTTAGAACAGCTGAAACCCTGTTCTGGATCAAAAAAAAGAGAATGATTAAGATTTTCCCCGCATAAGGCGCATTTATTAAAATCTACCTGATACCCCGAAGAAGAAAGAAAGTTCCAGGCAAAGTAATGATAAATTAAAAAACCAGAAAAAGAGGAGCTGTCCAGTCTTTTAAAAGACTCTATTAACAACCTCCATAAATTCTTGTCAGGCTCTTCTCCTACAATCTTTTTATCTGCAACTCCTGATATCTTAAAAGCAGCTCTCATCTTCTCAAAATCATCTCTAAAACTTCTAAAAGAGCTTATTTCTCTGGCATCAGTCAGAGTTTTAAAGGTTCTTCCTTGGATAAACTCTATTTCTGTAAGATAAAAAAGCTCTGTAGCAGACTTAAGTTTTGACTTTATCTTCCTTATAGCTTTTCCTAGAATCTGAAGCTTTCCAAACTCCTTAGTATAGAAAGTTATAATCTGGTCTGCTTCTCCCCTGTCTGTCTTTTTTAAAACCAAAGCTTGGGTTCTGTAACGTGTTGCCATAAATTACTTTTTAATGGCAATGTACTCTTTCTTTCCTCCAACATCTATTTCTTTCTTTGTCTTCTCTTCTATCTTATCTACTACCTTAACCTCTTTTACGCCAGCATCCTCTTTTAAGCCCTCGTAAACAATATCAGAAAAAGTAGTTAAAAGCTGAGAAGCTTTATCTTGAGGGTTTAATTTCATTTTTTTTCTTAGAGACTTTACATTCCTTAAAAACTCTCTCTTCTGACCTTCTTTTTTAAGCTCTTCTGTAATCTCCGTATCAAGCTCCAGTTTTTCGCCTGAAATTACTTTTTTTACATTAACTTCTTCTTTTATTAACTCCAAGAGGTCGTCTTCTAATTTTTCTTTTATAACAAGTTTCTTTAAAGGCTGCCTTGTCTTAATGCCTGCTTTAGATCTCAAAGCTAAAGCCTGAGCTGTAATATCTCTTACCTTTTTCATTCTCTCTTCTAATTTTTTATCTGTTTTTCCAGCCGAAGGATAATCTTCTAAATGAACTGATTCTTCTTTTCCCCCTAGTTCAAGATAAAGGTATTCTGCCAAAAAAGGAGTAAATGGAGCTAAAAGTAGAGAAAGTTTCTTTAAGACATAATAAAGGGTGGAAACTGCCCCCTCGTCAGAATCTCTAAATCTCTGACGAGACCTTCTGATGTACCAGTTTGATAAATCATCTACAAAACTGAGTAAAGGACGAGCAGCTGCCACTATATTATAATTTTCAAGATTGTCTACTATCTCTTTGTTCAAGCTTTCCAAACGAGAAACAATCCATTTGTCTAAAACATTTTCAGAAGGAGCTTCTTTTAAAGATCCTTTATACATAGAAAAGAAGTTGTAGCTCTGATGAAGAGTATTAAAGAATCTTCTGTAAAGAGTTTGAACATCTTTAAAATCAAAGCTTTTAGTTTCAGATACTGGGTTTACAGTATAAAAGTACATCCTGGCACAGTCTGCTCCAAACTTGTCTATCACTTCTTTGGGAACCACAATATTTCCTCTGGACTTTGACATCTTCTGTCCTTTAGAATCTAAAACTAAACCTAAAACAACAACGTTTTTGTAGGAAATTCCTTTATCTAATAAGGTAGAGATAGCCAATAAGGTATAGAACCATCCCCTGGTTTGATCTATCCCTTCTGCTATAAAGTCTGCAGGGAAAAGCTCTCCTTTGTCTATTCTTTCTTTATTCTCAAAAGGATAATGCCATTGAGCAAAAGGCATAGAGCCCGAATCAAACCAGCAGTCAATAACTTCCGGCACTCTTTTCATTTCTCCCCCACATTCGCATTTGAAAGTAATCTTATCTACAAAAGGACGATGAAGATCTTCAACATCCTCCCCTGATTTTTCTTTTAATTCCTTCAAGCTTCCTATACAGACCTTCTTTCCGCATTTAGAACACTCCCAAATAGGAAGAGGAGTCCCCCAGTATCTTTCCCTTGAGAGATTCCAGTCTTTTATTTCCTTTAACCATTCTCCAAACCTCCCTTCTTTGATATGGGAAGGAACCCAGTTTATCTCCTTATTATTCTCTATTAGCTTGTCTTTTATTTCAGATATCTTAATAAACCAGCTGTTTTTAGCATAATACAAAAGAGGAGTCTTACATCTCCAGCAGAAAGGATAATCGTGCTCGTAATCTTCTTCTTTAAAAAGAAAATCTCTCTTTTTTAAGTCCTCTACAATCAAAGAATCGGCTTTTTTAACAAACATTCCCTCCCAAGAATATCCTTCCGTTTTCATTTTCCCTTCCTCGTCAACTGTCATTAAGACAGGAAGATCATTCTCTCTGGCAACTTTCATGTCATCTTCACCAAAGGCTGGAGCCATATGGACTATCCCTGTTCCCTCCTCAACTGAAACAAAGTCAGCTCCAACTACTAGGTAAGGAGCCTCGTTCTCGTACAAAGGAATATATTTCTTTCCTATTAAATCTTTTCCTTTAAACTCTTCTATTATTTCAGCTTTGTCTTTAGGATAATCTTCAAAATCTTTTTCAGAACAAATATATGTACCGTCTGAAATACCCTCATGCCCTTTTAAAGAAAACTTAACATAGTCAATATCAGGATTCACCGCCAAAGCTACGTTGCCAGGCAATGTCCAAGGAGTAGTGGTCCAAACTAGAAGATAAACGCCTTTTTCTTCTTCTAGTTCGAACTTTACTGTAATAGAATTTTCTGTTACTTTTTTGTATCCTTGAGCTACCTCATGAGAAGAAAGGGAAGTTCCGCAACGAGAACAATAAGGAACCACATTATAATCTTGGTATAAAAGCCCCTTGTCCCAAATCTGCTTTAAAATCCACCACAAGCTCTCAATATAGTCCTTGTTGCAGGTAATATATGCTTTGTCAAAATCAAGCCAAAAGCCTATTCTTTCAGAGAATTGCTCCCATTCTTTCTTGTAATTGAAAACGTTGTCTCTTGATTCTTTTATAAACTTGTCTATTCCTATCTTTTCAATATCCTTTTTAGTCTCAATTCCAAGCTTCTTCTCAGCTGCCATTTCAGTAGGAAGACCGTGTGTATCCCAACCAGCTCTTCTTCCAACAAAAAAACCTTTCATTGTCTTGTATCTTAAAATAATATCCTTAAAAGCCCGGGCTACCAGATGATGAATGCCAGGAAGTCCGTTGGCAAAAGGAGGCCCCTCGTAAAAAACAAACCTTTCCTGGTCTTTTCTTTTTTCTAAACTTTTCTGAAAGATATCCTTTTTGCGCCAAAAATCAAGAATTTCTTCTTCTTTTTTAGGTAAATTAAAACTCATATATACTTTATATTAACTGAAATTAAAGATAATTTCAATTATAAAAGAAAACTCTCCTTAATAGGAGAGAAATAAAGAAAGTTACGAGAACCGCAGAGGGCTTGTTAGCATTCCAGTCGTTCTCAAGCCAGTTGTAGTTCCAGTTCCAGCAGCTACCGCTCCAATATAGGTCCAGCACACAGCGGCCGCCAACAGGGCTCTGGAAAACTGTACCGTCAAAATAGACGACTTTTTCTTTCCAATCCTCTGGGATAAACTCTTGGTTTTCCCAGAGTTCTTGAAAGATTTTAGCGTCCAAACGGACGTAGCCCGCTTCTTTGAGGCGACGCAGTTTTTCCTCTCCCTTAACCACGCTCTCTCTTTTTGTGAGCATAATTACAAGCTGAACCTGGGAAAGATCGATCTCCTGTAAAGCCAGGGACCTTTCATCTTCTTCTTCAATACTCCAGTCCTTGCCCAGAAACCCGGCCGGGTCAAAAAGCCGGTTGCGGTCAAGAGAGAGAATCTGGGTTTCCCAGGGATTCTCTCTCCTAAGAAACCTCTTTAAGGCTTTTACCCACTCTGGTCCTTTCTCGCCGTTAAGCTTTGAGACGAGATCCTGAAGCGGTCCGCTCCAGAGCCGGCGGAGCGCTTCTCCATCGCCGAGCATACCTTTTCGCATGGTCAGCTCCTTTCTAAAAGAACTATTGGAGATGAAGGACCACCCTTCATCTAGCTAATCAGCATTATATAATATAATTAATTCTCTGTCAACTCCCTCAACTCCCCTGTTTTAATCTTTTCTCCTCCTAAAAGCTTATCTCTTAAATCCCAGGAAGATCTCTTTCCTTCAAAAGAAACTCCTTTTATTTGAGCTTCCAATAAAGTTAAAGGAACCTGATGGCTTATAATCAAAATGTTTTTACCAGAATATTTCTCTTCCAATTCTTTAAACAAATCTAAAACTCTTTCTGCTATCTGATTGTATGTTTCCCCTCTTTGGGAGGATTCTTTAAACCTGTTTTTCCCTTCCATATGTTTTCTATAATCTATTTCAGGTTTTCCGTTAAAAATACCCACATTATACTCTCTCAATCTTTTTTCAAAAAAAGGCTCTATTCCTATCTTCTCTGAAACTATCTGAGCTGTCTGTTTTGTTCTTAATAAATCAGAAGAAAAGATAAAATCAACATTTTTGTCTTTTAATTCTTGAGCTCTCTCTTTAATATCTTTCCTCCCTTTTTCTGTCAAAGGAAAACGGCCTTTTTCGGGCCAAGAAGATATTATTTCTTTAACATTAGATAAGGCTTGTCCATGCCTTAAAAGAAAGTATTTGTTTTTCATTACATTTTATCTGGAGCTGAAACTCCCATTATCTCTAAACTGTTTTTTAATGCTATCTTTGAAGCTTCAACTAAAGCTAAACGAGCCCGGGAAAGATCTTCTTTCTCCTCTAAAACCTTGCAGTCTTTGTAAAACTTGTGAAAGCTTGAAGCTAAATCCCTGCTGTACTGGGGAATCCTTTGAAGCTGGCGGTCTTTAGCTGTATCTTTTACAACATCTGAAAATCTGGCTATTTCTTTCATTAAAGCCATTTCTGAAGGATGAGTTAGAAGAGATAAATCCCCTTTCTTTTTAGAAGCTTTTTCTAAAATACCAGATGTTCTAGCGTGAGCGTACTGAACATAATAGACAGGATTCTTTTCCGATCTTTCTTTTGCTAAGTCCAAATTAAAATTTAAATGAGTATTAGCTTCTCTCTCTAAAAAGAAAAACCTAGCAACGTCCAAACCGACTTCTTCTATTAATTCGTCCAAAGCAACATAAACCCCTTCCCTTTTTGACATTCTCATTTGCTTTCCTTCAGAAAAAAGCCTTACCATTTGAAAGACAATGAATTCTGTTTGCTCCTTTAAATATCCCAAGGCTTCTGTAGCAGATTTCAGCCTGCCTATGTATCCGTGGTGATCTGCTCCTAAAAAAACAATAAGCTTTCTAAAACCTCTCTTAAACTTGTTTTCAAGATAAGCTATATCTGAAAGAAAGTAGGTGGGCTCCCCGTCCTCTTTTACTAAAACCCTGTCTTTATCGTCTCCAAACTTAGTGGTTCTCAGCCACAAAGCTCCTTCTTTTTCAAAAGTCAGATCTTTAAGCTTTTTTAAAACTTTTTCTGTTTCTTTAGGATAAAGATCTTTTTCTGAAAACCAAGTATCAAATTTAATTCCCATTTTCTCGACAGTAGGCTTTATCATATTCTTTACAATGTATTCAGAAGCTTTTTCTCCTGCTTTTTCAGGATCTTTTTCTTTTATCTTCTCTCTTAATTCTTTAATATATTCTCCTTTGTAAACAGCTTCAGAATCCCCCAGCACAGAATGTCCCAAAGCTTTAACTTGGACTCCTTTATCATTAAGATAATATTCTCTTGAAACCTTAAAGCCTGATTTTTCTAAAACGTTGGCTAAAACGTCTCCGCAAAATCCCCCTCTTCCGTTAGCTAAAGTCAAAGGGCCTGTAGGATTGGCTGAGATAAACTCTAGATTCACCTTTTCGCCTTTCCCTAAATTCAAAGAACCAAAATCCTCTTTTAAGACTTTTTCTGTTATCTCTTGAAGAAAGCCCTCTGAAAGAAAGAAGTTTATAAAGCCGTTTACAACTTCAATCCTTTTTAAAAAGTCTTTCTTTTGAGATGATATTTCCTCTTTTATTAGTTCTGCTGTCTCCAAGGGCTTCTTTTTAGCCAACTTTGCTACCTGCAAAGCTATATTGCAAGAATAATCTCCGTGAGCCTCCTGGGAAGGTATTTCTATTATAACGTCCGGTAAGGAAAACTTAGAAAGCTTTCCTTTTTCTTGAAGGGAAATTACAGCTTCTTCTATTGTTTTTTCCAGTTTTTCTTTTATCATTTCAATAACAGCGAATACTATTGACAACTATTTATCTAAAATGGTAGCATAAAAGCACTAAACGTGGAACGGATATTTCGCATGTCCGTTCCGTTTTATTTTTCTTCAAATTTTATTTTCCTTTCAAGACGAATAAAGTCTCTAAAACTACCTGCAACAAATTGTTTGATTTCCTTCGCTGTTCTCGGCCCCCGAGCCAGAACAATTATTTCTTTACCTGAATTTCTAAGATGTTTTAGAACGGGAAGAAAATCTCCATCTCCAGACAAGAGAACCACTCTATCAAATTTATCTTTTTCTTTCATCAAATAAAAAGCCATATCAACATCGCAATTAGCTTTCCTTTTTGTCGTTCCGTCATCTTGTTCATATAGCTTAACCGGTTTTAAATAAAGCTCGTATCCGAATTATTTAAGTTTTAAGTAAAAACGTACTCTTTGAAGGTGACGATTTAACAACAAAAGCATTGCCTCATTTAATTTATCACTTTTCTCTTTTATTATTCTAAACAGATATTTCTCTAATTCTTCTACCGGAACTGTATTATTCTCTAAATAGTTGAAATCGAAATTGTGTATTTCTACACCACCAAAATATAAAACTTCGGAAACTTTATACTTATTCCTCAAATAAGCTAAAAGTTTCTCATAATCTATCTTCCATCCCAAGCTCTTCTTCCCGCCATAGAAAAGATTTGAGGCATCGACAAAAGCGAAAGTTTTCATATTTCCTTATTTTACCAAAAAAAAGTACTATGACGAGAGCACGTAAATATATTAATTTACTTGTTATTGGAGGGAAAGAACAAGTTTCTAAAAGAACTTAAATCTGATAAAATAAAAGTATGAAGGTTTTAGCTGAAAACAGAAAAGCCTCTTATGATTATCAGATAATAGACAAGTTTGAGGCGGGAATGGTTCTAACAGGACAGGAGGTAAAATCAATAAAGTCAGGCAGAATGAGCCTGAAGGGATCTTATGTTATCTTAAAAGACCAAGAACCCTATTTAATAGGAGCTGCTATCCCTCCTTATCAGCCAGCTAATGCTCCAAAAGACTACAATCCCAATCAGTCCAGAAAGCTTCTTTTACACAAAAAGGAGATAAATAAGCTCATAGGAAAAACAAAAGAAAAGGGCTTGACCTTAGTGCCCTTGAAAGTTTATACTAAAAATGCTAGAATAAAGCTCGAATTTGCAGTGGCCAAAGGAAAGAGAAAAGAAGACAAAAGAGAGAAAATTAAGAAAAGAGAAGCCGAAAGAGAGATAAGGCGCACTTTAAAAAGGGGATGAATGTTTCGACAAAAGAAGTTATTCTTTTAAGGCAGGCCGAGCTCTATCTCGCAAAACTGGAAAAACTAAATAACTGCCAAGTTATTTAAACAACCAGCTTTAGCTTTAGCTTAAAAGCTGTGCCTGTCTGGTAACTCCTGATAGTCAGACAAGGTATCAAATCATCAGGATAGATGATTGTTGGAGCCTCTCAATAATCATTAAAATAAAAAGAGGCAAAGATATAGGCCTTTTGCCTGTTTTAAAACCTGTATCTTATACAAACAGGCTATGTCTGTAGAATTAAAAGAGTAAATCTTTTGGACGAGGGTTCAAACCCTCCGTCTCCACAAAAATAATTTAAAATCATTAAAAAACCAATATCAAACAATAGAATAAGAGCTAAGGAAGTAAGAGTGATAGGAGAAGACGGTAAGCAAATCGGAGTAATGGAAAAAGAAAAAGCGATCCAAATAGCCAAGGATCGCAATTTAGATTTAATACAGGTAACAGACAAAGCAGATCCTCCTGTCTGCAAGATAATGGATTATGGAAAATACGCTTATCAACAGAAAAAGAAAGAGAAACAAGCCAAACAAAACACAGGAGGAGAATTAAAAGGGATAAGATTGGGGTTTAATATTTCAGAGCACGATATGGAAACAAGAGCCAAACAGGCAGCCAAATTCCTAAAAAAGGGAGATAAGATAAGAATAGAATTAAGATTGAGAGGAAGAGAAAAAGCCCTTCAAGGTCACGCCAGAGAAAGAGTAAAACAATTTCTTGAGATCTTAAAACGACTGACCCCGATCAAAACAGAAAGAGAATTAAAAAAGAAGCCCAGAGGGCTGACTATGATAATATCCTCTGACAATAAAAATGAAAACTAGAAAATCAATAAAAAAGAGGTTTAAGATAACCAAAAAAGGAAAGGTTCTGAGAAGGCCCGCAGGACAGGACCACTTCAGAGCCAAGAAATCAGGGAAAAGGAAAAGAAAACTCAGAAAATGGGTAGAAGTTTCTGCTGGCGAAGCTAAGAGGATTAAAAAAGAATTAAAGAAGTAAAATGGCCAGAGTAAAAAGAGGAAAAACAGCAAGAAAAAGAAGAAAAAAGGTTTTAAAACAAACCAAAGGTTTTAAGTGGGGAAGAAAATCTAAATACAAAGCAGCCAAAGAAGCTCTTCATCATGCCTGGGTCCATGCTTACAGAGACAGAAAAAACAAAAAAAGAAACAAGAGAAGGCTCTGGCAGACACAGATTAATGCAGCTGTAAGAAAAGAAGGAATCCCCTACAATCAGTTTATACACAAATTAAAAGAGAAAAAGATAGAATTAGACAGAAAGGTATTGTCTGAAATAGCACAAAAACATCCTCAAAGATTCAAGAAGATAGTAGAAAAAGTAAAAGAGTAATAAAAAACCACCCCGAAAGGTGGTTTTTAGTTTTTACTCAGAAAGAAGAGCGCAATCCATACAGAGATACTCTTTGGGAAGACCTATAGCTTCAACAAGGTCTTCCACGGTGCCATACCTAAGACTTTTTACCCCAAGAGCTCTTTCTCTGTCTTCAAGGCGAGGATAACGAGAAACCAAAACCTCGCTTTTTTTAGTAGTGCTACCCCAAGGACAGTATGACCTTAATTCGGGAAAAGAAGCTCTAAGATGAACCTCGGTAAATCCTTTATCCTTCACTTTTGGAATCAGATTCTGCTGGGCCTGAGTTCCTCTTACAACAGAATCTTCCAAGACAGAAACTGTCAATCTTGAAAGATCATCTCCATAAACCTCTCGGAAGATATCCAGGATCTCCTTAAGGTCTTCGGGAGATTCTCCTCCTTCCACGATTTTAACAAAGGCCTCCCATTCTCTCATCTCTTGAGTAGAACGAGTAAAGCTTCTCCCTGAGAATCTATAGCGAAGAAGCTGCTCGTCGGAAAGAGGAACCCTATCTATTTCCCCTCTCATTATGGCCCGAAGGTATTCTTGATGGTACCCAAGAAGGTGGTGCCTTCCGGAGTCCGGCACAGGAATCGCCATATGGGGAATAAAGCCTTCCTTAATATCTCTCCTAGCTAATCCAGCTCCCATTCTTTTTCTAACCATAGAAGCGGGGACACCAGAATAAATAGCATTAGGAAATGCTGTATAAATCCAAAGAAAAGAACAAATCTGAACCCTTCCTTTAATTCTAGCTTTTGTTTGCCACTCTCCGTCTTTCAAAACACCTATTTCTCCGGGATACAAATCTCGTACAATCTCAAAACCAAAGTTTTTAAAACCTACAGTTTCTGTAGCTATCACAGATTTCCCGTCCTTTTTTCCCCAGACCAAAGGCCATCTTCCATCTGGAGAAATGGCTACGTAAATACCATCTGACGTAAGAATAAAGAGAGAGTAGGAACCCAAAACTGTTTTAGCCAAAAACTTTAAACCTTCGAAAATAGTTCCCTTTTGAGAGACTATCTTCATTATAAGCTCTATGTCTTTTATCTTATGAAACACAGCGCCTCTCTCCATAAATTCTCTGAAAAGTTTTTTTCGGTTCCTTATATTCCCCAAAAAACAAGCACTCCAGCTTCCAAAACGAGATTGTCCCCCGTAAGGTTCTCTTGCCGGACCGCAATAACCAATTCCAGCTTTTCCTTTTAATCCTTCCATATGAAAATTAGAACGGAAAAGTCCTCTTTTAACGCGACTTCTGGTAGAGTCGTCCTCTAAAACAGCAGTTCCTGAAAAAGCCTCTCCTCTGTGTTGTTGGTACCAAACTTGATGGGCGAGAGTTGAAGCAAATTTCTCTTTTGACACTCCAGGTGCTGAACTAACAGCTGCAATTCCTGCCATATTCCTCTCCTTTCCTAGTTGTAGAATATTTTCAAAGAACCACTTTTTTACTATCACACTTTTTTTGAAAAGTAAACTCTGCCTTTTTTATTAAAACAGCTTCTTATTTTAATAATCTTATCTTTTCTTTCCTCCCCTTATTATATCCTCCAACCCTGCCATCAGACCTGACTACTCTATGACAAGGAATATTATGATCTCTATTCTTATTTAAAATATTCCCCACAACCCTGAAAGCCCTGGGAGAACCTGCTTTTAAAGCCACTTCCTTATACATTAAAACTTTTCCTTTTGGAATATTTCTTACAGCTTTTAAAACCTTATTCTCAAAGCTCACAAATGGATTTTACAATTTTATCTTTTAAATTATAAGAGTTTCCATGCTTTAAAAGCCCGAAATAAGAGTTAAGAGTTTCTCGATTAGAACTACTCTTTAAACCTTTAAACAATCTTCTTTCCGTCGTTGTTCGAAGAATCTTGTGATCTTTAAAAACAACCCATCCAAGAAAATCTATTCCGGAAGCTATCGTTTTAATAGATATTTTGCCGGGATGCAAAGATAATTTAAGTTCTTTATCCAAAAACTCTGATATTTGAGGGATTAATTCTAAAAGCCATTTTTTATTCCAGCTTAATACAACAAAATCATCCGCGTATCTTATATAATACTTAGCTTTAAGCCTGTGCTTGGCAAACTGATCGAATTCGTTCATATAGATATTGACGAAAAGCTGGGAGGTAAGGTTTCCAAGAGGCAATCCTTTACCGGGCTTTGAAGAATGAAAGCTGGAAACAATCTCTTTCAAAATCCAGATGATATCTTCATCGGGAATATGCTGTCTTAATATTCTAACCAGAACCTTTTGATCAATACTGGCAAAGAACTTTTTAATATCACACTTTAAAACCCAGCAGGTTTTGGTATTGTTCTTGCCTACTGTATAATTAAAAGAGACAAGTCTCTCTATTGCTTTATGGGTTCCCCTTCCAAGACGGCAAGAATAGGAATCTGCAACAAAGGTTCTGTCAAAGAAAGGATAAAGAACTCTGTATACTGCGTGATGAACCAGCCTGTCTCTTACTCTAGCTTTATGAATGTTCCTGGGCTTAGGGTCTGAAATATTAAAAGCGTAATAGCCCCCGTGCCTGTATCTCTTATTCTTAAGATCTGAATGAAGATCTAAAATATTATCCATAAGCTTTAAGGAAAATTCCTGGACATCTCTTTTCCCTCTTTTGCCCTTAGCAAACTCATTCCATGCCAAAAGTAGATTATAAACACTAACTATATCTTCAAAATTATGACCAAGTTTAGTTCTCATAGCTATTCTTCTAACCCCCCCCCCGACCAGTTCAAATCTTATTCAAAAGCTGGTAGCTGCCTACAAGCTCTGGCATAAATATATCATTCATCTGCCAAAGCCTTCTCGCTATACTCTGGGTTTTAAAATAGATTCTCTATTTACAGAAACTATAGAATACACAATTAAAGCAATTCATTTAAGTAAAGCCGAAAAACTGATCTGCCTAACCAAAGCTTCTCTGAAACTGGATCTTCTCAAGTTTTTCCTTCGAATATCCTGGGAGATAAAAGCTTTGGATAGTAAGAAGTATATAAGTATCTCTGAAAAGCTTGACGAGGTAGGAAAAATGATCGGGGGCTGGATTAAGTCTTTGAAATAAAACCCGCCATAAAGACGGGAAACAAAGAAACTTGCGCACGCCCGCGAACCGGCAGTTCTCGTTCCAGTCATTCTCGAACCAATTGAGGTTCAGGTTGCGCTTCAGACCGTTCCAGTTGAGAACTGACACATTGAGGTTGCCGTTCGGATTCCGCCACCGCGAATCAAAATGTACAAAATATCTTCTCTGCCACCACCCCTTGAATACTCTCAGGATTGTATCTTATTCGGCGTTTTAGTATGCCCTAATATCTTGCACCAAGTATTTTTGTTTTTTGTAAATTACCGATAACTCTTCCAAAAGCCGTAACCGTTAGAAATCCGCAGAGCAACAATTTACAGAATTTAGCCACCCGAAGCCGTAACCGCAGGCAATTCAGCCTCATCCACTATTATACTAGCAGGCTATACCAAAAAAGAAAACCCCTTGCCGTAAACGACAAGGGGTTTTGTCCAGGGGCCCAAGGATTCAAGACAAGGGTCAAGAATCCAAGGGCCCAAGAACCTTACTTACGCACGCCCGCGAACCGGCAGTCCTCGAGCCAGTCACTCTCGAACCAAGGGAGGCTCAGGCCGCGCCTCAGACCGTACCAGTAGAGAACTGACACACCGAGGTCGCCGCTCGGACTCCGCCACCTGGAACCGAGAGCTACGATGAGAAAATCTTTTTGAAGATCGGGGTGTTTGGCTCCCAGAGCCAGAAGCTCTGGTAAGGTTGCGGGTCTGAAACCTGCCTTTTCCATTTCTTCAATCGCTTCTTTGCTGGTTACAGCACGACCGAAATGGAAAAGTTCGATTTGCAGATCTTCTTTTCCTTTCCCTTGAAGGGGGAAGTTTTCTTGGGTGATATTGTCATTCACCCAGTCGTACTTTCCTTCTTCGATCATCTCTTGGAGAGTCTTTCCATAATCCACCAAAACCTGGAAGGTTTGGTGGACAGCAGAACCTGCCCCAACAATGATCTGGGCGATTTGATCCCAAATCGATCGGCTCCTCTCGGGATCAGCCAGAGAATGAACATTCTCTGCTGTCCCTCCGTTCCTCTCGACAGCGTTCTTGAAGTTGGTAATGATAGACATTGCCAACCCCATACCGGACACCATGTTCTTGATAGACATCGCAAGGCTCCTTATTAAAGGTTCGCCCCTTCCACCGGACCACCCGGCGTCCCAGACGAACCACTCTAGAGAACTACTTACATTATATCAAAAAATTAACTCTTTGTCAAGAACTCATGAGCCTCTTTTAAAATGTCTTTTCCTTTTTTGAAAGTAGTCAGTTTCAAAGCTTCCTCAAAAGGAAGCCATTTAAATCCCTTGTGTTCGAAAGACAATTTTATCTTTTTGGTTTTAGTTTCAGCCAAATAGAAGTCAACTATTTTCATAACTAAAGACCCTTTCTTCTTACCGTAGCTCTTTTTAAAATAGTACTTCATCCATTTTTTAAAACCTTTTACAAACCTCAAATCTTTTATTCCCGTCTCTTCTTCTGTCTCTCTTCTTACGGTTTCTTTCTCTGACTCCCCTTTTTCTACATGCCCTTTAACAAAATCCCAGTGTCCCGCTTTGTAATGCAAAAGAAGATAGTATCTTTTACCATCTTCTTTTCTGAAAATTATAGCTCCTGCTGACTTTTCTTTTGGCATTATTTTAAGATTTTATATTTATTCCTTAGCGAAAAAAACTTTGTTTATTTTAAAGCTTTTAAAAACTTATCTAAAGAATAAGTGTTTATAATGTCTTTTTTCTCAGCCCATCCTCTTCTTGCCTGTCCTATACCGTATTCTATAAATCTCATTTGGTCTATGTGGTGAGCGTCTGTATTTATTATCATCTTTACTCCTGCTTCTTTGGCTTTTTTAATATATACATCTTTTAAATCCAGCCTTAAGGGAAAAGAGTTAATTTCTAAAATAGTATTGGTTCTTTTGGCAGCTTTTATAACTTCATCAATATTAACATTATACTCGTCTCTCTTTTGGATTAATCTTCCCGTAGGATGGGAAATAATATCCACGTGAGGATTTTCCATAGCTTTAATTATCCTTTCTGTCATATTTTCCATCTTAAGATTAGAGTGGATTCCGGCTATAACAAAGTCGAGCTTAGCTAAAGAAGAGTCTTCAATATCAATAGAACCGTCGTTTAAAATATTGGCCTCACATCCTTTCAGTATCTTAATCTTGCTTTTTTTATTTAATTTGTCTATCTTCTTATTTCTCTTTTCTAACTGCTTTTCATCCAAACCGTTTTCTATTTTTAAAAACTTGGTATGATCTGCTATTCCTACATATTCATATCCCATCTCTTCAGCTTTGTCTGCTATTTCTTTTATGGAGCTTTCTCCTCCATCCCAGTTAGAATGACAGTGAAGATCTCCCTTAATATCTTTATAGCCTATAACTCTTGGAAGCTTTCCTGAAAGAGCAGCTTCTAACTCTCCTTCTCCTCTTCTTATCTCGGGCTCAAAGAAAGGAAGATCTATAGCTTTATACACTTCTTCTTCTGTAGTACCTGCTATTTGCTTAGATCCTTTAAAAACTCCGTATTCGTTCAGCTTCAAACCTTTTTCCATAGCAATCTTTCTTGTTTGAATATTATGGTCTTTATTTCCTGTAAAGTACTGAAGAGCTGAACCATAGCTTTTCTTAGAAACTATTCTCAAGTCAATATCCATACCCTCCTCAGTTCTTATAGAAGATCGAGTGTTTCCTTTTCCCCAGACTTTTAATACGCCTTCCATAGAAGTAAAAAAGTCCATCACTTTTTTAGGTTTTTTAGAAGATACAAGAATATCAACATCTCCCACAGTCTCTTTCATTCTCCTTACAGAACCTGCCACATTTACTTTTTTAACCTCTTTTAAACCTGCTAGCTTTTTTAGGATATCTTTTACCACAGGCATAATATCCCCTAAAAGAAATCTCCCCTTGCTTTTTTTAACAAACTCTATTCCTTCTAATATATTCTTTTCTGTTTTCTCTCCAAAACCTTCCAAGCCTCTTATCTTTCCTGACTTAGCTGCTTTCTCCAAACTTTTTAAATCATTAATTCCAAGTTCACGGTAAAGAGTCTTAGCTTTCCTTGGCCCCATTCCCTCAACTGAAGTAAGCTCTTTTAAATTTAAAGGAAGCTTCTTTTTAAAATCTTCGTAATACTTAATCTTTCCTGTCTTTATATATTCTTCTATCTTCTCAGCTATGCTTTTCCCTATCCCCGAAATCTCTTCTAAAGCTTTTAATCCTCCCTCATTGTAAATATCTTTCACGTTTTCATCCAATCCTTCTATCGTAAGAGCTGCTTTCTGATAAGCTTGGGGTTTAAATTCAACATCCTCCATTTTCAGATATTTGGAGATATTATAGAAAATTTCTGCCAGCTCTTTATTTATCATTTCTTATTATTAGGCCTTAAAAGAGTGAGAAGGTTAAGGCGAGAGAAAAGATTGTCCAAGCTCTTGTCCATAGGAAGAACATCCTTCCTAATAAACAAAAGCAAAAGAGTAGCAAAAAGAGTAAGAACGCCTACCAAAATAAAGATAATTTTGAATCCAAAAAGAGCTGCCACTATACCCCCTATTGCTCCTATAATTCCGGTAGCCAAACCTAGAGAAGTACTGTCCATAGCCCATTCATAAGCCTCTCTACCTTTATCTATATGACGAGTAAAGATGGCATTCCAGGAAGGAATAACCAAGGACATACCTAAAGCATGAACTATCTGAATTCCATAGATATGAAAAGGGGTTTTAGCAAATAAAAAGAGGAAGGGAGCTATTCCGTTTATAGTAAGACCTAGAATCATCATCCAATAGTCATCTTTCTCTCCATAAACTTTGTCAAAATAATTACTGGTCGGTATTTGCAAAAGAGACTTAACGCCCCAATATGTAAGAGCTGAAAATCCTGCTATCTCAGCAGCCTTAGCAGGATCTAAAGTTATATTCTCTATGATAAAGATAGCAAAGACAGGAGATAAAAGCCCCCATCCCCCAAGAAGGAAAAAATCGCTTGCTATTAAATACTTTATTACTCTGTTCATTCTTTTTGCCATATTACTTTACCTTAATTGTTATTTCCCGTTTGCGCGACCTATTGTCAAAATCCAAAAAAACAACCTGCTGCCAGGTCCCTAAAAGGGGCTTTCCTCCTTCCACGGGCAGAAAAAGAAAAGGATTAATTAAAGCTGATCTTATATGCGCATACCCGTTACAGTCTCCCCATTTTTTACAATGCTTATAATCTTTGTTTGCAGGAATCAGATTATCCAGAATTCTTTTTAAATCTTTAATAACCCCCTCTTCATATTCTATAGTTGTAAAACCGCAAGTAGAGCCGGGACAAGAAATCAAACAGATTCCTTCCTCAATGCCAGACCCTTTAACGGCTTCTAAAACCCTATCTGTAATGTCTATAATATCTGTAAACCCTTTTGTTTCTAAAGAAAACTTCATATTACATTATACAATACTGCTAATTTTCTTAAAGACAAAACCCATACCTATCTTTAACAAGAACACAATTCCTATCAAAGCCATTACCATCTCCGCTCCTCTCATAACAAAGCTGAAGCTGATACCCACAGCGCTTCCTAATCCTAAAGCTTTAAAAGCTACAAACTGAGAAGCTTCTAAAATTCCAAGATTAGCAGGAAGAGGAAGAAGATAAGAGAGATAAATGAAGAACATAATAGCTAAAGCTATAAAAAGATTAAATCCTATACTAGCTAAAAATACTAAAACCAGCCAAATGCGGGCGAAAATCAAAAGATACTTTAAAAAAGTGATTCCCAAACCCTGCCAGATAAAAGGTTTTTTAAGATCATAGAAATAGAAAACGTCTTTTTCTATCTTTTCTGTTTTTTCTTTTACAGAGAAAAACCTCAATATCCTGTCAAAAAAGCTCTTTCTTTTAATGGTCTTATAGTAAAAGTAAACAAGAATTAAACTTAATATCCCTATAAAGAAAGAGGCTAGAAACCTGTAATTCTCAAAAGAATAATCTGTTAAAAAAGGAAAGGCAACGGCTCCGGGAATTAAAAATAGGATCATTATACTCCACCTTTGAAGCCTTTCAATTAAACTTACAGCTAAAGTTTTCTCCCATTCTATAGAAAACTTTTTTCTCAAGGAATATATTTTAAAACCCTCTGCTCCGAAAATAGCTGCTGGACTAAGAAGATAAAATAAGGAGAAACTGCTTAATAAAATTTGACCTAGCTTTAAAAAGGGGAGATTATATCCTTGCACTTTAAATACAAATTTCCATCTCCAAGTCTCTATCAGCCAGATTAAAAAACTCAAGCCAACTATAGCCAAACCTTGCCAGCCAGAAAAAGCAAGAAGAATATCTCTTATCTCTTTCCAACCTACATACTTTGTGACTAAAAACAAAAGAGAAAAACCTATTAAAGCTGACAGCACAAAAAGGGAAACTTTCTTCATATTTTCTTATTATACACTAAAAATAAAGAATCCTTAAAGGTTGACATTAGAAAGAAAAAATATAAAATAAGAGCACACTGTTCCTTAAAAATCGAAAGGGAAAGAAAATGGATGGCATAATCGCTCTTTACCGTGGCTGGCATGCTTTGGAAGAAACAGAGGGGATCGAGATAATAGACTTTGACCTCGTTCCCCATATTAAGGACCAAAAGGATTTTACCTCCAGAAGAGAAGTTCTTTCTTATTTAATAAAGCTGAGAAACAACTTTCCTGTAGAAGCCGAAAGTGAAGATAAGCAGTTTTTAAAGGCAAAAGTTCAAGCTTCTATCTGGTACCTGAAAGCTCTAATGGGAGAAGAAATCCCCTTCTCTCTTTACATAGCCAACACTCTTGGCTTAAGGCCTTGTTTTATCTCAGAAGAAATAATCAGGAGACAAAAAGAAAGAGTTCAGGCTCTTCTTTCTGAATTCGGAGTTCCTGATAAGAGAACAGCGAAACAGCTCTCAGAAGATCTCAGACTAACAAGGGAAAAAGCAGAAGAGGAAACTAAAAGAGCTCAAGAGCTTTATCTGCCCAGAGTATTTGCTCTACTTGATAAAGAAGAAACTTCTCTCCCTTACCAGCTTAGCTCCGTAGAGGAGAAAGCTTACTGGCAGGCCTGGACTGGTACAGATCCCGAAGGAGGGCTTAAACTGACTTTTAATTTCCATCCTTGCCAAACCTGGCACAAGGGAGATCCTGAGTTTCTCGTTCTCCATGAAATAGGAGGACACTTCTTACAAATGACAATGGTAAAAGAAGCCATTAAGCAAAGAATAGTAAATCCTGCCCTGGGACTTACCACAGTACACGATCCTCATAGCTTTGTCTCGGAGGGAATAGCTGACACTCTCTCCTTGTTCTTAAATATCCCGCTCTCCCGTTTCGGATTGCTGGCTAGAGAGCACAGAAAACTCAGAAATTACCTCTGCAACAACGCTCATATTTGGGTAAATGAAGGAGAAGATCCTGAAGAACTGGTTCCCTACCTTCTTCAACACCCATTCTTGAAAGAAGAAAAAGTAAGATTAAATTTGAGAAACTGGGTTCAAGACCCCCTTTTAAGGGTTTACCAGTACAGTTACGGCATAACAGATTACTTTCATACCTTGTGGGCATCATTATTAAATCCACAACAAAGAAGAGCATACGCAAGATATGCTCTTTCGAGAATGGCTACCTTCTCTCAGGCCGGAGCCTTTCTCAATAGACTCATAATGAGTGGCTGAAAAGCCACTCTTTTTTACAATTCGGGATAATTATCTTTTAATCGAGAAGAAAACTTTTTAAAAACCTGACAGGAACTATAATCTTCAACAAACTTTTCGGCTTCTTTATAGCTTCCTAAAGCCATGTGGTAGTCAAGCTCAGAACATAGTTCCTGAATACAGATCATTAATCTGGCAAAATCAGGGAAAGAAATACCATTTTCTTCTTTTATGCCTCCTTCCCTTAAATAGAAGTTTTGAGCTATAGCAGCTCCTTTGGCGTAAGCTGAAACATTTGGATTTTTAAGAGAATCTATCCACCAAGTAAAATTACGGGCTATATGCATAACTAGAATAGACTCTAACTCTTTCTGAGCTAAAGCTCCTTTTAAAAGAAGAGTAGCAGAAGCTTTGATGCCGAGAACATAAGCGAAAAGCTCGTCAAAGACAGGAAAAAGCTCTTTTAACCTTTTCTCTGCATCTTTATACCTTATTAAACTATGAGATATCTCATGGAGAAGAATACATCTTAAAGACCCTTCATAAAGTTCTTCTTTAGAGTATTTCTCTTGGAAACCTTTTTCAAATATCTTTTGATATATAGGATAATGATCTCCTTCAAATTTCAAATCTAAGGGAGTGGTAAAAACTGTTATCTTGGAACCATACTTTTTCATAAGATTAACATCATTCGGAAGATTGGTTCCTGTGGGCATAGAATCGGCCTTCTGGCCGGAATAAACAACTGCTTTATCTATCCTTATACTTAATTTATCTATATCAACTTTGGCAGCCCCAGGGAGAATCTTCCTTTGGCCTGTTAATATCATTTTCTTGAATCTTTCAGCTTCCTTGGTTCTTTTCTCGTCCATTACCCCTACCCAGGCCTGATAAGCGCATTTTCTAAAAAAGAGCCTATCTAAATACCTTTCAATAGGCCCTATCATAATACTGATTTTATAGGGTTTGGTTTTAAGCCAGACGACTTCACTCTTTTTGTAATCCCCGTCTATCAAAGATTTAGCTCTAGCTTTAAGATATTTAGAAAACCCCTTATCCTCTGATATTTCAGCAGCTTCTCTTAAGAGGTCAGATACTTCTTCTAACTCTTTTTTAAACTCTTGGTGAAAAAAAACAGCCTTTAGCTTCCCTGATTCATCTCTTCTCACAAAGGTATAGGGATCTAAAATATTAGGGTTTTTTTCCGCTGCTTTTTCTATTTCTTCTTTACTAGCATCTTGGGAATAAAAATTAGCTCCTAAGTTATTGTTGTTTTTCTGTTTTAAATAAAGAGGAGCTATCTTTTCTGCAGCTTCCACCAATTTCTTAACCAATTCCTTTTCTTTTGGAGAAAGATCTTCAAGATTAACATCAAACTTTTTTACAGCTTCCATATATTTAAATATTATTTGTATTTAATCTTCTTTATCTTACAGGTGTGATTAACTAACTGAGTTTTAACCACAGTTTTATCCCCTTTCTTTTTTCCCATTAAAGCCTTACCAATGGGAGATTCATTAGATATTTTGTTCTGGATAGGATCTGCCTCCATGGTTCCTACAATTTTAAATTCGTCAATTTCTCCGTCAAGCTCGACAGAAACTGTAGCTCCCAAATTAACTTTGTCCCTTTCTTTTCTGGGAGGAGCTTTGATCAGTTCTGCATTTTTTACCACCTCCTCAAGCTCTTCTATTTTTCTGTCTAAAAGATCCAAGTCCTCCTGAAGAGAAAGGTATTCAGGATTCAAGTCTTCCGACTCTAAAACAGGAGGAGCTTCTCCTTTTGTCTTAGCTGACTTAATGCCCTTAAGATCTTGATATCTTTTTTTTATCTTTTCTAGTCCTTCTTTAGTTAGGTAATAATTTTTATTCCCCATGGTTTTTAAAACCCCTCCTTTTGAGAGGGGCAGTTGCTTAAAGATATAAGTAAACTATCCCCTCATCTTTTAATTTTTACGACAATAAATTCACCGCAGAAAGAAATCCATGCAGGTGAATAATTGAGAATATAATTTTTTGTAATACCCTTTTCTAACATAATATATCCCACAATTTTATTCTACTCTTTTGTGAAACAGCTTGTCAAGCTCTAATAGGGCATTTGAGGCATTTGAGGAGATTGCTGAGATGATTGATTCTTTTCTTCCGGCTTATCTGTAACTACGCATTCTGTAGTCAAAAGCATTGAGGCTGCAGAAGAAGCGTTCTCAAGAGCAGATCTTACAACCTTGGCAGGATCTACAATACCAGCCTCGAGAAGATCTTCGTACTTCATAGCATTAGCGTTAAATCCAAAACTATCCTTTCCTTCTTTTATCTTCTGAGCTACTACAGCTCCATCTATTCCTGCATTTTCTGCTATCTGCCTAATGGGAGCTTCCAAAGCTCTGGCTACTATTTTAACTGCTGTCCCTTCTTCTCCTTTAAAATCTGATTCATTCAAAAGAGAGCTTAGTCTTAAGAGAGCAGTTCCCCCACCGGGAACAACTCCTTCTTCTATAGCAGCTCTGGTAGCGTGAAGAGCATCTTCTGTCTTGTGCTGCCTTGCTTTCTGCTCTACCTCGGTAGCAGCTCCTACTTTAATAACAGCTACTCCTCCTGTCAATTTAGCCAGCCTCTCTTCCAGTTTTTCTTTGTCAAAATCTGAGTCTGAAGCTTCAATTTGTTTTCTAATTTGATTTACTCTGGAATCTATCACTTCTTTATTTCCTTTTCCCTCTACAATAGTAGTATTTTCTTTGGTGGAAACCACCTTCCTAGCAGAACCTAATTTATCTAATTCAACTGATTCAAGCTTCATACCGGTTTCTTCTGAAATAACTTCAGCTCCAGTCACCGTAGCTATATCTTGCATCACTTCTTTCTTTCTATCTCCAAAACCGGGAGCCTTAAGAGCTAAAGCATTAAATACTCCTCTTAATTTATTGACTACCAAAGTAGCTAAAGCTTCTCCGTCGACGTCTTCTGCAATGATAACAAAGTTCTTTTTACCAGCCTGAGAAGCCTTTTCCAAAACAGGAACCAGCTCTTTAGCAGAAGATATTTTTTTATCTGTAAGAAGAATATAGGGATCTTCCATAACAGCCTCCATTCTTTCTGCGTCTGTTACCATATATGGAGAAATATACCCGCTATCAAATTGCAGACCCTTAACAACCTCTTTTTCCAAGCCGAATGTTTTGGACTCTTCAACTGTGACTACTCCGTCCTTTCCTATTTCTTCCATAACTTCAGCTATTAAGTTTCCTATTTCTTCGCTTTCAGCTGAGATAGTAGCTACCTGAGCTATTTCTTCTTTAGTATTTATCTTTTTTGCCATATTCTTCAGTTCTGAAACAATCTTCTCAACTGCTTTTTCTATTCCTCTTCTTAAAGCTAAAGGATTAGCTCCAGCAGCTACATTTTTAAGACCCTCTGAAATCAAGGATTGAGCTAGGATAACGCCCGTAGTGGTTCCGTCTCCAGCAATATCGTTTGTTTTTTCTGCAACTTCTTTTACTATCTCAACACCCAGATTTTCTGTTTTGTCTTCTACTTCTATCTCCTTGGCAATAGAAACTCCATCATTAGTAATAGTAGGAGAACCATATCCCTTATCTAAAACAACATTGCGGCCTTTAGGACCTATAGTAACTTTTACAGCGTCAGCTATTTTATTGACGCCTGTTTTTAATTTTTTTCTTGCTTCTTCTGAATAAGTTATTATTTTAGACATAATTATTCAAGAATTGCCAAAATATCTTCTTGTTTGGCAATTAAGTATTCTTTATTTCCAACCTTTATCTCTGTAGGACTATATTTTGTAAATAGAACTTTTTGCCCCGGTTTTACTTCCATAGGAAGAGTTTTTCCAGAGTTTGTCTTCTTACCAGGACCTACTGCCACAACAACCCCCTGCTCTGGCATATCTTTGTCAGCTGTCTCTGGAAGAAGAATTCCTCCTTTAGTTTTCTCTTCTTCTTTTACAGGCTCTATAACTACATTATCTAATAGAGGTTTTATCTTTTTCATAATATATTTTTATTTATCACTTACAACCTTTGTTTGCTAATTATCCATTTTAAGAAAGATTTTAAAAATGTCAAGACTTATTCAAATACTTCCCTGTATAGCTCTTTTTAACTTTTTTAATATCTTGAGGCATTCCTTCAGCTATTAACTCTCCTCCTTTTTCTCCGCCCTCAGGCCCTAAATCTATTATCCAGTCAGCTGTTTTAACAAGATCTAGATTGTGTTCAATTGTGAGAACAGTATTTCCCTTATCAACTAATCTTTTCAAAACTTTAATAAGCTTTTTAATGTCGTCAAAATGAAGTCCCGTAGTAGGCTCGTCTAGAATATACAAGGTCTTCCCTGTTCCTTTTTTGGAAAGCTCTGTGGCCAGCTTTACTCTCTGAGCTTCTCCTCCAGATAAGGAGGGAGCAGGCTGTCCCAGTTCTATATATGATAAACCTACATCATTCAAGGTCTTTAATTTATGGTAAAGAGGAGGTATGTTTTTGAAAAACTTCATGGCCTCTTCTACTGTCATCTCTAAAACCTCTGAGATGTTTTTTCCTTTATATTCTATCTCCAGAGCTTCCTTATTATACCTTTTACCCTTACATTCTTTACATTGAACATAAACATCGGGAAGAAAATACATCTCTACTTTAATCTGACCCTGTCCTTCACAGGCTTCACACCTTCCTCCTTTGACATTAAAGCTAAACCTTCCCTGTTTATATCCTCTTATCTTAGCCTCTTTTGTCTCAGCAAAAAGTTTCCTGATGTAAGCAAAAGCTCCTGTATAGGTAGCAGGATTTGATCTTGGAGTTCTTCCTATGGGAGATTGATCTACTAAGACTGCTTTATTTATCTTTTCTAGCCCTTCGATCTCCTTGTATTCCCCAGGCTCTTCTTTTGAACCGTAAAACTTTTTCAAAAGAGCTTTAGCTAAAATATCGCTTACTAAAGAACTCTTACCAGAACCTGATACTCCTGTAACACAGACAAAGTTCTCAAGAGGAATTTTAACATCTATATTTTTTAAATTATGTTCTTTAGCTCCCTTTATTTCCAGATAATCCTTTCTTTTTCTATTTTTCTTTTCCGTTTCTATTTTCTTTTTTCCTGAAAGATATTCTCCTGTGAGAGTATTAGATTTTAAAAGCTGTTTTGGAGTCCCTTCGAATATAACTTTTCCTCCATGCTTCCCTGCCCCAGGCCCTATGTCAATAACTCTGTCTGAAGAAAGAATAGTTTGACTGTCATGCTCTGTAACTATAACGCTGTTTCCTAAATCTCTTAAGTTCTTTAAAGTTTTAATCAATCTATCCTGATCTCTAAAATGAAGACCTATTGAGGGTTCATCTAGAATATACAAAACTCCTGTAAGCTTAGACCCTATTTGAGTAGCCAGTCTTATCCTCTGCTCTTCTCCTCCAGCTAAAGTAGCAGCTTTTCTGTCTAAGGTAAGGTAGTCCAAACCGACATCTAATAGAAATTGCATCCTGTTTAAAATCTCCTTTATTATGGGCTCTATTACTTTTGTTTGATAAGTTTTCTTTTTAGATAAATCCTTAAAAAACTTCTCTGCCTTGTCTATCTGAAGCTCTACTATCTCGTCTATTGATTTCCCTCCAACAGTGACAGCCAAAACCTCTGGTTTTAATCTTTTTCCCTGACATTTTGGGCATTGCTTTACTATCATATACTGCTCTATTTCCTTTCTTGTCCAGTCAGAATCGGTTTCATGATATCTTCTTTTTAAATTAGGTATTACTCCTTCAAAATTCTTATCTCCATACAAGATAACATCAATTATCTTCTGAGAAAGATTCTCGACAGGTTCGTGAAGAGAGAACTCTTTTTTATCTGCAAGATCTGAAAGCTGAGACCGAAAGTACCCTTGTCTTCCTATCTTATGAGAAGCTCTCATCCAGGGTCTTACAGCCCCTTCAGCTAGAGTTAATCTAGGATTGGGTATAACTAATTTAGGATCCACTTCCAACTTCTCTCCCAATCCCATACATTCTGAACAAGCCCCATAAGGACTATTAAAAGAAAAGAGTCTAGGTTCTAAAGTAGGAAGAGATACCCCGCATTTTTCGCAGGCAAAATGTTCTGAAAAAACTAAATCTTCCTTTTTGGTAGATACCAAGACAATACCCTTTCCCATTCTTAAAGCTATCTCTAAAGAATCGGTTAACCTGGATCTTTCTAGATTTTCTTCTACAACCAACCTATCTATTACAACTTCGATATCGTGCTTTTTATTCCTGTCCAAATCTTTAGCTAGAGCCTCTTCCATTCTGTAAATTACACCATCTATTCTCGCCCTAACAAAACCTCCTCTTTCTATTTCCTCCAAGGTACCTCTATACTCTCCTTTCTTACCTCTAACCACAGGACCTAATACAGTTATCTCTGTTCCTTTTTCAAGTTTTAAAATCTGATTAACAATCTGATCTACTGTCTGACGAGTAATAGGTTTTCCGCAAACAGGACAATGAGGCTTTCCAGCTCTGGAATACAAAAGGCGGAGATAGTCGTAAATCTCCGTAATAGTCCCCACAGTAGAGCGAGGATTATGAGTTCCTTTTTTTTGATCTATAGAAATAGCAGGGCTAATACCTTCTATTTTATCCACCTTGGGTTTTTGCATCACTCCTAAAAACTGTCTGGCGTAAGCTGATAATGATTCTACATACCTTCTCTGTCCTTCAGCATACAAAGTATCAAAAGCCAAAGAGGACTTTCCAGAACCTGATAGGCCTGTAATTACAACTAGCTGATCTCTGGGAATATCAAGATTAATATTCTTCAGATTATGAACCTTGGCTCCTCTTATTTTAATAGATTCGTCTTTCATAAAGTAAAAGCTATTATACAAAAAAATTAAAATAATTTCAAGACCTTGAAAGAAAACTTTATTTTTACTAAAATATCAAGGCTATGGATAAATTCAGCTTTTTCCCAAAAGAAAAGCTTTCTCTTCTTCCCAACACCTTCGGAGTTTACGCTTTTAAGAATAAACACCTACTATATATAGGTAAAGCTTCGGATATAAAAAAGAGAGCAAAAAGCCATTTCCAACAACCCTCCTATAGAGATAATCTCTTTATCTCGAAAGTAGAAGAGATAGGATATATTGAAACAGATTCTGAAATAGAAGCCTTAATACTGGAGGCTGAATTAATAAATAAATATCAGCCCAAATACAATGTTCTATGGAAAGACGACAAGAACTACTTTTATGTTAGAATCAGCAAAGACAATCTTCCGGTGGTATCTATAACTCATCAAAAAAATAAGAAAGGAGAATATATAGGTCCTTTTATAGAAGGAAAGCCGTTAAAAAAATCTTTAAAGACCCTAAGAAAGATATTTCCCTATTACAGCAAAAAGAACCATCCTCCAAAACCCTGTTCTTTCTGTCATCTTAATCTCTGTCCAGGACCTAATCCTGATATAAAGGAGTATAAAAAAAATATTAAAAACCTAAAAGACTTTTTAAGAGGAAAAAAGAAAGCTGTTATTAAAAATCTTAAAAAAGAAATGGAAGAGGCCTCTCAAAAAGAAAACTATGAGAAGGCAGCGGAAACAAGAGATAAAATAGAGGCTTTGGAAAGAGTTATTTCTCATGCTAAAGTGATAAGACCAAAAAGAGAGATTGAGTACAAAAAGATAGAGAAAGAATTAAAGAAAATCTTTAAAAAGAAAATAAAGAAAGTAGAAGCTTACGACATTTCTAACATCCAAGGACAAAAAGCCACAGGTTCTATGATCGTTTTTATTAAAGGAAAGCCTTCAAAAAATCTATACAGAAGATTTAAGATAAAAGCAGAAGGGAAACCAAATGATACAGCTATGATAAAGGAAATGTTAAAGAGAAGGTTTAAACACAAGGAATGGGGCTATCCTGACCTGATTTTAATAGATGGAGGCAAGGGACAATTAAATGCAGCTCTTTCTGAAACTCCAAAAAAAATACCTGTTTCAGCTTTAGCTAAGAAAGAAAACAAGTTATTTATTGAAAACAAAAAAGAACCTCTTCTTTTAAAAGATCTCCCCAAAGAACTTTCTAACATGATACTTTACTTAAGAGACGAAGCTCATAGATTTGCCATCACTTATCATAGAAAGCTTAGAAAGATTGACTTTGTTTGATATCCTGCTATTATAGATAAAACAATGGCAAAACTACTATTCCATATTATCTCGGGAGCTTTAGGGCTCTTTATAGCAGCTCGTTTCATTCCCGGAGTGGAATTTACAGGAACATATAAAACTCTCATCATAATAGGCGCTGTCTTGGGCTTTATTAATTTTTTTGTAAAGCCTCTCCTTGACAAGATAACCCTTCCTTTGAGAGTATTAACTTTCGGAATTTTCAGTCTCTTAATGAATATGTTCTTTGTCTGGCTGGTAGCTGATGTTTTTTTCCCAGCAGAGATGGAAATATACGGACTAGTACCTCTTTTCTGGACTACTCTTATTCTCTGGGCTCTAAACTTTTTTCTAGGACTTCATCAATCTAAAAAGAAAACCCAATGAATTTAATACTTCTAATAATTCAAATTATAGTTTCTATTCTTTTAATAACCTTCATTCTTCTTCAAAAGAGAGGAACTGCTTTAGGTTCTTCTTTTGGCGGAGGAGGAAGTTTTCACTCTACCAGGAGAGGAGTAGAAAAATATATATACTGGGGAGCCATAATAACAGGCATCCTCTTTATTGCTCTCGGAATCTTAAACCTTATCGTATAGGAATGAAAAGAATATGAAAAAACCTAATTCTTTTTCAAGGTTGCCCAACAAACATCAATGGTTTCGTTTTCTTAGAGTTCTCACTAGAAAAGAGAAGATCTTTTTTTTCATTTTCCTCTCTATTTTTTCAATATCAGCTATTTTCCTTCTAACAAATACTTACCTTAAAAAGACAGAAATAGTACCTGACAGAGGTGGAATTCATATTGAGGGCGTAATAGGCCAGCCAAGACATATTAACCCCGTTTACGCCAATTCTGATACGGATAAAGATTTGATTCAGCTTGTTTATCCCGGCCTGATGAAATATACAGAGAGTATGGAGGTAGTTCCCGACCTAGTCCAAAGTTATGAAATAAGTCCTGACAAAAAGAGATATACATTTCATTTAAAAGAAAACCTTGCTTGGGAAGACAAAGAGCCTCTAACAGCAGATGATATAGTTTATACTATAAAGATAATCCAGGACTCTGCTTACAGCAGTCCTCTAAGAAAGAATTGGGTCGGAATAGAAGTAGAGAAGCTGGGAGATCTTACAATCGAGTTTACTCTCCAACAGCCCTATGCTTCTTTTCTGGAAAACTGTACTGTTAAAATACTACCCAAGCATATTTGGGAAAATATTAGTCCTGAAAACTTCGGACTTGAGATATATAATCTAAAACCTGTAGCCGGAGGCCCTTACAAGGTAAAAGAAATAAAGCAGGATAAACCGGGGAATATAACATCTTTACTCTTAACCCCAAATTGCCAATATCACGGGGAGAAACCCAATATTGCAGAAATAGAATTTCTTTTCTTTGAAAATCAAGAAGAATTAACCGAATCCTTAGAATCCAAGAAAGTAAAAGGAGTTTCTTTAAGTTCTTTTCAAGAAGTTAAAGATTACCAAATATACTCTTTATCTTTCCCCAGATATTTCTCTCTCTTCTTTAATCGGGTAGAATCAGAACTCCTATCCCAAAAAGAAATCAGAACAGCTCTAAAAATGGGAACTGATAAGATAGCACTAATAAGAGAGATCTTAAGTACCGAGGATTCAGCTCTGATAGAAAACTCTATTGTTAATTCCCCAATCTTGCCTGATATATATGGATTTTCAGAACCAGAGAATAGCTACCAGTTTGATCAGGAAAGAAGTAAAGAGATTATAAAAAACCTGGGGTTTGAAGATGTAAACGGAGACGGATATTTTGAAAAGACGATTCAAAAAGAGGCTGCCTTTACCTTTACAGCTAATCTTCAAGAAGAAGATACGGGAACACAAGTAGAGGAACTTCAAAAATGCCTAGCTAAATTTCCTGACGTTTATCCAGAAGGACAAATTACAGGATATTTCGGCCCCAAGACAGAGAAGGCTGTTATTAACTTCCAAGAAAAGTATTCAAAAGATATTCTAGAGCCCTGGGGTTTTACAGAAGGTACAGGATTAGTAAGCAAAACTACTAGAGCTAAACTGAATGAAGTTTGTTTTGATACAGGTGAAGAAACTATTCCTTTAAGCTTTACTATAAAAACAGTAGAGCAGGACCAGATGATAGAGATCGCTCAGATCCTTAAAGAACAATGGGCTGAATTAGGATTTAAAGTAGAAATTGAAACATTCAGAGCTTCAAATTTAGAACAAGAAGTAATAAAGCCAAGAGATTACGAAGCCCTTCTTTTCGGAGAGATATTAGGAGCTATCCCAGATCCTTTTCCTTTCTGGCATTCTTCCCAAAAAGAAGATCCCGGTCTAAACCTTGCTCTTTACGAAAATGAAGGGGCTGACACTTTATTAGAAGAAAACAGAAAGTCTTCAGATTCTGAGATAAGAGAAGAAAAACTTTCCTCTTTTCAGAACCTTCTCTTGCAAGAAATACCGGCTATCTTTCTTTACAAACCTCCTTTTATCTATTCTTTATCAGAAGAGATTAAAGGATTCCAAACAAATAAAATAACAGAGCCTTCAAAAAGATTTGTTGGAATAGAAAACTGGTATATTGAAACTAAAAGAGCTTTTAAATGATGGAGTTAAAAAACCCAGACATCAGATATTTAAAGAATATGGAAGATGTGATTTATGATAAAGAATGGCTTAAAACAGCGGGAAACCCAGAGCTCTACTATATGTATAGAGGATTAAAGAGAGAAGAAGGCTTAAGATATGATATTACTGTCATCCCCTCCAGAATGCTAGGCAAAGAATATGTCAAAACAAAAGGACACGAACATATAGGAGATTACGGAGAACTATACACTGTTCTTGGGGGAGAAGCCATCTTCTTTGTACAGAAAGGGAAAGATAAAATAGAAGATGTTTACGCTGTAAAAGCCAAAAAAGGAGATACAGCTATTATCCCTCCAGGATACGCTCACATTACAATAAATCCCTCAAGAGAAGATCTTAAAATGGCTAACTGGATGGCAGAAGGAGTTGAAAGCGACTATTCTTTCATACAAGAAAAAGAAGGAGCTTGTTATTACTATACAACAGAGGGCTGGATTAAAAATAAGAATTACAAAGAAGTTCCAGAACTCTATTTTAAAAAACCTTTAAAAAAAGTTCCTAAAGATTTAAGCTTCTTAAAATAGCCGAGGTGGCGGAATTGGCAGACGCGCAGCGTTCAGGACGCTGTGGGGGCAACTCCTTGCGGGTTCAACTCCCGCCCTCGGCACCAAAACTATGACTAAAAAAGAAAAATTAAAAATTACCCCTTTAGGGGGATTAGGAGAAGTAGGAAGAAATATGATGCTCTTAGAGTACAAGGGCAAGATTTTAATTTTGGATATGGGTTTTCGCTTTCCAGAAGAAGATATGCCCGGAATAGACTATATTATTCCGAATATAAGCTGTCTTAAAGGAAGAGAAAAGGATATTATAGCTGTTGCCATAAACCACGGACACTATGACCATATAGGAGCTGTCCCCTACATCATAGACAAGATAGGAAATCCTCCTATTTATACTTCAGCTTTAGCCAGAGGAATAATTCTTAAGAGACAAGATGAATTTTCTGACAAACCAAAATTGAAAATAAATACTGTAAAAGATGGGGATGAAAGGAAGTTGGGCCCTTTTACAATAGAATTCTTCCATGTAAATCACAACATACCTGATACCTTAGGATTCTTTATTAAAACTCCTGTAGGAAATTTAATATATACTTCTGACTTCAAATTCGACAAGAATCCAGTAAACGACAAACCTACAGACTTAAAAAAGTTAAGGAGAATAGGAAAAGAAGGAGTTCTTCTTTTAATGTCAGACTCTACGGGAGCTGAAGAAGAAGGACATTCTCTTTCTGAAAAGACTATAGAAAAGAATTTGGATGATATATTCAAGCAGGCAAAAGGAAGAATAATATCTGGAACCTTTGCCTCTCTTTTAAATAGAGTTCAGCAAATAATAAGCCTATCTGAAAAATACGGAAGAAAAGTCTGCGTAGAAGGATATTCTATGAAAAGTAACATTGAGATAGCCAAAAAGATGGGTTATCTTAGAGCCAAGAAGAATACTTTTATTAAGGCAAAAGAAGTCAACAATTATCCTGATTCCAAGGTAACTATAATATGTACCGGAGCCCAAGGAGAAGAAAGAGCTGTCTTAATGAGAATAGCCAATAAGGAGCATAAACATCTTAAAATTAAAAAAGGGGATGAAATTATCTTTTCTTCTTCTATTGTACCGGGAAATGAAAGATCAGTTCAGATACTCAAAGATGAACTCTATCGACAAGGGGCTTTAGTCTATCATTATCAGATGATGGACATTCATGCCGGAGGGCATGCTCAACAGGAAGAATTGAAAGAAATGATAGAACTTACAAAACCTAGGTTCTTTATGCCTATCCACGGCCAGGTATCTATGCTTTTCGGACACGGAGAGATAGCAAGAGAGAAAGGCATCCCCAAAAAGAATATCCTTCTGGCAGAAAACGGCCAGGTTATAAACTTAACCAGAAATAGTATTTCTGTTGAGAAAAAGAAAGTTCCCAACAACTATGTCTTCGTAGACGGATTAGGAGTAGGAGATGTGGGAGAGGTCGTCTTAAGAGACAGACAGATATTATCTGAAGACGGAATGTTTGTAGTAGTAGCTGTAGTAGATAGGCAGACTGGAAGAGTGAAAGGTTCTCCTGATATAATATCAAGGGGGTTTGTATACCTCAGAGAGAATAAAGAGCTTTTAGCCGAAACAAGAAGAAAAGTAATAAACATTGTAAACAAGGCTGCAGGATCCGGTGGAGCTGTAAACTGGGTTTACATTAAAGACGAGATGAAAGAGAAAATTGGACAGTTTCTCTTTTCTAAAACTCAGAGAAGACCCATAATCCTTCCTGTGGTCATAGAAGTATGAGAATAGTATCAGGCATACAACCAACAGGATCTCTTCATATAGGGAATTATCTGGGAGCTGTAAAACAGTGGATAGAGCTTCAGCAAAACAACGAATGTATCTACTTTATAGCTGACCTTCATTCTCTAACTATTCCCTATAATCCCAAAAAACTCAAAGAAAACACTCTAGAAACAGCCAGAGAGTATTTGGCTGCTGGATTAGATCCTGAGAAAAGCATTCTTTTTGTTCAGTCAGACCTAAGAGAGCATACAGAATTATGCTGGCTCTTAAATACTGTTACTCCTGTAGGAGATCTTCAGAGAATGACTCAGTATAAAGAAAAAGCACAACAGTTCAAAAAAAATATCAATGCAGGACTTTTAAACTATCCTATCTTACAAGCTTCGGATATTCTCATCTATAAGGCAGAAAAAGTTCCCGTAGGAGAAGACCAGGTCCAACATATAGAGCTAACGAGAACCATAGCCAAAAGATTTAATCAGAGATTCGGCAAGACTTTTGTTATCCCAAAACCCTATCTTTCCCAAGGAGCTAAAATAATGTCTTTAAAAAAACCCGAAAAGAAAATGTCAAAATCTCTGGGATCTGAAGGCTATATTTCTCTTTTTGATTCTCCTAAAACAATAAAGAAAAAGGTAATGTCAGCTGTAACAGATACAGGAAAAGAAATAAAAAGGGATAAAAACAAACCGGGTATATCCAACCTCATTAATATTTACAGTCTCTTTACAGAAAAAACAGAAGAAAATATAGAAAAAGAATTTAAGAACAAAGGATACGCTGAATTTAAAAAATCTATATCAGAAATTTTGATAGAGAAATTAGAACCCTTTAGAAGAAAAAGAGAGGAACTCTTAAATAGAGAAGATTATGTGGAAGAATTACTAAAACAGGGAGCTAAAAAAGCCTCCGTTTTAGCTAAATCAACTTTAAAAGAAGCTAAGAAGAAAATGGGCTTAAATGGCTAAAAAAGTAGCAGTTTCAGGATACTTTATCTGGCTTCATACTGGACACCTTGATTATTTTAAAAGAGCCAAAAAATTAGGGGAAGTCGTAGCTATAGTTAACAATGACCGTCAGCAAGTTTTAAAATATGGTAAAGTTATAGTCCCTTTAAAGCAGAGAATAGAAACGATAAAAGCTGTAAAGTATATAGATAAAGTAGTCCCCAGTATAGACCAAGATAAAAGCGTCTCCAAAACTTTAGCTAAAATTAATCCCGATATATTCGCCAAAGGAGGAGATAAGACAAAAGAAAACATTCCCGAAACTGAAGTATGCCAGAAACTAGGAATAAAAGTAATAGATCGTCTAGGACTAAAAATCAGCTCTTCTTCCGAGCTGATGAAAAAAGGATGTGATGATGTAAATTACTTTATAGATTGAATAAACCCTTCTAATTCTTTCTCCTTTTCTTTAAGAAGCCTCTCATCGTCTGCCTCTATTGTTAATCTCAATAGAGGTTCTGTATTAGAGGGACGGGCTATAAACCACCAGTCTTTGTATTCTACAGTTATCCCGTCCAAAAAGTCCTGTTTCCCGTCAGAATAATGTTCTTTTAACTCTTCTAAAACTTTTTCTTTATCTTTAACCTTAAAGTTTATTTCAGGTCTCCTCGGATAAATTGAGAAGGAGGATGTAAGATCTGAAACTTTCTCTCCTGACTCTGATATTACTTGCAGAAGGACCAAAAAAGATATTAATCCCGAATCACAGTAAAAATTATCTCTAAAAGAATAATGACCGGAGACTTCTCCCCCTAATATACCTCCTTTTTCCATCATTTTTTCTCTAACATTGACAAAACCTACAGGAGTTCTAATCGATTTCCCTCCCCACTTTTCAATAAATTCAGGAACAGCTTTAGAACTCATTAAGTTATAAGCTATTCCTTTTCCAGGACTTTCTTTCAAAAAGTGTCTAGCTAAAAGAAGTAAAGTAATATCCCCTCTTTTAAAATCCCCTTTTTCATCTACCAAAAAGACTCTGTCTCCATCCCCGTCAAAGATAAATCCCAAATCCGCTTTTTCTCTTTTAACAGCTTCTGAAATTTCCTTTTTAGATTCTTCCTCTAAAGGATTGGGAGGGTGGGAAGGAAAGTTTCCGTCCAAATTAAAATTAAGATTTACTGTTTCTAAGGGCAAACTCTCTAAAATCTGAGGCAGAATTTTTCCTGCCATTCCATTACTAGTATCTATAACCACCTTCAAGGGATTTATTTTGTTAATATCAACGAAAGAGAAAATATGGGAGATAAAGTCATTCCATATATTAAGTTCTTTTACCTCTCCTATTTTATCCAGAGAAGAAAGCTCTGATAAACCTGTCATGTCTTTCCCTCTTATAAGTTCTATTTTATCTTCCTCTCTCTTTATCATTTTAAAGCCATTGTATTCTTTGGGATTATGAGAAGCTGTGATCATTATTCCAGCATCATATTTATAAAAAGCCACCGCAAAATAGAGAGCTTCTGTAGGAACCTGCCCTATGTTATAAACATCTGCTCCTCTGCTGTTAATCCCTTTAGACAAAGAAGAAAACAAATCAGGAGAGGATAGTCTAGCGTCTCTACCAACAACTATATCTTTAGCTCCTGTCTTTTCAACAAAAGACTGTCCCAGCTTAAAAGCTGTCTCTTTATCCAATTCTTCTGGATAAACACCCCTTATATCGTATGATCTAAAAATGGACTTTTCCATTAATCTATTATATCATAAGAAATATGTCTTTTTCTATAGGTATTGTGGGCCTTCCCAACGCCGGGAAGTCGACTCTTTTTAAGGCCCTAACAAAAAAACAAGTGGATATTGCGGATTACCCTTTCACCACAGTTGAACCTAATGTGGGAATAGTTCCCGTACCAGATAAAAGACTAAAAAAGATATCTGAAATAATAAAACCTGAAAAAACAACCGAAACAGTAATTAAGTTTGTAGATATCGCCGGATTAGTAAAGGGGGCTCATAAAGGAGAGGGCCTGGGAAACCAGTTTTTATCGCAGATAAGGAACTGTGATGCTATTGTGGAGGTAATAAGAAACTTCTCCATCTCAAAAGACTTTGAAGCAAAAGAGACAGAATACCAATTATGGGAAAAACCTGATCCTAAAAGAGATATTGAGATCATCAAAACAGAGTTTTTAATGAAGGACTTAGAAATAGTAGAAAAAGCTATTGAAAAGACGCCAGAAAAGAGAATACTTCATGAAATAAAAGAGAAACTAGAACAGGGAGTGGAAATTAGAGATACTGAATTTGATCCAGATAAGATTAAAGAATACCAGTTTTTAACAGCAAAACCTGTTGTGCACCTTTTTAATGTTAAAGAAGACTTCTCTGAGGAAAAATTTTCTTTAAATCTTAGAATAGAGGAGGAGTCAGGAGAATTATCTGAAGAAGAGAAGAAAGAGCTTAAGATAGAATCTCAGCTTGACCAACTAATAATCAAATGCTACAATGTGCTTGAACTGATTACTTTCTTTACTGTGACAGGAGGAAAAGAGGCAAGAGCCTGGACCATAAAAAAAGGCTCTAATATCCTTGAAGCTGCTGAAAAAGTCCACTCTGATTTTAAAGAAAACTTTATTAAAGGAGAAGTAATCTCCTGGCAAAAACTTATAGAAGCTGGAAGCTGGGCTAAAACTAGAGAAGCTGGAGAAATAAAGACAGCTGGTAAAGAATATATCGTTTCAGACGGAGACGTAATAGAATTTAAAATATGAGAAACTACCAACTTACATACCTTATAAATCCTGAACTTTCAGAAGAGGATTTGAAAAAGATAACAGAAAATATAAATAGCTTTATCTCAGGACAAAGCGGTCTTTTAGATAAATCAACAAAACCCGAGAAAAAACAATTGGGATACAATATTGAAAAGAAAAAAGAAGCTTTCCTAGTAAGGACAGGCTTTTCTTTAAAGCCAGAGAGTTTAGAAGATCTCAAAAATCATCTTGATTCCGAAAAAAACATTCTCCGTTACACCATAACTAAAAAGGAAACAATAAAGGAAAAACCTTTAAAGACAAGAGGAACTAAAAAAACAAAAGAAGAAAAGGTCGATCTTGGAGATATAGATAAAAAAATTGACCAAATTTTAGAGTAATGAATTTAAATAAAGTTATACTCGTCGGCCGCTTAACTCAAGATCCTGAAATGAAAAGCACCCAGTCAGGCCAAAGCTTATGTACTTTCGGACTGGCTACAAACAGAGTTTGGACGGATTCAGACACTAAAGAAAAACAGGAGAAAACAGAATTTCATAACATTGTTTTGTGGGGAAGATTAGCTGAAATTACTTCCCAATATCTGAACAAGGGTAATTTAGTTTTGATAGAAGGAAGAATCCAAACTAGAAACTGGGAGGATAACTCAGGAAACAAAAGGTACAGAACAGAGATTATAGGAGAAAATATTCAGTTCGGACCCAAAAATAACCAAAACTCAGCTCCTAAAAAGAAAGAGGAAAATATCCCTGTAATAGAAGAGGATTCCTCTAAAAAAGAATCTAAAGGAGACGACGATATTGACGTTAAAGATATACCCTTTTGAACATGAACTGCTACTTCTGCCAAAGAAATATAAAGGATATTGATTTTAAGAACACAGAAGTTCTTAAAAGGTTTCTTACAGATCTGGGAAAGATAAAACCTAGAAAGAAAACAGGTGTCTGTGCAAAACACCAAAGAAGACTGACTAAGGCTATAAAAAGAGCTAGAAATTTAGGTCTGATTAGTCCGTCAAAATAAAAAACAGCTTTTTCCGAGGAGCTGTTTTTTGTTTTGGAAAAATTAGGCCTCTTCCACTTTTTCTAAGATAGCCTTTTTTATTTTTTCTGCTGTTTTGGAATCACCCTTCAAATAATCTTTTGAAGCTGATATTCCCTGACCTAGCTTTTTATTTTCAAACTGGTACCAGCTACCAGATTTTTTAATTATTCCTTTGGCTTCTCCCGTGTTTATCAAATCAGCAAAGTAGGAAATGCCTTCGTTATAATAAATATCAAACTCTGCCACTTTAAAAGGAGGAGCTACTTTGTTCTTTACTATTTTAGCTTTTACCCTGTTTCCTATAATATTATCTCCCTTTTTAATCTGAGCTCTTCTTCTCAAATTAATCCTAACAGAAGAATAGAACTTTAAAGCCAAACCTCCGGAAGTTGTTTCGGGATTTCCAAACATCACGCCTATTTTCATTCTTGTCTGGTTTAGAAAGATAACAGAAGTTCTTGTCTTAGATACCACAGAAGAAAGTTTCCTTAAGGCAGAAGACATCAACCTTGCCTGAAGACCTATCTGGTACTCTCCCATATCCCCTGCAATCTCAGCTTTAGGAGCCAAAGCCGCTACAGAGTCCACTACAATAACATCGACCTCTCCTGATCTTATTAAACTTTCTGTTATCTGAAGAGCCTGTTCTCCAGAATCAGGCTGAGAGATTAAAAGATCATCAGTGTTAACCCCTATTCTTTTAGCGTACTCTGGATCTAATGCGTGTTCTGCATCTATAAAAGCTGCTACACCTCCTCTTTTTTGAGACTGTGCTAAAATATGGAGAGCCAAAGTTGTTTTTCCAGTGGATTCAGGTCCATATATCTCAACTACTCTTCCTCTGGGCACCCCTCCTACTCCCAAAGCTAAATCCAAAGAAATAGCTCCTGTGGATATAACTTCAACTTCTTTAGACTTAGCTTCTTTTAGTTTCATAATAGCTCCTTCTCCGAACTTCTGTTTTATATCATCCAAAGCTTCATCTAAATTCCCTGTTGTTTTTTTCTTCTTCTTGGCCATATACTCTTTTCTAACATTTATTATACTTTTTGCCAACCATCTTCTTCTGACTCTTCTCCATAAACCTCTCTTGGTTTTGATCCTTCTTGAGGCCCTACTATTCCCTTTTCTTCAAGCATATCTATTAATCTAGCAGCTCTAGCATAACCTACCCTCAACCTTCTCTGGAGAAGAGAAGAAGAAGCTTTGCCAGACTCTATGACAAGCCTCTTTGCCTCTTCGTAAAGAGGTTCTTCTTCGTCAAAAAGGGAATCAGAACTTCCGCTCCCTTCAGAAGATTTTTTAGTTTCTTCTATCAATTCAGGATCCATCTCGGTTGAAAGCTGTTCTTTTTCTGTTTCTTCTTTAATATACTTTACTACTTTCTTAACTTCTTTTTCTGAGACATAAGGACCTTGAATTCTCTTCGGTTTTACCACGTCAGCTGAGAGATAAAGCATATCTCCCCTTCCCAGAAGCTTCTCTGCCCCAGCTGTATCTAAAACAGTTCTTGAATCAACTTGAGAAGCTACCTGAAATGTAACTCTTGAGGTAATATTAGCTTTAATTAAACCTGTAATAACTTCTACTGAGGGTCTTTGGGTGGCTAAAACCAAATGAATTCCCACAGCTCTTGCCATCTGAGCTAGTCTTACTACAGAAGCCTCAATATCTCTTCCTCTGGCTGACATAAGATCTGCTAATTCATCTATTATTAAAATAATGAAAGGGAGAGGGTTCGTACCATTGCTTAAAGCCTTTTCGTTGTAACTATGTATATTTCTTGAACCCACATCAGCCAAAACACTAAACCTCCTTTCCATCTCTCCTGTTAACCATTTTAAGGCTCCCAGAGTTTCTTCTGCCGTATAAATTATAGGACATAGAAGATGAGGAAGATCTTTATAGACAGAAAACTCTACTCTCTTGGGGTCTACCAGAATTAATCTTAAATTCTCCGGACTGGCGCTCTTAAAAGAAGTACTTGGCTGATAAAGAAGACTTAAGATTAAAGAGTTTAAATATATGGTATTGTGGTTAACAAAACCATTTCCGATAAATGAGTCTGATCCAGGTACATAAAAATCGTATCCTTCACCAGAAGTTTTTCTAATCTTTTTAACTTTGTCCCAATAAAAATTCCTTTCTGAGATATCTTCTAACTCTTGGTATTCAGATTCATTAGAAATCGGTTTATAGAAATTTAAAATATTTTTTACAGACTGATAACTAGGCATTCTAGCTCCTGAGTTGTAACTCCTCAGACTATTAAAAGCATATTTTGGAATTTGAACACCAGATTGATATTTCCATCCCTTATTTGTTAGGTTAGCAAAACGACTACGATATTTTTTTGCCATATCTTTGAGCAAAGAAGAAATATTCGGTATCAAATCCCGATTTGTATTTGGAGACAAATTAAATAAGTCTTTTAACTTTTCATTTTTTTCTTTTCTTACAAAACCAATTTCCTCACTAAATTTACGTGCATCATCCCCGAAAATAGAAAGGCGATAGTATTTATTATGAGAGTATTCTTTTATCTTTTTTTCAGAAAGCGAAGAGACAATACCAAAATTTAGGAGTAAAATATGGATTTGAGAAATCAGTTTTTTACTGCTTATAGAAAGTTCAACAGCTCCTCTTCCGGTATAACCATCGTTATCAAAAAGAGCACTTAAATAAGCTTTTACTATTTCTTTGGGAGCTTCTCTGATAGCCCTAGGTATCTCTTTATTGGGAGATTTCGAAGAATCCATCCCTAGATATAATAGAAACTCTTTTAAGTGCTTACTATTGACCATTATATCGGTAGCTTTATTTTTAGGATTGGATCCACTTTTTATTTCAGTAAATCTAGAAATACCAAAAAGTTTTTTGAGGTATTTTTTATAAAGTTGTACAAGAAACTTGTCCGCTTGAGTATAAACTACTCGATGAAAGCCGTTTCCCTCTACTGATAAACCTCCATCGGCAGTTAAAAAACCTAGAAAACGAGCTAAGCAAGGAGTTATTTTAGAAGGAAAAGAAATTTTATTATGATAACTCTTAATGTTGCTTGGTTCGAAATCAGAAATATCGGTTTTACTTCCAAATAGAGCTGGGCCGCGACTAATAGCTACATAGTCACCTTCTCTTATCAAAGACGCTGGTTTCCAGCCCTGAGAGCCATCTTTATTCATAACCCAAAGGGGATGTTCAGTCGTTGCTTCAACTTTATAACCGCGGCTTGTGATTATTTTATGAAATTTACAAATTCCATTATTGTAGTTCTTTGCTGTTTCTTCGATCCCATCTCTTGTAACAAGCTTTATCTTAAAATTAACTTCACTATTTAAAGAGAGGGGGCACAATTCTTCAAAGTCCAACATTCCTTTTTCGGTGAACATTAAGGTATCTTTTGCGCATGTCTTACCGGTGCCGGTGGCGCCTGCTACCAGCATATGAGGCATTTTAGCCATGTCAGCATAAACAGCATTACCAGAAACGTTTCTTCCTAAAACAATAGGCAAATCAACTGAAGAATCTTGAAATTTAGAATTCTCTATTAAACTTCCTAATCTGACGGTAGCCCTCTCTGTATTGGGAACCTCAATTCCCACTAAAGATCTTCCGGGAATGGGAGCTTCTATTCTGATAGGATGACTTGCTAAAGAAAGGGCTAAATCGTTAGAAAGAGTAGTAATTTTAGAAAGTTTAACCCCTTCTGCTGGCTTTAAAGTATACTGGGTAACAGTAGGCCCTATATTAACCTCCGACATAGAAACCTCTATACCGAAGTTCTCTAAGGTTTTTTTAATAATAGCTGAGTTTTCTTTAGTATCTCCACTGGTAGGAGCTCCCCTCTCTTTAGAAAGCAGATCTATTGGGGGAGGGTTGAAAGAAAAAGTTTTGAAGCTCTTTTTCTCTTCTTTTTTAACCTCTTCCTTTTTGGGTTCTGGCTTTCTGGAAACTTCTGGAGCTATCTCTTTTACTTTAAACTTAGGTTTGAATATCTTTTTAATAACAGAAGGTTTTTTCTCTTCTTTTTTCTCTTCTTTTTTCTCTTTTTTCTCAGGTCTTAGAAAGTGCCAGAATATTAAACCCCCTATAAAAATAGGAGCCAAAAAAATGAAGAAAGTAGCCCAAAAGCCAAAATACTTCAAAAAGAGCCAGCTTAAACCATATCCTGCTATTCCTCCAAATCTTGCCCCAGAGTTAAAAGATCCCAATATGCCTGTTACTCCGGTGACTAAAAGAAAGACAGCTAGAAGAACCGGCCAAAAAAGAGTTCTGTCTTTTTTGAAGAGTTCAAAATCATACTTTTTACTTATTAAAACTAGTCCCCCTAGGATAAAAATCAAAGGGAAGACAAATATAGTTTCTCCTATTAAAAATCTGCCCCATTCCATAAAGGTTTTTCCGGCAACTCCTGCTTTTCCAAAAAAACTCAGAGCTATTAAAATAGCTAAAAGAATCATCAAAACCCCAAAAATAGCTTGTTTGGTATAGTTTGGAAGAGTAAACCTCTTCTTCTTTTTAGAAGATTTCTTTTTCTTTGCCACCTATAAGAAAGGACTTAAGTTTTTTTAAACCCTGTACCCGCAGGTATCAGTTTACCTATTATAACATTTTCTTTAAGTCCTCTCAATTTGTCTTCCTTTCCTTCAAGAGAAGCTTTTATCAAAACTCTTGAGGTCTCTTGAAAGGAAGCAGCAGAAAGGAAAGAGTCTGTACTCAAAGCTACTCGCGAAATTCCCAAAAGAATATTTTTTCCTGTGGCAGGCTTTTTCTTTTCTTTTTTCATCTTTTCGTTCTCTTCTAAAAGTCTGGCATTTTCTACAACTTCTCCGGTAGTAAGAAGAGTGTCTCCAGGGTCTTTAATTTTGACTCTAGAGAACATCTGTCTTATTGCCACCTCAACATGCTTGTCATGAATAACAGCTCCTTGAGAAACATAAATCTTCTGTATCTCCCGAAGGATATAGTCTTGAGTATTTTCCTTGCCTGTAAGTCTAAAGAGCTCTTTGATATTAAGATTTCCCTCGTAAAGCTTCTGTCCCTTTTCAACCTGCTCTCCTTTCTTAACCAAAATAGCTTTATTTGGAGACACTTTGTACTCTAAAAGATCTTTCTTTGACTTCTTATCCTTTGGCATTATTTTTAAGACTCTGTCCGGGGTAATTTCTGTTACCTTACCTTCTACCTTAGAAACCTCTGCTCTACCTTTTGGATTCCTGGCCTCAAAAATCTCCTGTACTCTAGGAAGGCCGAAAGTGATATCTTCTCCTCCAGCAACACCTCCTGTATGAAAGGTCCTCATGGTAAGCTGAGTTCCAGGCTCTCCAATAGCTTGAGCTGCTACAATACCTACAGCAGTTCCCTTCTCAACAACCTTGTTCTTGCCAAAATCCCAACCATAACATTTACGACAAACTCCTCTTTTTGATTTACATGTCAGAGGCGTTCTTACTCTAACTTTTTCTATTCCCTTATCTATTATTTCCTGTCCCTTTTCCCAATCTATTATCTCTCCTTTTTTAACAATAGTTTTAGTACCGCCTTTCTTAGTCTTACCCTTTATATTCTCCAGAGATGTCCTTCCTACTATCTTAAAGAGAAAGTTCTGACCTATATCATCAGCTTCTCTTCTGAATATTTCTTTTCCTTCTTTGTCCCCACAATCTTCATCTGAAACAATAACTTCGTGGGCTACATCGATAAGTCTTCGAGTAAGATAACCTGCCGTAGAAGTTCTTAAGGCTGTGTCAGCTGTTCCTTTTCTGGCTCCATGAGTAGAGATAAAGTATTCTAATACATCAAAACCTTCTTTAAAGGAGCTTATTACGGGTAGTTCTATAATTTGCCCTGCCGGATTAATAACTAAGCCTTTCATACCAGCCATTTGGACGGGCTGAGACCAACTTCCTCTGGCTCCAGAATCTACAATTGTAAAAATAGAACTTGATTTTTTTAATCTCTCTGGAACAAGCTTTTCTATCTTCAATTTAGTTCTTGTCCAGACCTCAATAATCTTGCTCCTTCTTTCCTCTAGAGAAAAGAGGCCTCTTTTAAAATGCTTCTCAATAGCCTCTACCTCTTTTTCAGCTTCCTCTATAATTTCTTTTTTATTCTCTGGTATTATTAAATCAGTCATACCCCAGGTAACACCGGAAACTGTAGAGCTTTCAAATCCTAAATTTTTTATCTTATCTAAAGTGTCTTCAATCGTTTCCTGGTCGTATTTAGCTACTACATCACTCACTATGCTTTCTATAGATTTGGATCTCATTACTCCATTAACAAAGGAGTAGTCCTCAGGAAGAGACTGATTGAATCTGATTCTGCCCAAAGAAGTCTCTATAACTTTATCTGAAACCCTTACCTTTATCTTTGCTCTTAAATCTAAACCTCCAAACTCATGAGCTACCTCTGCTTCTCTATAATCAGAGAACATTTTGCCTTCTCCTTTGGCTCCTTCTTCTATTTTAGTTATCCAATAACATCCCAAAACTATATCCTGGGTAGGAGCTACGATAGGAAGACCTGTAGCGGGTTTTAAAAGATTGTAGGAAGAAAGCATTCTCTCTTTAGCTTCTTTCTGGGCTTCTTTAGATAGAGGAACATGAACTGCCATTTGATCTCCATCAAAGTCAGCGTTAAAGGCTTTACAGACTAAAGGATGTAGTCTGATTGATTCTCCCTCTGTTAAAACAGGCTGGAAGGCTTGAATACCCAAACGGTGAAGAGTCGGGGCTCTATTTAAAAGAACGTATTTGTTTTCTACAACTTCTTCCAACAATGCCCAGACCTCATCTGTCTCCTGTTCTATCAATCTAGAAGCTCCTCTGACATTGTAAGCTAGCTCTTTGTCCAAAATCTTTTCTATAACAAAAGGTTTAAAGAGCTCTAGAGCCATCTTTTTAGGAAGACCACACTGGTGTAACTTTAACTCCGGTCCTACTACGATAACAGAACGTCCCGAGTAATCCACTCTCTTCCCTAAAAGATTCTGCCTAAATCTTCCTTGTTTTCCCTTAAGCATATCAGCTAAAGATTTCAGTAATCTTTTACCTCCAGTAGTAGCTGTAGTTAAAATCCCTTTTCTCATTCCATTATCTATTAAAGCATCTACTGCCTCCTGAAGCATTCTTTTTTCGTTTTTGACTATAACTCCTGGAGCTCCTATTTCCAATAAGTACTTTAACCTGTTATTTCTGTTTATCACTCTCCTATACAAGTCATTTAAATCAGAGGAAGCATACCTCCCCCCATCTAACTGAACCATAGGCCTTAAATCGGGTGGAAGCACTGGAAGCACTGTAAGAAACATCCATTCTGGCTTAAGTTTAGCCTCATCTAGAGCCTGATAAAGCTTTAACCTTCTCAATATTTTCTTCTTTGAAGCTGAACTTGCTTCTTCAACTTCTTTTTTAAGCTCTTTCATCTTTTTTTTGATATTAATATCTTCAAATATCTTTCTTAATGTTTCAGCTCCGGTACCAGCTTCAAAAACCTCTCCATAGTCTAAAGAAAGATCGTGATATTCAATTTCAGAGAGAACCCTCAAAGGAATTATTTTAGAAACTTCTTCTTTGGTATTATCTCTTTCTTTTTTAAGATCCTCTAAGGCTTTTTTTAATTCCTTTTTCTTTTTAACTTCTGCCTTTTTCTTTTTAACTTCTTGTTTGTACTCCTTGTCTATTCTGTCCAGAACCTCTTTCCTGGCCTCTTCATCCACTGAAGTTATGATATAGGAGGCAAAATAAATTACTTTCTCCAATTGCTGCATAGGTACCCCCAAAACCATTCCTATCCTTGAAGGAATACCTCTTAAAAACCAAATATGCGAAACTGGACAGGCTAATTTAATATGCCCCATTCTTTCTCTCCTGACAGAAGACTTGGTTACTTCCACTCCGCATCTGTCACAAATAACACCCTTGTATCTGATTCTTTTGTATTTTCCGCAGTAGCATTCATAGTCTTTCTCCGGCCCAAAAATTCTTTCGTCAAAAAGTCCGTCTTTCTCGGCTTTTTGAGTTCTGTAGTTTATGGTTTCAGGCTTGGTAACTTCGCCAAAGCTCCAATCCAAAATCTCTTCTGGAGAGGACAGCTTTATCCTTATAGATTTTAAATCTTCTACTCTCATATTTTTTTAATTTCTACTCCTAACCCCAGAGATTTAAGCTCTGAAACTAAAAGATTAAAGGAAGCAGGTACGTTTGGACTTCTCACTGTTTCTCCTTTAAGGATAGCTTCGTAAGTTTTAGCTCTTCCTGTCACATCGTCTGACTTTATAGTAAGCATCTCCTGAAGACTGTGAGCTGCTCCATATCCTTCTAAAGCCCAAACCTCCATCTCACCAAACCTTTGACCTCCAAACTGAGCTTTTCCTCCCAAAGGTTGCTGGGTAATAAGAGAGTAAGGCCCGATAGATCTCATATGTATTTTATCTTCTACCATATGGACAAGCTTTAACATATACATATAGCCAACAGTAATTTTCTCTGGCAAGGGAAATCCTGTTCTTCCATCATATAAGGTAAACTTGCCGTCTTCTGAAAAACCTGCTTTCTTGAGTTCTTCTTTTATATCTTCTTCTTTTGCCCCAGACATAGAAGGTGTCTCTGCTAGATAATTTAACTCGTAAGCTGCCATACCTAAATGAGTTTCTAGGATCTGCCCTATGTTCATTCTAGAAGCTACACCTAAAGGATTTAGAATAATATCTACTGGGGTACCGTCTTCCAAGAATGGCATTTCTTCTTCCGGAACCACCCTAGAGATAACTCCTTTATTTCCATGACGTCCAGCTAGTTTGTCTCCTGCTTGGATCTTCCTTGTTTGAGCCACCCGAACCTCAACTCTCTTTAAAATACCAGGCTCTAACTTGTGCCCTTTATCTCTTGAAAATATTTTAACCCCTACTACTCTTCCTCTCTTACCGTGTTCCATAGTTAAAGAACTATCTTTAACATCTCTTGCCTTTTCTCCAAAAATAGCTCTTAATAATCTTTCTTCTGCTGTCAGGCCTGCTTCTCCTTTGGGAGATATCTTGCCTACTAAAATATCGTTAGGACCTACTTCAGCTCCAACCCTGACAATACCTTCCTCGTCTAAATCTTTCAGTTTTTCTTCTGAAACATTAGGAATATCGGAGGTAGTTATTTCCGGACCAAGTTTGGTATTTCTGACATCACAGGTAAAGTTTTCTATATGAATAGAGGAAAAATATTCTTTTTTAACTAATCTCTCTGAAATTATAATAGCGTCTTCAAAGTTGGATCCCTGCCAAGAGAGAAAAGCTACCAAAACGTTCTGCCCCAAAGCAAGTCTTCCTTTATCAATAGCTCCCCCGTCTGCCAGAAGCTCTCCCTTAGAAACCTTCTGTCCTTTCTTAACAGCTGGCCTTTGGTGAAAACAAGTATACTGGTTAGTTCTCATAAAGACATTCAAATCATATCTTCTAGTCCTTCCCTTTTTGTTCTTTACCTCTATATGGCTAGCATCTACTTCTGAAATAGTTCCTGATTCTTCTGCAAAAATCGCCTGACCTGAGTCTTTAGCTACTGTCTTCTCAACTCCTGTTCCTACCAAAGGAGCTTCGGGATGAACTAAAGGCACTGCTTGCCTCTGCATATTAGATCCCATCAAAGCCCTGTTAGCATCATCATTTTGTAAAAATGGTATTAAGGAAGTAGCCACAGAAAAACACTGCTCAGGAGAAACATCTATATAGTCTATTTTATCTACAGCAACGATCCCCGGAGCCCCTTTTATTCTAGCTTCTATTTTGTTAGGAGGAATCTGGGGTTCTATTTTTCCGTTTTTGTCTACAGAAGTTCCTCCATGAGCTATATTAAACTTTTCGCCTTCAAAAGCATTTAAAAACTCTATTTTAGAAGTAACTTTCCCCTTTTTTACCTTATAATAAGGAGTTTCTAAAAATCCATATCTGTTTACAGAAGCAAAAGAAGCTAAATGATTAACCAATCCTATATTAGGACCTTCTGGTGTTTGAATAGGACAAATTCTTCCATAATGAGAAGGTTGGACGTCTCTTACCTCAAATCCAGCTCTCTCTCTGGTCAAGCCACCAGGCCCTGTAGCAGATAATCTTCTTTTATGCTCTAACTCTGCTAGAGGATTTTCGTTGTCCATAAACTGACATAGTTGAGAAGAGGTGTAAAACTCTCTTATAACAGCCATTACTGGCCTTGGATTAACCAACTGGTTGGGAGTCATAGTATGAGGATCTAGAGTAGACATTCTGTCTTTAATAATTCTTTCAGCTCTCATCAAGCCGACTCTCAATCTATTTTGCAAGAGCTCCGCAACAGTCCTTATCCTTCTGTTTCCTAAATGGTCTATCTGGTCAGGCTTTCCTTCAGGATCGTTATTCAATCTTACAATCTCTCTCATTACAGCTAAAACATCTTCTGCTTTAAGAGTTCTGTCTTCGGGCTTAATTTCTACATCCTCTTTTTTGGGCGCCAGCTCTTCCAACCTTCTTCCCATTCTCCATCTTCCTACCTCTGATAAATCATATCTGTCAAAATTAAAGAAAGTATTTTCAATGAGCTCTCTAGCAGTATCCGGCGTTACCATATCCCCGGGCCTAAGTCTCTTGTAGATTTCCACCAAAGCCTCTCCTTGATCTTTAGTTTCATCTTTCTCCAGAGTCTTTTTAATATAATCTACTTCGCTCTCTTTTGTTAAGTCCTTAAACTTCTTTTCAATTTCCTCGTCTGTCCAGCCACCTAAAGCTTTTAATAAAGTGGTGGAAGCCACTTTTCTTTTCCTGTCCACTTTTACTCCTATAAAACCAGATGCGTCTGTTTCAAATTCAAGCCAGGCACCTCTGTTTGGTATTATCTTAGCTCCAAAGACTTCTCTTCCTTGAACTGTCCTTGAAGTAAAGAAAGCTCCAGGAGAACGGATAAGCTGGGCTATGGCCACTCTTTCCACTCCATTAATAATAAAAGTCCCCCTTTCTGTCATAAGGGGAAAGTCTGCTAAATAGATTTCCTGCTCTTTTTCTTCTTTTGTTTTAAGATTTACAAGTTTAACCTTTACCTTTAAAGAGGCTTCAAAAGACTCGTTGTTCTCCTTTGCCTCTATATCTGTCTTTCTTTTAGGCTGATCGAGTTTGTAGTCTGTAAACCAAAGCTCAAATTCCTCTCCAGTGTGGTCTTTAATAGGAAAGATCTCAGAGAAAAGATCTTTTACCCCTTTGTCCCAAAACCACTGCCAGCTTTTCTTCTGAAGGGTAAGAAGATAAGGTCTGTCTAGAGAAACTTGGGATCTAGAAAAGTTTTTTATTTTAGTCATTGTAAATACAAAAAGTTCCCCATTCTAAGAGGGTTTAAAGTAATAAATTTAACTTTAGGAAAAAGGGCTGTATTTATACATAAAAGGGAGATATTCAAAATAAAATACCTCCAGAATAATTTCCGAAAAAGCTACTAGTTATTAATTTTATTCATTTTAGAAAATTTGTCAAGGCCAAATTCCCTAACTGCTACTATATCACAGCTAAAAACAATAATCAACTGTGGAAAACTATTGGACTCTGAAACTTTGAATAACACCAAGAGAAATGAAAAAGACTATCAAACCAGACCCACCGTAACTCACAAAAGGAAGAGAGAGACCTATTACAGGCAGAAGACCTAGATTCATCCCTATATGAATAAAAACCTGTAAGATAATAATGGAAGCCAAACCTGTAGCAAAAAGCCTAGGAAAGTTTCCTGGAGCTTTTAAAACAGCTTTGATTATTCTCCAGATTAAGATAAAGAAAATAATTAAAAGACCTGTCACTCCCACTAAACCAAACTCTTCTGCAATAGAAGCAAAAACAAAATCTGTATGGGGTTCTGGCAGAAAACCATATTCTGCCTGAGAACCTTCTCCAAAACCCTTCCCGAAGATACCTCCAGACCCTATAGCTATTTTAGACTGTCTTTGATTCCATCCTGCCCCCTGAGGATCTGCTTCAGGAGAAAAGAAGCTTATTATCCTTGTCTTCTGATAATCCTCTAAAAAGAAAAACCAGCTCCCAGCTATAATAATCAGTCCACAGAGAATAATTATTAAAAATTCCCTTAGTCTTATCCCTGAAACAATCAGTATACTCAGCCAAAAACCTATTATAATAATAGCAGATCCCAAATCAGGCTGTGAAGCAATCAAAAGAACAGGTAAAATAACATAAATCCCAGAGAGAATAATATGCTTTAAGCCATACATTTCAACATGTCTTTTGGAAAAATACTTTGCTAGAAGAACTATTAAGACAAGTTTAGTAAAAGGTATAGGATCTAGAGAAAGAAACCCTATTTTGTACCATCCTTTTACTCCCCTGGTAACGGGAGCTAAAAAGAAAAGACCTATTAAGGTTAGAATGGAAAGGAAATAGAGAGCAAGAATAAGATGAGAGTTACTCTGAATAGCTCTCCAGTCAATAAAAGCCAGAAGAAACATAAAAAGAAGGCCTATGCCCAAAAAGACAAGCTGTTTTTTAAAGTTAATCTCAGAAGAAGCACTGCAAATAGAAACCAAACCGATTGAAGTAAGCAAAAGGGCTGAGAAAACCAGAATCCAGTCAATTTTCTTCAAAAAATAAAGCATTTATTCTTTTAGAAAAAAGTTAAGATGGTTTTCAAAGTAATTTTTCTTTTCAGGGAAAAATTCCATCAACCTGTAATAAATATCCTTACAGTTTTCTATATCCTCTAAATCCCTACAGAAAAGAATAGCTACCTTTTCCATAAACTGCGCATCTTTTAAGTTGGGGTTTTCCATGGCCTCTACTGTTTTTTTAAGGTAAAGAGAAGCTTCTTTTTTCTTTCCTATTTTCAGAAAGCCAGAACCCAGATTCCTGTAATACTTAACCTCGCTGGTAGGAAAGAGACCGGCCTCTTTCAAAAAAAGATCTTTGGCCTTTTCTTCATTCCCCTCCATCAATCTTAATTCAGCTTTTAACCGGTAAAACTCCGGTCTCTGGTCATTAAAATCTATTCCTTTTTCGATTGTTTCTTCCATTCTTGCAAGATCCTCTTCATCCCCAAAAAAGAGGTAATTCCATTGATATGTTCTGGCTAAATACTCAAGGGTATCAACGGGCCTTCTGTCGGGTTTTTCTAAAAGCTCCTTGAGATAATCTTTGTCTTTGTAGATAATCTTTGCTATTCCCTCTTTTTTATTCCCTTTCTCCAAAAGAAGAAGGCCTCTTTCTATAGTAACGAACTTTAAGTCATTCTTGTAAATACTTTTTGACGCTTCGCTGTATTCTGAAACAGCCCGGACAGGATTTGTTTTCTCATATCCAACATTAGCAGGAAAACTGGAAGCTGCTAAAAGAGGCCCTAGGTTTATAAAATACAAAGAAAGAAGAGGAAGAACAATCAAAGGAAGGAAAAGCCATACTCTTTTTATCTCCAAGGGTCTTGATGATAAAACATTAATAAAGGCTAAAACTAGAAAGAGAAGCAAGTAGATAGAGATGGTGTCAAAAACAGTCAGAGATTGGAAAAAGTAAGCAACAAGAAAAACGGATAGAAGCAAGACCAGTTTCTTTTCTAGAACTATTTTCTTGAAAAGAAGATAGAAAGAAACCCCCAAAACGCCAAGCCAAGAAAGAAGCCCCAAGATGCCGGTGGAAGCTAAAAGGTTGAATATCTTGTTGTGGGCATAGTCAAAGTACATTCCTTCTGGTATCTCTGAAAAATAGTCCGCCTTAAAATACTTGTAAAAGATGTAGGAGAAAGATTCAGGACCCCAACCTAAAAGTGGTTTCTCTTTAAAAGCCTCAAAAGATATCTCCCAGACATCTCCCCTAGATCCGAAAGAAAATTCAAAAACGCTTAAAGCCCTGTTTAATAATCCATTCTCAACATTCTCTTTGTTTAAAACCAAAAATAGAAGGATCAAACTTAAAAGCAAAACCAAGAGGGCTATTTTTTTTCTGTGAACATTGGAATATTTAAAAAACCAGATAAAAAAACAAAACAAAAGAGCCAGACCTAAAGCTACCCAGGCTCCTCTGGTTTTAGAGAGAATTAGAGTAAAAGAATGAAGAAATATTATACCTCCCCAGACAAACTTCATATCCTTCTCTTTTTCTATGAAAAAGACAAAGAGAGTAATGAAAAGGGAAAGAACAATATACGGAGCGAAAAAGTCGGGATTGGACAAGGTTCCTGAAACCCGACTAGGAATCGAAACTCCGTAAAAATGCCAGACGCCAAGCTTCTGAAGAAGAGCTGCGAAGCTTGATATTCCGGAAACCCCTGCTGAAATCTTAAAAACTCTAAACCAGTCCTTTTTCTTAACAAAAACACCAGAAACCATTAAAAAGAAGGTCAGTAAATGAAGGTGGAGAATAACTCCTTCTCCTCTCTCTAAATCTCCGAAAAAGCTGCGGTAAGGATTAAATCCCGCCAGAGCTGACAAAATCATCACCCCTGTGAATATTAAAAGAGCCCAGGTTAAAAGAGAAACTCTGGGAAGATATTTTCTGTCAAAAAATACGAGAAAAAGATAGATTATTAGAACTATCTCTATTAAAGAACGAAAAAAGACAGCCTTCGGAAAAGCAGAAAGAGTAAGCCCGAAAGGACCCATTATCAATGGAGTGAGCAAGACCAGAAAGAGACTTGTTTTAACTGCTTTTAGAAGCGAAGAGTTCATAGCATTTTTAAAAACTCCTTCTCTTTTAAAATATTAACTTTAAGCTTTTTTGCTTTTTGATATTTTGATCCCGGATCCTCTCCTATCACAAGGTAATCGATTTCTCTAGAAACAGAACTTGATACCTCTCCTCCTAAAGATCTGATTTTCTTTTTAGCTTCTTCTCTAGTTAAAGAATTTAGAGAGCCCGTGAGAACAAATTTCTTTCCCTTGAGTTTTGTCCCTCTTTTCACTTTTTCAATCTTAATTCCTACTCTTTTAAACTTTTTAAGAAGCTCTTTATTTTTTTTATCGGAAAACCAATCTTTAATAGATTGAGCAGCTTTGGGACCAATATCTTCTATATCTTCTAAGTCTTTTTTGGAAGCTTTTTTAAGGTTTTCCAAAGAACTAAAATGCTTAGCTAAATCTTGAGCTGTCTCTTCTCCTATATGCTTTATACCCAAAGCAAAGATAAAACGGGGGAAAGTTATCTCCTTGCTTTCTTCAATCGACTTTACAAGATTATCTGCTGATTTTTCAGCAAACCTCTCCAGAGGCTTAAGATCTCCTCTTTTTAATTCAAAAATATCTCCTAAATCTGAAACCAGGCTTTCCTCCATAAGTTGGCCTATTATCTTAGGTCCCAGCCCTTCAATATTAAAAGCTCCCCTAGAAACAAAATGATAAAACTGTTGTCTTTCTCTGGCAAAGCAATTTGGGTTAGCACAATAATGAATAGCATCTATTTTCTTTACCTTCCCTCCACAAAGAGGACACTTAGAAGGCATTTTAAACTTCTTTTCTTTTCCTGTTCTTAAATCTTTAACTACTTTTACTATTTCCGGAATAACATCCCCCGCTCTACCTACAATAACAGTGTCTCCTATCTTTACTCCCAGTCTTCTTATCTCATCCTCATTATGAAGAGTAGCTCTGGTAATAGTAACGCCTCCAACCTGAACAGGCTCTAAAACAGCCACCGGAGTAAGAGCTCCTGTTCTTCCCACCTGCACTTTAATATCTCTCACTTTAGTAGTAGCTTCCTTACCTGGAAACTTAAAAGCTATAGCTCCTCTTGGAGCCTTGCCTACCACACCTAGCTTATTGTAAATTCTATCCGAATTAATAATAACAACAATACCGTCTATTTCATAAGGAAGAGAATCTCTCCTTTTCTGCCACTTTTTATGAAACTCAAAAACTTCATCCAAATTCTTGCAGTACCTGTTGTTAGGATTTGTCTTAAAACCCAAAACTTTTAAAATTTGATGCTTCTCTTCGTGAGTTTTCTGACCAAAATCTGTAACTAAGTCATAAGCAAAAGAGTCGAGATTTCTTTTAGCAGCTACACTAGGATCAAGCTGCCTTACAGAACCTGCAGCCAGGTTCCTGGGATTCGCATAAGGAGTTTCTCTTTCTTTATTTATCCTTTCAAACTCCTTTTTGGAGATAAAAACCTCTCCTCTTATAGTCAGAGAACTTTTAAATTCTTTTATTTTTTTTACTTTTGGTGATTTTAAAACTTTTTCTCTATCTCTCAATTTTAAAGGAATAGCTTCTATTGTCTTTAAATTCTGAGTTATATCCTCTCCCGTCTTTCCGTCTCCCCTAGTAGAGCCCGTTTTCAAAAGGTAATCTTCAAAGACAAGCTCTATAGCTAAACCGTCTATTTTAAGCTCGCAGTAAAAGTCTATTTCTTTTTTTTCTTTCTCTGTTAGAAGATCTTTTGCTCTCTTTAACCAATCCTCTATATCTTCTTTGGAAAAAGCATCATTAAAAGAGAGCATAGGAGTTTCATGCTTTACTTTCTTGAACTTATCTAAAGGTTTCCCTCCTATTCTCTGAGTTGGAGAGTCTGGAGTCACCAGATCAGGAAATTTCTGTTCTAAATCAAAAAGCTCTTTTTTCAAAGAATCAAGAGCTTCATCTGATATTTCCTGCCTGTCTTGTACATGATAGAGATAGCGGTGACGGTTGATAACCTTTTTCAGCTTCTCTATCCTTTGTCGGGCTTTTTTCTTTTCCATATTTTAATCAATTGGCTCAACTCCGACCTCTATTGCTCTCTGGACATCTTTAAATACTCCTTTAGAGCGAATACAAAAGTAAGTAGCTTGGCAACCTTCATCTGTCTCTAATGGCTCAGGACATATTCCTACTCCTTCTTGGCAACAACAAACCTGGGTATCAGGATCACAGCCAGTAGCTCCTTCCTGAGTACCAGTAGTACAATTTCCCGTTGCTACACACTCCCCTCCTTTATACCCGTCAATATTTTGACAATGCTCCTCACAGCTACCGTCTGTTCCTGGTTCTTGTATTTGACACTCACTTTCTCCAGGTACACAGCAAGATATCTCAATCTCATACCTACTGCCGTTATCAAGAGGGTCTCCAGAGATCTGAGAATCTAGAGAATTACAGTTATAGGGATGTTTTGTACATTCTAAAATAGGTACCAAGGCTTTTTCTATTCCGGTGTCCGCAGCATAAAGAGCTTTCACAGAGTTTCCCATCCCTGTTATCATTCTAATTTGGCTTACCAAGATAGTACTCAAACCTATAGCAACAGCCAAAACCACAGCCAGAATTACTATGACAAGGTATAAAGTGATTCCTTTTTGGGAATTTGAAAGCATACTTAATTATATCACTTTTCTTTTTTAAGTGTCCAATAATCAAAAGCTCTTTTGAGCTTAAACCCTGAGGCGTTTTTTAAAACCTGAAAAAGATTCATGGCTTTTCCTTTAGCTTTCACTTGTCTTTTCTTTATCTTGTCTATCAACTCCTCTGCTGTAGAAAAATCCTCAGAGGTTTCGAGGTACCCTCTACCTATATACTCTGCTCTGTGAGCGTCAGATCCTGCAGTGATAAAAAGATTGTTTTCTTTGGAAAAATCTAGAGCTTCTTTATTGGCCTTAAAAGAAACGGTTGAAGCATTAAAGACCTCAACAGCTTTTACCTTTTTAATGTCTTTCCTGCTTCCCAGAAAATTCTCTATGGGCCAATCAAAAGGGTGAGCTACTGAAGGAAAGCCTTTTTGTCTTTTAATCTCCTTTATTGTTTCTTTCAAAGAGAGACCCTCGGGTATTCTTTCTTTGATATTAATTCCTAAAATATCTCCTGATTTTGTCAAAACCTCAATACCCGGGATAACAAGAATGTTTTTATCTTTAGCGTATTCTATAGCTCTAAAAGCTCCCTCTATCTCTCCATGGTCTGTAATACAAATACAGTCCAATCCTTTTTTAATAGCATAATCTACTACTTCTTCGGGAGAAGAGATGCCGTCATAAGAGTAGTTTGTATGGACATGGAGATCTGCTATAGACATTAACTCTTTCTCAAAAGATTGATCCCGATACCGGAAATCCTGCCTCCTCCAAAGATAAGTATAAAGGCTAAGATAGCCCAAGAAACTAAATTAAGAACTTGAGAGACAGCTTCTGCGGGAACAATATTCTTTATCTGCTCTTTTACCATCTTTTCCATCTCATCTCCAGATCCTTCTGTTTTTAGTTCCTCTGTTTTGGTTTCAAAAATTTCAGGAACAGAACTTTTTCCAGTAAAGACGCTATAAGAAGAATAAATAGCCCAGAAGACAACTGCTAGACCCAAAATTATTAGAATCCATCCTATAATTTTTTTAGGCTTCATACTTTTTTAAATTAAGCTTATAATAAATATATATTATCATTTTCCCCAGAAGAGTTCAAAATAGGGTTGACATAACCTCTTAGCTGTTTATAATGGTAGATACAACAGAAAAAACAGAAAAGGTCGAAGAGAAATATGAAATGTTAAAAGCGGGTTTAGAAAAAGAATTCCGCTTTATTTAAAACCATGATTAAAGACGAACTTTATCCTCTCTTTACTTCTCAAGACGAAGAGACTCCTGAAGAGGAAGGAGGAGACGAAGGAGAAACTTCTGAAGAGGAAGGAGGAGACGAAGGAGAAACTTCTGAAGAGGAAGAAGGAGATGAAGGAGAAACTTCTGAAGAGGAAGAAGGAGACGAAGACGAAGAATAAGAAACAGAAGAGATGTAACTTCGGACTATTCAAAGACCCCTCTCAAAAGGGGTTTTTGTTTTTCTTTTTTTATATATCAGATCTTTTAATAAATATCTTGTATATATTTTCTAGAAAGTCTCCGCCAGCATACCCGACTATGAAAGCTATTGCGGGAGTAAGATACTTCAATCCCATAATATCTATACCGCTCTCCTGAACAGCAACAGATACTAGAAGACCTACTATTCCAGACAAGAAAGTCATAGTCAAAAAGTAAGAGACATTAAAGCCTACTTTCTTATAGGAAAATTGGTGCTTTACAAAGCCGACTATTCCCCTTAAAGATCCTCCCCCAAAACCTGCGATAAATATTGAAAGATACATATTAATAAACTACTTTAAAATTGTTAATTTGTTAAGCTTAGTTTAGTTTTGCTATAATAACAGTATCACGATGAGAGGACTACCAAAGGGTTTTGTCCCGAGGGAATGCCTCTTTTTTTATTTATCTTTTAATTCTTTTTTATAGTCTCCTTTCCTTTTTTCAAAAATTCCTCTGCTTTACTTATTAAGTAATCAGCGCTCTCTCTGCTAAACTCCCCGTAATAATCAGCTTCCTCCCTGAGAGTTTTTGCTCTTTGTAAAGCTTCAACAATAGTATAATCCAAAAGACCCTTATCAAGATAGATTGACCTTATAGCTTCAATTAAACATTGATGAGACCTTTCACGATAACTTTTGAGATAAAGCAAAGCTCTGGCGCTGTGAAACATTGAATAATATGATTGAATAGTAGCCCATTTGTAGTCTTTATCCTCAAAACTTGCTCTGGAACGATTAAAGTCGAAACCGGCCAGTCTTATTTCTTTTGAGGAAAGCTTCGGACCCCGAGAAAAAGGGGCAATCTTCTTTTTCTCAAGGCATTTTTGGAATTTATTCTTCATAATTGTCTTCCTTTTCCCACAAAACAATTCCTAATTCTACTTCTCTGAAGAAAACCGGGGCCTTCTTTTCTAATTCGGCAAAATCAAGAGGGCTTTTGGCAATAAGCTGGATTTTTCTTTTCAATAAGGATTTTTCAGCTAAATCTTTCGCCTTTTTTTTATTATGAGTGACTACCAAAATATCAATATCGCTCTCTTGAAGATCTTCTCCCCGAGCAGCGCTTCCGAATAAAATAATCTTCTGACTGACAGATTTAAGTTTCTCAATCAAAGGAAGACAAGCTATAATATTGTCTAAAACCTTGAACTGTTTGGCCAGAACAACAAAAGGATAAGAGGAAGAAACTCTGTATAGATAAGTCTTTCCTTTTTGGTCTTTTTTGACAAGATCTAATTTAGATAATTTATTTAAGGCAAAATTAACAGCTGCTTTAGAAAGACCAACTTTTTTCTGGATTTCTTTTGCTGTCTGCCAATCATCTTGGCTAACCAAATAATTAAGAACTTTTTGTTCTCCTGAAGCAACTAATAGCTGACGAATTGAATTGTTTAATTTTTTAGTCATATGTCTATTATATTAGACGTAATAACTAGTGTCAAGCTTTTTTATAGAAGACGGGCCTCAAACTATGACAAGGTTTTACGGTTTGCTATGCTGAAAATGTGATAGCATTCTGAAGCGGCTTCGGCCAACTCCAGATTTTTTATTGGGAAATTTCATCTTCTAATTTATACAAATCAATACACTTCGCTCGCTCTAAAAGTTTTTTGGAAATACGGCCCCTTGTAAATAATAGCTTCGTTAAACTTAGATTAGTTTAGTTATTTTATTTTAGTAGACTACTTTAAAATTGTTAAACTCTCCCCTATACTCTTGCCTCTCTATTTTAACATCTGAAACTTTAGACAAAAAGGATCCTTTTCGGACCCAATCAATAAACTTCTTTGTATTTTCTTCTGATCCCTCGATTATTATCTCCACTCTACCGTCTTTTAAATTACGAACCCAGCCTGTTAAGTCAAGATTTTTAGCTTTTCTGGAAACCGCTGCCCTAAAACCTACACCCTGGACTCTGCCTGAGATTAAAAGATGAACTTTCATCATAGTTTCAGTCTTCCCTGTCTGAAATCCTGAGCTATCCTTTCTGCCTTCTTTTCGCCTGCCTTGGTCAGACTGAAAGAGGTTTGAGGATCTCCCTTGATAAGCTTTTCTTTTCTCAAACTCCTCAAAGACCTGTCCAGTTTTCTGGAATCAGGCCATTCAGAAAGAGACTTAAAAGAAAAAGCAGCCGGAAAGAGAGTGAAGCACTCTTTTACCAGCTGTTCAAATTCAGCTTTCTTTCCTAAAGAATAGACGGAAAAGACAATCAGATCTCCAATAGAAAACTTTTTATAAAGACTTTCTTCAAAAGATTTCTTTTTCATTGAAAAAACTCCTAATTAGATAAATTTAGGCAGAACATTGGAAACAAGATACCAAGCCAAGAAAACTATAAAAGCTACTACTGTTATAACATCTAAGAATTTAACCATAATATCTCTATTCTACACTAAAAAAACATTTTTGTCAATAGAAGATCTTTACAATCTGGGAGACTATCCCCAGAAAAAAGACCACTATCAGGGTATAATAAAAGGGATTCATTTTAGAAGATAGTTTTTTTCTTAGAAAAGCTCTGTATAGAAAGACTATAATAATGCCCTCAGCTCCCACAGCTACAGCTCCGGTAAATCCTATTATCTCTATGAACCTTCTCAAACCCAGAAGAAAAAGAATTAAAGGAGTAAAACAAGTTATAGCCCAAGAAAGATGTTTTTGTACTTTGAGATCGTAGAGAAGCATCTTCTTAAAAGCCAAGCCTAAAGTTAAAAAAGAAGTAAAACAGCTTATAACCCCAAAGGCAAAGCCAAGCTTCACAAAGCCATTATCTAAAGTTTTCTCCAACCCTGAAATAGCGTCCTTACTGGTAAGAGATCCTGAAGCTCCAAGAACAATCACGATAAAGAAAATATATATAGAAAGAACAATAAGCATCCCAAGGGTCACTATCTTTTTAAGTTCTCTAGAAGTCAAATTATTATCTCTCTTCTTAAGGGATAAAACTATCATCTCTTTTATCTCGGGAATAACAGCAGAACTTGTCAAAGCAAAGAGAACTACACCATAAGGTAGAAAGGAAGAATTTAGATCAAATCCTCCAAAATTTTCCTTATCTATAAAAGGAAATGCTTTTACAAAAAAGACAGCTAGTATTATTAAAAGGATTAAAAAGAGAATAAATTCTATACCGGAAACGCTTTTTATGCCTCTAAAAAGAAGATAGGAGGCTAAAGCAAAGAAGAAAAGAGTGTAGACAAGAACATTATGGCCTAAATAATCTCCGAAAAGAGAGTCTAAAAAACCTCCTCCTATAACCAGATAAGCTAAAAGGGTTCCTAAGAGGCCGAGAGAAACGACAAAAAAAGTTGCTCTTTCCCATTTCAATCCCAAATATTTCCCTACATAGCCTGGAAGTCTATGAAGTCCTTCTGTGTGTATAGCTACTCTTCCATATATATATAGTAAGAGAGCTACCAGAAAGCTTGCTATCACAAGGTAGAGAAAAACTATTAAAAAGCCTGCCTTAAAAGCGACAAAGGGCAGACCGAATATACCTACTCCTATTGTAGTTCCTAAAAAAACAGAAAGAGCTCTTAGAAATCTTCCTTTTTTCATTTCATTTTATTTCTTATCAAAATACTTATACTCTATTTTCCCCAAACCGAATAAAACAATAACGGCTAAAAGAGTCGATATCAAAGCTAAAAAATAGAAACCGGCTCCAAGGGCTACTCCGATAGCAGCTGACGCCCAAAGACCAGCTGCTGTAGTAAGACCTTCTACCTTAAATCTGCGATAGATTATCACTCCAGCCCCTATAAAACCTATTCCTGTAGCTACAGCTGTAATAATTCTCGAAGGATCAAAGCCTAAACCTTCACTCTCTTCGAAAAGATAAAAGATGTTATTAGCTATTATAGTAAAAATACAAGATCCTAGAGTAACCAAACTGTAAGTCTGAAGTCCTGCTTCTCTCTTCTTATATTCTCTTTCTATACCGATTAGACCTCCTAAAAAAACAGCTAAAACAACCTTTATTAAAACTTGGATATGATCCATATTATGCCTTGTAAACTTTGTATCCTTCTCTTACTTTCTTTTTTACCTTTAAACCGACTTCATCTCCTTTTTTGGCCTTCTTTACCTTCTCGTGCTCTGACTCCATAGAATCAACTTTCTGTTTGAAGTCAGTATCCTCTCCTCCAACAATTCTTATCTCGTCTCCCACAGAGAGAGGAGCTTTTAGTTTAAGAACGGCTACTTTTATTTTAGAAAAGAAGTGAATTACATCTCCTATTGTTTTTTCTTCTGCCATAATTTTTTTAAATTATACTTTTGACCTTTACTCTATTTTAACAAAATTAAAGCAAACTAAAAACAGGAAGCTTCGTTCCTGTTCTTAGTTGAGGGGGAAACGGGATTCAACAAATTTGATCTTTTTGCTCGAGGCCGGACTCGGACTTCGCCCAGGGATATCCTGAGATCTCCTTCGTTGAGTCCCACTGTCCTTTTGGAGACATTGCTCCGCACCCCCTCATGTTCTCTATTTTAATCAACTTAAAATGGGTGTCAAGAGTCTGTATAACGCCACTTGATTTCTTAAATTGATATAGAGTTTAAAAAACCCTTAATGCCGGTATACTTGCAACATATGTAATTGTAGCATTTCACGAAATATTATAGCCCCATAGAGTCTAATATGTTCCTGGTATTACACACAACATTGAAAAGACATCCTCTTTGTGATTAAATAATCATATGGATCCCGAACTTACAATTATACTTCCTTGTAGAAATGAAGAGAAAGCTTTGGATTTCTGCCTTGAATCGATAAAAAAAGTTTTAAAAAAAAATAAAATAAAAGCTCAGATAATAGTTTCCGACTCTTCGAAAGATAATTCTCCAAAAATAGCTAAAAAACATAAAGCCTTGCTAGTCAAACATAATCTTGAAGGTTATGGCAGAGCTTACCTTGAAGGAATTAAAAAAGCAGAGGGAAAATACATTTTTATGGCAGATGCTGACGGCAGCTATGATTTTAATGAGATACCTCGTTTTATAAAAGAGTTGAGAAAAGGATATGACTTAGTATCAGGAAACAGATTCCAAGGGAAAATAGAGAAAGGAGCTATGAGTTGGCATCACAAATATATAGGGAATCCTTTTCTGTCTTTTGTTTTAAACCTTTTTTACAAAACAAATATTAAGGATATCCATTGCGGGATGAAAGCTGTTAAGAAAAGTTCTCTTAGAAAGTTAAATCTGATTTCAGGGGGAATGGAATTTGCTTCGGAAATGATTATTAAAGCAGCAAAAAATAATCTAAAGACAAAAGAACTCTCAATAAACTACTACAGGAGAAAAGGAAACTCTAAGTTAAAATCTTTTTCTGACGGCTGGCGACATCTGCGACTTATTCTTCTTCATAGTCCCTTTTTTCTTTTTTTTATTCCCGGAATGATTATCTTCTTTCTAGGAATCGTAAGTATAGTTTGGCTTTATACCAAAGCCCCAGTAATCCTCGGCACAAAACTGTCCCTTCATCTAATGTTTATCTCATCTGTTTTGACCACGGTGGGCTACCAACTGATAATTTTCTTCTTTTTTGCCAAAACTTATTCTTTTTTGCATTTAAATGAAAAAAATAATAGTGTAGAGAAACTCTATGAATACCTAACTTTAGAAAAAGCTGTTATCGGGGGAATAATTATGATCCTAATCGGTTTTTTCTTTTTTGCCTACATTCTTTTAGCATGGAGCGGATCCTTTAAAGAATTGATTATAGGTTTAACTCTAATAACTTTAGGAACTCAAACTATTTTTTCTTCTTTCGTATTGAGCATTCTTAGCATTAAATAAAATGGAACTATTTTTATTTATTATAGGTTTGATTATCTTCTTTCTCCCAGGTCTTCTTTTGAGCTATCTTGCTTTTCCTGTCGTGGACTTAATTAAAAGATCTGTTTTTTCTCTCCTGTTCTCCATATCTCTTCTAACAATAACAGGCGTTCTTCTCTATTTCTTAAATGCTCTCACCCAAGTCAACGCTTTTTTGTCTTTTTTCTTTTTATCTTTTCTTTTCTTCTTAATAATTCTTTCCAAAAAGAAAAGTATAAAAACAATATTCAAAAAAGATATTCTCTACCTTTTCCTTTTTTCTTTATTCAGCACCATCTATAAATATATATTTTCAATGTTAATCAAAAACCCTGCTAATGCCTATGCTTATTCTTTTAAATTTATAGGGGAAAAAGTGCCTAACTTAGGTTTCTATACCGGAATGGCAAAAGATAAATCTGATTACATAGGAAATTTAGCAGGAAAGACAATGAAAGAGTTTCTTTTTTTGGATAATTTCTCTTTCATAGAAATATTTTTAATAACTTTTCTTTTTTTAGGATTAATCTATCTTGTCTTTCTAAGATATAGAAGCAGAAAACTAGCTCTAACAATTTTACCGCTAATGGCTCTTTTTCCTATCGAATTATTCTATTCCACAAACCAAATCACAGGACACTCTTTATCCTATCTCTCTCTTTTCCCTCTCTTTTTACTTTTTAAATCGGAGGATAAAAGAATCTTCTGGCCAGCATTACTTTTTACAATAGCTGTTTCCTTTACTTACTATACAGCTTCAATAGTTATCCTCCTAGCATCCTTAGGATTTATTATCGCTCTCTTTGTTAAAACTCTTATAAGAAAAAAGTCTCTTAAAGCTTTTTTAACTAATAGAAAAACTCACCTTTTTTTAATAATAATTATCTTTCTTTGTTTAAATTTTATCTTTTTTTCCTCGCGAATGACACTTTTTGGGTGGGGCGTAGCTAAAGACACTTCTTATATCAAAGAATCAGCAAAAGAAATAAAATTATTTGCACTAGGAGGAGAAACAATAAACTTCGAAAATATCAAGTATAGAGATCCTGACTTTTTGGGTCTATCTGCTATAAGATGGCAAATAGTCTTTTTTCTTTTATGCGGTTCTACTTTTTTAATATATGTATTTAGAAAAAGAAAACTTAAAAAAGAAAACTTGGATTTACTGCTCTGTACCTTACCGGTTCTTATAGTTTCTTACGGGTTTTTACACGTTAATCTTCCAACAAGAATATTCGATTATTTTGCTTTTTTCGGCCTTCTAGCTATTAAAATCCCAAAAAAATATTTTAAATACTTTACTGTATTATCTTTTGTTTTTCTTTTTGCTACCGGAATTTACACAGCTAAAGCTAAAAAACTTTTTTTGGAAACATCAGACAGCGAATTGCAAGGATCAAAAGAAATAGCTCAATCTTTTGAAGGGAAAATTTTTTCAGATCAAGAATTTGTAAATCTTCTAATTTTAAATAATCATTATAATGTTACTGGAGACAAAGATGATTCTCTTGTGGTAAAAAATCTTTTCTATAACAAAAACAAATCACTTTTTTTAAAAACAATAGACGCTATAGCAAAGCAAGGGATAGATTATATAGCTATAACAGAAAGGATAAGAAAACAATATATTTTAATGCTTAACTATCCCATAAAACCTATTACCAATAAGGAGCTGTATCAAGAATTAAAAAAAGTTTATGACAATGAAGACGTAAAACTTTATAAAATAAATAATAATTTTGATTATTCAAATTAATCAATTATGAAAATAGCAATTTTTCATAACTATTTAGACAACATCGGAGGAGCTGAAATGGTTGCTTTGACTTTGGCTAAAGAGCTTAAGGCTGATCTTTTCACCACTAACATAGATTTTGAAAAGATAAAGAAGATGGGATTTTCTAATTTAAACATACGATCTATAGGAGTGATTCCAATCAACGCTCCGTTTCGGCATCAAATAGCCCTTTGGAAGTTTAGAAAATTAAATCTAAAAGGCAAATATGATTTCTATATCATTGCCGGTGACTGGGCAATGTCCGGAGCTGTAAATAATAAACCGAATTTATGGTACATTCATTCTCCTTTAAATGAAATATGGGAACTAAAAAATTATGTAAGGAACGAGGTAATTGAAAGCTGGAAAAAACCTTTTTTTGATTTATGGGTCTCTTTAAATAGAAAATTAACTTTGGACTATTCTAATCATATTCAGAAATGGATATCTAATTCTGAAAATACTAAAAAAAGAATAAAGAAATATTATAACAAAGAAGCTGTTGTAATGAATCCCCCAATTAATACCTCCTCTTACTTTTTTAATAAGAATAAAAACTACTGGCTTTCTGTAAACAGACTTTCAAAACATAAAAGGATAGAACTGCAACTAAAAGTTTTTTCAAAGATGCCAAAAGAAAATTTAATAATCGTAGGAAGTTATGAAAAAGGAGCTAACCAATTTGAAAAATATAAAAAATACATAGAGAGTATAAAGCCTAATAATGTTAAAATAATAAATTGGGCAGAAAACAAAAAGCTGATTAATCTTTATTCTCAATGTAAAGGACTAATCGCTACAGCAAAAGACGAAGATTTCGGCATGACTTTAGTAGAAGCCATGGCTTCGGGAAAACCTGTAATAGCTGTTAAAGAGGGAGGGTATAAAGAAACAGTAATAGACGGAAAAACTGGACTTTTAATTAGGGAGCCATATGAAAAAAAACTATTTTCAGCTATAAAGAAAGTGAATTCAAATTTAAAAGAAAATCCAAATATGTATAAAGAAACCTGTCAAAAAAGAGCTTCCCTATTCGATACAAAATTTTTTATCAAAAAGATGAAAGACGAAATAAAAAGATGAAAAAGATCTGCCTAATTATTTCTTATTTCGGAAAAACTCCTTCCTGGTTTAATTTTTTTCTAGAAAGCTGCCTATATAATCCAACTATAGATTGGATACTATACACCAATATTGAAAAACCAGAAAACGCTCCCAAAAATATAAGATTTATTAAGGCAAGCCTTTCTGATTTTAGCTCTCTGGCAAGCGAAAAGCTAGAACTTGAGATAAATATTAAAAAACCCTATAAAATATGTGACTTCAAGCCTGCTTACGGAAAGATATTTCAAGATTATATTAAAAATTATCACTTTTGGGGTTGTACTGATTTGGACATTATTTATGGTAATATAAGGAAATTTGTTACAGACAAAATATTGAGAGAATATGATATAATTTCCTCTAAAAAAAGGGTTTCACCGGGTCACTTCACCTTATTTAAAAATAAAAAGAAAACCAATTATCTTTTTATTTATAATCCAGACTATAAAAAAATTTTGGAGGACCACTCGATATATTGCGGTTTTGACGAATTCAGCAAAATAAAAATAGAGTCTTTTAATACCCAAAAAAGAAAATCTGAACTTATAGAATACGAAGGCATATTAGGTACTGCTAAGAAGTTAGCCCTTAAGAATTATCTAAAGATTTCTTTTAACGATTTTGTAAAAGACGCAGATACTAAAAGAAAAATTAAACTAAAATTCAATAAAGGGAAATTAACAGATTCAGAAAAAGAAATCGGATACTTTCATATTCACAAACTTAAAGATGTTCTTCTAGTTCCCTCAAAAACGAATGACACTTTCTATATTACAGAAAAGGAGATATTTTATAATAAAAAACATAGTCTTATGAAAAAAATATCCGCTAGAATAAAAGAAAAAACAAAAAGAAAAAACTTTGAAAGAAAAACAGGCTTTTTGGGAAAATATTTAAGAGAACACTGCCCAAGTTTATATTGTAAACTTAAAAGAACTAAAAAAGGCCAAATTCTAAATTATAGACACAGTGGCTCTTTTGATCTTGACGGAAAAGATTATCATTCTATTATCTAAATTATGAATAAAAATCTCTTAGTTACTCTAGCCGACAAAGAATATATTAATCAAGCCAAACAGCTTTTTTCTTCTGCTTACTGGAAAGCGGGCTGGAAAGGAGATTATATGCTTTTATCTTTTGGGATTCCTGAGGAAAAATTATTATGGTTTAAAAAAAAGAACATTTTAGTTAAAAAATGTCCTCCTATTCAAAGCCACTGGGTAGGCGGACAACCACCTGTTTTGTTCGGCAAATTTTATCTTTTCACTTCTTTTTTTAAAAGATGGGAAAACATAGTCTATCTTGATGCAGATATTATTATCAGAGCTTCATTAGAAGAATTAACTGATTTAAAAAACTTTGGAGCTGTAAAAAACTATCCGAAAAAATTAAAAAAGGAAATTTACAAAGATTCGAAATGCAAAATTTCTTTAGCAGACAGATATGATTTAGACAGCTCAGGATTCAACGCCGGATTTTTTGCTTTTAATACAAATATAATCAAAGAAAAAACTTTCTACGACCTGAAAAACCTTTCTGAAAAATATCCTTATATTAGAGATCAGGGATTGCTTAACATTTATTTCTATAAAAAATGGAAAGAACTTCCCATTATATATAACCTAAGCCCTTATTTAATCTCTCACAGATTATTTTTCAGATTAGGCTTTTCAAAGGTTAGAGCAAAGGTTATTCATTTTGTTGGAGAAATAAAACCTTGGCAGAAAAGATCAGGGTTTTACCAAGAATGGAGAGACAGTCTTGAAAAAGCTGAATCGATTGATTTTAAAAAACCGAAAAGAGGATTAAAATGGAATAAAAAAGAAATTATAAGACAATCAAAAATTTTAAGGTTAATAATTATACTATATTATCCCCTACGAATATTAGATAAAATAATAGGCAGAATAAGCAAATGCTTAAAATCTATATCGAAAACATAGGATGTGCACGAAGAGCATTAGATGCTCAAAAATTGAAAAACTATTTTGAAACAAACGGGCAAGCAATAGTTTATTCCCCCGAAAAAGCAGATTACTTATTTCTTTTTAGTTGCGGATTAGTAAAAAAGGAAGATCTTTCCTTAAAGAGAATAAAAAAATTGGATAAAACAAAAGGCAAACTGGTTGTCTGTGGCTGTCTGCCCCCTATGAATCCTGATAAATTGAATATCGTTTTTAAGGGAAAATCAATAAATACAAGGGAACTTAACAAAATTGATGATATTTTTCCTCAATTCGCCGTCAAATTCAACCAGATTCCCGATGCTAACAAAGCCTTTAACCTTCCCAACGAAATTAAGCTCTCAAAAAGAGAAAAATTGCTAAAAAAAACAACTGTTTTCGGTTTTTTAAAAGAAATAGCTGATAAAGAAAAGAAAATAAAAGAAAATAAAGAAGTAGTAAATCTAAGAATATCTTATGGCTGTATGGGAAATTGCTCTTATTGTGCTATAAAAAAAGCTATAGGAACACTAGAAAGCAAAAAACCAAAGACTATCCTGAAAGAAGCTAGGAAATCTCTTAAAAAAAATTGCTACAAGTTTAATATTATAAGTAGCGACAGCGGATCTTACGGTTTAGATATCGGAACAAGTCTTCCCTCTCTCTTAGAAAAAATACTTAATCTGGATAACAGAATAACAATTGAATTTATCCAGGATTTACACCCAGCATATATCTGTAAGTACAAAAAAGAATTAATAAAATTAGTAAAATCCCAAAGAATAAAAAGCATTCTTACTGCTGTTCAATCCGGAGACGAAAGACTGTTAAGGTTAATGGACAGACCTACAAACCTAAAAAAATATAAAGATACTCTAACCGAAATGAAAAAGACATTCCCGAAATTGGAATTAAAAACCCAGATAATTGTAGGATTTCCCTCCGAAACCGAAAAAGATTTTGAAAGAACATTAAATTTTATCAAAGATTGCAATTTTGACGATGTAGGTATTTTCCCTTATTACGAAAACAAATATGTACGATCAGCTAAAATAAAACCCAAAGTTCCAAAAGATGTTATAAAAAAAAGAGTGAAAAAAGCTAAAACATTTTTTGGGCAAAGGATCTACAAAGTAATTTTAAATAAAATTAAATAGCTTATAAAAGCTATTTTAAAGAAAAAACGAAATTATCTCTTTATTAATTATATTTTTTAACTATTTCTATTCCTCCTTTTCCAGCTATTCTACTTTTGTCTAAATAAAGAACTTTATTGCAGTATTTTTCTATCATCCACAACTCATGGCTAACCAGTATAACAGAAGCTTCTTTTCTGGTAAGCTCTTTTATTTTCTCTACGCTTTTTGTTTTAAATTTAGCATCTCCTATCTCAAAAATCTCATCTAAAAGAAGAATATCAGGTTTACAATGAACCGCAATCGAAAAAGACAGCCTTTGTTTCATTCCTTCGGAAAATTGATAAATTTTAGTATTTATAAAATCCCTCAATTCGGAAAATCCTACTATAGAAGCAAAGCTTTCTTTAATTTCTTTTCTGGAAAGGCCAAAAAGGGAAGCGCACAAATAGATATTGTCTTTCATGGTAAGCTTGTCTTTCAAGCCAATATTAAGATTAAGCAAACTAATAATCTTCCCGTTAGTTTTTATCTCTCCGCTATCTTCTTTATAAATACCGGCTATTAACCTTAATAAAGTACTTTTACCGGAGGCATTATTCCCTATTATTCCCACTATATCTCCTGATTCAACAGAAAAATTAACTTCTTTTAAGACAGAAATGTTCCTCTTATAATTTTTCCCAGAGAAGAAAGATGTAAAGTGAGCTAAAGCTCCCTGGCTTTTTCGGGCCCCGATTTTAAAATCTTTTGAAAGATTCTTAACTTGGATTCTTTTCATATTAATTCCGCGAATCTGTATTTTAATTTTCTAAAAACAATTAATCCCCAAAAAAAAGAAAGAAGGCTGAATAGTAAAGCTCCCCCTATTATCCATAAATCAGGCATTTTACCGTAAATAGTCAAATCTCTGGCTATAGTAATAAAATAATAAAGAGGATTTAAAAGGTTAGCATAGAAAAGCTTTGTTTGTCCTCCTATTGTATAAAATATGGGAGTTCCCAGCCAAAGAAGGAAAGAAAGAAAAGACCAGATATTTTCCAAATCAACAACATAGACAGCAATAGAAGACAATAGAAGACCTATTCCGAAAACAAAAATACAAAACAAAACCAAAAGAAGAAGATAGTAAAGAATCCCTATAATAGAAAGATTAAAAAATAAAAGAAAAACTGTAAATAAAGCTATCTCAAAAAAATGAGAGAATATCATTCGAAGAATAATTCCTCCGACTAAAGCTTCTCTCGGAAAATTTATAGATTTTACAATCCATCTGTTTTCATGGAGAAATATCTTTGTACTTTCCAGGGTTGCTTTGCTGAAAAAATTAAACATTATTATACCCAGCAGCAAGTAAAGAGGATAATGATCTATCCCGCCTCCTATTCTGTCAGAAAAAACAAGAAGAAGAAGACTAAACATCAATAAAGGATTGATCAAATACCATAAAATTCCGAGATAACTCCCCTCATTTCTCAGTTTAAAACCCGCCCTTGCAAGTTCCAAGCTAAGCCCTATAAACCTTTTGAATTCAAATTTCCTAGCCATTTAAAAATTTATACAAAATTAAGCCTTCTTGACTTTTGGAAACAGACTTAAAATCTTTACAGTTAAATTCCATTAAATAAACGTAATCAAGAGCCCAATTTTCGGCTAACTTTCTTTTTTGGAAACAATCAGCTTTCATAAACTCTTGGTATCTTTTAAAGTCCCTGGATATAGTTCCTGACTTGGTAGCCAAAGGGTAGTTATCAGTTGCCACTCCTATCACTGTTCCTTTCCAAGGAATACTTAGAAAATTCTTTTTTTTGATATCCTTAAAAATATCAAGATCTTCCTCAGTTAAAAACTTGTTGGCGGGCGCTGTAGGCAGATATTTTTCTCTCGTATCATCAATAGTAATGCTTAATTCTTTCCAACTCTCTATTTGAGTATAAAAGAAGGAAAAAAAGAAAAAAAGAAATATAATGCCTATTTGAATATACTTTAGCGCCAAAGAATATTTTCCTTCTGTTTCTTTTTTAATATAGTTCACTATTTCCTGCAAACCAAAACCAGAAGCAATAGTTATAAGAAGAGCAACATAAAAAACAACTCTTTCATATTCTATTATTATCCTATACATAGAAAACGAGTAAAAAAACCAAAAAATCAGAGCTACTGCTATCTGAATTAAAAGCCATTTCTTTTCCTTAAATAAATGAAAAATAGAAAAGAAAGAAAGAATAAGAACTGGAATGGGAATTATATGATAAATAGAAAAATTAGGAATAGCACCAAAAGTAAAAGAAGGATAATATATTTTAGACCAAAGATAATCTGAAACCTCTAAAAAATTAGGTGATACTTTCCATATAAAAGAAGTGAGGATAACAAAAACTAAAACAAGGCCTGCTGTTCCCAGAATAAAAGTTCTCAAAGAATTTTTTTTATGAAAACAAATCAAAAATACTAATAATCCCAAGAGATAAAAAGGAATAAGGGGAGGATAAAAGAGAAAAACCAAAAAAGAAGAAAAAACAGCCATTTTTTTATCTTTTAAAGCTATAAAGCAGAATCCAATAAGAGAAACCAAAATCCCTATATTGATCGGAATTAAGTTCCATATACCGGGAAAATTAGCTCCTGAAGTAATATAAAGAACAAAAAGAGAAAATACGGCAGAAGAAAGCCTGTTTATTTTGTTTAACCTTAAAAAGAAATAAACAAGCGAAATAATCAAAAGATTTATAAAAATCGCCACAAAAGAATATTGAGTCAAAGGATCCAGGTTCAAGAGAAGAAAAATACTGGACAAAAAAATATGGAAAGGAGCCTCCGGATTAGGGAAAAGAGGAGCTCCTTTTATTAAAGTATGAACTATGGGCAGTTCCCCAGATTCAAGGGAGTAATCAATAAAAGAGACTGCATACCATTCGTCAGAAAAATAAGGGTAAGGATATTCCATATTTTCTACTTCCTCGAACCCAAAATCAACAGCTGTACTTATTTTCCCTGTATAGTCATAATGAACAGAAAAAAGACAAATAAAAGCTATTGCCAAAACTATAAGGAAAATATAGTCTATCTTTTTTATCATCCTGGGCCAAGGAGAAAAAATAAGAGAAAATACCCCAACTAAAATATTGGCTCCTAGTACCCAAAAATAATCGAAAACACCCAATAATTGAGTTATTGCCGCAGTCAAAAAATGAAAAGCGATTACTCCGGAAAGAACATAGAGAAAACCTTTTCTTTTATCTTTAAATCTGTTAACCAACAGGAAAGGAAGTATTAAAAATATAATACCCAAAAAGAGTTTCATATATTTTATTATACACAAAATCAGCACCTAGAATAAGTATGTGCTGATTGCAAAAGCTTTACTCTTCAGGAGAGTTTTCCTCAATAGGAACCTCCGAGCTCTCTCGAGAAACATCCTCTAAAGCGCCCCTCCCTGCTTTTAAGTTCTCTAAGATAGATTTTATTTCCTCATTTTCGGGATTGAGATCGGCCAATCTTTGGAAAATATCTACAGCGCTTTCTTTCTCGTTCTGTCGATCATAGATAAGGCCCAAAAAGTACAAAGCATTAGAGTAATTAGGATTATTGCTAATCGTTCTCTCTAACTCTCTCCTAGCTTTAGTATATTCTTCGTTTTGATAATAAGCTAAACCCAGCTGAAAAGATAAGCCGGTATCCATCGGATTATTAGCTTTAGCTTCTTCTAGTTCTACGATAGCTTCATTAAGTTTCCCCTGAATTTGATAAACTCTTGCTAATTGATATCTAGCCGGTGCATAATCTGACTTTAAGTCAATTGCTTTTTTTAGTTTAGTAATAGCTTTAGCAAAAAACTCATCTTTTTCCTCCTCTTCAGCTAAAAGCAATGCCTTACTTATCCAAATAATACCTTGTTGCGTCGGAAAATACGGATTTGCTGGCTCAAGTTCAATTGCTCTCTCAAAAGATTCTAGAGCCCAGTTAGAAGATCCCTCTACCACACCTATTAACCTTTGGTAAACCAAGCCTCTTACAGACCAATTAATTACATCTTTAGAATTTATATCAGTTGCTTTTTTAGAAGAGTTCACAGCATTTCCTATAAACTCTCTTATCCATTTAGCTACTTGGGGATCGCTTAAACTACCAGCCGCAATTTCATTCTCAGCCTTTAAAAGATAAAGCTGAGATAAATCTCTCCAATAAACATCAAAGTTAGTATTAGCTAAAGCTGCTTTTCGTGTTTCGTTCAGAGCCCTATCAATATCACCTTTGCTCCAAGCTTTTAATCCATTATAATATTTAACTTCTGCTGAATATCTCTGCCCTTCTAGCACTAAAAGCCCTAGAGATGCAGTAAAAATTAAAACTATAGCTAAGGTTACCACTAATGAAGAAATGGACGAAGGTTTAAGAATAAATTCTTTTCTGTCCCTTCTTGTTAAACAGAAAAGGCTGCCTGCCAGGAAGAAAAAACTAAAATCCATAACAAAAGAGGAACTATAGAGAAAAAATGATGCGCTTAAAGTTAAAATACTAACAGCTAAAGCAGCTTTAAGCCACCAAGAATCCTTTTCCAATTTGTTTTTTTCTCTTATCAGTGTCCGTATACTCAAAAATGCAAAGCTTGCTAACAAAAAAATAAATGATATTAACCCAATAATTCCCGTAGTGGCAAGTACGGTAAGAATTCTAGATCCAGCATTGTTAAATTTAAGATTCCATCCGATGCCACTATTTAAAGAAGCATCTTTATATTTAGAAAAATCATAAATGAAAGTGCCTGGCCCCGAACCTAATATGGGATATTCTTTTACTGTTTCATAAGAAATATCAAAACCTGTTTGATAGTTTAAGCTAAACTCGGAAAATCGGCTCGGGGTTCCAGGAACAGAAAAATTGAAGAAAAGAAAAAGGAGAGAAACCGCTAGAAACACCGTTGGGATAAACAGCCAAGCTGTATTAAACATATTTCTTTTTTGGGCTCCTAAAACTATAATTAACAAAAATACTGCCGATACTAGCCACCAAACTATATCTAAGTTGATAAAAAGAATTAACAAAAAAGCAATACCTATAGCTACAAAAGAAATTATCTTTAGGACTTTTTTGCTTTTAATCAAAATAAAAAACAGAAGAGGGGAAATCGCAACTGAAAAAAAGGCTAATTGGTTCACTGAACCTACTGTATTGAAGGCAGTAATTTTTGTAAAAGGAAAAGAGAGAGCAAACTTGCCGAATAATTGCATTACTCCAATTAAAACCACTAACAAACCGGAAATTATAAAAGTAACAATAAGACTAAAAATATCTTTCCTCTTAAACAAATTAATTACTAAGAAATAAAAAATTACTAATAAAATCAAAGTAAAAAGAGACTGAGTAATAACTGACGACCACCCCCAAAAGCTTCCGTATCTCCATAAAGAGAAGATAGTCGATAAAGAATAAACCAAAAGCCAAACTATCACAGGCAGATAAATTTTGTTTATACTTAACTTAAATTTTCCTATTATTAAAATTTTGGCTAAAAAACTAACAAAACCGATCAAAACAAGAATAAAAAGCAAAGCTTGTTTATTAAAAGCCAGATTATTACTTGCCCAAGGAAGAAAGAAAAGAGGTATAAGAAAAACCGAAAGATAGACAACTCCTTTTGATATATAATCTAAAATCCTTTCTGTTTTAGAAAAACTATCTTGAGAAATCTTTACTTCTACTTTTTTAATTGAAGAAGATTCTTTTTTCATAATATTTTTCATTTTAACTTTAATTCTTTCTAAATTCAACTTATTTTTAAATTATTACTCCACCCCCGCAGAATCTCCTCCTGAAGAATTACTATTTCCTTCAGAAGAGGTTGAATTGCTACCTCCGGAAGAACTGTCTGAAGGAGATCCTGATGACCCGCTGTCTGAAGGAGCACTAACAGAACTTACTGTATCACCGCTTCCTACTCCAGAAGAAGAACTACTTGAACTTCTTGACCCATCATCGCCGCTATCACCACTTCCAGAGTCTGAACCCGAACCATCGTCTCCTGTATTATCTCCTGTATTATCTCC
>CAZSQP010000001.1:182330-185385 GCA_964609075.1 uncultured Candidatus Saccharibacteria bacterium
CACTCGACCCATCATCGCCGCTATCACCGTTTCCAGAGTCTGAACCCGAACCATCGTCTCCTGTATTATCTCCTGTATTATCTCCTGTATCGTCTCCTGTATTATCACCACTCGACCCATCATCGCCGCTATCACCGTTTCCAGAGTCTGAACCCGAACCATCATCTCCTGTATTATCTCCTGTATTATCTCCTGTATTGTTTCCCGTGTCATCACTTGTGTTATCTCCTGTATTGTCATCGTTTGATCCGTCATCACCGCTATCACCACTTCCAGAGTCTGAACCTGAACCATCGTCTCCTGTATTATCTCCTGTACTGCACTCTCCTTCTACTTTTTCCCATTCTCCATTTTCAATCCAAGTACAGTAAACTCTTCCTGTTGATTGGTCCACCATTTCCATTTTTTCTATTCTAGCTGTCCTAGCTGTTATTTTATCTGTAACAATTTCTTTTATCATAGCGATACCGCTTTCTATAGTAACTCCTATATACGAAAGAGCTGTTTTAACTTTTTTAACAAAAATATTTTTTTCTTTTGTAAGTTGAATTGAAGCACTATCCAAACCCCCGTTTAAATCTAGATTCCCTCCATACCAACCACTATCTATATACACTAATATCTTTCCCTGGTTTCCTTCTTCCGCTTGAAAATTCTCTAAAGCTCTTCCTATAACAGAGCCTGGTTTAGTAGCTTTCATAGCTACACCCTCTATAGAGGAAGATGTTAACCTGTCTCCTATTTCAATCGGTCCATTTTCCGTTGAAACTTTTACCATAACTCTTCCCGCTAAACCCACAGGAACAGGATTTTCTGATTCTTCAAAAATATTTCCAAAAGTCTTATACGGTTCTGTAGAAACAACACCTATAATATTATCTTCATAAGGGCTGGACGACTTTTTAATATAAGATTTAGAATCTTCTGAGGTGTAACTTTCATCAATTGCTACCACGTCTCCAGGTTCTAAGTTTTCATCAAAACTTCCGTAATACTCCGCTATATCCCAACCACCTCCTCCTGAATGGTCAAACAAAGTTCCGTAATTAGTGTCCGCTCCTACATTTGAAGCTATCATGATATCCCCATCATCTCCTTTTCCTGTTCCGTCCGACATCCAAACAACCCATTCTCCAGTGGCAGGTTCTGCTGGATCAGAGCTTCTTTCAAGACCTTTTAGGTGTTCAGCTGATACATATCCTGTGGTGGCAATAGGAGAACTTCCAAAATCAGTTGCAGAGCCATCCCATTTAATAGTTACATCCTGCTCCGCCCCCAAAGTTAATCCTATATTATCTGAATCTACTACTATTCCATAAGTATTAGTGGCAAAATCAGAAGCAACATCATCCATCCATTGATAAGCAAAAGTTGTAACACTTCCCGAATCTTTCAAAGGAGCATCCATATTCAAATAATACCAATTACCATATGAAGCGTCCTCTACATCACCATATACTTGGATATTTCTTGCGTTGTTTGTGCTTCCTGTCTTTCCGTTATAATCAAAAATCCTAAACCTTCCTGCTTCTCTTGTCCCGTGTGAGGCGTCGTTATTAACCCCATTCCAGAAATATCCTGCTATTGAATATCCTGTGTTCTGGTCACCTGCTGTATAGGCAGACATTTGAGTTCCATAGAAAGTTCCTGTCTGGGCGGCGTTGGTTGCGAGGTTTCTTGTCTGCAACGACATACCTGTCACACTGTCATCCCCAGCAGTTGTAATATCTGCACGAAATTCAGCGGAATATTTTATTTGCCCCTCAGAAGCATCATAGTTTATATCTGTCATTATTCCCCTTCCATAAGTGTCAAGAGAATTGTTTATTTCTATGGCTCTATTTATTACCCATCCTGACTCACTATCATCCCATAAAATTGTCCCATCAGTTGTTGAACCATCAAAAATAATACTCCTATCTACCGCTGTGCCATCGCCGATCGTAAGCCCATTAAATGTTCCTGTGCCTGTGGTGGTGAGTGTTCCTGATTTGAAATCCCAGTTTCCAGTAGATGTATCCATTTCAGTTCTAACAGTATAACCATCATCAACGTCTTTCCATTGAACCATATCCCCAGCAGAATAGATTAAATTTTTTCCAGCACCAGTTTGAAATGTAACATCAGAACTGTCTGAAACTAAACTCATTCTATTATCTGCTGAAACTCTTGCGTTCCCCAAACTATCTACATACCAACGAGAATAAGAGGAACTTTCATCATCATAACCATTTATTTCCATTCCCTTATTATCCGCTCCCTGATTTACTGTTAGCCCTGCATTTGTTCCATCACCTGTAACAGTTATGTCGTGGGAGGCAAGAGTGCCTGTGGTGGTGAGTGTTCCTGATTTGAAATCCCAATTACCACTTGCATCTATTTCACCACTCATACTTCCATTGCTTGAAAATGCTATCTTATCTGTCCCTGAACCATATATCCCAGTATTAGCAGAATCAGCAACATTAGCAGAAAAAGAGATTGAAGGAGCAGATTCACTACCATTCCAAAATTGTGTTTGGAGATTAGAATTTTTTACTCGGAATGAAGGGTTGCCTGCACTGTTGTAGACACCAAAGGCATATGTATTAGCATTAGTGTTTGTTATTTGTACGCCATTAGCGGTTGCGGATGGAGAATCAATGTCATCAACCACTATCCCTCCGAATGTCCCCTTGCCTGTAGTGGTGAGATTTTCATTACTAAAACTAATTGTTCCTGTGGAGTCTGTAATAGTATTCCCATTCAAATTAAGAGTATCTACATCAAGGTTACCAAAAGTTCCAAGTCCTGTTGTAGTTATGCTGCCTGAGCCATTATCAATAGAGTTAAAGGTAGCATTTCCACTGTTATCTATATCCCAACCTGTAGCATATATAGCATGGGTAGTTTCAGCAAGATAGACAGTATTGCCTGTGCTTTCGTTTTTAAAATATCCAGCATAACCAGCAGCACCAATATAACAGGAAGCATCATCATTAAGTATAGAGATATACCCGTTTACTATAACATTGTCATCAACCTGTAAATCGTCTGTGGTATAAAGGTGTTCAGC
>CAZSQP010000002.1:0-139659 GCA_964609075.1 uncultured Candidatus Saccharibacteria bacterium
GCTGTTGATGAGTATTTAAGGACTGTTTCTTATGATTATGAGATCATAGTAGTTTCTGATGGCTCTAAAGATAAAACGGGGGATGTGGTAAAGAGCATGGAAGAGGAGATAAAAGGATTAAGACTTATAGATAATAAAGAGAATCATGGGAAAGGATATGTTGTAAGGCAGGGATTGTCTGAAGCTAAGGGAGAAGTTAGGCTATTTACAGATGCTGATAATTCTACCTCTATAGATCAAGTAGAGAAGATGTTTCCTTGGTTTAAGAAAGGTTTTGATATTGTTATAGGTTCTCGTGATGTAGAGGGGGCCAGTTTAGATCCTCCTCAGTCTCTTTTTAGAAGGTTTGTAGGAAATGTCTTTAATATTATGGTTCAAGTATTGGTTGGTTTGTGGGGTGTTTGGGATACCCAGTGCGGTTTTAAGGCTTTGTCAGATAAAGCTGTTGAGGATATTGTTCCAGAGTGCACAATTGATCGTTGGGCTTTTGATCCTGAGATTCTTAAAGTGGGGAGAAGGATGGGTTACAAGATAAAAGAAGTACCTGTTCATTGGGTTAACGATCCTGACAGCAAAGTTAAGCTTAAAAGTATGTTTAAGATGGGATTGGACCTTTTAAAAATTAGATGTAATTTGATCTTTGGTAAATATGGCAGAAAGTAATTCTCCTTCAGAATTAAGACTAGACTTAATAAGTAGAGATTGGGTTATAATAGCTACAGGAAGGGCAAGAAGGCCTTCCAGTTTTAAAAGAGATAAAAAAGCTACTCATAAGGGGACAAAGAAAGACTGTCCTTTTTGTAAAATAAGCACACAGGAAGATCCTGTGTTAATTTTTTCTAAAGGAAAGAAAGTTTCTTTTAAAGGTTGGGATTCTTTTCCTGCAGATTGGTCTTTAGTTTCTATTCCAAACAAATACCCTGCTTTTTCTCCGTATTCAGAACTTAATGAAGAAATAGAAGGAGGGGTATATAAGAAGATGAATGCAGCTGGTTTTCATGAAGTTGTTATAACAAGAGATCATTATAAAGATATTGCAGTACTTCCTCTTAAGAAAGTAGAAGAAGTTTTTAGAGCCTACAAGATAAGGTTTAATGATTTAAAAGGTAAGAAGTTTGTAAACCATATTTCAATATTTCACAACCACGGCCAAGAAGCAGGAGCTTCTATAGCTCATCCTCATTCTCAGATAATAACTACTCCCCTTATAGATTCTGACCTTAATACAGCTTTAAAAAATGCTGGAGAGTATTATACTAAGAATAAGGAATGTCTTTATTGCAAAATGAATAAATGGGAGGGAGAGTCCAAAGAGAGAATAGTCTTTGAGAATAAGGACTTCATGGCAATCTGTCCTTTTGCTTCTAAAACAGCCTTTCAGGTTATAATCTCTCCTAAAGAACACCTTTCCTATTATGAAGATATTTCAGAAGAAAAGCTTTCTACTTTAGCCCAAGCCTTTAAAGAGGTTTTAAGAAAGCTGAAAAAGGGATTGAACGAACCTGCTTACAACTTCTATCTTCATACAGCACCATGCGATGGCAAAAAGCATGATTATTATCATTGGCACTGGACAATTCTTCCTAAAACTGCCACCTGGGCAGGTTTTGAGATAGGAACCCAGATGGAAATTTCCACCATAGAGCCGGAAGAGGCTGCTAAATATTTAAGAAAACAATAATACATGAAAAGAGAAAAATCTTTTACATTAATAGAGTTATTAGTTGTAATAGCAATTTTAGGATTATTATCCAGTTTTGTTCTGGTGGCTATGAGGGGAAGTAGAGAAAAGGCTGAGGTGGCTAAGCTTTTGCAGTATAGTAGTTCGATAAAGCATGTATTAGGAGCTGATGTTATACTAGAGTTGAATTTTGAGGGAGCAGAAGACGACGGTGTTGTAGACGATAGTTCAGGATATGATAATACATGTTCTATAGATGGAAATGAGAATTATGAAGATAATAGTATAAGCGAATTAGGAAAAAGTTTTTCTTTTGATGGCTCTACTTTAATTAAAGTAGATAATCTCTCGGGTTTAACAGATAGTGTAACAGTCGAATTTTGGTTTAATCCTTCAGCTCTCAATAATAATGATCTTTTGGTTTTTTATGAGTTTAATTGTTCTCTTTCTTACCTTAACGGAGAGCTTGTCTTCGCGACTTCCAAAGGAAGCGTAGTATCTTCTTTTTCTAATCTTAATGAATGGAGTCATATTGTCGGTACTTTTAATAAAGGAGAAACAAAATTATTTATTAATACCGAGGAAAAAGCTTCTGGATCCTTTGATTCTTATTCTTTTCAGGTTGCTAATTTAGATATAGGAGGGTATAGATGGGGTGCAGGTTATGAAATAGATGGAAAAATGGATAATCTTCGTATTTATTCTAAGGCCTTGAGTAGCGCGGAAATAAAAAAGCATTATGTAGAGAAAGCTAAAGAAAAAGGTATAGCTGTAAAATGAAACCCTTAATTATAGGAAATTGGAAAATGAATCCTTCAACTGTTAAAGAGGCAGTTGAATTAGTTGAAGGGATTAAGGATAAGGACAGCTTTGTAATTTGTCCTCCTTTTGTTTTCTTACCATTGTTTAAAGATGTTAAAAAAGGAGCTCAGGATCTTTTTTGGGAGAAAGAGGGAGCTTTTACAGGAGAAATTTCTCCTTTGATGTTAAAAGATTTAGGATGTGAATATGTTATTATAGGCCATTCTGAAAGAAGAGAATATTTTAAAGAAACAGATGAGATAGTTAATAAAAAGGTTAAGGCTGCTTTAGAGAACGGTCTAACTCCTATTGTCTGCATAGGGGAGAAGGAAGGAAAAGATGTAGAGAGTGTTTTAAAAAAAGAAATAGAAGAAGGATTGAAAGATGTTGATCTATCTTCTATTGTTTTAGCTTATGAGCCCATATGGGCTATTGGGACGGGAAATGCCTGTAGTGTTGACAAAGCTTTAGAGAGAAAAGAGCTTATTCTAAATATTCTAAAAGAGTCTTTTGGCGTCTCAGAAGTACCTCTTTTATATGGCGGAAGCGTTAAAAGTCATAATGCCTCAGGCTTTATTAAAGATGCTGGTTTCTCCGGTTTGTTGGTAGGAGGAGCTTCTTTGGACCCTGAAGAATTCTCTAAGATAATAGAAGCTGTGGTTTGATTTCTTAGTTTTTTACTGGTAAAATATTCTATTATGCAAAAAGCCTTAGAAGGCCATTTTTATAACCCTACAAAAGGAGATTTAAAGCTTGATCAGGTAATAGAGGAGATAATAGGATACATCAAAGAGCAGCCTGACAGTTTTTACGATATTATTGTAGGATGCGATTCTTCTTCTGAAGAGACCCCGCATTTTCCTGTTGCTGTGGCTATTTTGAGAGTGGGAGAAGGAGGAAGATTCTTTTTAAAAAAGGTGAAGTATCCCCCTTCTTTTAATAAAAGGTTTATCAATTGGAAAAACAGAATTTTGCAGGAAGTTCTTTTATCTTGCGAACTAGCTCTTTTTCTGAAGGAAAAACTCAAAAAAAGAGTTGAAACTCTAGATGAGGATCTTGATTACCAATTTAGATACATTCATGCAGATATTGGAGCTAAGGGTAGAACTAAAGATATGATAAAAGAGCTTACGGGATTGATAAGAGGAAATGGTTTCGAACCCAAGATAAAGCCTGAAGCATATATAGCATCAATTTTAGCTGATAGATACAGTTAATATGAATTCTTTTGAATTAAGAAAAAAGTTCCTTGATTTTTTTGAAAATAGAGGGCACAAGATAGTGCCTTCCAGTTCTTTAATTCCAGAAGATAAAACAGTTCTCTTAACTACAGCAGGTATGCAACAGCTTATACCCTACCTTTCAGGACAGAAAGATGTAATAGGGGATTTTGGTTCTAGACATCTAGCCTCTGTTCAGAAATGTTTTAGGACTCTGGATATTGAGGAAGTAGGAGATGATACTCATCATACTTTTTTTGAAATGCTTGGAAACTGGTCTGTAGGAGAAGGTAAAGAAGGGTATTTTAAAGAAGGGGCTATTGATTTAGCCCTTGATTTTTTAGTGGAAGAATTAGGTCTTGAAAAAGAGAGACTTTGGGTAACCGTTTTTAAAGGAGAAGGCAATATACCAAAAGATAAAGAGTCAGTTGAAATATGGAAAAAGAAAGGTATTCCTCCAGAGAGGATAAGAGATTTCGATGCAAAAGATAATTTTTGGGGTCCGGTTTCAGAAACAGGCCCTTGTGGCCCTTCTTCTGAAATCCATTATGATAGAGGAGAAGAATTTGGTTGTAAAGACTGCGGCCCTAATTGCGAAAAGTGCAATAGATTTGTAGAGATCTGGAATCTTGTTTTTATGGAGTATGATAAAAAAGAAGACGGTACTTTTGAGAAGCTTCCCCAGAGAAATGTTGATACTGGTATCGGCTTTGAGAGACTGACAGCTCTTATTCAAGGAAAGGGTTCAGCCTATGAAACAGATCTTTTCGAACCTGTCATTAAGAAGCTTGAAGAGATTTCAGGAATGAGATATGAGGGAGCTCGTAAAAGGTTTTTTAGGATTATATCAGATCATACTAGGGGAGCTGTTTTTTTGGCGTCAGATGGTATTTTACCGAGTAACACAGAAAGGGGATACATTCTAAGAAGAGTAATAAGAAGAGCTATCCTCCATGGAAAAATATTAAAACTTTCAGATAATTTTCTTGTTTCTTTCGCAAGAGAAATAATAAATAAATACAACTCTTACTATTCTGATTTAAAATCTAAAGAAGAAGAAATTTTAAACGTGATTCAAGAAGAGGAAAAGAAATTTGAAAAAACCTTAGAAAAAGGTTTAAGGGAGCTTGAAAAAATAATTGATTGGCAAAATGATACACTTAGAGCAAAAGATGTGGGTTCAAAAGGAGAAGTACACGCTATTAATCCCAAAGAGGTAATAGAGACTTTATCAAGCAAGTTATTCTTTATTTATCAAACATACGGTTTTCCTGTAGAGCTTTCTTTAGAGGTGATAGAAGATCGTTTAGCAGATCATTTAGCTTTTAAAGATTTAACTTTAAAAGCTTTCTGGGAAAAATATAAAGAACATCAAGAAATATCCAGAGCCGGAGTCGAAAAGAAGTTTGGGGGAGTTGGCAAAAAAGCAGGTTATGAGGAGACGAAACTTCATACAGCTACCCATCTTCTTCACAGGGCTTTAAGAGAGGTTTTAGGGGATGAGGTAAAGCAGATGGGTTCTGATATTAATTCTGAAAGATTAAGATTTGATTTTTCCTACGGATCTAAAATGACAGAAGAGGAGATTAAAAAAGTGGAAGATATTGTAAATCAGAAGATAAAAGAGGATCTTGAGGTTAAAAAAGAGGAGATGAGCTTGAAAGAAGCTTTGGATTCTGGGGCTTTAGCCTTCTTTAAAGAGAAGTATCCTGAAAGAGTGACTGTTTTTTCTATTGGTGACTTTTCTAAGGAAATTTGCGCAGGACCTCATGTTAAAAAAACTTCAGAGCTTGGAAATTTTAGAATTTTAAAAGAAAAATCTTCTGGAGCAGGAGTAAGAAGAATAAGAGCTGTTTTGGAGTAATTTGAGTAAAATCATCTAAAAAGTTAAAATGAAATAGATGGAGTCTTTATTTAGGAAGAAAAAAAAGAATATCTTTTTAGGATTAGATATAGGGACAGAAAGCGTTAAAGCTTTGTTTTTTTCGGGAAAAAATATTCTAGGCTCTTCTGTTGAATATTTTGATAGACACGGTATTTTAGAAGGAAAAGATTACAAAGTTTCTCTTTTAAAAAAAACTGTTTCTGGGGCTTTTGAAAAAGCTAAAAGCAAGATTCCCTTTTCTAGCTTAGATAAAAAAGAAAAGAAGAAAGCTCTTAGAAAAAAAATAGAATGTTTAGTTACTTTTTCTTCGGAATTTCTTAAAACAAGAGTTGATTCTTTTTCTTTTCAGAGAGATAAGGAGAGAGAGAAGATATCTTTAAAAGAAGGTCGAGAGATGAAAGAAAAAGTTTTAGCTAAAGCCCGAAAAGAGATTTCAGAGAAGTTTTCTGAAAAAACAGGTATTCTTGGAGGAGAGATAGAATGGCTTAAAGAAGAAATAATAGAAATCAAGATAGACGGATACAGAGTTAATTCTCTTGAGGGATATGAAGGGAAAAATTTAGATTTTAAAGTTCTTTTGGTTTTTTCTCCTGAATTTTATCTAAAAAGAATTGAAAAGGCACTTTCTGATTTTAATATTAAAGGATTCTATTCTCCTTCCTGCGGGTTATCTAAAGATGGCCTTTTTGTCGATGTAGGAGGAGAAATAAGTCAATTCTTTTTGGTGGAAGGAGGAATTTTATCCAAGGTAGGAGAGTTCAGAATGGGAGGAAGAGATTTTTCTCAGAGTCTTTCAAGCGATCTCGGGCTGGAGGAAAATCTGGCTAGAGAGTTTAAAGAGAGATACAGTAGAGATGATTTAAGTCCTGATTCTACAAAGAAAATAAAAGAGATTTTTAGCAAACAGATAAATAAATGGTATAATAGCCTTAGAGAAGAAATCAATCCTCCAGGGAAAGTATTTCTTTTTGGAGGATCTTCTTTATTACCAGATATATCAAATATTTTAAAAGAAGAAGGTGGATTTGAGGTTGAATTATTTTCTCCAGGAGAAATTAAAAACCCTCAGTTTACACCACTTTCTTTAATTGTTTATGCCCAATAAATTTTACGACATTATACCTCCCAGGAAAACTGTATTAGAGGAGAAAGAAGAGAAAACAGAAGAAAGAAAGCCTCAAAAGAAGTCAAGAAGAGTTTTTCTTAAGAGTCTGATTTTTTCAATTTTGGGATTAGTTGTTGTAGCTTTTGTGGGTTTCTTCTTTTTCTCTGATATTAAAATAGAGATATGGCCTCAAAAAGATTCCTTAGATTTCGACTATAAATTATCTTTGAAAGAGAGTGTTGAAGGGGGCCCTGAAGAATGGGTTGAAACAGGAGTTCTTCCTCTAGAGAAGGTTGATGTTAAAAAGACAAAAGAGAAAACCTTTTCTTCTACGGGAAAAAAGGTCAAAGAATCGAGAGCTGAGGGCGTTATTACAGTTTACAACGCTCATTCAACCTATAATCAAACTCTTGTAGCCAATACTAGATTTGTCTCTTCTGAGGGTAAACTTTTTAGAACCAAAGAGAGAGAGGTTATTGAAGGGGGACATTATGAAGGAGGAGAGTTTGTGCCAGGTCAGACTGACATTGAAGTGTGGGCCGCAGAGGCAGGAGAGAAGTATAATATCGGGCCTTCTACTTTTTCTATCCCTGCTTGGGCTGGCACTGAAAGATATACTACCTTTTATGGAAAGTCATTTTCTGATATGAAAGGAGGCTTTAAAGGAGAGGTAGCTCAAGTAAAGGAGGAAGATTTAAATAAAGCAGAGTCTGAAGTGATATCCGAACTAAAAGAAGAGAATATCCAGTTTTTAGGGGAAACTCTTTCTGAGAGCCACATTCTTCTTTCTGACTCTTTGTCTCATGAGGTTTTGAATAAAGAGCCCTCAAAAGAAAAAGGAGAGGAAGGTGATTCTTTCGATTATAAAGTAGAAGTAAAATCTCAAGGACTGGCTGTAGATAAAGAAAATATGGAAGAATTTGCCCTTCTTTTAATAGAATCTATGGTTTCAGAGGAAATGAGGGTTTTAGAAAATTCTCTTGAACTTGACTTTTCTGTTGGTTCTCTTAATTCTGATGAAGTTTCTCTTAATCTAACGATTAAGGCCGTGGTTTTTAAAGATATCAATTTAGAGAAGGTTAAAAGGTCTATTGCAGGTCAAGGTTTAAACGAGGCTAAACTTTTCTTAGGCAGGCTATCTGGTGTTAAAAAAGTAGAAGTGAAATCTTGGCCTTTTTGGAGGAGAAGTCTTCCAGATGACATTAAAGAAATAAACTTAGAATTAATACTTGACCAATAAGAAATTATTTGTTAGGATATTAGCTATACAATGGCAGAAAAAGAAGTTATTCAAAAAAAAGGAACAGTTAAGGAAGCTTTACCCAGCACTACTTTTAAGGTAGAATTGGACGATGGAACAGAAATTACAGCTCATTTGGCCGGTAAGTTAAGAATGTACAGAATAAAAGTTTTGCCTGGAGATAAGGTTACTGTAGAAATGAGTCCTTATGATAAAGAAAGAGGAAGGATTGTTTATAGAGGAAAATAAATCTTTATTATGAAAGTACGTTCATCTGTAAAAAAAATGTGCAAAGACTGTAAAATCGTTCGAAGAAAAGGGCGTGTTTATGTTATCTGTAAAAATTCTAAACACAAGCAAAGACAAGGATAATTATGCCAAGAATCGCAGGGGTTGATATACCTGAAAAAAAGAATATAGAAGTAGCCTTAACCTATATCTATGGAATAGGACCTTCTTTAAGCAAGAAAGTTTTATCAAAAGCCAAAATAGATTCACAAAAGAAGACTTCTGAATTGAAAGCAGATGAGGTTAACAAGTTAAAGGATGTTATAGAAAAAAACTTTAAGATAGAGGGGGATTTAAGAAGAGAAAAAACAGTTAATATTAAGAGATTAAAAGATATTAATTCCTGGCGGGGCGTTCGTCACAAAAAAGGTCTTCCTGTTAGAGGACAGAAAACTAGAACCAACACTAGAACAGTAAGAGGTAATGTTAGAAGGACAATGGGTTCTGGAAGAAAAGCTGCTCCTACTCCTAAATAATAACTATGGGAAAGAAAAGAGTTGTTCAAAAAACAAAAGAAGAGCTTCTAAAAGAAAAAGAAGAAGTAGAGGCTGGAGTCAAAAAGAACATTAAAATTAAAAAGCTTTCTTCAAAAGAAGGCCGTGTTTACATTTCCTCTTCATACAACAACACGGTTATTACCCTGACTGATTCTTCTGGGAATGTTCTAACCTGGTCTAGTGCAGGCTCTATAGGATTTAAAGGAACCAAAAAAGCTACTCCTTTTGCAGCTTCTAAGGTAGCAGAATCTATAGCTTTTTCTGCAGGAAAAATAGGCGTAGACGAGGTTGAGGTTTTTGTAAAAGGAATAGGTTCTGGCCGTGATTCTGCTATCAGATCTTTAGCCAGCAAGGGATTGGAAATAATATCTATAAAGGACGTTACTCCTATTCCACATAACGGATGCCGTCCTAAAAAAGCTAGGAGAGTGTAATTATGGCAGAAAATAAATGTAAAATTTGTCGTAGAGTAGGAACAAAACTGTTTTTAAAAGGAGATAGGTGTTTTTCACAAAAGTGCGCTTTAGTAAGGAGATCTTATCCTCCCGGACAAAAACCTAAAAGAAGAAGAAGGAATGTTTCAGAGTATGCTAAAGAACTTCAAGAAAAGCAGAAGCTTAAAAGGTGGTATCATTTAAGAGAGAAACAGTTTAGAAACTACATTCAGCAGGCTTTTAAAAAGAGGGGACAGGTAGAAGATACTGGAGCTTTTCTTATTAAAAAACTGGAAAGCCGTCTGGATAATGTTGTTTTTAGGATTGGTTTTACTCCTTCTAGAATACAAGCAAGGCAGCTTGTTTCTCATGGGCATTTTCTGGTAAACGGTAGGAAAACAGATACTCCTTCTTTCGAAGTTAAAAAAGGAGATGTGATTAGTTTAAGTTCTAGATCGCAAAAGAAAGAGGTTTTTAAAAATCTTTCTACTATTTTAAAAAAGAAAACGTCTCCTTCTTGGTTGAAGGTGTCATCTTCTAAAATGGAAGGAGAGGTTATAGGAGAACCTTCATTAGATGAAGTAGCTCCTCCAGCTGAATTATCAGCTATCTTCGAGTTCTATTCAAGATAATAATTTAAATTTAAAAATATGGAGTTTTTACCCAAAAAACCAAAAGTTTCAGAAGAAAAAGACAACAAAGCTGTTTTTGAAATAGAAGCTCTTTATCCCGGATACGGGGTTACTATTGGGAATAGCTTAAGAAGAGTTCTCCTTTCTTCTTTAAAAGGGTCTACTGTGACAGAGGTTAAAATAAAGGGAGCTCAGCATGAGTATTCCACTTTATCAGGCGTTTTGGAGGATGTTCTCACTATTCTGATGAATATTAAAGGAATGAGATTCAAGGTTTATGAACCAGAAGCTCAGACAGCTACTTTGAAAGTAAAAGGAGCAAAAGAAGTTAAGGGTTCGGATTTTGATCTTCCTAGTCAAGTAGAACTTATTAATAAAGATTGTCATGTAGCTACCTTAACAGACAAGAAATCTTCATTAGAAATGGAAATAAAGATAGAACAGGGTATAGGATATCAGACAGTAGAACAGAGGAAGGAAAAAGGAAAGACAGAAACAGGAGTTCTTCCTTTAGACGCTCTTTTTAGTCCAGTAAGGAAAGTAAGCTTTAATGTTGAGAATATGAGGGTGGGGGAGAGAACAGACTTTGATAGATTGAATTTAGAGATAGAAACAGACGGTATAGTTACTCCTCAGGAGGCTTTTCAGAGGGCCTGTCAGATTTTGGTAAGCCACTTTTCTCTTCTAAAAGAACCTTTTGAAGAAGCTCCCAAGGAAACCAAGAAAAGGACTAAAAAAGAAGAGGATATTACTAAAAAGAAAATAGAGGAGCTTAATCTTTCTACCAGGACAATCAATGCTTTGGAAGATAACAATATAAAGACAGTAGGAGGGCTTTTAAGAAAGTCAGAAGATACCTTAGAGGAAATGGAAGGTCTGGGGGATAAAGCTGTAAAAGAAATTAAAAAAGTTTTAAAGAAGCTGGATTTGGAGTTAAAATGAAAAAGCTTAAGAAAGGGAGAAAACTTTCAAGAAAAAGAGACCAAAGGAATGCCTTAAAAAGATCTCTTCTCAGATCTCTTTTTCTTAATGGAAAGATCAAGACCACAGAGGCGAAAGCAAAAGAGATAAGACCTTTAGCTGAAAAGATGATAACCAAAGCCAAAAAATCAGATTTAAATTCTAGGAGATATCTAAAAAAGTATTTTTCAAAAGATTTAGTTTCAAAAATAATCAAAGAAATAGCTCCAAAATATAAAGACAGAAAGGGGGGATATACCAGGATATTGAAACTGGGCCCTAGAAAATCAGATGGAGCTAAAATGGCTTTTATTGAATTAGTATGAAAAAGAAAATCCATACAATAGACGCTCAAGGAAGAATATTGGGAAAGCTGGCTGTAGAGATAGCGAATCTTTTAAGAGGCAAAGGAAAGGAGGATTTTGTTCCGTATAAAGATATGGGAGATTCTGTTATTGTTAAAAATTCAGACAAGATAAAGCTTACAGGAAAAAAGCTTCAGCAAAAAAAATACTACAGTCATTCGGGGTATTTAGGGGGATTGAAAGAGAAGCCCTTAAGCAAGATAGAGCTTGGAGAAGCTTTAAAGAGAGCTGTATTCGGCATGATGCCCAAAAACAAATTAAGAGAAGAACAAATTAAGAGGTTAAAAATAGAGTAAAATGGCAGAAAAAAAGAAAAGCTCAAAGAAATATATTGAAGCTATAGGAAGAAGGAAGACTTCTGTAGCTAGAGTTCGTCTTTTTAAGAAAAAAGGAAAGATAACTATAAACGAAAAGGATTTTGATAAGTACTTTCCTACTTTTGAAATGCAGCAAATAGTTACTTCTCCTCTAAAAAAATTAAAAGTATCTGATGATTTTAGCTTTACAGTAAAAGTAAAAGGAGGAGGAATTCATTCTCAGGCTGAAGCTGTAAAACATGGTATTTCAAGAGCTTTGGTTCAATTTGATCCGGAATTAAGAAAGAAATTGAAGAAAGGAGAATTTTTGACTAGGGATGCCAGAATGAGAGAGAGAAAGAAATTCGGATTAAAAAGAGCTCGAAGAGCTCCTCAGTGGAAAAAAAGATAAAGATATATATTTGGCGGAGAGGGTTGCTCTCCGCCTTTTTGTTTGCTTTAAAACTTTTTAGGAGTTAAACTAGACTAATGCTTAAAGAAATTATAGATAAGTTTTATTTAGATAAAGAAAAGAGTAGATCTCAGACAAGCTTTTATGTTTCTCAAGCGGGAAAGTGCCCTCGCCAGATTTTCTTTAAATTTAAAAATGCTCCCAAGAAGGATCTCGAAGCTAATATCTTAAGATTGTTTGATCATGGAGATCATATGCACCAGCTAATAATGAAGCCTCTTTTGAGTACTAGAGATATTCATGTAGTAGCTTCTGAAGTAGATATTCCTCCTCAGGAGCTTGTGAGAGGAAGAGCCGATGCTATAGTTTCTGATGGAAAAGACCTTTATGTTTTGGATATTAAAAGCATGAATAGTATGATGTTTCAAAAAATGACAGAACCTAAAAAAGACAACGTTGATCAACTTCAGTTTTATCTTCATTATTTTAGGATACCAAAAGGTATTCTTCTTTATGTGGATAAAGATAAACTTCAATTAAAAGAATTCGTTGTAGATTATGATAAGAAAAAAACAGAAAAAATGATAGTGGGATTAAAAAAACTGAAAGGACAGATAGAGTCTGATGTAGTTCCAGCTAGAATACCTGAGTATCCTGCTAAATGGCCCTGTGGATATTGTGAATACAGAGAGATATGCGATTTAGGAGAAGAAGGAGAAATGAAATGGAAAGATTTGAAGTCCAAAATTCAGTCTAAAGAATAGGACTTAGAGAACTAATTGTACTTTTTTAAGGTATTAGTTTTTCTGAATAATAGAAATTATTTTCTGAGAGAAGGTAAATGTTATTGTTTTTCCAAAGTATATCAGGATTATTAAATTGAGCTAGAGAAACAATATTTATTTTATCTCTGTCATCTGTTTCAGTTACTTTTATATCTTTATCTGTACTAAAGATTAAATAATGGTTTGTGTACCAGAAAACATTATTTATCTTTTCTGAAAGGCGGGTAATAAATACCTTATCTCCTGATTTTTTCTTTGGATATTCGTCGGTGTCTTCTAGAAAATAGATCCAGAGTTCTCCGTTATTGAAATAAGCAAGTTTATTTTTATCTGGAGAGAGTTTAAATTCTTTAGCTTTATCCGATATTTTTTCAAAAGAGCCTTCTTTTAAAAGGTAAAGGCTATCTTTTTCTTTTAGAAAGAAATAGGGCGAAGAATAATTTAGAGTATATTCGGTCTCTTTTTTAATAGGGAAAGCTTTTTGGTTAAGCTTTCTTTCGTTTTGAAAGGATAAATCGTTTTCAAAAAGGAATCCTTCAGAATCAAGATAAAAAGCCTTATTATCTTCTATTTCAAAAGAAATAATGTTTTCTAATAAGGGATTTATTTCTTTTTTAGAAATGTCAGCTTTCTTTAACTCTTTTTCTTTGAGAAAGAAGATTATATCTTCAGATACTGGAAGGACCTTCTCTGGGCTTGGTAGAAAGCTTAAGGTGGTTATAACAAGAGGGTTCCTTTCTAAAAGATAGTATTTAAAACTTTCTTTTTCAAAAAGCTTTATTAAAAGATTATCAGAGAGAAATAATACATCAACTATTTGAGAAAGGTTTTTGGAAAAGTCATCTTGGTCTGCCAGATGGCTTTTTACTTTGTTTCCAGGGTTATATAGCTTTAAACTCCACTTTTCTCCGTTCTCTTCTAAAACTATCTCTTTATCTTTGTAGTAAAAAGATTTTGTATTCTGAGATATTTTTTCAAAATTTGGGTTTTTTGGAATTAAAACAATATTTTTAGCTTCTGTTACCTCGCCTCTTTTTATCTCCAGTGTTTTTTTCCAACTGTGATAGTCTTCCTTCTTAATCTCAACCTGGTATTTTTTTGGTAAAAGATTTTCTATGACTACAGAGCCAAAAAAGAAATCTGTCTTGTCTTTTGATTCTTGGTTAATAAAGACTTCTGCAGAATTAGGTCTTGTCTTGAAAAAGAAAATACCTGGTCTTGTTATTTCTCTTTCTTGCCAGTCAAATCTCCATCCTAAAGAGTAAGAGATAGCTAAAGGAGCTACAATTAAAAAAAGTATAGTTAAAACAATTATTAGAGTAATTCTCTTTCTTTTTGCCATATTATAATTTTATCAGAAAATAAAGATTTTTTAAATAATGGTTTTTGTTATAATAATAGTAGAGTATTTTAAAAATAATAAAGGGAGGAGAAGGCTTTAATTGATTAGTTTAGAGAAAGCCCAGGTAGGATTCTAGGCTCTTTTTCATGCTTGCCAATCTTAATAATTTAGACTAATATAGAATATAATTGTATGAGTGGTAAATTTGTAATAAAAGGTAAAAAAAAGCTTGAAGGAGAGGTAGAGATAAGAGGAGCTAAGAATGTAGCTTTTCCCATACTTGCTGCTACTCTTTTAACTGATGAGACTTGTGAAATTGATAATATCCCCTTAATAGAGGATGTTTTTAAGATGATAGAGATTTTGAAAGGCATGGGTTCTGAAGTATCATGGCAGGGCAAGAGAAAGATAAGAATTAAAAATTCTTCTCTTAATCTTTCTCGTCTTCCCAAGGAAATAGTAAGATTCTTAAGAGGCTCTATTTTAATAACAGGTCCTCTTCTAGCTAGATTCGGAAAAATAGAGATTCCTCCTCCTGGGGGTTGTCTTATAGGTTCGCGTCCCATAGACACTCATCTCGATGCCTTTTCTCAAATGGGAGTTAAGCATTCTACCAAAGATAATTCTTTTGTTTTTGAAAAAGATTCTGGTTTCAAATCCAGCTACAATACGCTTTTAAAGTTTGATAAAAGAAAACCTATCGAAGTTGTTTTAAGAGAGTTTAGTGTTACAGCCACAGAAAACGTTCTCTTATTTGCCAGCAGCAATCTCAGGAAAACAGCTTTAAAGACAGCAGACCAAGATTACCAGATACAAGAGCTAATAAATGTTTTAAGGCAAATGGGAGCTGAAATAGAGGATAAAGGATGTCATAGTTTTGAGATAAAAGGTAAAAAGAAACTAAAAGGTTTTAAATGTAAAATAATATCAGATCCAATTGAAACAGGAACTTTTATAGCAGCTATTTTGGCTACCAAGGGACATGCTGTTATTAAAAAGGCAGAGCTTTCTTTTTTAGATCTCTTCTTAAAAAGACTTTCTGACTTTGGGGCTAAACTTGAGATAAAAGATAGAGAGACTATAGAAGTATTTCCCTCGGATCTGAAAATAGACAAGATTCAGAGTTTGCCTTATCCTGGTATTCACTCTGATTTACAGCCAGAGATTGGAGTTTTAGCTACTCAGACGCCTGGTCCGACTTTAATTCATGACCCCTTGTATGAGGGCAGATTGAAATATTTGGAAGATTTAAATAAAATGGGAGCTGACATTATATTCTGTGATCCTCATAGGGGAATAGTGTACGGTCCTACCAAGCTTTACGGAAGAGAAATACCAAGTTCTGATTTAAGAGCGGGAGCTGCTCTCATAATAGCTGGCCTAATAGCTGAAGGGAAGACGGTAATCAACAACATCTATCAGATAGACAGAGGTTATGAAAAGATAGAAGAAAGGTTAAAAAAATTAGGAGCTGATATTAAAAGAATATGATTATTAGAAAAATAGGTATAGATCTTGGCACCTGTAATTCAATTGTTTTTATCTCCAAAAAAGGAGCTGTTTTAAACGAGCCCTCTGTGGTGGCAGTAGCCCTATCAGAGAATAAGGTCTTAGCTGTAGGAAAAGAAGCAAAGGAGATGACAGGAAGGACACCAGACACTATCAGAGTTTACAGGCCTCTGAAAGATGGAGTTATAGCAGATTACAGGGTAACAGAAGCTATCATTCGTCATTTTGTCAGAAAGGTACCAGGAACTGTCAGATTTTTAAAACCAGAGCTTTTAGTGGGAGTTCCTGCTGGCATTACTTCAACTGAGAAAAGGGCTGTTGTTGAAGCAGGTACGGCAGCTGGAGCCAAAGGAGTTTATCTTGCCAAAGAGCCTGTTCTGGCAGCTATAGGGGCTGGTATACCTATAAACTCTTGCTCTGGACACATGATAATTGATATTGGAGGAGGAACTTCTGAAGTAGCTGTTATTTCTCTTGGAGGAGTGGTTACTTGGAATTCTTTGAGGGTAGGAGGAGATAAGATGGATGTTGCTATTACAAACTATATCAAAGAAAAACATAACCTAGCCGTAGGAGAACAAACAGCAGAGGAAATCAAAATAAAAATAGGGACAGCTGTTCCTGAGAAAAAACCCCAGGAAATGGAGATAAGAGGAAGGCATTTGGTTTCCGGCCTGCCTCAGAATATTAAAATATCCTCTAATGAAATATGTGAGGCTATATCAGAAAATCTTAATGAAATCGTGCAAGTAGTAAAAAAAGTTTTGAGAGAAACTCCTCCGGAACTTTCAGCTGATATCATGGATAAGGGAATGATTGTTTCAGGAGGAGGAGCTTTGATTAAGAATATAGACGAGTTGATAGCTAAGTCAACCGGTGTTCCTTGTTTTATAGCAGAAGATCCTCTTTTATGCGTAGCTAAAGGAACGGGGGTAGTTTTAGAGAATCTGGATGCCTATAAAAAGAGTATAATGTCTAAAAAATGATTATAGGCCATGAGAAACAATGGCAGTTCCTAAAAAAAGCATCAGAGATGAAAAAGCTTCCTCATGCCCTTCTTTTTTCAGGACAAGAGAAGATAGGTAAAAAAACTTTAGCTTTGGAGCTTGGAAATTATCTGTGCGGTTCTTCTGTAGAAAAGCATCCTGACTTAATTCTAATAGAGCCCGAGAAGGAAAAAATCCAGATTTTCCAGATAAGAGACCTTATTTCCCGTTTGTCTTTTAAACCTTATTCTGCTTCTTTAAAGATAGGGATAATAGATAAAGCTCATACCATGACCTTTGAAGCTCAGAGTTCTTTTTTAAAGCTTTTAGAGGAGCCTAAAGGAGATACTCTCCTAATCTTGATTACAGAATATCCAGAGACCCTTTTATCTACAATTACTTCAAGGGTTCAAATTATGAGATTTTCTCCTGTTAAAAAAGAGCTGATTGAAAAGTACCTTCTTAAAAAAGGAATTTCGAAAAAGAAAGCAGAAAAGCTAACCTCTATTTCTCTAGGAAGACCGGGAAGAGTTATTGATTTTCTTTCAGATCCTCAGAAATTGGAAGAAAGAGAAAAAATAATAGATGATCTTTTTAAACTTAAGAATTCTTTTCTTTCTGAACGTTTTAAATATGCTAAAGAACTGAGTAAAGAAAGAAGAAAAGCAGAGGAGGTTTTTTCTTTATGGTTGGAACACTTAAGAAAAATTTTAATCACGAAAGAAAATTCTTTTGAGAACCTGTCATCTTTTATTAAAGAACTTCAAACAATTCGCTTTTTGCTTTATACTACTAATATAAGTTGTAAGTTAGCTATTGAAAATCTTTTAATTCATCTTTAATTTATGTATCGAGACGTAGATAAAATAAAACCGGAGTTAGAAAAAGTTACTAATCATTTAAAAGAAGAGCTTAGAAAGATAAGAACAGGCAGAGCTAATCCCTCTTTAGTTGAAGACGTGGTGATCGATTGTTTCGGTCAAAAGTTTCCTTTAAAACAGCTTGCTGCCATATCTACTCCCAACCCAAAACAGATTGTGATTCAACCCTGGGACGAGTCTTACTTAGAGCCGATTGAGAAGAGTTTGGCCAAAGAGGATCTTGGAGCTTCTCCTGTTGTAGATAAAGATTTGATAAGAATAGATCTCCCCTCTATGAATCAAGAGTATAGGGATAAGTTGGTAAATCTTCTTTCAGAAAAACAGGAGGAGGCAAGAAAGACAATAAGGAGGTGGAGAGAAGAAGCTTGGCATGATATTCAAAAGAAAGAGGAGGCGGGGGAGATAAGAGAAGATGATAAGTTTAAAGCAAAAGACGAACTTCAAAAACTTATAGACGATTATAATAACAAAGTTAAAGAGTTGGTTGAAAATAAAAAGAAATCTATACAGGAGATATGATTACAGTAATAATAGCTATTGTTTCTTTAATACTTCTTATCTTTTTTCATGAGTTGGGTCACTTTCTCTTAGCAAAAAAGTTTGGAGTAAAAGTAGAAGAGTTTGGTTTCGGCTATCCTCCTAGAATATGGGGAAAGAAAATAGGGGAGACTCTTTATTCCTTAAATCTTTTGCCTTTTGGTGGTTTTGTTAAGATATATGGACAGGAAAAGAGAATCGAGGAGCCGAGAAGCTTTACAGTTAAACCCTATTGGCAGAAAGCCCTGATAATTGCAGGAGGAGTTATCTCTTTTTGGATTATAGCAGCTATTCTATTAAGTATTGTTATGGCTTTAGGTTCTCCTACTATTATTGATGATTCGGCTGAGGGAGTAGTAGATCCAAAAGTTCAGATTATAGGGGTGGCAGAGAACTCTCCTGCTCAGGAAGCAGGACTTGAAACAGGAGATATTATAAGGGGTTCTGAGATAAATGGATTTTTGACAATAGACAAAGTGAAGGAGGTAAAAGATCTTGTTAAAAACTATAAAGGAGAAGAAGTTACTCTAGAAATACAGAGAGGGGGAAATAATTTCGAAGTTTCTTTAACTCCCAGAGTTTCTCCTCCGGAAGAAGAGGGTGCTATGGGAATAGCTTTAGTAAGAACGGGTTTAGATTCCTATCCCTGGTATGAATCTATTTGGAGAGGGGTTTTGGCCACAGGAAGTCTGACCTGGAGAATAATAGAGGGATGGGGCATTCTTCTTGTAAATCTTTTTCGGGGAGAAGGAGTACCTACTGGTATGGAGGTAACAGGTATTGTTGGTATATTCCAGCTTTTCTCTCGAGTAGGAGGCTTGGGAGTAAGTTATTTTCTCAATTTTGTAGCAGTGCTTACAGTTCATTTAGCTATAATTAATATCCTTCCTATACCGGCTCTAGACGGTGGATGGCTTTTGTTTCTGACTATTGAGAAGATAAGAAAGAAGCCCTTGAATGCTAAGGTTGTAGAGAAGATAAGCGGTATATTCTTTATCCTTCTTATCCTTCTAATGGTGTTTATAACAATAAGAGATATAATAAGGATATTTTAAGATGGAGAAAAAAGATTTGGTTAAAAAGACAGAGGATTTCTCTCAGTGGTACACAGACGTGATTATAAAATCTGAACTGGCAGATTACGCGCCCGTAAAAGGATGTCAGGTGATTAGGCCTTATGGTTTTTCTCTTTGGGAAAATATTAAGGGAGTTTTGGATGAAATGATTAAAGAGGTTGGAGTCAAAAATGCCTATTTTCCTCTTTTCATACCAGAAAAGTTTCTTAAAAAGGAGAAAGAGCATATAGAGGGGTTTTCTCCAGAACTTGCTGTTGTCACTATCGGAGGAGGAAAAGAACTCAAAGAGAAGCTTGTTGTTAGGCCTACTTCTGAAACTATTATCTACAGCATGTTTTCTGACTGGATTAACTCTTGGAGAGATCTTCCTCTCTTGATAAACCAGTGGTCTAATGTTGTTCGCTGGGAAATGAGATCTAGATTATTTTTAAGAACAACAGAGTTCTTGTGGCAAGAGGGTCATACAGTTCATTCTACCCATAAAGAAGCTACGGATATGGCAGAAGAAATAATGAGAAGATATATTAAGCTTTATCAAGATTATTTTGCCATTGCAGGTTATACAGGCATAAAGTCAGACGCTGAAAAGTTCCCTGGAGCTTTAACTACTTATACCTATGAGATGCTTATGCCGGACGGAAAGGCTCTTCAGGGTTGCACGTCTCATGATCTAGGGCAGAACTTTGCTAAGGCTTTTGATATTAAGTTTTCAGACAAAGAAGGAAAAGAAAAGTCTCCCTGGCAAACTTCTTGGGGTCTTTCTACTAGAAGCATAGGGGCTTTAATCATGTCTCATGGAGATGATTCTGGACTTATTCTTCCTCCCAGACTAGCTCCTATTCAAATCGTTATAGTTCCTGTTTTGAAAAAAGGAAAGATAGATAAAAAGTTGTCTCAAAAAATAGATAGGATAAAAAAGGATTTGAAAAATTTTAGGGTAGAAGTGGATTTAAGAGAAAATTATAGCTTAGGATGGAAATATAATGACTGGGAAGTAAAAGGAGTTCCTTTAAGAATTGATATTGGAGAAAAAGAGTTAAAAGAAGGAAAAGCCCTTTTGGTCAGAAGGGACAGTGGAGAGAAAAAATCAGTATCTTTCAATTCTCTTTCTTCTCAAATAGAAAAGACGCTGGGTTCTATTCAAGAGGAGTTATTTAAAAAGAGTAAAAAGCACTTAAAAGAGAATACCAAAGAAGTTTCTGAGTATAAGGAATTTAAAGAGGTGATTAAAAAAGAGAAGGGATTTGTCAAAGCTTTCTGGTGCGGAAATCCTGAATGCGAGAAAAAGATTAAAAGAGAGACAAAAGCTACTACTCGTCTTCTCTTTTCCGATTCTTCTAAAGGAAAGTGTATTTTCTGCGGTAAAAAAACTTCTCAAAAATGGCTATTTGCCCAAGCATATTAAATTATGATAAACAGAGTTTTAAGTAAATTTTCGCATGATATAGCTATTGATCTAGGAACAGCGACCTCTTTAGTTTACGTAAAAGGGAGGGGTATTGTTATCAATGAACCCTCTGTTGTAGCTATAAACCAGAAGACGGGACAGGTTTTAGCTATAGGAACAGAAGCTCAGAGAATGGTAGGAAGAACTCCGGGATATATTACAGCTACTCGTCCTTTAGTGGATGGAGTAGTTTCTGATTTTGAAGTTACAGAAGAGATGCTCAAGTACTTTATAGAAAAAGTCCACAAAAGAAAATTTATTATAGGCCCTAGGCCCAGAGTAATAATAGGTATACCTTACGGCGTAACAGAAGTTGAAAAGAAAGCTGTCTGCGATGCTGCTAAAAATGCAGGGGCAAGGCAGGTTTTCTTGATAGAAGAGCCTATGGCCGCTGCCATAGGGGCTAGATTAGACGTTCAGGAGCCTGGAGGCAACTTTATAGTGGATATCGGGGGAGGAACTACTGAAGTAGCTGTTCTCTCTCTAGGAGGGGTTGTTTTGGCTAAATCCTTAAAGATAGCAGGAGATAAGTTTAATCAGGATATTGTAAGGTACGCTCAAGAAGAGTATAAGCTTTTAATAGGAGAAAGGGGGGCTGAGAAGGCTAAAATAAATATAGGGTCTGCTATGCCTTTGGAAGAAAGTTCAGAGATGCCTTTAAGAGGAAGGAATTTAATAACCGGTTTACCAGAGGAAATAATAGTTTCAGATAAGGATATAAGGAAGGCTATGGAAAAATCTGTAAGGCAGATAGTTACCTCTGTAAAAGATACTATTGAAGAAACACCTCCAGAGCTTGTAGCAGATATTATGAATAAGGGAATATATCTGGCTGGAGGAGGAAGCCTTTTAAAGAAGCTTGATGTTTTAATACAGCAAGAGGTTAAAATACCAACCAGGCTTGTTGAGGATTCCATGACTGCTGTAGTTAGGGGAGCAGGCCTTGTTTTAGAAAACTTAGACGAACTTCATGAGGTTTTAACAGAAACAGACCAAATGGAGGTCCCAAAATGATAGATAAAAAGGAAGTAAAACGTATAGCAGATCTTGCCAGGCTGGGATTAGAGGAGAAGGAATTAGGAAAGTTTCAGAAAGATCTTTCTTCTATTTTAGATTATTTTAATGCTTTAGATGAGCTCAAAACAGATGTAGATCCTACCTTTCATCCTGTGGAAGGATTTTTTAAAAAGAAACTTCAGATTATGAGGGAGGACAAGGCGGATCCAGAGGAGGTTGAAAGAGTTGAGAAGACAAAGGAACTGTTCCCTGATTCTTCAAAAGGATATCTTAAAGTTAAAAATATATTTTAAAAATGAGAAAATCTTTTACATTAATAGAACTTTTAGTAGTAATAGCTATTATAGGGTTGTTGTCCAGTATTGTTTTGGTAGCTATCAAAGGGGCCAAAGAAAGAGCTGAACTGGGGAGAGCGAAACAGTTCAGCAGCAATATCAAGAATGCCCTGGGTGCTTATCCTTTAGGAGAGTGGAGCTTTGACGGAGATTTTAAAGATTCAAGCGGTGTCGGACCTAATTTTAATTGTACCTGTTGTAGTTTTTCTGACGAAGGAGTGTTTGGAGGCGCTGTAGATCTGGGTGATAATGGGGATTGTGAAATGCTAAGTGGTGTAGTTAAAGTTCCTGATAATGGAAATGTTACAATAGAGCTTTGGATAAAGCTGACGGAAAGTTGTTCTATTACTCCGATTGTCTATTGGGACGGTATTTTAGAATGGAGTTATAATGGTGGAAATATGGGGGTAACAATGCATATAATGGACAATGGTACTCCAACTGGGTGTTCTCCCATTAATTCAGAGTTCTCTTTCAAATTGGACAAATGGACTCATCTTGCTCTAACTTATAACGGAAGCGAAACAAAATTATTTGTCAATGGAGAACTTGAAGAGTCCAGTAGTAGTTGCTCCGGAAAGTTGAGACCTGGGGAAAACACTCTTCGCGTAGGGCAGGGTTTGAAAGGTTTAATTGACGGATTAAGAATTTACGGAGATTCTTAATTTTGCGCGAGTAAAAATCTTTATATAAAGGGGAGAAAGTAATTTATGAATCATAGAGGGCTTACTATCTACGAAATCCACAAGGGACTAATTAATAAAAAGTTTTCTGCAAGAGAGCTTGCTTTGTCTTTTTCAAGTAGAATCAAGAAAAAAGATAAAGATATATCAGCTTTTATTACAACAACAGAAGACCTAGCTTTATCTCAGGCTAAAAAAGTGGATGAGTTGATTTCTTCTGGAAAAGAGGTTCCTCTTTTAGCTGGTGTTCCCATGGCAGTAAAAGACAATATTTTGGTTGAAGGGGTTAAAGCTACAGCAGGTTCTAAGATTCTAGAGAACTATATTTCTCCCTATAATGCTACAGTTATGGATAAACTGCTTAGTCTAGGGGCTGTTGTTCTGGGAAAGACAAATATGGATGAATTCGGTATGGGAGCTTCTACTGAAAACTCTGCCTTTTTTCCTACTAAGAATCCCCATGATTTAGAAATGGTTCCAGGAGGCAGTTCCGGAGGCTCTGCTGCGGCTGTAGCTTCAGGTATGGCGGTTTATGCTCTAGGATCTGATACAGGGGGGTCTGTAAGGCAACCTGCTTCTTTTTGCGGGGTAACGGGTTTAAGACCTACTTACGGAGCTGTTTCTAGATATGGCTTGATAGCTTTTGCTTCCTCTTTGGACCAAATAGGTCCTATTGCCAAGACAGCAGAAGATGCAGCTCTTGTTTTTAAAGAATTAACCGGAAAGGATAAGATGGATTCTACTAGTATTGATTTTTCTTGGAAGAAGGATGTTAAAGTTGATATTAAAAAGATTAGGATTGGAGTTCCTAAAGAATACTTTGTTAAGGGAATGGATGGAGAAGTAGAGAAAGTAGTAAAAGAAGCTGTTAAAAGATACGAGAAGATGGGAGCTGAGATAAAAGAGATAAGTCTGCCTCATACTAAGTATGCTGTTCCTACTTATTATTTAATTAATACTTCTGAAGCTTCATCTAACTTAGCAAGGTATGATGGCATGAGATACGGTCTTTCAGAAAAGGAAGATAGCTTGCTTGATGTCTATAAAAAGAGTAAAGAGAAAGGTTTTGGCTCTGAGGTTAAAAGAAGGATTATGCTTGGAGCCTATGCTTTGTCTGCTGGCTATTATGACGCTTTCTATTTAAAGTCAGAAAAAGTGAGGACTTTGATTATAGAGGATTTTAATAAAGCTTTTGAAGAAGTAGACGTTGTTTTATCTCCCACATCTCCTACTCTTCCTTTTAAAATAGGGGAGAAGATTACAGACCCTGTTTCTATGTATTTATGCGATGTTTTTACAGCTCCTGCAGCCTTAGTGGGTCTTCCAGCAGTTTCTGTGCCGGGTGGTTTTGCAGGCAAGCTTCCCGTGGGCTTTCAATTGATAGGCCAACCCTTTGAAGATTATAAAATTCTAAAAATAGGAGAGTTTTTTCAATGAATTCTTTTTGGCAATTTATTTTAAACCCGGAGAATTATACTTTTTATAAGGTAATCAGATTTATCTTTATAGCTGTAGGCCTTTATCTCTTCGCCTGGATTTTATTCCTTTTACTAAAAAACAGCTGGCTTAGGTATAGGTATTTTGAAGACTATACAGAAGCCCTGTCTTATAAGCCTTTTGAGAGGAAGGAAATAGGGAAAAGATGGGATAATGTTTTAAAACATTTAGATTCTGGAAAAGAATCTGAGTTTAAAATGGCTTTAATTGATGCAGATAATATTCTCTGGGAGGTTTTTCAAAAGATGGGGTATAAAGAGGAAACAATAGGAGATATTCTAGAGAATATAGAAGAAGGGGTTGTTCCCAAGTTGGATGAGATAAAAGAAGCTCACAGAATTAGAAACAAAGTAGTTCATGATCCAGATTACAGCTTAGACAGGGAAGAAGCAGAGAAGACCTTAAAAGTTTACGAGGAGACTTTAAGAAATCTGGAAGCTATTTAATTAAAAATTCTCTTGAAATAAAGAAAATCCCGGAAGGGATTTCTTTTATTTGCGAGTTTATACAACGAAGTTAGAATCTTTTTTATTGAAAATCTTTGACGATATTTTGTCCGCCGCCACAGGCAGCAGGCAGGAATAAAACTGAAAAATCGGCTCGGGTGCAAAAAATTTACTTTAGGGTGTGCGGAAAAAGAAAATTTTTTGCAGTCTTATTAGTTAAGCAAAAAAAATTGGGGCGAGACTGCAAAAATTAAAAATTGAAAATTAGAGATGAAATGGCTTGCGTTTTTTATAGGTATATGGTATAAGAAAATATAAATTTGCGTTTGGTGAGAAAACGAATAAAACAATGGAAAAATGGCAAAATCAGTTAAAAATGGGAATATCCTCAGTAGATAAATTAAGGGCTGCTTTTGAACGGGCTGGTATTAGAAAATCTGCTAATTTTTATCGGGAATTAGAAAAAGTTGTTAAATCGTATCCGATTTTTATTTCTCCCCACATTTTGAAACAATGTTTAAAATCAAAATCAATATATAAACAATTTATACCAGATAAAAAAGAATTAATTAATTTGAGAGGAGATAGTGATCCACTTAATGAAGACGACATAAAAGCAACAGATAAGTTGATCCATATGTATGCGGATAGGGTTTTGCTTCTAGTAACCGATATGTGTTTCAGCTCTTGCCGTTTTTGTACAAGAAAACGCATCAAGAAGTCTTGCGAGAGGATAACTTTAAAGCAGCTGGATGACGCCTGCAAATATATTGCTGAAAATAAGCAGATAAAAGATGTAATAATTTCAGGTGGCGATCCATTAACAATAGAAGATTCGGGTTTAAAAACAATTCTCGAAAGAATAAAAAAGATAAAAAGCGTAGAAGTTGTAAGAATAGGGACGAGAGCACCAGTTTCATGTCCCGAGAGAATTACCGATAATTTGGTTAAGTTGCTTAAAAAATTTAGTCCTTTGTATATTAATATCCATTTAAACCATCCAGATGAATTTAGCCCGGCGACTGTTAGAGCTTTAAGGAAATTATCTATCGGCGGGATTATATTAGGTAGTCAATCAGTATTGCTGAAAGGAATTAACGATAGTAGTAAAACCATCAGAAAATTATTATATAAATGCTTGCAGAACGGTGTCAGGCCGTATTATCTTTATCAGTGCGACGAGGTTTTTGGAACAGAACATTTTTGGACAGATTATCAAAAAATGTTCGAGATAGCTCAAGATCTTATTGGTAATGTAAGTGGATTGGCAATACCTAATTTTGTATTTGATTGCAAAGGTGGTTGTGGCAAAGTAAGAGTAATTCCGGAATTTTATAAACACAAAAACGAAAAAAGCATAACTTTTAAAACATTTAAGAATAAATTATATATCTATAGAAATTTGAATAATAAAAGATAGGTTATCTATGATTTATTCAAAAATATTAGACAAACTAGGCGATACTCCGATGGTTAAGATTGAACCGAAGGGTTTGGATAATATTAATTTATATGTAAAGTTGGAAGGATATAATCCTATGGGAAGTGTAAAAGATAGGGCGGCACTGTATATGCTTAAAAAAGGTATGGATTTGGGAGAAATCAATAGAGACACGGTTGTAATAGAATCGTCTTCCGGAAATCTCGGTATTGCGCTTTCTGCATATTGCAAGGATTTTGGGTTAAAATTTTATTGTGTTGTTGATCCACATATATCTTCGATTAATGAATATATTATAAAAACATTAAGTACCAAAATGATAAAAGTTACCGAACCAGATAAAAATGGAGGATATTTATTGAATAGGATAAGAAAGGTTCAAGAACTATTAAAAAAAATTCCGAATTCTTACTGGATAAATCAATATAGAAATCCTTATAATCCTGAGGCTTATAAAGAAACGTTAGGAAAAGAAATATGTGAAGAATTAAATAATATTGATTATATTTTTCTTGGAGTAAGTTCTGGAGGAACTATTACTGGTTTGTCACAAAAAATTAAAAAGGTATTTCCCAAAGCAAAGGTTGTAGCGGTTGACATTATAGGTTCTGTAATATTCGGAGATGCTCCTAAAAAAAGATATATACCAGGGATAGGATCCAGTATCATACCCACCGTTTTAAAAGATGCAAAAATAGATGAAGTTGTAACTGTCAACGAGGTTTCTACAATAAAAATGTGCCACGAATTGCTGAAAAATCATAATTTATTTGTTGGGGGCTCTTCTGGATCAGTATTCTCCGCTGTCAAAAGATATTTCAAGAATAAAAAACTTAAGAAAAGACCCACTGTCGTAGTTGTGTTTGCTGATAAGGGGGACAGGTATATTGACACGGTATATAATAAAAGCTGGTGTGACAGTTTTTTGCAGAAGTATTCTGGAATAGAACAAATATAACCAATGATTTATTTAAACGAGGAAAATTTAAAAAAGATTGGAATTGATTGGAACGAAACCATTGCTACAATAGAGGATGCAGTGAGGTGTTTGGATAAAAAAGATTTTTCTCAACCTATTAAACCATATTTAAGGTATAAAAATTTAGAGAACAGGATTATTGCCATGCCGGCGTATATCGGCGGGAAATTCAACACGGCCGGAATAAAGTGGATTGCCAGCTTTCCCGGAAATATTGCAAAAGGCTTGCCAAGAGCTCATAGTGTGGTTGTATTAAACAAAGCAGAAACCGGAGAACCTATGGCTATAATAAATACTTCGTTCTTAAGTATAATAAGAACAACTTCGGTAAGCGGGCTGATAATTAAATATTATAACGAGATCAGAAAAGCAAAAGAGTTTAATTTAGGAATAATAGGATTCGGTCCCATCGGTCAGTATCATTTTAAAATGGCCATGGATTTATTTGGGAATAAAATAAAAAAAATTTTCTTGTATGATATAAGATCGATTAATAAAAATAATATAGATAAAAAGTATATAAGCAAAGTTGAGATAAGCGACAAATGGGAAGAGGCTTACCTTAATTCTGATATAGTTATTACTTGTACAGTATCAAAGGAAAGATATATCGATAAAAAACCTAAAGAAGGATCTCTTCAGCTCAACGTTTCTTTGAGAGATTATAAAATAGAGACTTTCGAATATTTTAAGAACGCGATTATCGTTGACGATTGGGATGAGATTTGCAGGGAAAACACAGATATAGAACTTATGCATAAAGAAAAAGGTTTAAAAAAAGATAATGTAAGAGATATCGCAGATGTTGTGTGTAGAAATTATTTTGAAAAATTAGAGGAAAAAGAAACAATAATGTTTAACCCTATGGGCATGGGAGTGTTTGATATAGCAATAGCCAAGTATTATTGCGGTAAATCCGAAGAGAAGGGAATCGGGAAGAATATTAAATAATTTTAAAATCTACCCAGTAGATTGTTCATTTAAAAATCGTTTAAACCGAAAACTCAGTCAGAAGGAGACATAGCCATGAAAAAGATACTTGTGCTGTACAATCTGGCAGAACATTTGGATAAGGGAGTTCCAACTGATTTAGTTTGTGAACAGGAAATAACAATTATAGTACCACTGGTTGTAAAGATCCTTTCTAAAAGGGGCTACGCAGTTGAGGCCCTAAAGGCAGATTTGAACTTGTGGGAAGAATTGAAAAGGAGACGAGGCAAAGTTGACATGGTGCTCAATCTTGCAGAAGCCTTTGGTGGTGGAAACGCAAACGAGCCATTGGTTCCTGCTATGCTTGAGGGATTGGGGATGCCGTTCACTGGGGCTTCATTGAGCAACATGACTTTCACTCTTGATAAAGAGAAGACAAAACTGGTCTTGGTTTCGTATGGCGTTCCTGTTGCTCCACATGTTCTTTTCAGGACTGGCAAAGAGCAACTGAACGACTTGGGTTTTCCTTTGATAGTCAAGCCCGTGAGGGAAGAGGCCAGTATCGGCATTTACCAGGATTGTGTCGTGGGCAACGAAGCTGACTTACGCAAGAAGGTTCTGTATTCTTTGGAGAAATATCGACAGCCGATAATGGCAGAGAGGTTTATCCAGGGGAGAGAGATCTCGGTCGGCGTGATTGGCAATCCTTCTAATCTGCATGTTTTTCCTCCGTTGGAATTCCTTTTCGAAGAAGCAGGGTCTGAACAGGAAAAAATCAGGTCTTATAAATACAAATGGGGAGGAAAGAAAGAACAGATGGTTCGCGCAGAACTGTCTAATAAAGTGATTGGGCAGCTGGGCGAATACAGTAAGATCTGTTTTGAGGCGACTGATTGCCGCGACTACGCAAGGATGGACTATCGGCTGGACCCGGAGAACAGGATTTATCTTCTTGAGGTTAACTATAATCCGGGTATCGGGCCGAATGATCATGGTTTAAATAATACGCTGACGATGATGGCGAGCTTTGAAGGATATTCCTTCGGAGATTTAATCGAAAGGATTCTTATCACAGCGATGGATCGATGCGGATTAATCGTCAGTGGGTAACGTTTAGCATCTGGGGGCGTTTGGGTAGTGCGCCCCCTTATTTTTTGATATTATAAATCATATGAATTACAAAATTATAATTATAGCCAATATTGCAGAAGTATTTGAAGATGCTTTGAGTAAAGTTACGCCTAGACAGGAAAAAATTAGAAAAATTCAAATAGAGCATAATCTATGCGACAGAACATTATTGTGGGAAGGCGATGATAAAATTATCATAACTCCGTTTCCGATATCCTCTCTGCTTTTTAAAAATAATGTAACGGCATTAGGTTTTAGAAATTGTTTAAACTTATCTCCGAAAAAGGTTAATATTGGTCTGTCTGAAGCGATAATGAATGATAAATTACTATTGAAAAAAATATCTGATATAATTAAAGATAAGCCGGGTATAAGAATTTCGCCGTATGCTGTTACGCCAGCTTTTATAAATTTTATAGAATTTTTAAAAAGAAAAAACCTTAATTTTAAGGTAGAAGAAAGACCATATAAAAATTCAGACTGGACAGTTAAATTTTTAGATTCAAAGATAGGATCGAGATTAGAGATAGGTAAGATAAAGAATGAAGACATTAATATTCCAAAGAGCATCGTTTGTAGGAGTAAAAATGAAGCGATATCTGTTGCAAGATGGTTTTATAACCAGAATATTTCCTGTGTGGTTAAAGCAAATTTCAGCGAAGGTGGCTGGGGGACATTGATGATAAAAAACAAGGACAACAAATCTTGGAATGAAACATTATCGAAAATAAACAAAGAATTTAATAATGACTGTATTTGGGACGATGGATTAATCATAGTTGAAGAATACATTAAAGCGAAAAGGGGTATATCCAGCGGGTGTCCGTCGTCTGAGTTGTTTTTATCGGAAAGAGGTCCGAAAATTACTTATGTGTGCGACCAAATTGTAGCTGAAGCAGGAAATTTTTTGGGAATTACTCTGGGGAAAGGAGCTCTGGATAAAAATATTGAAAATAAAATAAATAGAGCGTCGATTCTTGTTGGAAGGAGATTTTGGGAGCTGGGATATAGGGGGTTTTTTGATATAGATTTCGTATTATCTAAAAAGAATAGAACCCTGTATATTATCGAGACTAACATGCGTCGAACGGGTGGAACTCATATTTTTGATGTGGCAAAGTCCATTTTCGGAAACGATTGGAAAAACAAAGCATTTATATTGTCACAAGACTCCTTTTGTTACGGTAAAAAATTACTATCCGAAAGAGCTATTTTAGAGAAAATAAAAGATATTTTATTTCCCATAGATAACAAAAAAAGAGGCGTTATAATATCTATAATAAACAAATGGAAGCCTACGATTGGCTTTATTATTATAGAAGAGTCATCAGAAAAAGCTTTGGAAATTTATTCAAAGATGAAAAATTTATTAAACGTTAAAAATTAATAACCAAGAACATGAATAAAATAATGTTAAAAATAAAGCCATTTCAAGAAAAATTGAATTGTAGCTATTGTGGACCAGCAACTTTGAAGATTTTGCTAAATTATTACGGAATAGAAAAATCAGAAAGAGAATTGGCTAATATGTCGGGGTGGGACAAGGATCTGGGAATAGATGATAAAGGAATTAGACGAGCAGCAGAATCACTCGGTTTTAAAGTAGAAATAAAAAATAATAGTAGCTATAAAGATATTCAGAAATGGCTAGATAAAGGCATTCCAGTTATTGTTAACTGGTTCACGCGAGGTAGAAACGATTATCCAGAGTCAGAAACAGCTGACGGCCATTATTCAGTTGTAGCAGGCTTAGATAATAGATTTATTTATCTCCAAGATCCTGAGATAGGAAAAATGAGAAAAATTAAAAGATATGATTTTATGAGAGTGTGGTTCGATTTTAAAGGCGATTATATAAGGCCAAACGAGTTAATTATAAGACAGATTATTGTGATACATAAATAATATGTTTGAAGATTATCATTTTTCTGAAGACGCAAAGATAATTACTAAGAAAATACCTGGAGAGAAATCTTTGGAGCTTTTAACTGAACAAGAGAAATTAGAAAGCAAAAATCGATCATATCCTCGAGATATACCAATTACTTTTGAGTCCGCGAAGGGTGCGACCGTTAAGGACGTCGACGGGAATATTTTTATAGACTTCCTCTCCGGTTGCGGTGTTTTGAATTTAGGCCACAATAATCCAGAAATTTTAAAAGACATAAAAGAACTGCCCGATGCCGTAATGCATGCATTGGATTTTCCTACAAAGATAAAAATTGATTTCATGAAAGAGCTTCTTTCATCGCTGCCTAAAAAACTACAAGGCAAATATAAAATTAGTTTTGGAGGTCCAACAGGATCGGATGCAGTAGAAGCCGCAATCAAATTAGCAAGAATAAATACTGGCAGGCATACTATCCTTTCCTTTCAAGGAAGTTATCATGGCATGACGATGGGCGCTTTGAGCGTTACAAGCAGTCTCCGTCACCGGGAGGAAGTTAACCCACTTATTCCCGGGGTACATTTTATGCCTTATTGCAGTTGTTATAGGTGTCCAATGGATATGGATCAAAAAAAATGCAATTTCGAATGCGTTCATTTTTTGAAGAATGCTTTAGAAAATCCTTATTCTGGTATAGACAAACCAGCGGCGATAATCATTGAACCAATTCAGGGAGAAGGCGGGGTATATATACCAAGAGATGGTTGGTTAAAAAAAGTTGTCGATCTTGCAAGAAAAAATGGAGTGGTTGTTATATTTGATGAAGTTCAAGCCGGATTCTATAGAACTGGTAAGCTTTTTTCTTTTGAACATACTAATACAGTCCCCGATATTATAACAATGTCTAAGGGCATTGGAGGAATTGGATTACCCTTGTCTTTAATACTTTTAAGAAAAGAGTTGGATATATGGGGGCCGGGAACCCACGTAGGAACATTTAGGGGAAATCAGCTTGGAATGGCAGCTGGCTTGTCTGCAATAAGATTTGTTAAAAGAACGAATATCGAAGATTATGTTTCTAAGACGGAAAAAATATTCCTGAAAGAATTAAATAATATACAGAAAAAATCAAAGTTCATTGGAGATATAAGGGGTAAGGGAATGATGTTTGGTATAGAATATGTAAAAGACAAAAATACTAAAAAACCATTTTCTGAATTAACAAAAAAGGTAAGGAAACTTTGTTACGAAAACGGCTTATTGGTTGAGATTGGAGGGTATTATGATAACGTCGTAAGACTTTTGCCGCCGCTAATAATAAGTGAAAAAATTGCGAAAAACGGATTAAGCATATTTAGAAAGGCAAACATTTCAGCAAAAATAAAGTCTTAAAATAAATTACACGCCTAAAACCTAAGTAAAATCGGGTTTTTAGCTTCAACTCTAATTTTCAATATTTAATTTTTGCAGTTTTGCCTTAATTTTTTCTGGTTAACCAGTAAGACTAAAAAAATTTCTTTTTGCTCACACTTAAAAGAATTTTTGCGTCCGAACCGATTTTTCGATTTTGCTTTTGCCCCACCCTACTGAAGCAAAGCGGAGCAATTTTGTCAGGAGTTTTAAATAAAATAGGTTCTGACTTCGTTGTAAAGACGTAGAGACGACCGGACTCGAAGGAGCTGTCCGAAGGTATTCCCTCCCTTTGGTCGGAATTCGGGAAGTCCGATTCTCGCCAGATCGCTTACCCGAAACAAAAAAGACCCCAAGGGGGTTTTCTTTATTTGCGGGGACGACCGGACTCGAACCGGCAACCTCATCCGTGACAAGGATGTGATCTAGCCAATTGATCTACGTCCCCCCTTTGGTGCCGGTGGTGGGATTCGAACCCAACGACCTGAGGCTTATGAGTCCTCCGCTCTGCCACTGAGCTACACCGGCCCTTTTTTGTAATTTGTACTATTCTTAATGTTGCGGGGACAGGAGTTGCACCTGTGTCTCGAGGTTATGGGCCTCGCGAGATACTACTTCTCCACCCCGCAGGGATATATTAACTTATTTTTTTTATAAAATCAACCCTCTGTTGACATAGATAATATCTATTAGTAGGATAAAATATCTTTGGTTCATTGAAAAAAGGAGAAGAAAATGATAGAGCTGTCAAACAAGCATAGATTTGAGTATATGGTAGCTTCTGGAGCCCTAGCCTTTGATGGAGAAGGATGGTTCTGGGAAAAGCCTTTAAAATGGCTGGGATTGCTGGATCCTACTCTTTTCACTGTTGTTATTAAAACATTGACCTTCAAGCCGAGAGAAGGAAATCTTAGGTGGTACAATCCTTTCAGGTGTATTCGTCTAATCAGAAAAGGATTGAGAGTGGAAGGCACGCTTAATTCGGTGGGTCTTACTAATAAAGGCTACCTTTGGTGGTGCCATGAAGTAGGTCCTAATGTGTCAAAGAAAATGTCCCTAGTAGGTTCTATTTTCTGTGAAGATCCGGAAGAAGTTCTCGAAATGTGTTTAGCTTTAAATCCTTTTGACTTTGTCGCTATAGAGCTCAATGCTTCATGTCCCAATACAGAGAGTGGGGTTTTAGAGAATACAGAAAAAATTGTAGATTGCTGTAAAAAAGCAAAAGATTATTCAAGGTTTCCTTTAATTCTCAAGCTTTCTGTGATTCATGACGTAGAAAGGATCATTCCTGAAGTTGAGGGTATAATAGAAGCTGTTTCCATAAACAGTGTTCCTTGGAACATTGTTTATCCTCATAAAAAGAGTCCTTTGGCTCATTTGGGTGGCGGAGGAGTATCTGGAAAAGTGGCTTCTCCTTACACCTGGGACTTTGTAGAAATGTTGGCTTATAAGTTTTCTGTCCCGGTGATAGGTCCCAGCGTTTGGGACTTTAAGGATATTCAAGGATTAAGGGACTTGGGAGCTGAGGCTATAAGCTTTGGTTCAGTCTTTCTCCCTTATCCTTGGCGTCCTACACTTTTTGTGCGTCGGGATATAAGAAGGCTCGCAAGAACAGAGAAAGGGGAAAGGATATGAGAACTGGCAACCTAAAACCCGAAGAAAGGATTATTGTTGCTCTAGATGTAGACACTATTAAGAAAGCCTTTTTGTTGGTTCATCAGTTAAATGGTCAAGTTGGGTATTTCAAGATTGGCCTTCAGTTCATTTACTCTATGATAGCTTCTTTGATCTCTCCGGTCTCCATTAACGAGGCTGTTTATAATCTTAGTGAACTAAGAAAGCTTTTTACTGCTCTTTCTGATCAAGATTTTTGGGATACCAAACTAGCTGATATTCCAAACACCATAGAGGGTGCCTCGCTTGCTCTTTCTGGGATGGGAGTGAAGATGTTCAATATCCACGCTTCTATGGGGAAAGAAGCTATTAGAAGAGCTGTAGAAAGCAAGGGTCATTCTCAAGTCTTTGGAGTTACGGTTTTAACGTCTCTTGACAAAGATGAATGTAAGTCTATTTTCGGAGGGAATCCTGGTTCGAAGGTTCTTCAATTCTCCGATACGCTTCTTGACGAAGGAGTAGACGGAATTATCTGTTCGCCCCAGGAAGCTCAATTGCTTAGAAGCAGAGAAAGATACGACGGTCTTGTTACTGCTACTCCGGGTGTGCGTCCCGAATGGGCTCAGAAAGGGGATCAAAAGAGAATTATGACTCCTGCAGAAGCTATCAGAGCAGGAGCTGACCTTCTTGTTATAGGTCGTCCTATTCGTGAACCGCCAAAGGAGATCGGCAGTCCGGCAGATGCTGCCAGAATGATTGCCGAAGAAATCGCCTCAGTATGCTGAAAGGAGGAAGAAAATGCGACAGGGGCTTGCTGATAAGATCATAGCTTTTAGCTTTGATCCTTTGAGGATTTCAGATGATCCTTTTACCCAAGATGAAGTTCTTAAGATTTTCAGAGAATATGGAGCAGTATGGCTTCATGACGGGGATCCGGAAAAGCCTCATGCTGAGCTTACTTCGGGTAAGCACAGCAATGGTTATTTCAATTGTCCTAGTGTTCTGTGTGATACTAAAATCAGTACTCTTTTTGCTCATCAGCTTCTTTATATGCTTGGAGGAAAGGTAACAAGAGGCGTTGAATGGGTAATAGGTTCACCCTACGCTGCAATTACTTTTTCTCACGAGGTAGCAAGAATTCTGGGAGCAAAGCATGGATTTCCGAGAAAAGCTGCTGGTAAGAAGATGGTCTGGAAAGACTGGCAAATTCCAAAAGGTTCTAAAGTCCTTCAAATAGAAGAACTTATAACCACCCTCGGAACAACGATGAATGTCCGAGAGTCAATATTCGAGGGTAACGAAGAAGAGGTCGTTTTCCAACCTACCATAGGCGCCATTGTTCACCGACCGCCAGAACTTCCTGTTTGCTATGAAGATGAGATTCGTGTCGTCTCTCTTATTGAAACCCCGGTTTGGGCGGTAGATCCTGAGGAGTGTCCTCTTTGTGCTAAAGGATCTGAAGCTCTAAGGCCCAGAGGGAAGGGCAACTGGGAAAAATTGACAGCCTAAAAAGTATCAGCCACCGACTTTAAAACGGTGGCTTTTTATTACAAGTTATCCCCAAATATATAGTTGATTTTAAGCTTTTTTTAAGGTAAAATAGGTATAATATGGAGTTAAGTAATATCGAGAAAAAAGCGTTAGAAAAGATAGAAAAAGCCTCTGATTTAAAGGGGCTTAATGAGGTATATAAGGAATATTTAGGAAAGAAAGGGGAGCTGGCCAAAGTCTTCCGTTCTTTAAAAGACTCTTCTGATAAAAAGAAGGTTGGCAAGAAAGCAAATAAAGTAAAGAAATTTCTAGAGAAAAAGATTGAATCAAAAAAGAGGCTACTTTTATCAAGAAAAAAAGAAAAGAAGAAATTAGATGTTAGCATTCCAGGCCAAAAGCCTCCAACAGGTCATTTACATCCTTTAACCTTAGTCAAAAGAAAGATAGAAGAGATATTCCAGAGTATGGGCTTTAGTGTCATAGAGGGTCCTGAAGCTGAAACAGAATTTTATAATTTTGATGCTTTAAATATTCCTAAAGATCATCCGGCTCGTGACGCCTGGGACACTTTTTATTTAAAAAACGGAAAAGTTTTAAGGACTCATACTTCTCCTGTTCAGATAAGGTATATGGAAAAGAACTATCCTCCCTTGAGAATTATAGTGCCGGGGAGAATATATAGACACGAAGCTACAGACGCCTCCCATGATTTTCAGTTTTATCAGGTTGAAGGTTTAATGGTAGGAAAAGATGTTTCAGCAGCTAACTTCAGAGCTATTATTAAGGAATTTTTAAGTAGATTTTTTGAGAAGGAAGTGAAAGTTCGTTTAAGACCAAGCTTCTTTCCTTTTACAGAGCCTTCTTTTGAGGTTGATATAAGCTGTTTGGTCTGTGAGGGAAAAGGATGCAGTGTTTGTTCCCAGACAGGATGGGTAGAGCTTTTGGGAGCCGGCATGGTTCACCCAAATGTTTTGAAGGCTTCTGGCATTAATCCTGAAAACTGGCAAGGTTTTGCTTTTGGCATAGGCATGGATAGGCTGGCTATGATGAAATACAAGATTGATGATGTAAGGTTGTTTAGAAGTTCCGATTTAAGATTTATAGGGCAATTTTAATTATGAATTTCTCATATAACTGGCTACAATCTTTTTTTAAAAGCAACCTACCTAAACCAGAAAAGTTGGCAGATCTTTTAACTATGCATAGTTTTGAAGTGGAAGGAATTGAAAAGAGGGGAAAGGATTTTCTTTTAGATATTGATGTTCTGCCAAATAGGTCTTCTGACTGTCTTTCTCACTTGGGGATAGCCAGAGAAATATCTGCTCTCTTGGGAAAGAAGATGAAGGTTCTAAAGGATAATAATAGAGATAAGAAAGACAGTTCTCTTTTAAAGGTTCAAGTTGAAAGTGAAAAGGATTGTCCAAGGTATACAGCAAAGATAATAGAGAGTGTTAAGGTGGGTTCTTCTCCTAAATGGGTTAAAGAAAGAATTGAATCTTGCGGTATCCAGTCTATAAATAATATTGTAGATATTGCCAATTACGTTATGCTCGAAATAGGACAGCCCCTTCACGCCTTTGACTACGATAAGGTCTCAGGAGGTATTTTTGTCAGGCGGGCTAAAAAAGAAGAGGAGATTGTTAGTCTGGATGATAATAAGTATAAATTAGACAGTGAAGTTCTTGTTATTTCAGATAAAGAAAGTCCTTTAGCTATAGCTGGTATTAAGGGAGGAAAGAAAGCTGAAATAGAGAAAGATACTAAGACTATAATTTTAGAATCCGCTAACTTTCAATATTCTTTAATAAGAAAAACTTCTCGGGAGCTTAGTTTAAAAACTGACGCCTCTTGGAGATTTGAAAATGAGATTGATCCTAATCTTACAGAAAAAGCTATTAATAGAGCAGCTTATCTTATACAAAAAGAAGCAGGAGGCAAAGACATATCAGGAAATATAGATTACTATCCGAATAAAAGAAAGCCCAAGACCATAGAGCTAAATAATAAATATTTAAGGAATCTTTTAGGCGTTGATATTAAAGACAAAGAGATAAAAGATATTCTAGAAAGATTGGGTTTTGAGGTTTTAAAGAATAAGGTTAAAATTCCCACTTTCCGTCTTGATCTTTCAATAGAAGAGGATTTAATAGAAGAGGTTGGAAGAGTATACGGTTTTGAAAATATTCCTTCTCAGTTTCCCTTAACTTCCTTATCTCCTCCTGAAAAGAATTTTCCTGTTTTCTGGGAGAACTTTGTTAAAGATGTCTTAAAAGAAAATTTTTCTGAAGTCTACAATTACTCTTTTATTTCTAAAGAACAAGCAGAAGATTTTGGGTACAAAAAAGGATTAGCAGAAATTAAGAATCCTTTAAGTCTAGATCAGAAGTATTTAAGGCCAAGTTTGATTCCCAACCTTTTAAAGGTAATAAAGGAGAATTCTAATAATTTTGATAAGATAAATATTTTTGAACTGGGGAAGGTGTTTTGGAAGAATAAAGAAGAAAGAATCCTTTCTGTTTTCTCTGACAACGATGATTTTTACAGATTGAAAGGTGTCGTTGACAATCTTTTAGAGAAAATGGGAATAAGTGAAATCTGGTATGATGACTTTAAGCAGACTCCCGAAGAGAGTAAGAAGAATTTTTGGGAAAAGGGGAGATCAGCCGAGATAAAAGTAGATTCTGAAGAAATAGGGTTTTTAGGAGAAATTTCTTCCAGTATTTTAGAAAAAATGAAGATAGAGAGGAAAGTAACAGCTTTTGAAATTAATTTCGAAAAGCTTCAAAAAATAGCTTCAGAGGAGCAGGAATACCAGCCCATATCTCGTTATCCTTCAGCTGTAAGAGATATTGCTGTCTTAGTACCTAGAGAAACGAAGGTGGAGGAGATTATGAATTTAATTAACAGTACCGTCGGTTCTTTAATTAGAGACATTGACCTTTTTGATATTTACGAAGGAGAGGGGATGCCAGAGGGCAAGAAGAATCTTGCTTTTCATATTATATATCAATCAGAAGAGAGAACCTTAGATAATAAAGAGATAAACGAATTACAAGATAAAATTGTCAAGACTTTAGATTCTGAAGTCGGATGGCAAGTTAGAAAATAAATATGGTTAAAAAGAAGAAAACAACTAAGAAGAAAACAGACTACGGGGCAGGGGATATATATGTTTTAGAAGGTCTTGATCCTGTAAGGAAAAGGCCTGCTATGTATATAGGGTCAACAGGGTCTGACGGGCTTCATCATTTAATCTGGGAAACCGCTGATAATTCTCTAAGTTTCAATACTCCAGTTTTTGTAAAAGAAAGAGGTAGAACAAAGATAAAAAAGATAGGGGAGTTAATTGATAAAGCTTTTGAAAATAATACTTATTTTGTTGAAAAGGCTAAAAAGGGTGAAGCTGAAATTTTAAGAAAAAATATTGATATTCAAACTCTTTCTTTTGATCCCAAAACCTTAAAACTTAAATTTAGACCGGCCTTTTCTTTAATTAGACATAAAGTAAATAGCCCACTCTATCGTTTAACTCTTCAGAACAATCGTAGGATTGAAATTACTCCTTATCATTCTCTTTTTAGTTTGAAAGAAGGAGAGGTGGTTCCAATAAAAGGGAAGGAAATCAAGAAAGGGACTCCGATTGTGGTTCCTAAAAAATGGCCGGAAGTAAAAGATAAGGATTATAAGATAGACCTAATAGAAGAACTTCTAAATTTATCCAAGGAAAAAACAGAAAATATAAATCTTCATAATATTAAAAACCTGTTAACTCTTGATGCAAGAAAGGAGTTGGCTCCTGTCCTTAGAGAAAAAGCTAATAAAACTTCTAGTCAGCATTATACCAATCTTTTTTATGATTATGGAAGGTATGATTATCTGCCGTTTAATTTTTTAAGAATACTTGGTAGAGAAAGTATTGAGAAAGCTAAAAAGTCTTGCTTAATTAGTAGTAGGGGAAATAAAAGAGTTAGCTTAAAGCCTTTTCTTAAGGTTAACAAGGAATTAGTCGAATTGCTCGGTCTTTTTGCAGCTGAGGGATGTTTGGTTAAAAATGAAGGTGTTTTTAACAGAGTATCCTTTGGTTTAGGGTCTCACGAAAAAAGGCTAATAGCTTATCTTTGTCAGATTATAGAGAAGAGTTTAGGAATTAGCTTAACTCCGCATTATGTGCACGAGACAGCTAGAACAGTTACCATAGATTCATATTTAATAGCCCTTATCTTTAAGGAGATATTTAAGGCGGGAAAAAGTAGTGCTTATAAGAGAATTCCAGGGTTTATCTTTGACCTTAATAGAAACTTAAGAGAAAGATATTTAATTAGCTATCTGGCAGGAGATGGTTATCCAAATAAAACCTTCATAAATTGCCTAGTAAGAAACATTCTTCTTTCAGATAAGGAAAGAAGAAAATTTGCTATGACAAGCAAAAGCAGATACCTGATAACCGATTTTTCCTATCTTCTTTCTACTCTTGGAAAGACCTACTCTTTTGGCAAGAGAAAAGGCAAAAAGAGGAGTATTGGATTGAATTATAAAGGAAATAAAAGGATTCAAGAGATAAAGAAGGGTTCTTTCTTTTATTCTCTTGATTTTTATTGGAATAATCATTCTTCCTACATTAATTATATCCCGGCAGACCAAATTATTTCATATATAAATTACAAAAGACCCTATTCTTTTAGCGTCAATTTGAGAGGAGGAATTTCTTGCGAAAAAGCTTTAGGGCTTTTAGAAAAAGAGAGGATAGGACTCAAAGGAAACGCATTTAAATTTTTGAATTCGGATTTGGGTATACTGAAAGTAAAAAAAATAGAAAAAATAAGATATAACCACTCTTGGGTTTATGATATTTCAGTTCCCAACGGCGAGAATTTTGTAGCTGGTTTTTCCCCTATTTTAGCTCATAATTCACTAGATGAAGCGTTAGCAGGTTACGCTAAAAATATCAAAATTGCTCTTTTGCCAGATAACAGAGTTAGAACGGAAGACGATGGAAGAGGAATTCCTGTGGATAGACATTCAAAAACTAAAAAGTCAGCTCTGGAAACTGTTATGACTACTTTGCATGCTGGAGGAAAGTTTGGAGGAAAAGCTTATCAGGTTGCAGGAGGTCTTCATGGAGTAGGTGTTTCTGTTGTTTGCGCTCTTTCCAATTTTTTAAGGGCTGAAGTCTGTAGAGAAGGTAAAAAGTATTCTCAGGAGTATGCTAAAGGAAAAGCCAAAACAAAGCTTAAAAAAGAGGGATCTTGTAAAGGCACAGGAACTACTGTTACTTTTGAACCGGATCCCGAGATATTCAGTGAAACAAATTTCAGCTCTAAGAGAATTTTAAGTCATCTTCGCCAACAGGCCTATTTAACAAGCGGAGTGAGGATAACATTCGAAGACAAAAGGGAGAAAAAAGATAAAAGCTATACCTTCTATTTTGAAGGAGGAATAGCCTCATATATTAAATATTTAACTCATGGAGTAAAACCTCTTCACAGTAATATTTTTTATGCTTCAGGGGAAAAAGAGGATATACTAGTAGAGGCATCTTTCAGGTACACAGAAGAGTACGAGACTTATGAGGAAAGCTTTGCCAATAATATTTTTACACCAGAAGGAGGAACGCATTTAACAGGTTTTCGCTCAGCTTTAACCAGGGGACTGAATGATTATGCCAGAAAGAACGATCTTCTTAAAGAATCAGACGAAAATCTCTCAGGCCAGGATGTAAGAGAAGGTTTAACAGGTGTTGTCTCTGTCAAGATAAGAGAGCCTCAGTTTGAAGGACAGACAAAGGCTAAACTTGGGAATATTGAGGCAAAATCTGCTGTAGATCAAGTAGTTTCAGAAGCTCTAACAGACTTTTTTGAGAGAAACCCTAGAGATGCTAAAACTATAATTGAAAAATGTATTCTATCTTCTAGGGCAAGAAAAGCGGCAAAGAATGCTAAAGAGACAGTTTTAAGGAAAGGAGCTTTAGAGGGTTTAGCTTTACCTGGTAAGTTGGCTGATTGTACTTCTAAAAAACCAGAAGAGTCAGAATTATTCGTTGTTGAGGGAGATAGTGCCGGCGGTTGTTTTTCTGGAGAAACTAAAGTAGCTCTTTTGGATGGAAGGAATGTTTCTTTCAAGCAGTTAGTAAAAGAAAACCACAAAGGTAAGAAAAATTATTGTTACACTATTAAAGAAAATGGTATTGTAGGAACGGGTCTCATAGAACATCCAAGAAAAACAAAGATTAATACAGATGTTATTAAGGTAGTTTTAGATAATGGAGAAGAAATTACCTGTACTCCCGACCATAAATTTATGCTGAGAGACAAAAGTTATAAAAAAGCAGAGGATTTGACTGTTGAAGATTCTTTAATGCCTTTGTATAAGAAATACTCTAAAAAAGGAGGAAGAATAACGATAGAGGGATATGAGATGGTTTTTGATGCCAAGAGAGAGAAATGGATTTTTACTCATCTCTTAGCTGATGAATACAATCTAAAGAATAATGTTTATAAGAAGTCTGACGGTTATGATAAGCATCATATTGATTTTAATAAGCTCAATAACAATCCTGATAATATAGTTAGGATGAAAAAGGATGATCATTGGGCTTATCACAGAAAGATGCTTCAATACGGGCTACATAGTGAGAAGAGTAAAGAGAAATCCAGAAAGGTACGTGCGACGAAAGAATATAGAGAAAAAATCAGAAAAATTATGACTACTCCCAAGATGAGAAAAATGCTAAGCGAGAGAGCAAAAAGGCAGTGGGAAGATGAGGAGTATAAAAAATATATGGTTAAGAAGTTTAAAGAGTTCTATCACAGCAATCCAGATTATAGAAAGAAAAATAATGAGTTGTTATACAGAAGTCAGAAAGAATATTGGGCAAACGAGGAAAACAGGAAGGGGCAGTCAAATAGAGTAAAGAAATTTTTTGAAAATCATCCCCAGGTTAAAGAAAACCTTTCTTTGAAAGTGAAAAAAGAATGGCAAAGTGAAGAGCTTTTAGAATGGAGAAGAGAAAAAACTAAGAAACAGTGGACGTCAGAGTTTAGGGCGAAGAGGAAGAAAGCATATGATAGGACCTATCTGGATAGATCTCTTGCAGTTATGAACAATATCTACAAGGTTAATGGGGAGTTGGATAGAGAATTATACAAGAAAGAAAGAATAGAAAGAAAAGATAAATGTGTTTTAAAATATGAGACAATATGCAATAGATTTTTTAACAACAACGAGAAGAAAATGAAAGAAGTGGTTTCCAATTACAATCATAAGATTAAAAAAGTGGTAAGGAAAAGAAAGAAAATGGATGTTTATGATTTGGAAGTTAAAGACACTCACAATTTTGCTTTAGCTTCAGGTGTTTTTGTGCATAACAGCTGCAAGAGTGCCAGAGACAGAAGATTCCAAGCTATCTTACCGTTAAGAGGTAAGATTTTGAATGTAGAGAAAGCAAGGATAGACAGAATATTATCTTCAAAAGAGATTAAAGCCTTGATTATAGCTCTGGGTACTGCCATAGGGGAGGAGTTTGATATTGAAAGAGCAAGATATCACAGGATCATTCTTACTTTGGATGCTGATGTTGATGGAGCTCATATTAGAACCCTACTTTTAACATTGTTTTACAGATACTTTAAGCCTATTATTGAAAAGGGCTATTTATATATCGCCCAGCCTCCTCTTTACAAGATTCAGGCAGGAAAGAAAAAAGAATACGCCTATACCGAAGAAGGCAAAAAGAAGCTCATAGAAAAGCTTAAAAAAGAAAGCAAGAACATTAAGTTTTCTATTCAAAGATACAAAGGGCTGGGAGAGATGAACCCTTCTCAACTTTGGGAAACAACTATGAATCCTGAGAATAGAATTCTGCTTCAGGTCACCATTGAAGACGCTAAAGCAGCTGATAAGATATTCGATACCTTAATGGGAGGAGAAGTGGCTCCTAGAAAAAAGTTTATTCAGACCTACGCTAAGAAAGTAGAGAATCTGGATATTTAGTTGACTTTTCTTCCACCTTCAGTTAATATCTAACTGAGGGGCCGGAAAAGGCCTTTTTAAAAACCATGAAAAATATTTTTAAGAAAATAATTCCTTTTTTAAAGGAAGTCAAGCTAGAAGTCAAGAAAGTAAACTGGCCTAGCAGAGAAGAGACCATAAAATATACTTTAGTTGTTATAGGTTCTTCTTTAGTTGTAGCTGCCTTTTTAGGAGGACTTGACTTTATCTTTGCAAGGATTTTACAAAGTTTTGTGATATAATGCCAAAACAAAAATTACCCCAAAAAAGAAACTGGTATGTAATTCACACTTATTCTGGATATGAGGACGCTGTAACCAAAAACTTAAAGCAAAGAGTAGAATCTTTAGGTATGGAGGACAAGATATTCGATGTTATAGTTCCTAAAGAGAAAAAAATAAAAATAAAAAACGGCAAAAGGAAGGTGGTTGAAGAAAAAATATATCCAGGTTATGTCCTTGTTGAAATGATAGTTACAGATGATTCTTGGTATGTGGTTAGGAATACGCCCAATGTAACAGGTTTTGTGGGCGTAGGGACTACTCCTGTGCCAATATCAAAAAAAGAGATAGATAGCCTTAAGAAGAGAATGGGAGTAGAAGAACCCCAGCACAAGATTGAATTTAAAGTAGGGGACTCTGTTAAGATTACAGACGGACCCTTTAAGGATTTTGACGGCAAGGTTTCTGAAATTGACGAGGAAAAAGGCAAAGTAAAAGTTTTAGTTAACATGTTTGGAAGGGATACTCCTGTTGAACTGGATTCTTTACAAATTAAAAAACTTTAATTATGGCAAAGAAAGTAAAATCTGTAGTAAAACTTCAAATAGAAGCTGGCAAAGCTACCCCAGCTCCTCCTGTAGGACCTGCTTTAGCGCCTCACGGAATTAACATTTCAGAGTTTTGTCAGAAATTTAATGATGCTACCAAAGAGCAATCAGGTTTTGTAATTCCTGTTGAGATTACAGTATATGAAGACAGAAGCTATGATTTTGAATTAAAGCAGCCTCCTGCTTCAGAGCTTTTAAAGAAGGCTTTAAATCTTGAAAAGGGATCTGGTGTTCCCAACAAAGAGAAGGTGGCTAAGATCTCTAGGTCTCAACTTGAAGAGATTGCTAAAAGGAAGATGCCTGATCTTAACACTAATGATTTGGATCAAGCAATTAAAATAATCGAGGGAACAGCTAAAAACATGGGTATTACTATAAAGTAATACCTTTTTAATTATGGAAAAAGAAAAACACATACGCCCTAATTGGGATCAATATTTTCTAAATTTGTTAGAACCTCTTAGTCAAAGAGCAACTTGCGATAGGGGTCGCAATTCAGCTGTTATTGTAAGTCCGGGTAATACTATTTTAGCTACAGGCTATACGGGAGCTCCTCCCGGCCAGCCTCATTGTGATGATGTCGGGCACATGATGAAGACAGTAATTGATGAGCAGGGAAATAAGTCTCAGCATTGTGTAAGAACTTTACATGCTGAAGAAAACGCCATCTTGCAATGTGCGAAGGATGGAATAAAGCTTGAAGGGGCTACTATCTATACTAAATTGGTTCCTTGCTACAACTGTGCTATGAGAATAGTAAGGGTGGGCATAAAGAGAGTAGTGGCTAAAAAGAGATATCATGCAGATAAAATGTCCCTGGACCTATTTAAAAGCGCTGGTATAGAACTGGTTGTTATGGATAATACAATTGAAAAATATGATAGGCAATGAACAAGAATCCGCACTCAGGCAAATTTATAGTTTTTGAAGGATTAGATGGTTCCGGTCATACTACTCAGCTAAATCTTGTACACGATTTTTTATCTAAAAAAAGAATAAATGTTTTAGTTTCAAAAGAACCTACTACTTATACTAAAGCTGGAAAAAAGATAAAAAAAGTTTTAAATAAAGAAATAGAAATTGATTCTGCAGAACTTCAAGATCTTTTTATTGAAGATAGAAGAGAGAATATGGAAAAAGTAATTGTCCCTGCCTTAAAAGAAGAAAAATACGTGCTTTTAGATAGGTATTTCTTTTCTACTTTAGCTTATGGAGCAGCTGAGGGACTGAGTTTAGAGAAATTAATTGAAAAAAACAGTCAGTTTTTAATTCCTGATCTCGCTTTAATTTTTAATGTTTCAGCTAAAACCTGTATTAAAAGGATAGAGAAAAGGGGAACAGAAAAGACCCTATTTGAAAAAGAGAAACAGTTATCAAAAGTAATGGATTATTACAAGAGATTTCCTTCTTTGTTCGACAATATATTCCTTGTTGACGGAGAAGGATCTATTGAAGAGGTTTTTGAAAAAGTAAAAAAGGTCGTTCTTTCACAAGTCCTAAACGGAGAGGAGAAGTAAAATGGCAGAAGTATTGAAAAATCAGGGGTCTCATAAGATATTGTCTATTATGACAGGAGCTGAAGGGGAGAATCCTCTTCAGTTGATTGAAGTGGCAGGAAGGACAGCTTACCAAAGCAGAGACAAGATTACAGACGAATCGGCTGTCAAGTTTGTTGAGATGCTTAGAAAGAGAGGCCACGAGTCTGTTATAGAGCATTCTTGTATGACAGTTGAGTTTGATGATGTCTGTCGTGGATTCACTCATGAGTTAGTTCGCCACAGACTAGCCGGTTACACTCAAGAATCCACGAGATATGTTGACGAAAGCAAGTTTAGAGTTGTTGTTCCTCCAGATAAAGATCCTGATCAAAAGCTAGTCAGCCTCCATCTTCCAGGTGGCGGAACTGTGATGTGTTCTTTTAGAGATTGGGTTCAAATGAACGAGGAAATGTATAGAGGTCTTAGAGAAAAAGGATGGGTTCCCCAAGACGCAAGGCAGGTTCTTCCTATCGGCATTAAAGCTCAGATTGTCATTACAGCCAACTTCAGGGAGTGGCGCCATATTTTCAGTTTGAGATGTGGTTCGGCAGCCCACTGGGAGATAAGAAGGGTAATGGTTAATCTTTTAAGAGACGCTCAAAAAAGGATTCCTGTAATATTTGACGATTTTGAGATTTCAGAAGACGGTCAGAGCGCTAAAAAGGTGTGAGAGAGACGATTCAAAGAGCTCTTGGTTAAAACCAGGAGCTTTTATTTTTAACTCTTTTTGCTATAATAATTTAATGAAATACACTACAGTCATAGGATTAGAGGTACATATAGAGTTGAATACCAACTCTAAGATGTTTTGTTCCTGTAAGAATGACTCTGAAGAAAAGAAACCTAATGTTAATATTTGTCCTGTTTGTACAGCTCAGCCAGGTAGCTTGCCCGTAATAAACAAGGAAGCCGTCAGAAAAGTTATTAAGACAGGATATGCTTTAAACTGTAGTATAGCCTCAGTCTCCAAGTTTGACAGAAAGAACTACTTTTACCCGGATCTTCCCAAAGGATACCAAATCTCCCAATATGATATACCCTTATGCAAAGGAGGGTTTTTAGAGGTAGACGGAAGAAAAATAGATATTACCAGAATACATTTGGAAGAAGATACAGGAAGATTAGTTCATTCTGGAGGAGATTCTTTAGTTGATTTTAACAGAGCAGGAGTTCCTTTAATGGAGCTTGTTACAGAGCCTGATTTAACTTCAGCTGAAGAAACCAGAAAATTTGCAGAAGAACTTCGCTTAATAGCTAGATACCTTGATATATCCTCAGCTGACATGGAAAAGGGTCAGATGAGAGTTGAAGCTAATATTTCTTTAAAGTCTGGTAAGAAACAAGGGACTAAAGTTGAGATAAAGAATTTAAACTCTTTTAAGGTTGTAGAAAAGGCTATTGTTTATGAAGAAGAGAGACAAAAAAAGTTGTTGGATTCTGGAAAGGAAGTTGTACAGGAGACTAGAGGCTGGGATGATAATAGGGGAGTTACCGTTTCTCAGAGAATTAAAGAAGAAGCTCATGACTACAGATATTTTCCGGAGCCGGATCTTCCGACTTTAGAGTTTTCAGAAGAATTTTTGAACAAAGTAAAAGCTGAAATACCGGAGCTTCCTAGCCAGAAGAGAGAAAGATTTAAAAAAGAGTATGGCTTAAATGAGAAAACTGTTGAGATTTTTGTTTTTAATAAGGATTTAGGGGAGTATTTTGAACAAGTAGTTTCTGAGGTTAAAAACTGGATTAAAGCTATAGAAAGAGATGTTTCTAAAAAAGAAACAGAAAAGTTAATTCAGCTTGCTACAAACTATATTCTCACAGACTTACAGGGTTCATTGAAAGGAAAGTCTGTAGAGGATGAAGATTTTCTTATTACCCCCGAGAACTTTGCAGAGTTTATAGTCTTAATATTTGAAGGAAAGATATCCAGCAAGATAGCAAAAAAAGTATTGAAAGAGATGTTTTCTACAGGAGCGGATCCTTCTCATATTATAGAAGATAAAGGATTGTCTCAGATTGAAGATACAGAGGAGGTAGAAAAAATTGTAAAAGATGTCGTTTCTAGTAATGAGAAAGCTGTGGAAGACTATAAAAAAGGAAAAGAAAACGCCCTTCAGTTTCTTACAGGGCAAGTAATGGCAGCCACCAAGGGAAGAGCTAAGCCGGATGAGGTTCAGAGTATTTTAAAGAATTTATTAAAATAATAAAAGAAAGCCACGTTAAATTTCAACGTGGCTTTTATGACAGAAGTTTTTTAGCTCCTGTCATTTAATAAGAAAGGGGAGCGGTCAGATCATACCCCAAGAGAGTCAGAATCCCAACAGGGAGGTAGATAGCAGTCAGGAGGAGAGATCCTGCTGACGTGCTGTCAATTCCTCTTGACTCTTTAATAATGAAGACTGCACCAAGGAGGTGAGCGGACCCCATTACCGTAAAGATGATTCCTACAATACTCACGATACTCATGACTTTCTCCTTTTATGGTGTGCTATTGACTATTTATATTCTATCATATTTTATATTATATGTCAATAGTTGAGGAAACTCTTTATTACTCTTTCAGCTTCTTTTTGGTTCTTTATCCAATGAATTCTTTTGTCTTTTTTAAACCAAGTCATCTGTCTTTTGGCAAAATGCTCTATTTCTTTTTGTAGTTTTTCTATCATTTCCTCTTTTGATATTTTATCTTGGAGATACTGGGCAATATATCTGTATTCTAAACCGAAGCCTTCCAGTCTTTTCCAAGAGACTCCTAATTCTCTTAATTTTTTTATTTCAGCTATCATTCCTTTCTTTAGCCTTTTTTTTAATCTTTTTTCTATTCTTTTTTTTAACTCTTCTTTTGGTTTTTTAATTCCTAAAATTAAAAAGTTAAAATCTGGTTTTTTCTTTTTAAGCAGGGGAACGGGCTTTTTTGTTTTTAATATTATCTCTATGGCTCTGATAATCCTCCTTTTATTATTTTTATCTATATTTTTAGCTCTTCTGGGATCTAATTCTTTTAATTGTTTGTAAAGCTCTTCTTTTGTTTTCTTTTGGAGTTTCTTTCTTAATTCCCAATCAGGCTTTACCTTTGGTATTGATATATTGTCTATTACAGCATAAATGTAAAAAGCTGTTCCTCCTACTAAAAAAGGAACTTTTCCTCTTTTTTGAATATTTTTTATAGCTTTGAGAGCTTTCTTTTTATACTGAGCTACTGTAAATTTTCTTTTAGGAGAAGCTATGTTTAAGAGATAGTGGGGGATACCTTCCATTTCTTTTTTAGTTATTTTTCCTGTCCCAATATCCATTCCTTTGTAAACCTGTCTTGAGTCAGCTGAAACTACTTCTCCTTTGAACTTTTTAGCTAATTTTATAGAGAGGTCTGTTTTTCCTGTAGCTGTGGGGCCTAATATTACGATTAGTTTTTTCATATTAATTCTCCTTTTAAACCCCAGGGAAGAGCATCTTTTATTTTAACCTTTACAAACTTTCCCAAAAGATCTTTATCAGAAGATACTTTTACTGTTTTATATCTCCTTGTTTTTCCTATCCAGTCATTCTTTATCTTTCTGTCTATTAAAGCTTTAACTTCTTTTCCTATATATTCTTTATTCTTTTTTAAGGCTGTCTTTTTGAGAATATTTGTTAAAAACTTTTCTCTTCTATCCTTTTCTTTCTGGGGAACGTTGTCTTCCATTTTAAAAGCTGCTGTCTGGGGTCTTGGAGAATACTTGGCAATGTAAACCATATCGTACTCTACTTCCTTTAAGAGTTTTACTGTATTATTAAACTGCTCTTTTGTTTCTCCGGGAAAGCCTACGATAATATCTGTAGAGAGAGTAATATCTGGTATTTCTTTTCTTATCTTTCGTATTATTTCTTTGTATTTTTCTATGGTGTAAGGGCGATTCATTTTTTTTAGTATTTCATTATCTCCTGACTGAGCCGGAAGATTAAGGTATTCTGTAACCTTTTCTAATTCTTTGATGGCTTTTACTATATCACTTGAGAAGTCTTTAGGGTTTGAAGAAGTAAATCTTATCCAAAAATCACCTGTTATCTTATTTACTTTTTTTAAAAGTTCTGAGAAAGGTATTTTGCTGTATGAGTTAACATTTTGCCCTAAAAGCCATATTTCTTTATATCCTTTTTCTGCCAGCTCTCTTATTTCAGAGAGTATATCTTTAACAGGTCTTGATACTTCTCTGCCTCTTGTATGGGGAACTACGCAAAAAGAACAAAAATTATTACATCCTGTCATTATGGGGATATTAGCTGAGAATTGGTTATCATAGCAGGGCTTTATATCAAGATAATTAGATACTTTAATTAAATCTTTTCCAGAGACTATCTTTTTTCCTTCTATGATTTCAGGCCATTTTGGCAAACTCATTATGTCTAAGACAAAATCAAAATTTTTAGAAAGCTTTCTTTTGTCTTTTTCTAGAATACATCCTGTAAGAAGAGATTGTTTATTTTTTAGTTTTGGTACTAATCCATAAACTCTGTCTACAGCAGATTGTCTGACAGAACACATATTTACTATTATCAAATCCGCTTCCTTGATTGTTTGAACGGGCTTGTGTCCTGCCCCTTGAAGGACAGATGAGATTCTTTCAGAGTCTGATCTGTTCATTTGGCAGCCGAATGTTTTAATCCAGTATTTCATAAAGGTTATTTTACAATAAAAAAACAGCCCCTTCAAGGACTGCTTTTTTAGATATTATTTTGTTTTTTTCTTGCACTCCCCTTGATAATCTACTTCTACTCCTGCACTTTCGGCATAACAACTATTAGAGTATGTCTTACCATTTTTTCCGCATACAGGGTCCCATAAGGCTATACAATTATCTTTTGATGATTCTTTTTCAGTGGGAAGATTATTAAATAATCTGTTTTTTATTTTCTGAAGATTATTTTTTATCTTCTCTGGAACTCCTTCTTCTATCTTTTCTATTATTTCCATTTGTTTTTCTTTATTTCCTGGGATCCGCTCGATATATTCTTGGAGCTTTTCTTTTTCTTGGTCCGAAGCGTTTTCTAGTCCTTCCTTTATATTTTCTATTAGTTCACCTTGTTTTTCTTGAAATCTTTCTTTTACATTTTCCGGTAATTTCTCTTTTATCCTTTCCATTATCTCCAGATTTTTAAGTTCTTCGAAATTATTTTCTCTTTGATTATTAAGAGCGTTTAAGATCATCTCTGGAATATTTTCTTCTTCTTCGATTTTTAACATTACATTTTTGAATTTCTCTAAGTGATCCTCTCTAGCTTCCTTTATTTTCTGGGTGGCTTTTTCTGGAGTTTGTCCCTCCAGCTTTTCCAGTAGTTTTTGATGAAGTAATTGGTGCTGAGTATATTTATTCAAAAAACTTTTTACCTTATCTTTTTCCTTTATTTTTTCTGCTGCTTGTTCAACTTCTTCTATTTTTTGTTTGTATTTTTTAGCCGTTTCTTCTATGATTTCTTCTCCCTTTCTTCCTTCTATTAATCCCTTTAGTTCAAGAAGTTTTTCGTTAGCATATTTATTTTCTAACTCCAGCTTTTTGGTGTGATTAAAAGTAAAGGAGGAGCGGATCTTTCGACCCCATTCTTTTAGGAAGTAGAAAGGACTATCAGGAAGGATATTAGGTTCTTCTATATCCAGATCTTCAGCTGTAACTTCAGTATCCTGAATAACTTCATATAATTTTTCTTCTTCAGCTAAGACCGGAGAGCTTACTAAAAGAGTTGATAATATTATGAGAGGTATTATTTTAGAGGTCATATTTTTAATGTATTTTTTCTTTTCTTTCTTTTAAAAAGTATCTCCATTGTTCGATGAACTCAATGAAGATAGTGAAAGGCATATCTATTAAAGCTGAGAAGAAAGCGGCTATTACGTTATACCTTTTCCATCTGGCTGTAAGCCACTTTCCAAGTTGGACAATAGGAACAGCAAAAGGGTCAAAGAAGAAGCGAATGATGCTTTCTTTTTCTTCTATTACTTGAAGTTCTTTTGCTCTTTGTCTTATCTTAGCTCCAGCAAAGGCTATTAAGGAGAGAAAGATTATGAAGATGATATAAGATAGGGGAGGGAAGTTAACTTGATAAAGCCCCCAGATTATGAGTCCTACTACTATAATAAAGCCTAGGGTGTAAAGGAAACGGATTATGAAATTGATAACAAAGCTTCTTTTGGGAAGGGGTTTTATTTCATAAAACTCTTTCTCTTTTTTGGGATAAACTATTTTCATTATCTCTATTATCACCTGGTTGAGATTTTCTCTTTTCGGGGGTTTGATGGTCATTACCAATAGGAACATTAAAAAGGTAGGACCTATAATATCTACTCCTATAGCCCAAAAATTAAAGCTTCCTGTTAACAGTTTAGTGGCAGGAATTTCTACGGCTAAAAGAGAAATAATATTAGTCAGGAAAATAGAGAGAGTGGAATAGGTAGCAGCTCTACCCAGCCTTGATTTTAGAGTTTTAACTCTTTTATTATAAGCTTTTCTGATAGAGCCTTCTAATTTCTCTGGATTTTTTATCTTCTCTCCTTCTTGAGGTTCTTCTGATAATACGTCTCCTAACAGGAGATAAGGGGTATCATATTTTTCTGTTATCTTGTAAAACTTATCAGAAAGTGGATGATTCAGCTGGTTTTCGATATCTGCCCAGATAGAGTAAATGTTTTTTGAGATTTCATTTAGTTTTTCTGAGGAAAGATTTTTCCATTCAGGATATTTGTATTTTATTAGATGATAACTTATAACTGGGGTATCAAGCTTGAAAAGAGCTCTCTGGACTGCGATGTAGGTCTGAATGTTTTTCTCTTTTTCTGCCACTTCTCTTTTTAAGACTTTATTACTTACTTTGATTTGATCTTTAATAGATTGAAACATAAAGTCTATTAAAGCTCTTTCTTTAGATGGAGGAGTGAGTATTTCTTCTATTTCACAAGCGGCAATGGAACAAAGCCAGTTGTATAATTGAAGCTTGGATTTTTCCTTTCCGTTTTTCTTAGAACTGTTGTTTATAATATGAATGTACTTATTTATAGTTTCTTGAACGTAAGGTATTTTTTGTTCTTCTATCCTGTCATTTGGGAAATGGCCCCCTCTTATTAATTCTAAAACTAAAGGCCTGGCTATTTTCTGGTCGGAAACATTTCCATTAGTAATATCGACTTCAGAAAAGAATCTTCTTTTTAAAATTCTCTCAATAGCCCTTTTTCTTAAGAGATGTTCTTCTTTCCAATCTATTATTCCTCTTAATTTTTCATAGAAGGCTGCTACTTTTGAAGCGATTTCGTCTACATGAATAGTAGCAGCTCCCTCTTTGGGCTTTTGGGATTGCTGCCATCTTTGGTATCTTTGGATCAGCTCTTTTGTTTTAGGAGATAATTCTGTCATTAATTTTTCTTTTCTATCTCTTCTTTTATGTCTTTGATAAATTTATCTTTTTTGATAAGACCTATATCTCCTTTTCCTCTTTTTCTTATTCTAACAGAGTTCTTTTTTATTTCTTCATCTCCCACAACCAGAAGATAAGGAATTTTTTGAATCTCTCCTTCCCTTATTTTTTTAGAAACAGTTTCTCTTTCTATTTTAGCTTCAGTTCTTATCCCTTCTTCTTTTAATTTTTCTTTTATCTCTTCAGCGTATTTTCTATGATCAGCTCCCACTGGTATTACTTGAACCTGAATAGGGGAGAGCCACAAGGGTAGAGCTCCAGCATAATGTTCTAATAAAACCCCCGTAAATCTTTCTATACTTCCTAATAGAGCTCTATGTATCATAAAGGGCTCTTTTTTATTGCCTTTTCTGTCGATATAGTTCATATCAAATCTTTCAGGTAAATTAAAGTCAAACTGGATAGTGGTGCACTGCCACTCTCTATTTAAAGAGTCTTTTATTTTAATATCTATTTTAGGACCGTAAAATACGCCTCCTCCGGGATCTATTTTGTAGTCTAGTCTTTGTTCTTCTAAAACCTTTTTTAGGGTATCTGTGGCTTTCTTCCAGTTTTTCAACTTGCCTGCGTATTTTTCAGGTCTGGTTGAAAGGTAAATATTGTATTCTTTAAAGCCGAAACCCTTAAGAATTTTCAGTCCATATTTTACCAGTTTTTCTACCTCTTTTTTAATTTGGTCCGGAGTGCAGATAACATGGGCATCATCTTGAGTAAAACCTCTAACCCTTGTTAATCCGTGCAGGGTTCCTGACCTTTCATATCTGTAAACAGTTCCTAGTTCTGCGTAATAAAGGGGAAGATCTTTATAGCTTCTAATCTTAGAATTATAGACTTTAACATGAAAAGGGCAATTCATCGGCTTTAAGAGATATTTTTCTTTATCTATTTGAATAGGGGAATAAAGGTTTTCTCTGTAAAAGTTCCAGTGACCTGATTTTTTCCATAGGTCTAATTTTCCTATGTGAGGAGTGTAAAGCCATTTGTACCCCTGTTTTACCAATTCTTTTTTTAGATAATTTTCCATTTCATTTCTTAAGATAGCTCCCTTGGGAAGCCAAATGGGAAGTCCTGCTCCTACTTCTTCGTCAATTAGAAATATTTCCAGTTTCTGGCCAAGTTTTCTGTGGTCTCTCTTTTCAGCTTCTTCTATATTTTTTAAGTATTTCTTGAGTTGGTTTTTATCTTTGAAAGCTACTCCGTAGATACGAGTCAGCATTTTATTATTTTCATCTCCTTTCCAATAAGCTCCTGCTATTTTAGTAAGCTTAAATCCCCTAGGATCTATTTCTTTTGATGATTTTACATGAGGGCCTGAACAGAGATCTATAAAGCTTCCGCTCTTATATATTGTAATGTCTTTTATTTTTTCAAGAAGTTCTAGTTTGTAAGGTTCCTTTTTAAATATTTCTTTAGCTTTCTTTTTAGAAACCTTTTCTTTTTTAAAAGAGATACCTTCTTTTACTATTTCTTTCATTCTCTTTTCTATTTTTTTTAGATCTTCTTCTGATATACTCTTTTTAAAATCAAAATCATAGTAAAAACCATCCTCTATAGCAGGACCTGTTCCCAGTTTGGCTTCAGGATACATCTCTTTTACAGCTTGAGCTAGAATATGAGCCAGAGAATGTCTTATTGTTTCTATTTTAGCCATATCTTATTTTATCATATTAAGCTTCATTTATTAACTCTTCTGCATTTTCTGCTACTAGCTTTGTATCTCCTTTTCTATTATCTATTCTACCTGAAATTAAAACTATTTTATTGTCTTGAAAAACAGTAGGGGTTTTTTGGATCAGGCTGGGGAAGACAACAACCTCTATTTTTCCGGTTAAATCCTCTACTTTTATAAAAAGCATTGGATTTCCGTTTTTGGTAAGGATTTTTTTAATGTCAGATATTACGCCTCCTATCCTTATTTTTCTGTTTACTAGTTCAGAAGATATTTTAGAGATAGAAAAAGCTTTTTTTCTAAGAATATTCTTGTAGTCTTCTAGGGGATGGGAAGTGATATAAAGTCCTAAAAGTTCTTTTTCCCAATTTAGCTTTTCTTCATTTTTAGCAGGCTCTGACCTTTCTAATTTAATGTTTGAATTGAAGTGTTGTCCCTCAAAAAGTCCCTTTTGTCCGTTCTCTTTGTTCCTCTGGTTTTCTCTAGAGGCCTCTAATAACCTCTCCATATTTTTCAAAAGTTCATTTCTTTCTCCCAACTTGTCAAAAGCTCCTACTTTTATCAAGCTTTCCAGAGATCTTTTGTTGAGATCTTTAGAATTTACTCTCTCCACGAAGTCGCTTATAGATTTAAACTGACCGTTTTCTTTCTTTTCTTTGACAATAGCATCTATTACATTTTCTCCCACATTCTTTATAGCCCAAAGTCCGAATCTTATCTTGTTTTCTTCTGGGACTACAGTAAAGTTTTTCAGACTTTCATTTATATCAGGAGGAAGAACTTCAATGTTCATTCTTTTACATTCTTCAATAAGATAAGCTATCTTTTCTACATCATTTCTTTCAGAGGTCAAAAGAGAAGCCATAAACTCTACAGGATAGTGGGCTTTAAGGTAAGCTGTCTGGTAGGCAATGGTGGCGTAAGCTGTAGAATGAGACTTGTTGAAGCCGTACCTTGCAAAAGGCAATATCCATTGCCAGAGCTTTCTAGCCACTTTTTTATCTACTCCGTTGTTTATAGCTCCTTGGATAAATTTCTTCTCTTGGCTGTGGAGAAGGCTTTTTATCTTTTTTCCTACAGCTTTCCTTAATATGTCAGCTTCAGCTAAAGAGAATCCTGCTATTTCTCTGGCCATCTGCATTAGTTGCTCTTGAAATATCATAATGCCGTAGGTGTTTTTGAGAATGGGCTCTAGTTTGGGATGAATATATTCTACCTTTTCTTTTCCGTGCTTTCTTTTGATATAGCTTGGGATAAGCTCCATAGGGCCTGGCCTATAAAGAGCTATCATCGTTACTAGATCTTCGAATTCTGTTGGCTTCAGTTCTTTAAGGTTTTTTGTCATTCCTCCGCTCTCAAGTTGGAAAACTCCTGCAGTTTTTCCTTCCTGCAAAAGCTTGTATGTTTTTTCATCGTCTACGGGTATATTTTCTATGTCTACCTTTTTTCCTTCTCTGACAACATATATTCTGGCTAAAGTATCTTCTATAATAGTTAAATTTTTTAATCCTAAAAAGTCCATTTTCAATAATCCCAAATCCTCTATGGCATGCATTTCATACTGGGTTACTATTGTCTGGTCGTTTTGGGTAGGATATTGAAGAGGAACTTCTTTTACTAAGGGTTCTTCTGAAATTACTACTCCGCAGGCATGGGTAGAAGCGTGTCTTACAACTCCCTCTAGTTTTTGAGCTAAGTCAATAAGCCTTTTAGCCTCTTCTTCTGTTTTGTATTTTCTTTTAAAGTCAGAAACTTTTTCCAGGGTGTCTTTAAGAGTAAAACCGAAAGGTACCATTTTAGCTAACTGGTCGCAGTAGTCATATGTGTATCCCAAAGCTCTTCCTACGTCCCTTATAACAGCTCTCGAAGCCATGGTTCCAAAAGTAATTATCTGGGCTACTCTATCTCTACCGTATTTTTGGGCTACATACTCTATAACCTCGTCTCTTCTTCTATCTGCAAAGTCCAAGTCAATATCTGGCATAGAGACACGTTCAGGATTGAGGAATCTCTCAAAAAGAAGATCGTGTTTTAAAGGATCGATATTGGTAATATTTAAAAGGTAAGAAACCAAAGAACCGCCAGCAGATCCACGGCCCGGTCCCACCACAATCCTGTTGTCTTTTGCCCAATTTACAAAATCCTGAACAATCAGAAAGTAAGAAGAAAAACCCATTTCTTTTATGACAGAGAGCTCGTATTTTAGTCTTTCCTCTATTTCTTTTGTTAATCTTCGGTATCTTTTTTTAAGTCCTTGATAACAGAGATCTTTTAAATATTGGTTAGGGCTTTTGCCGTTTGGAACTTCAAAATAGGGGAGTTTTGTTTTGCCTAGTTCGAATTCAAAGTTGCAGGCATCAGCTATTTTCTGAGTATTTTCTATAGCTTCTGGGGTATCTTTAAAAGTCTTAATCATATCTTCAGGTTTCCTCAAAGAAAAATCGTCAGACTGTAAAGTAGCTCTTTCAGGATCATTTCTATCAGCTCCTGTGTTGATAAGCATCAGTATGTCTTGAGCTTCTGCGTCCTCTGGTTTTAAGTAATGGCTGTCATTGGTAGCTACCAAAGGAATGTTATGTTTTCTGGATATTTCTTTTAATTTATCGTTTATAGTTTTCTGCTCTGGTATATTAGGATGGTCTTGAAGTTCTAGATAGAAGTTTCCTTTACCGAACATCTTATAATATTTTAAAGCTAATTTTTCTGCTTCCTTTTCTTTTTTAGAAAGTATTAGTCTCGGTATTCTTCCCTGAATACAAGCTGTCATACAGATTAAGCCCTCAGAATGTTTTTCCAGTAAATCGTCGTCTATTCTTGGTTTGTAATAAAAGCCTTCAAGATGAGCTTTTGTTACCAGTTCTACTAGATTCTCGTATCCTTTTTTGTTTTTGGCTAAAAGCAATAGATGGTATCTCTTATCATCCACATTTGGTCTTTTCTGGTGCATTCCCTCAAAAGCTGTGTACATTTCGCATCCGATAATAGGCTTTATCCCTCTTTCTTTTGCTTTTTTGAAAAATTCTACAGCTCCGTATAATACTCCATGATCTGTTAAAGCCACGGAATCCATTCCTAGTTCTTTTACATAATCTAAAAGCTGGTCTATTTTAGGAAGACCGTCTAAGAGAGAGTAGTGGCTGTGGACGTGTAAATGAGTGAATTTCATAAAAGCTATTGTTTTATTCTACTCTTTGATTTTCTTTTTATCAAGTGGTTGACAGATGAATATTTTTATTATAATCTATTCTTAGGTTCGTTGAAAACAAGGAACAAAGGAAAAAGGAGGAAGCTATGTTCTTTCTTTTCTTGGCAATTGGTATTATTCTTCTTGCCTCTTCCATTGCCCTTGAGAGACTGGCTGTTAGTTTCTCTTATACCTATGAAAATCCGCCCGTTGATTATTTCACAAAGTGCGACGTCTTTCTGATGATTTCTTTTTTTCTACTCATCGTTTCTGTTTTCTTTTTCATTCTTAGCGGAACCTTTTGGTAAAGATCTCTAAAGCCCATTCTTTCTGGAATGGGTTCTTTTTTATGTTAAAATGTATTAATGAAATATCCTAGTTTTAGAGAAGAGAATAAATTGAAGAAAAAAGGATTTAAAAGTATTGTCGGAATTGATGAGGCAGGAAGAGGCCCTTTGGCATCTTCTGTGGTTGCAGCTGCCGTAATTGTAGAAGACGGAGTTTCTTTTTCTAAATTAAAGAATTCAAAAGATTTAAGCTTTTCTTTAAGAGAGGAAATATTTAAGGAAGCTAAAAGAGATCCTAGGATAAAGTGGGGGATAGGAAGAGTTTCAGAAAGGGTAATAGACAGGATTAATATTTTAGAGGCTACTAGATTAGCCATGAAGAGAGCTGTTGTTAATTTAAAGAAGAATGCTGATTTTTTAATTATTGACGGGAATATAGAGATTGATTTAGATATTCCTCAGAAGAGCGTTATTAAAGGAGATGAAAAAGTGTTTTCTTGCGCCTTAGCTTCTGTTGTAGCTAAGGTGACTAGAGACAGAGCTATGATAAGATATCATAAAAAATATCCACTTTATGGCTTCAATAGACATAAGGGGTATGGTACAAAGCTTCATAAAAAGATGATAAAAAAGCACGGTTTATGCAAGATACACAGGAAATCTTTTAAAAACAGTTGAAATTTTTTAATACTTTTGTTATGATTAAAAAGTTATGGCAGTACCAAAACAAAGAAAAACTAAATCAAGGAGAGATCAGAGAAGGATGCATATCTATTTAAAGCATCCTGCTTTAACCGTATGTCCTAAATGTGGGAAGAAAATGAGGCCCCACACTGTTTGTTCTAACTGCGGATACTATAAAAAGAATCAGGTGATAGATGTTACAAAGAAATTGAGTAAGAAAGAGAAGAAGCAGAAAGAAAAGGAGATAGAAGAAAAAGAAGAGAAAAAAGAAAAACCTTTAACAATGGAAGGATTATCTAAGAAATAATATGGCATCACGTCATCTTTCAAGAAGTATAGCTATGCAGAGTCTCTACGAGTGGGACTTTTATGGGAAAAAAGAAGGAGCTCTGGATGATATTGTCAAAAGGAATCTTAAGGAATTTGGGCCCGGACTAGAAAGCGAAGATTTTGTCTGGCAGATAGTAAATGGAGTTATATCTCATCTAAAAGATATAGATAAGGTGATTGAAAAAGCAGCTCCAGAATGGCCTTTAGATCAGATTACTATTGTAGATAGGAATGTATTAAGGATAGGTCTCTTTGAATTATTATACGAAGACAAAGAAGAAGTTCCTCCAAAGGTGGCTATAAATGAAGCTATAGAGTTGGCCAAGAGTTTTGGAGGAGAAAACTCAGGCAAGTTTATAAATGGAGTTCTAGGAACAGTTTACAAGGAAATTAAAGAAGAATGAAAGATTTTTCAAAATTAGAAAAAAATCTTAAAGTAAAGTTTGAGAATAAAGACCTTCTTATTCAGGCTTTTGTCCACAGATCCTATTTAAATGAGAATCCAGAGTTTAAGCTTTATCACAATGAGAGGCTGGAGTTTCTGGGAGATGCTGTAATAGAACAGGCGGTAACCAATTATCTTTTTAAAAAATATCCTAAAGAGCAAGAGGGAAGATTGACTAGCTGGAGAGCTGCTTTAGTAAACTCTAAGATGTTAGCTAAAATAGCAGAGGGGGTTGGATTTAACGACTTTCTCCTTCTTTCTCAAGGAGAATCTAAAGAGAAGGGTAAGTCAAGACAATATATTCTAGCTAACACCTTCGAGGCTTTTATGGGAAGTTTGTACCTAGATCAGGGAATGAAACCCTGTGAGAAGTTTTTAAAAAAACACTTAATAAAAGAACTTCCTCATATTATAGAGGAGGGCTTATCCAAAGGAGGAAAGTCTCTTTTCCAAGAAAAGGCTCAGGAAAAAACAGGAATTACCCCTTACTATAAGATATTAAAAGAATGGGGACCTGATCACAAAAAGAATTTTGAAGTAGGTGTTTATCTTAAAAACAAAATGATAGCTAAAGGTCAAGGAACTTCGAAACAAGAGGCAGAAGAGAAAGCTGCCCAGAATGCAATAAAAACAAAAGGTTGGTAAAATTAAATTAAGAAAAATATGTTAGTAATTAGATTCTTTAGAGTAGGTAAAAAGAAACAACCATCTTTTAAGATAGTTGTTACAGATAAAAAGAATCCTCCTCAAGGAGGGAGATTTGTTGATGAGATAGGTTCTTGGAATCCTATAGCCAAAGATAAAAGATTAGATAAAGAGAAGATTGAAAAATGGATTTCTCAGGGAGCTAAACCTTCTCCTGCAGTTTACAACTTGTTTGTTGACGAAGGTATTTTGACAGGAGCTAAACTTCCTGTTCATAAAACAAAGAAGAAAAAGAAAGAAGCTCCCAAAGAAGAAAAGTCTGCAGAAGGATCCGAAGAGGTAAAAGAAACTAAGGCCGAAGAGAATAAAGAGGAGGTTCCCAAAGAAGAAATAAAAGAGGAAAAGCAGGAAGAAACAAAGGAAGAAAAGAAAGAAGAGACTAAAGAAAAACCCAAAGAAGAAGTAAAAGAGAAACCTAAAGAAGAAGTAAAAGAGGAAAAGCCAGAAGAAGTCTCTAAAGAAGACAAGCCAAAGAAAGATAGTTCAGAAGAGGGCCAAAAAGAAGAAACTCCTCAAGAAGAGAAAAGAGAGGAATCTGAAGAAAAGAAAGGAGAAAAGCCAGATACAGATTCTGAAAAGAAGGCAGAGAAAAACTCTTAAGAAAAATAAATCTATTATTTTTAGGTGTCAATGTTGTTGACACCTTTTTTCTTGACATATCATTTTAAATAGAATATAATAGGAATAGTACCTTATCATGGATTCTCTGAAGGATAGAGGATCTAGAAGGGAAAGGTCGATATATTTAAAAGATAAGATAGAATTAAAGATTTCATGGCTAAGGAAGAAACTGATAAGGAGTTTCTTGAGTATGTTGTTAAGACCTTAGTTGACCATCCTGATGATGTTAAAATCGACAGGAAAGTCGATGAGATGGGTGTTTTACTTAATCTTAAGGTAAACCCCGAAGACATGGGTCAGATTATCGGTCGTCAAGGTTCTACTGCTCGAGCTATCAGAACTCTGGTTAGAATTATTGGACTTAAGAATCACGCTAGAGTCAATCTGAAGATCGAAGAGCCAGAAGGCGGTAAGAGAGCTCCTGCTCAAGAAAAAAAAGAATCTTCTGATTCTTCTGAAGGTTTAGAAGATTTGAAGATTTAACTAGTTTAGCATTTACTTAGAAAACAGGCGGTGCTACCATTAAGGTAGCATCGTTTGTTTTGAAGATATGAAGTTTGATATACTTACAATTTTTCCTAATGTTTTTAAGCCCTATTTTAAAGAGAGCTTGATTTTTAAAGCTCAAGAAAAAGGCTTGATTGATATTGATATTCACGACTTAAGAAACTGGACGGAAGATAGACATAAATCGGTAGACGATCGTCCTTTTGGAGGGGGATTGGGTATGGTTATGAAAGTAGGTCCTATAGATATAGCTATAAAAAGCTTGAAAAAGAAAAAGAAGAGAAAAGTGGTTCTTCTTTCTCCAAGAGGAGAAAAGTTCAATCAGAAGACGGCCACTCAGTTTTCTAAATTAGATCAAATCATTTTAATATGTGGGAGATATGAGGGAGTAGATGAGAGAGTTGCTAAGAATATAGCTGATATGAAGCTTTCTATAGGAGATTATGTTTTAATGGGAGGAGAGCTTCCTGCTATGATTGTAGTTGAGACTGTCTCAAGGTTAATTCCTGGGGTGATAGGGAAGCCCGAACTTTTGGAAGAGAGAGTTACTAAATCCAAGGGCTTTATAGAGTATCCTCAGTATACAAGACCTGAAGTATATGAGCCTAAAAAAGGTACTAAATGGAAAGTTCCTAAAGTTCTAATGTCTGGGGATCATAAGAAAATAGAGGAATGGAAAAGGAAAAACAGAAAGATTATTGAAAAATAGCTTCTTTTCTGGTAAACTATTAAAGATATTGGGCAGGTGGCTGAGCAGACAAAGGCACTTGACTGTAAATCAAGCGGTCTCTGACCTACGGGGGTGCAAATCCCTCCCTGCCCACAGCTATCGCCCGGATAGTTCAGTGGTAGAACGCTTTCTTGGTAAGAAAGAGGCCGGGAGTTCAATTCTCCCTCCGGGCTCATATCAAATAATATTAAAGATTATGGCAAAAAAGAAAAAATCATACATCAAGCTTCAATGTAAAGAGTGTGGAAGGATAAACTATTTTACAACCAAGCCTAAAACTATAACTGAGGAGAAGTTGGAATTGAAGAAGTTTTGCAACTGGTGTAAAAAGCATACTGTTCATAAAGAAAAGAAGAAATGAATTTTGAGGAGTTTGAGAAAAAGATTTGGGAAAAAGGATACGGTATAGTGGCTATGAATCATTATACAAAAGACGGTAAAAGGTTTACCTATTGTGTTGTTTTAAGTAGAGATAAAGATAAAGCTTTTCAGGCGGAAGGAGAGAACTCTGAAGAGGTTTTTGAGGAGATTTATAATAAAATCGGGGGTATAAGCTAATTGGAAAACTGTGGGTTTCCAAAACCCATCTTCTAGGTTCGAGTCCTAGTACCCCCGCATTACGAGAAGTTTCTCTTGACAGGAATAAGTATTTATCTTAAAAAGGAATTAGTACCCTCAAAGGAGAGAAGAGAATAGGAGGAAGAGTGGAAGACATGCCATGGTGATTTTGTCCCGGTGTCTTCGTTTGAGACTTGTTGGGGGACTCTTTTCCCTCGCTCTTAGGCTCCCAATCGGTCAACAGGCTTGTAAAGCTATGCTCTTCAGAGGTATTGTTGCCTCACTTCTATTCTTTTCTCTCCAATTAAGATTTCAAAGAGGGTCTTTCTTTTAAGACCCTCCTTTTTATTGACAGAATATTTTTTAAGCTTAAACTTAATAATAGTTCTTTAGATAAAAGGAGAAGGAAATGCCTCAAAAAGGGATGATAAAGTTTGGAGAAGTTTTAAAAAGCTTATTAGAAGCTAGAGGTTGGAGTCCTGAAGAATTTGCCTCCAAACTGAGTTTTAGTTCTAGACAAGATATTGCTGATTATATCTCCGGGAGTAAAATCCCTAGTGTTAATCAGCTTAGGGAAATGACAGTAGTTCTTAAGGTGACTTTTCATGTTCTTTCTTGGTGGCTTGAGAGAAAACCTCCAGAGGAACTCGAACCTGACTTAAGGGAATTATTGACTAATATTGATAAACTAATGAGTCGTCAGGTTGAGCTTTATGTTAAGATACTAGAAAGAAAGAGAGAAGAAGAAAAATAGAGCCCGTACTTGAATACGGGCTTTTTATTGAAAAAAAGAGAAAATAAGGTATTATAAGGTATATGTCCGTATTAAAGATAAGAAAATTTAGAGACCCTATTTTAAGGAGAAAAGCTAAAAAGATAGATAGAATAGATCAGAAATTTGCTGACGACTTAGCAGAAACTATGCTTAAAAAAGACGGTATAGGACTAGCAGCTCCCCAGGTAGGAGTCTCAAAAAGAATCATAGCTATAGTTAATCCTCAAGAAGGGAAGCCTTTGGTTTTAATAAATCCTGAGATTATTAAAAAAAGTAAAGAAAAAGAAATGGGAGAAGAAGGATGTTTAAGCTTTCCCGGCATATTTTTAAAGATAAATAGATCTAAGGGAATAGAGGCTAAAGCTTTAGATAGGAAAGGGGAAGAGATAAGCTTTAAAGCTGAAGGATTGGCTGCTAGGGTAATACAGCATGAAGTAGACCATTTAGGCGGCATATTATTCTTTCACCGCTTATCTCCTTTTAAAAAGATTCTTTTTAAGATAAAACATCCTTTGTTATGAGTTTGGTTGATAGTCTTATAAAAGAAGGATGGCTTAAAACAGATAAAGTAGTAGAGGCTTTTAAAAAGATAAAGAGAGAAGATTTTATGCCAGAGAATATGAAAAATCTGGCAGAAGTCAACGAAGCTCTTTCTATAGGAGAAGGACAGACTATTTCCCAGCCCTTAGTAGTAGCTTTCATGATAGAAAAGCTTGAGGTATCAGAAGGAGATAATGTTTTAGATATTGGATCTGGCTCTGGATGGACTACAGCTCTTTTATCTAATATTGTAGGAGAGAAAGGAAAAGTTATAGCTTTAGAGGTTGTTCCAAAATTAAAAGATTTTGGAGAGAAAAATGTTTCAAAATACAACTTTATCAAAAAAGGAATAGCTCAGTTTGTTCTAGCTGACGGAGCAGAAGGATTTAAAGATGAAGCTCCCTTTGATAGAATTTTAGTTTCGGCTGCAGTTCAAAATGAAATACCTCAGGTTTGGAAAGAGCAACTTAAAGAAGGGGGTGTGATTGTAACTCCTGTCAGAAACTCTATTTTGGTTTTAAAGAAAAAAGAAGGGGAGTTTAAAGAAGAGGAATATCCAGGTTTTTCTTTTGTTCCTCTAATTGAAAAATGAAACAGATAACAACCATCATTTCAATAATTATTTTATTTTCTATGGCTTTTTTGGCTACTGGAATTTATCTTCCTATTGATAAAGATTCTACAGAAGAAGTAGAGTTTTTTATTAAAAAAGGAGAGGGGGCAAAAGAAATATCTTTAAAATTAAAAGAACAGGGTTTAATAAGATGGAGCTCTCCTTTCCGTCTTTATGTTTTATTGAAGGGGATAAGCGGAGAGCTTAAGGCGGGGAGATATCTCCTTTTAAAATCCAAGAATATTCCTAAGATAGCAGACAAGTTTTTTAGGGGTGATGTTATTAAAGAGAAAATTACTATTATTGAAGGATGGAACTTAAGGAATATAGGTTTTTATTTCGAGAACAAGGGAATGTTTATGGCAGAGGAGTTCTTTGAGAAAGCAGGCTTTCCAGCGGTAGATTATTATCAAGCTAGTGATTTACCAAGACCTTCATCTTTTAATTTAGGTTTTTGGAAAACAGATAGAGTGGGCTTTGAGGGCTTTCTTTTTCCCGATACCTATGAGATTTATCCTGATGCTTCTCTAAAAGAAATTATAGAGAAGATGATCGACAATTTTAATGAGAAGCTTTCTTTAGAACTCAGAGAAGAAATTGAAAGACAACAGAAAACTATTTTTGATATCGTGACAATGGCTTCTTTAATAGAGAAAGAAGTTCGGACTTTAGAGGATAAAAAAATAGTATCTGGCATTCTTTGGAAGAGAATGGAAAACGATGTTCCTCTCCAGGTGGACGCTACCATAAGCTATGTTACAGGAAAAAAGAGTGTAAAGGTTTCTAGAGAGGAGACTAAGATAGATTCTCCTTTTAATACTTACAAATATAGAAGTCTTCCTTTGGGGCCCATTTGTAATCCGGGTTTAGAAAGTGTTAAAGCTGCTCTTTATCCTGAGGAAAGCGAGTTTTGGTACTATTTGTCTACTCCTGAAGGAGAAACCATATTTAGTAAAAGTTTATTAGAGCACAATAGGGCTAAGGCAAAATATCTGGATTAGGTTTTATTGTCTTTTATATCTTGTTATAATTAAACAATGGTGGAAAATAAGAAAATAGCAAACAAATTAAAATGAACCAGTCTTTTGATATTATAGCCAATCTCCCCGCTATTATTTTTGCTTTATTCTTCTTTGTTAGTTTTGTCTTATGTTTGTGGGGCGGTATCATTCTTTTAAGAAGAAGACCGGAAAAGATAGAGAAAGGAAGAAAGCTTTTAATGAGAGGCATTATTCTCTTTTTTATTGTAGTTTTGGTAACTTTAGTCTTCTATTTAGTCAATTATTTTTTACAGAGATGGTATCTTTCAAAAGCTATTACAGGAAGAGGAGAGTTTCCTGCTTCAGCTTCTGTAAATTTTCCTTCTCCTCCTGAGTTTATAAAAATAGAAGATCGTTATTTCAGAGGTCCTTATCCTATTTCCGAAATGTCTTTTATAGAAGATAATTGTATTTATGCTATTCTGTGTTCAAAAAATGAAGGATATGATAAAATATATATAGGAGAAGGAAGTAGGGTAAACCTTAAAGGTACTAGCATGAGATCCTGCTGGATTGAAAACTGCGATAATAATTTAGAAGTTGCTATCTTGTGGACACCCATTAAGACTTATACTCCTGCTGAAGCTAAAAATATTAGAAGAGATATAGAAAAAAAGTTAAATCCTCCTTGTTTACAAAAATAAAACAACATTAAAATGAATACTTCTTTCTTAGACAAATTCACCATAGAAAGAAATCTTCTCTACATTATAATAGCTGCTGTTTTGATAGTTTTTGGCTTTATCTTTTATCTTTTTTATTCTCACTTTACAAAAGACATTGAAGTTATTTCTCCTGACGGAAGAGAAGAATGGCAGATAGGAGAGAGCTATAAAATTGAGTGGGAGTCCCAAGGTATAGATAGGGTAGGTATAGTTCTCTTTAAGGGGTCAGAACCCAAATGGATAGCTAAAAATGTTGTAGCAGAGAATGAAGAGTATAAGTGGAAAATACATGCTGGTCAAGACTATAGAGATGATTACTGGGTAGCTGTTTTTGAATATCCATGGCAGGAAGGGAATGTTATTGATTATTCAGACGGAGCTTTTGCTGTTGTCTTTCCTGAGTTTGCTACCTGTGATACAGTTTCTCTCCAGAGCGAATGGCCGTATATCCCCAGTGACTATCCTGGTTTTAGAAGAATCTTTATTACAGAAGAGAAGTATCAGGGCAATTTAGGAGGATTAACAGAAGCTGACAAAAAATGCCAGACCGAGGCTCAAAACCTAGGATATGATGGAGAGTGGATGGCTTTTATAGGAGGAGACAGCGACCAAGAAACAGCTCTCCAAAGAATTAGGGATACAGAAAGAGGTACGGAAGGTATCTTTGTAGAAGCTCAAGCAGAAGCTGTTCTCTTAAGAGGAGACACCTGCCATCGTCTTTTAGGTAAAAACTTTAGTGAGTTTTTAGAGAAGTTTTCAGCTGAGAAAGATTTGAATCAAGAGAGGTTAAGCGAGAACTTTTACCAGAAATTTGGTGAAGTTTGGTTGGGTAGGGTTACAGCTCAAAGTAAGAAGAACTGTGAAATAATATCTTCTGTTGCTTCAGACCCTTATACCAATCTATCTGAAAAATATTCTTTTACTACTACTTGTCAAAGTTGGACTGAATCAGATAAATTTGTAGAGGGTTATCCTGTTCCCGCAGGAAGCTCTAAGCCTTCTTTTCCTACTTGTTATACACCCCAAGGGAAATCAACAGATGCTGTAGCATCAGGCGCTTTAGGGCTTGGTCAAACAGATAGTAAATTTACTCCTTTTCAAGGAAAATACTGTAGTTCTCAGCAGAGACTAATATGTATTGAGAAGTAGGGGTTGACAAATTATTTTAAAAAAGTAAGATAGGAATATATAATTTAAGCCGCAGACAATGGGTATCTTTCTAGAGTAAAACCCATCGAGGTAATATGTTTTTGTGCTGTCTGTGGTGACAGCTATTTTTTATGGCTAAAACAAAAAAAGAAAAACAAGAAATTTTAGAGGAGATAAAAAAAGATCTGGAAAATCAGCAGGCTTTGGTTTTTATTAACTATTCCGGCTTGAAAGCTGACGATATATTTGATCTTAGAGAAGAGCTTAAAGAAGCAGGATGTTCTCTTAAAGTAGTTAAAAAGACTTTGGCTAAAATGGCCTTCAAAGAGAAAGGATTAGAGATTAAAGACGAGAATTTGGAAGGACAGTTAGCTGTTATCTTTGGTTTTGAAGATCCTGTTATGCCAGCTAAAATACCCTATAATTTATCTAAAGAAAACGAAAACCTTGAGATATTGGGAGGATTCTTAGAGAAAGAGTATAAAGGACCGGAAGAAATAATTACATTAGCCAGGATTCCTTCAAAAGATGAACTTTTGGCAAAGGTCGTGGGGAGCATATCAGCTCCAATTTCTAATTTTGTAAGAGTGTTGCAAGGCAATTCAAGGTCTTTGGTTTATGCTTTGACAGCTATTAAAAATTCTAAAAGCTAAAATTATGGCAGAAGAAAAAAAAGAAGAAACTCCTGAAAAGGAGGAGAAAAAAGAAGAGACCCCCAAAGAAGAAAAGAAAGAGGAAGCTCCTAAAGAAGAGGAAGAAGAGAAAGAAGAAGTAGAAGTCCCTGACAAGTTTAAAGACTTAGTAGAAAAGATTGAAGGATTAAGTGTTCTTGATCTAGCAGAACTGGTTGGGATTTTAGAGAAGAAGTTTGGTGTTTCAGCTTCAGCTCCTGTAGCTGTAGCTCCAGCTGGAGCTCAAGGCGGGGGAGAGGAAGCCGAAGAGAAATCAGAATTTAATGTGGTCCTCAGCTCTATAGGAGAAAAGAAGATAGAAGTTATTAAAGTGGTGAGAGATATTACCCAGAAAGGATTAAAAGACGCTAAGGATTTAGTTGATTCTGCAGCTTCAGAGCCTCAGACTATAAAGGAGGGAGTTAAGAAAGAAGAGGCAGAAGAGATGAAAAAGAAGTTTGAAGAAGCGGGAGCTAAGGTAGAATTGAAGTAAATCTTATTTAAAAAACAAAGAGCGCTTTTAGGCGCTTTTTGTTTTGACATAGTTTTTTGATTTATGGTAGAAAACAATAAGGTCTTTTAAAAAAGGAGAAGGGAATGGATGGTGCGACAAGAGATCTGTTCTGGAAAATGGTCGATATGTTTGGTTTCGGTCCTGCGGCTTATCACTTCCGGCAGAAGATTGTTTGTAACGGCTTTTTAGAAGGAAAGAATATTTCTTTGGAAGATCTTAGAGAGATTTGGTTTATTGCTATTTCAGCTGGGGAAGATCAACTAGTCCAGCAAATTTCCGAGGAAATGGAAAGAAGAGCAAGAATAAAATTGGAGAATAATTAAGCCGGTGGTCTTTCCATCGGCTTTTTTATATCTCCAATCTGTAGATAGCGTCTCCGTTTAGGATTAGAATATTTTTGTTGTTCTCTGAAATTTCCAAGTCTTTTAGGTTGTCAAAACTCTTACTATAAAATTGCTTTACAATCTCTCCTTTTTTGTCTGTTACAATCACTCTTTTCTGGGAGGGTTCTAAAAAAGCAAGATAGGGAAAATCCTTTTTAGTTTTTATTTTTTTTATGTCTTTGGGATAAGGGAAAAAGTTAAACTCTATTTTTTCTTTAAATTCTCCTTGGTAAAAGCGAAGTAGAGAATTGTTTTCGTTTAAAATCCAGACGGAGCTGTCAATAGCCATAGATTTTGGACTAGAACAAGGTCCTTTGTCCTTCATCCATTCTGAAGAACTGCTCCAGCTTTCTTTTCCTGTTTTGCTGTATTTTATTATCTCGCAGGTTTTTTTGTCTAAAAAGTAAACATTAGAAAGGTAAGAATCAGAAATATCAAAGCTGAATTCGAAAGAAGGGGGGATAAGATTATCAGGAGAAGGTTCAAAAAAGATAGATAGATCTATTTCTATTGTTTCTGGATTTTCGATTTCCTGAAAATTATTTACCTCTTTGAGGTTTTCCTCTGTTCTTTCTTTTAAAGATTGAGCTTTCTCTGTTTTGAAGGAAGATAACTCTTCTAAAGCTTCTTTTAAAAGAGGCTCTGCTTTATCTTTCTCTTTAAAGAGAAGGAAGTTTTCAGCTTCTGATACTTTTTTTTCTATTTTTCCTATATCTTCTCTTTCTATCTTTTTGCTTTTCTGAGCTCCCTTAAAAAGAAGAAATCCTATTATTAGAATTAAAACCAGGAATAGTATTAAAAGAATATTTCTTTCTATTTTAAAGACTCTTATTGACTTCTTAATAGCTGTTAGAGCTGAAGCTATATTTGAATAGAAGACGAACTTTTCTTTTTTCTTTTTCTTCTTGACTTTCTTTTTTTTCTTAAAAGAAGGTTTTAACTCTTTTATTTTAGAAAAATTCTTTTTTGTTTTTTTAAAGGGTTTTATAACGGGTTTGAATATATGAAAGAAGGATGTTTTTTTCTCTGGGGCGTAGACTTTCTTTCCAGAAAAATTCTTTTCTTCTTTTAAAAAGGCAGCAAAGCAGATACCAGAGATTTCAGATCCTTCTCCTTTGGTAAAAAGACGATTTGGGATCTGCTTTTTTATTTCTTTTGGATCATAATTTTCCAGTTCTGATATTTTGCTGATAACCTCTTTCGATTTTAAGAAGTCATAGACCTCTCTTGTTAAAACGAGAATAAGGTCGTTTTCTAATAGTTTTCCATGAACTGTATTGAAGAATATTTTTAAAGGATAAGGCTCCATTTCTCTTGATCCTAATTCTTGTGTAATATCTGTAACTTCTCCCTTTCTGACTAAAATAACCTTTATATCCCCAGTTTCTGTAAAGTTGAGCTTAAAGTTCTTTAAAGACAAAGCAGTAAAACTTAAGTTTCCCATCCATTTAACGTTGTCTTTTTTAACTTCTTCTGACAGAAAGTCATTAGCTTTTTTAAGAGCTTCATTTAGGGCTTTGTCAGGGGATTTGGAGGCTAGCTTGTAATAGTTCTTTTTTATCTCTTTAGCTAAACTGTTTAAAAGTTTGTAGCTTTTAGGAGTTGCATTCTTAATTTCTCCTACAAGATAAAGACTGCCCAATCTTTTTTCATATATGTTCTCTGGTTCAAAGATAAAAGAGTCAAAAGCCCTTTCTTCTTTTTTAGGATTAAAATGGAGTTCTAAAAGCTTCATTACTATATTATATAGCTTTACTTAGATAATTCAAAATTATAGAATGTTCTATTGGGCGCATGGCTCAGGGGTTGGAGCGCTATCTTCACACGATAGAGGTCTCTGGTTCGAATCCAGATGCGCCCACAAAAAAAGCCCACCTGTTAGTGTGGGCTTTTTGGTTATTCCGAGGAAGGAATATTGTATCTTTGGCAGTACCCCCCAAGACTCTTAATAGAGAGATAAAGGACAACTGCCAGCATTGCGTCGAGAACGTAAACAAGGTACTGAAAAAGGTCTAGCTGCAGGTACTTGTCTACAGCCAGAAAAGAGAACCAAAAGGTTATGACGATAAACTCTGCGAACATTTTTACCTTTCCTGACCGGCTGGCTCCTACATCCCAACCCTTAATTGTTCCTACAAAACCTGCTATAAACAGGAAAAGTTCAATCATCATGATTCCTATTATTAAGGCAAGAGTTATGGTTGTTGCGAAAAAGAAATTTTCTTTTGGCCAGTGATACCAGAGGAGCAGGGGAAAGATCGAGCATACTAGCATCTTGTCTCGGATTCTGTCTAAAAGCTTTCCTACATCACTTATAATATTAAACCTTCTTGCGATTTTTCCGTCTAAGTAGTCAGTGGCTCCCGCTATTAGAAAAAGCAGGAAGGCAAGAAAAAGCCTTTCGGGAGCACAGACTAGTACAATAATTAACCAGAGTACGAGAAAAAAACCGAACCCTGTAACTATATTAGCTAGGTTTTTCCAGATCCAGTTTTTCATCTCATTTCCTTTCTTTTAAGGGGCTATTCTTTTTCTAGAATATTAATTTCTAAAAGTCAAATCCTTTTATTTTATTTTTTAAAAAGTTATAATGTATAAAGATGATATCTTTACTCTATCAGTCTTTAGTTTGGTATTACTTTGATATGATTAAGGGCATTCTTTTAACCTGGCGTAATTTCCTTGTTTTTAATTTTAACTATTTTTCTCTTTTTGTGCTTTTAAGGACTCTTTTTTCTCCCTGGCACAGATACTATTATTCTTACGGAAAAGGATTCAGTTTTAAGAAATACCTGAATGTTTTTACCTTTAATGCAATGTCTCGGGTTATAGGAGCTATTCTAAGAATTTTTATTATCGTTGTAGGTTTATTAGCTGAGGTATTTTTCTTTTTAGCAGGTATATTTGTTCTCTCTTTTTGGATTATTCTTCCTTTGATTCTGCTTTTTCTTTTAATTTTTGGTTTAAGATTAATTATATTCTAAATGTTCAATTTTAAGAAAGCTAAAATATATCAGGCCTTAAAATGGGAAAAGTTTCCTCTCTTTAGGTTCTCTGATTTTTTTAGGAGCGTTTTTTTCGGTCTTTTCCTAATATTCTTTATTGTCTTTCTTTACGGATTCTTGCCTCAAAACTTAGCTTCTAGAACGTTAAGGATCTTATTGGGCTTTTCTCTAATTTCTCTTTCTTTATCTGTTTCAGTTTGGCTTAAAGGAGCTTTCTTTGAAAAAGAACTTAAAAAGCCAAAAGTTGAAAAACCTCTTTCTGAAGTTGTTTTAGATCCTGACTCTTATAATTTGGCAGATTATTTAAGTTTTGATTCAGCTAAAGCAGCAGACAAAGCTTTGAAGCTGTCTAAAGGGCCTGCTTGTTCCACCCATCTTTTGTATTTTCTCTTAAAAGACAATTCTGATCTTAAATTTATCTTTTTAAGAGCTTTGCTTGATTTTGAAGATTTCAAAAAAAGCTTAGAAGCAGAAATTAAAAAAATTGAACCTTCGGGTTTAAAAGAAAGCTTCGACAAAACTATTTTAGAAGGGTTGAAAAAAGCTGTTGAAAAGAATCACTTCAGAATAGAAAAAGGAGATCTTCTTTCAGCTTTAGCTTCAACAGATAAGGTTTTTAAAAGAATCCTGCTTCAGTCAAATATTAAAAAGGAAGATATTGATAATCTAGTTTTATGGAAAGAGTCTTTTGAGGAAAAAGAGAGGTTCTGGGATTATGACAATTTAATGAAAAGAGGGACTCTAGCTAGAGAATGGAGTGCAGGTTATACTGTCAATCTAGATAAGTTTTCCAGGGATCTTACAGAAATACTGAGAAAAGAAAAACTTGAGAAAACGGGACACAAAAAGGAAATTAAAACAGTAGAAAGAATTCTCTCTAGGAGAGAGATGAATAATGTTCTTTTGATAGGGGAGCCGGGCTCCGGAAGGAAAAGTATTGTTTACAGCTTGGCAGAAAAGAGTATTTTTGGAGATAGTCTTCCCGATGTATCTTTCAAAAGAGTAGTTGAGCTTGATATGGCTTCTCTGACAGTCCGTATTGATGATCCAGAAGAGGTAGAGTCTGTTTTAGATAAGATATTTCAGGAAGCTGTTTCTGCTGGAAATATTATTTTAGTAATAGACGACTTTCACAATTATGTAGGCCAAAAGGTAAGGCCTGGAGTAGTTGATCTTTCGGGCATAATAGCTAAGTACCTTCATCTTCCTCAGTTTCAGATTATAGCTTTAACAGATTATCAAGGTCTTCATAGAAACATTGAGAAAAACAGCTCTATTTTATCTTTATTTGAAAAGGTGGAAGTTCCAGAGCTTTCTAAGGAGAAGACTCTTTTACTTTTAGAAAAGACAGCTCCTTTTTTAGAAAAGAAATATAACCTCTTTATCTCTTATCCTGCTATGAGAGAGGTTATATCTTTATCTGACAGGTATTTTACTTCTCCTTTTCCTGAAAAGGCTTTGGATCTTTTAGACGAGGTAGCTATCTTTGTAAACTCTAGAAAAGAAAAGGTGGTATTGCCTGAGCATGTGGCTAAAATTGTAACAGAGAAAACAGAGGTTCCTGTAGGAGAACTAAAAGCAGGAGAAAAAGAGACCCTTCTTGATTTAGAAGAGCTGATACATAGGAGAATTATAAATCAATCAGAAGCTGTAGAAGAAGTTTCCACTGCTTTAAGAAGAGCCAGGTCCGAGGTGACAGTGAGAGAAGGTCCCATGGGAGCTTTCCTTTTTATGGGTCCTACTGGAGTAGGGAAGACAGAGACGTCCAAAGCTTTAGCTGAAGTATATTTTGGTTCTGAAAAAAGAATGATAAGACTAGACATGTCAGAATTTCAAAACACTGACGATATTCCTCGTTTAATAGGTTCTCCCTCTATAGAAGGACTTCTTACTACAGCTGTCAGAGAAGATCCTTTCTCTCTTGTTCTATTAGATGAGGTTGAAAAAGCCCATCCCAATATCTTAAATCTATTTTTACAGGTTTTAGATGAAGGTCATCTGACAGACGGCTTGGGTAGAAAGGTTGATTTTAGAAGTACTATTATTATAGCTACTAGTAATGCGGGGTATAAGGTTATACTAAAAGCTATAAAAGAAAAATCAAAATGGGAGACAGTAAAAAAGAAACTTTTGGATCATCTTTTTGAAAAGAATATTTTTAGGCCGGAATTTGTCAATCGTTTTGATGCAGTAGTAGTTTTTGGTCCCTTAAGTAAGCAGAACCTTTTAGATATATCAGAATTGATGCTTAGAAATTTAAAAGGTAATATGGAGGAGAAAGGTATTGATTTTGAGATAACAGAAACTCTAAAAGAGAAGATAGTTGATTTGGGATATGATCCTAAATTTGGAGCTAGGGAGATGAGAAGGGTTATTCAGAATAAAGTGGAAAATAGTTTAGCTTCAGCTCTTTTGTCTGGAGAATTAAAAAGAGGAGACAGGGTAAAGGTCAACCCTGCTAACTTCAAAATCATAATAAATTAAAAAATTTAAACCTATGAATAAAATAGATTCTCAGTTTCCAAGATTTGGAAGTCCGGGATATCGTTTTCAAAAAGGGGCAGCTTTAGTGGCTGTTATTGTAGCTATAATCGTTCTTGCCGTTGTAGGGACTGGTGTTTCTTTAGCTACCAGAGTCTGGGATCCTTTGTGGAGTCCTTTCAGGCCAGAGCCAAAAGAAGTTGTTGATAAAACGATCTCTAAGATGGCAGAGCTTGATACCCTTGAAATGGATATTGAACTTTCTATAGAAAAAGGGGAAGAGAAAGTTCTTCTTGGGCTTGACGTTGCAGCTGACAACAAAGAGGAGAAATTTAAAGGCAGCTATAATTTTTCTGCAACCGGGAAGGAAGAGGCATCTGGAGATATTGAAACTTTAAGTATAGGGAAAGAACTCTACATTAAAATGAACAGTATTAATCTTCCTGATTCTTTCCCATTAGGAGATATGAGTAGCTTTGAAGGAGAATGGATAAAATTTCCTTCTGCTGAAGAGGGCTCTTCTCAGTGGAGCGTTCAAGACAATATAGGAGATATTAAGGATATTTACTCCATTAGAAAAGAATTGAAGGATGAAAAGATAGATGGTTTTAATTCTTATCACTATATTCTTGTTCTAGAAAAAGAAGGATTAAGAGATTTGATTAAAGACTCTATAAAAGAAGAAGGTTCTAATCCTTTAGTAGGATCAATGGAAGAGCAGATAGACGAAACAGTAGAGGCATTAGGAAATTTAGAGATTGGTGTTTGGATAGACAAAAAGGAAAATCTTCTTAAAAAAATAGAGATAGAGGAAACTTTCACCTTAGAAGGAGAAGAAGCTGTTCTTAAAGTTGTTTCTCAATTTTCTCAATTTAATCAGCTTGTAACAGTAGAAGCTCCAGAAGAATCTGTTAATTTTGAAGAGGTTATATTTCAACTTCTTATGGGAGGAAATCTTATTCAGATGCCTTCCCAAAACGTTATTCCTAATTATTAAATCTTAATAAATTAGGTAAAAGCAGCCCTTTTTAAAGGGCTGCTTTTATTTCCTCCTGTGAATTCATTGTGGAAAAACTCCTTATTTAAGTTCATTTTGAGGGGTGGTTTAGATGGGTTGACGAGGTATGCTAAAGTGGGGTATAAAGGAAATAGAGTGGTAGATTGTGGAAAACTATGGGAAAACCGCTCAGATCAGTGGATAACTTTATGATTATAGGAGAATACAAACATACAATAGACACAAAAAAAAGGCTGGCTCTGCCTGCCAAGTTTAGAAAAGAATTAGGTAAGAGGGTAGTAATAACCAAGGGAGTTGATAAGTGTTTAGTTGTTTATCCAGAGAAAGAATGGAGAGTAATGTCAGACAAACTTAAGAACCTTCCTATAAGCAGGAAGGAGGCCAGAAACTTTGCCAGGATTATGCTAGCAGGGGCTGTCTCAGCTAACATAGATAGATTGGGTAGAGTACTGATACCAGATTATTTGAAAGAATATGCAGGATTAAAAAAGAATACTGTGATTTGTGGTCTTTCTAACAGGCTGGAGATTTGGGATGAAAACAAGTGGAGTAAGTTTAAAGATAAGGTTGAACCCAAGGTAGACGATATGGCGTCCAATTTGGAAGAACTGGGAATATAGATGATCCATAAACCTGTTCTTAAAAAAGAAATACTGGAGTATCTGGAAGTAGAGAGTAATAAAAACTTTATTGACGCTACAGCAGGAGAAGGGGGTCATACCAAACTGATTCTTGATCACAACGGACCAGAGGGGAAAGTAATAGCTGTTGAGAGAGATCCAGTTTTATCCCAGAAATTAAAAGAGAGGAATCTAGATAGAGTTGTTGTAGTTAATAAGAGTTATTCTGATATTGAAGAGTTTGACAGAGTTGACGGAATACTTCTTGACCTCGGTCTTTCCAGCTGGCACCTTGAAGAATCTGGTAGGGGATTCTCTTTTCAAAAAGAAGAACCTCTGGATATGAGATTTAATCCAGAGAAGAATTCTTTGACAGCTTATGAGATAGTAAACAAGTGGCCAGAGAAAGAGATAGCTAGGATTTTAGAAGAATACGGAGAGGAAAGGTTTTCTAAAAGGATATCAAGAAGGATTGTTAAAGAAAGAGTTATTAAGACAACAAAAGAGCTAAGAGAAATAATTGAAAAAACTGTTCCTTCGAAAGGCAGGATTCATCCTGCTACCAGAACCTTTCAGGCATTAAGAATAGAAGTCAATAAAGAACTGAATCATTTAGAAAGAGCGCTTCCTCGTCTTTTTGAAATTTTATCTCCTAAAGGAAGATTAGTTATTATCTCCTTTCATTCTTTAGAAGATAGAATTGCAAAACAATTCTTAAAAAACCAAAAAGGTCTTAAAATAATTACAAAAAAACCCGTAAAGGCTAGTTTAGAAGAAATAAGAAATAACCCCCGAGCAAGAAGCTGTAAGCTTCGAGCAGGAGAAAAAAATGATTAAATCAATCGCTCTAAATCTACCTTTCGTTTCAAGGAAAAGCTCTTTTAGCTTTGGATCTGTCTTGAGAATTTCTCAGTTCTTAGTTTTGGTAATAGCTCTAGCTTTTTTCTTTCTATATGTTTTCCAGGTCAATTACTATATTGCAGAAAGATATTCTCTTCGTAATTCCCAAAAAGAGCTTAACAGTTTAGCCTCAGAAAGCAAGTCTTTAGAAATTAATTCTTTGGAGGCTAATTCTTTGAATAAGGTAACAACCTTTTTAGAGGGGTTGGATTTGGAAAGAGTCAATAAGACTCATTATATTAGAGTCTTAGATGCAAAAGTGGTAACAAAGTAGTTCTTAATGAGAAACTGGAGGATTAATATTGTACTATCTTTTATTGTCCTCTTGGGTCTTGGTTTGACAGGTCAGTTAATAAATCTTCAAATACTAAAACATGATCTTTATCAAGCTTTAGCCCAGGGTCAACATAAAATGTATAAGCCCGCCCAAGGAGAGAGAGGGCGGATTTTTTTTAACAATGGCGAAGCTTTAGCTATCAATGTTAAAGGAAATTATGTTTTTGTTTCTCCAGAAAAAATAGAAGATAAAGAAAAAACAGCTCAGGTTTTAGCCGATATTCTCAATAAAAAAAAGGAAGAAGTTATAGGATTGATAGAACAGGGAGTTGTTTTTCAGGAGATAGAAAAAGATTTAACAGAGGAAGAAGAAAAAAAGATAAAAGAGAACAATTTAAAGGGTGTCTATTTAAACGAAACTCTTCTTAGAAAGTATCCTCAGGGGGAAACAGCTTCTCAGGTAGTAGGATTTTTAGGAGGCGATAAAATGGGCCAGTATGGATTGGAGGGTTTTTACAATAGTGTCTTAAAAGGGAAAGAGGTATTTCCAGAAGACGAAATATTGGTAGATGAAAGTATAAACGGATCAGATCTTTTATTAACCTTAGACTATAATATTCAGTTTATGGCAGAAAAGCTTTTAAAGAGGGCAGAAGAAGATTTAAAAATAGAGGGGGGAGAAATAATAGTTATAGAACCTCAAACAGGAAAGATTCTTGCTCTAGCAAACCATCCAGTTTTTAATCCAAATGAGTATTCTGAGGTTGAAGACTTTGATATCTTTCAAAACGGAGCTGTTCAGAAGATTTATGAACCGGGTTCTGTCTTTAAGCCGATTACTATGGCTTCAGCTATAAATGAAGAGGTTATTACTCCCAACACCACTTACATAGATCAGGGAGTTATTAAGATAGGAGGGTATAAGATATATAATTACGGAGAAAGGGTTTGGGGTGAAAAGTCTATGACAGAAGTCTTAGAGAAGTCAATAAATACCGGAGCTGTATTTGCAGAAAGACAATTAGGTCATAATAAGTTTCTGGAGTATCTTGAGAAGTTTGGTTTTTTTGAACCTACTGGCATTGATCTTCAAGCAGAGATATTTTCTGAAAATAAAGAGTTTAAGAAAGGGTACGAGATAAATTATGCCACAGCTTCTTTCGGACAAGGCATAGAAATCACTCCTATTCAGATGGCTAGAGCTTTTTGCGCTATAGCTAATGGGGGAAATCTTGTCAAACCCTTTATAGTGGAAGAAATATCAAAAAAAGGGAAAAAGACTAAGAAAGAACCTGAGATATTAAGAGAGAATATCATTTCCCAAGAAACCTCTTCTAAACTAACAGCTATGCTAATTTCTGTGACAGAAAACGGTTATGCCAAAGAAGCCAGGATACCGGGTTATTATGTTGCTGGAAAGACAGGAACTTCCCAGATTCCCTGGTCTTCGCTAGGAGTGAATAAAAAGGGTTATTCTGACAAGACTTGGCAGAGCTTTATAGGTTTTGCCCCAGCTTTTAATCCAAAATTCCTTGTCTTAATCAAGCTTAATAGTCCAGAAGCTAAAACAGCTGAATATTCTGCAGTTCCTATATTCGCAGAGCTTGGAAAATATATTGTAGATTATCTTCAGATACCGCCTGACTATCAGGAGTAATATGATAAACTTTTTTAAAAAACTACTTTTCTTTCTTCAGAGACCTTCTTTTGTTTTAATTACAGGCAAAGAAGCAGAAAAAACATCTAAAATTATTTCTGAAATCTTAAAGTCTTCGTTTAAGATTAAAGTAATGTCTAATGGAGATCTCCCTTGGGCCTTAGATAGAGAGGAAGTTATTGTTTTTAAGGCAGAAAAGATAAAGCCCAAACTCTTAAATGAACTTAAGTTTTTTCTCAGAAGATCCAGTAATCCTATTTTAATGGTTACTTATCTAGGAAAGGTTCCGAAGAGCAAGTACTTTTTTTCAGGAAGGAAGAAAGATTCTTTCTGCGCCAGGAAGATAGCAGAAATAATGCCTACCAGGGGTTTTTGTATTTTAAATTTTGATGATAAGGCGGTAAAAGAAATTGAAAATGAAACAGTAGCTCAGGTTATAACATATGGTTTTCAGAAAAAGTCAGATATTCAAGCTACAGACCTCAAAGCGTCTAAAGGTTTAAATTTTAAGATAAATTATGAGGGGTATATTATTCCTTTCTGGCTTAAAAAGGTTTCAGGAAAATCTTATGTCTATAATGCTTTAGCTTCTGTGGGAGCAGCTTTGGCTTTTGATATTAATCTAGTAGAAGTTTCCCAAGCTTTAAAAGAGATTGACTTTATCGACAAATAGCCTATTTTATGATAAATTATAGAATACGGCCCCATCGTCTAGTGGCCTAGGACGCCTGCTTCTCAAGCAAGTAACAGGGGTTCGACTCCCCTTGGGGCCGCTATTATGAAAAAAGCAATTACGAGAGGTTTAAGTTTTGGTCTTACTTCGGGTATTATTACTACTTTGGGTTTGATTGTTGGTTTAAATTCTGGAACTCACTCTGATAAAATTGTTATTAGTGGTATTCTTGTTATAGCTATAGCAGATTCTCTTTCTGATGCTCTAGGAATCCATATCTCAGAAGAATCTAACGACGATTCTTTAGATAAGCAAATTTGGGGTTCTACTATAGCTACTTTTTTGTCTAAACTTGTTTTTGCTTTGACTTTTATCATTCCTGTACTTCTTTTTCCTTTGTCTATTGCGATTCCTATAAGTATTGCTTGGGGACTTCTTTTAATAGCTTTGTTTAGTTTTTATATCGCTAAAAAAAGAGGGACTAAACCTTACAAAGCAGTACTGGAGCATCTTTTTATTGCTATATTAGTAATAGCTGCTACTCAGTACATAGGAGACTCAGTCGGTAATTTGATGGGATAGTTTCTCTTTTAGTTTATTCTCTTTTTGCTACAATGGAGTAATGCTTTGGCATAATACAGATAAAGAAAAGGTTCTCAAAAAGTTAAAGTCTGATTCTGATCAGGGCTTGTTTTTAGATGAGGTAAAAAAGAGACAAAAGGTCTATGGAAAGAATGTTTTAGCTAAAGAAAAGCCTCTTTCTAAGATTAAGCTTATTTTAAACCAGTTTAAGAGTCCTTTAATATACGTTCTTGTTATGGCAGGAATAGTAGTTTTGTTTTTTAAAGAGTTTACAGATGCCATCGTTATTTTTGGAGCTGTGATTTTAAATACTATAGTGGGCTTTATCCAAGAAAACAAGGCTAACAAATCTTTAAGAGAGCTGAGAAAGGCGGTGGAGATAAAATGTAAAGTTGTAAGAGAGGGACATACTAGAGTTTTGAACTATGAGAATCTTGTTCCAGGAGATATTGTTCTTCTTGAGGCTGGAGATAAGGTTCCAGCTGACGGTAGGATTTTAAAAGAGGATGAATTAAAGATAAATGAAATGACCTTGACAGGAGAATGGATTCCGGCCTCTAAAAAAGTGAGAACCCTTAAGAAGGATACTCCTCTTCCAGACAGAGACAATATGGTCTATATGGGTACTATTGTAGAGTCGGGAAGAGGGAAATTTATTGTAACAGATACGGGTTCCAAGACAGAGACAGGCAGAGTGGCTCAGATGGTAAAAGAGGCAGAAGAAGAAATGACACCCCTTCAGAAAAAGATAGCTAGGTTTGCCAAGATAGTAGGGGGGGTTATAGTTGTTGTAGCTTTCTTAATATTGATAGAAGGTATGATTACAGGAAATTCCTTTATTGAGATGTTTACTACAGCCGTAGCTGTAGCTGTAGCAGCTATCCCTGAGGGGCTTCCTGTTGCTGTAACAGTTATTCTCGCTATTGGCATGAGAAGGATTTTAAAGAAAAAGGGATTGGTCAGAAAACTTCTGGCAGCAGAGACTTTAGGAGGAACTTCTGTTATCTGTACAGACAAGACCCTGAGCTTAACGGAAGGTAAAATGAGAGTTGCAGAAGTTTTCACAGAGAAAAAAGGTAACCTTCTCGCTTTGAAAATAGCAAGCTTTGCCAACGAGGCTTTTATTGAAAATCCAGAAGACTCTATTAAAAAATGGATAGTTCGGGGAAGGCCTACAGATAAAGGGCTTCTTTTAGCTGGTATTGAGTCAGGTTTGAATAAGACAGAAATGGATTTAGAGACTCCCCAAATAGCAGATCTTCCTTTTAAGTCTGAGAATAAATTTATAGCTTCTTTAAATAAGGAAAGCGATAGAAAAGAAGTTCTTTATATCTCAGGAGCTCCAGAGAATATTATTAAGATTTCCAAATTCTTTGCTTTTGGAAAGAAGAAAAAGAAATTAAGCAAGACTCAAAAGAAAAAGATTGAAAAGAAATTGGATGAGATGACAGAAAAAGGATTGAGAGTAGTTGCTGTGGGGTATAAAAAGACAAGAGGGGAGAGGAAAAAGATTGAAGGCCTAGAGCCCAAAAAGAAAAATAAGGAGCTTCAATCTTTATGTAAAGATATTGTTTTTGTAGGATTAATAGGGTTGAAGGATCCTTTAAGGAAAGGAGTGAAGAGAGCGATAAAAAAAGTCAGAAGTGCTGGTATGAGACCTGTTATTGTGACAGGAGATCATAAGCTGACAGCCGTAGCTGTAGGAAAAGAAATAGGGATAAAAGCGAGAAAAGAAAATGTTATAGAAGGTTCTGAACTTGATAAGCTTTCAGATAAAGAGTTTGAAAAGAAACTTTCTCAGATAGAGATATATGCTAGGGTAGAACCTAAACATAAAATGAGGATTGTTCAGGCTTGGCAGAGTAAGGGAGAGGTTGTTGCTATGACAGGAGATGGGGTAAATGACGCACCAGCTTTGAAAAAAGCAGATATTGGGGTGGCCTTGGGATCTGGTACTGGTGTAGCCAAGGAGGTTTCAGATCTTATTATTTTGAATAATAACTTTAATGTTATAGTTTCAGCCATAGAAGAGGGAAGAAGGATATTGGATAATATTAGAAAGGTAATTACCTATTTGCTGTCCGATTCTTTTACAGAGACTATTTTAATAGGAGGAAGCCTTTTGGTTGGTTTTCCTCTTCCTGTTACAGCTGTTCAAATATTATGGGTTAATATTATAGAGGATGGGCTTCCAGATATAGCTTTAGCCTTCGAACCCAAAGAAAAGGACTTGATGGAAAGAAAACCGCAAGGAAACAAAGAACCTCTCTTAAACAGAGAGATGAAAGCTATAATCTTTATTATAGGACTTTTGACAGATATAGTTCTCTTAGGTTTGTTTTTCTGGCTCTGGAATAAAAACCATGATTTAGCTTATGTCCAGACTATGATCTTTGGAGCCTTAAGTATAGATTCCTTGTTTTATGTTTTCTCCTGTAAGAGTTTAAGGAGAAACTTATGGCATTTCAACCCTTTTTCAAATCGGTTATTGATTCTGTCGTGGATAGTGGGAATAATTCTTTTGGTAGGAGCTGTTTATTTAGGTCCTCTTCAGAAGCTTTTGGGAACAGTCCCTCTGGGCTTAAAGGATTTGTTCTTTATTCTCGGTTTAGGGGCTGCAAAATTAGTTCTAATTGAGTTTACTAAATGGATTTTTATTGTAAGACATAGAACATGATATTTATACACATTCTAATTTTTATAGCGTCTGTAGTAATTCTTTTCTGGTCAGGTCCCAAATTAGTTAAAGCTTTAATGAGAATGGCTAGGTTTTTAGGCTGGCGAGAATTTGTAGTTGCCTTTTTTGTAATGGCTATTGCTGGAGCTATTCCTAATCTTTTTGTTGGTATTAGTTCTGTTTTGGAAGGAATACCGGAGCTTTCTTTTGGAGATATTGTCGGAGGGAATGTAATAGATCTTACCTTGGCCGTAGCTTTAGCTATTTTAATCGGGGGCTCAGCTTTACCCGCTAGAAGCAAAATGGTCCAGAGTAGCGCTATTTTTACTGTAATAGTAGCAGTTTTTCCTCTTTTACTTATTCTTGATGGAAAGCTGGGAAGAATAGATGGAGCAGTTTTAGTTTCAGCTTTTATCTTTTATGTAATATGGCTTTTTTCTAAAGAAGAAAGATTTAGAAAAACCTATAACCAAAAAAAGAGGAAAAAGGGAAGGTTTAAAGGATTTTTAAAAGATATAGGGAAAGTATTTTTCTTTCTTTTTCTTCTTTTAATAGCAGCTCAAGGAATAGTTTCTTCTGCTGAAGCTTTTTCTAAAACTCTGAATATATCTTTGCCTGTAGTTGGTATTCTTATTGTGGGAGCGGGGAATGCTCTTCCTGAGATTTACTTTGCAGTTGTTTCTGCCAGAAGAAGACAGAACTGGCTTATACTAGGAGACTTAATGGGCTCTGTAGCTGTTTGCGCTACTTTAATTTTAGGCATTGTGGCTCTTCTTTCTCCTATTGTAGTTCCTGACTTTTCTCCTTTTGCCATAGCCAGATTCTTTTTGGTTATTTCAGCTGTTTTCTTTTTTGTAATAGTTAAAACAGACGAAAAGATAAGCAGAAAAGAAGGGGTTGTTCTTCTCTTAATATATATTCTCTTTTTGGTAGCTGAAATTATGATCAGGTAGCTTTACTTTGTTTTTAAAAAGAGAGATAATAGAGTATATAAGGTTAATAAGTAATTATTATGACAAAGGGAATATCAACATTTTTCGCTATCTTAGTTGTAGGCATTATAGCTGTAATAGGCTTTACTATTCTTTATTCTTATCAGTATATTTGGTATCCGGAGGAAGTAACCACTACTAACCAATTTAAAGTTAAAAGTCCCCAACAGACAGTCCTCGACTTTTACAAATGTTATATCAAAGGAAGAGAGGAAATGAAGGGGATTAAGGGAGCTTTAGAAGATTGTAATGGCTTAGAAAAGTCTTTTAAAGAAGATATCATAGCTCATACAGAAGGAGAAATTCAGTTTAAAGGCTATGATCCGATACTTTTTGCTCAAGACTCTCCTGGTCTAGAAAGTGTTCAGGCAGAGCAAATATCACCGGAAAATGGCAAGATTATAGTAATAGTTACTTTTAATCCTAGCTGGCCTGATCATAAGGTCAAGACTTATCTTCAGAGGTTAGGCAGCAAATGGAAAATTACTGGCATGGAGGATATAACTGAAGAGTAGTTTTTAGAAAATCAACTCTTTTTAGGGTTGATTTTTTATTGGAAAAGTTATAGGATAGATTAATATGGATTTTGTAATACCTCTTTTGATTTTAATAATTATAGGTTTGGCAGCGGTTATCTTTCTCCTATTAAAGAGGAGGTCCGGAAAAGATCAGTCTCTTTTGATGATGCAGCAGCAGCTTAATCATTTGAGCGATGTAATGGAAAACAAGCTTTCAGAATCGACTAAGGCTATGCAGGATCAATCCCACCAGACTTCAAAGATTGTAAGGGATGTTACAGAAAAATTAACCAAGCTGGATGAGACTAACAAGCAGGTTATAGGATTTGCTGAGCAGCTTCAATCATTAGAGAATATACTTAAAAATCCAAAACAGAGAGGCGTTTTAGGAGAATACTATTTAGAGGAGTTATTAAAGAATGTTTTCAGTCCTACTCAGTATCAGCTTCAGTATCAGTTTAAAGATGGAGAAACGGTTGATGCTGTAATATTTTTAGGAAAAGACAAGATAATTCCTATTGATTCTAAATTCTCTCTGGAAAACTACAATAGAATAATAGGAGAAAAAGATCCTCAAAGAAGAGAAGAATTAGCCAAGAAAGTAAGGAATGATCTTAAAAACAGAATTGATGAGACTTCAAAGTATATAAGGCCTAACGAGAAAACATTAGAATTTGCTTTTATGTTTATACCGGCTGAAGCTGTCTATTATGATTTATTAATTAATAAGGTAGGAGCCATAAAAAGCAATACCAGAAACCTTGTAGATTACGCTATTAGAGAGAAACATGTTCATATTGTCTCTCCAACCTCTTTTTACGCTTATCTTCAGACAATATTACAGGGCTTAAGAGCTTTACAGATAGAGAAATCAGCTAAAGAGATAAGGAAAAGAGTTGAAGTTCTAGGTCGTCACATTTCAAATTATGAAGAATATTTAAAAAAAATAGGTAAGAATTTGGGAGCTACTGTCAACAGCTATAATTCAGCTTACAAATCCTTTGGAAGAATAGACAAGGATGTAATGAAAATTACAGATAAAAAAGGAAAGGTAAAGGTAAAAGAGCTGGACAGGCCCCAAACAGAATAATATGTTAGCTGTAATAAAGACGGGAGGAAAGCAATATCTGGTTTCCCCCGGAGACAAAATTAAAATAGAGAAGATAGAAGGTAAAGAGGGTAAAGAAATTACCTTTAAAGAGGTTTTACTTTTAGAGAAGAATAAAAAGCTTGAGATAGGGGAGCCTAAAGTAAAGGGAGCCAAGGTAACAGGAGAGATTCTAAAGCAAGGTAAAAGGAATAAGGTAACAGTTTATAAATACAAGCCTAAGAAGCGTCAGAAGACAAAAAAGGGTCACAGGCAGCCCTTTACAGAGGTTGAGATCAAAAAGATGGAGATGTAAAATAAAGCCCCTAACGTTTAGGGGCTTTTTGGGTGCTTGAATATCGAAGGGCCAAAGCCCATACGATATCCAGCACGAGAGCGATAGCTAGACCTCCGAAAGAGACCCAGCTGTCCTCTACAGGCTCTGGAGCTGTTCCTTGGAATAGGGGAATCCCTACGATGGTCATCCCCATAATAGCTCCAAAGAAAAGAATCCAGAAAAGACACTTCTCGTCCCTGTCCATTCTTCGTCTCCTTTCTTTCCGTTGGCAGCGGGCAGAAAGGATTTAGACAAAAGCTACAGCGATGGCTGCTCCCAGCAGAAGAGAGAGGCCGGTAATGATCCACCAGGCCATTCTCTTACTATAACTGGTAGCATGTCCCCTGTGCTTTCTTCGGGGACCTTGGTTCATCACATCTACTGCTTGTGCTTGGCTACGCATGACAACCTCCTTTATTAAAGTGCTTTTGATTACTATTATACTATATTATTTTAGCTATGTCAATAGCATTGCTGGAGATTTCTAAAAAAGGTATACTGTTTAAAAGAACCTTTAAAACAGAAGAAAGGGGAATAGCAATGAGAGGATTTGAAACTCTCGATTCTCTGCTTCATTACGCTCGGCTTTTCGAGAAAGCTATTAAAAACTATCAGGAAAGCAACAATGGAAGACTGCCTACCCAGCAAGAACTGGTAGAAATTTTAAGTATAGAGAGGACCAAAATTTCAAGGATGATTCCTGCGATTAACAGGGCAGATTTGGGGATAATTATTAGGACTTTTAGATCTGGTCAGAAGAAAGCGACTTCTGTTAGCGATCAAGAGATTCGTGAAACTTACAACGGGTTTCTCAATGAGAGTTCTGTTTTGCCAACCCAAAAAGAGCTGGCCGATTCCCTCGGCATAGCTCTCTCTGTCTTGTCTAGAAGAATTAGAAGGCTGAACCGGGACAAGAGTTTGCCGCCTGTTATTACAAAAGGAATGGGCAGAGCAGACAACAGGAAGCGAAAGAGGGATAACTTTTGCTTTTCCAGGTTGGTAGATACGGTTCAAGAATATAGAAGGGGACATCAGAAACAGCTACCCAACCAGGATGAACTGGCTGGAATATTAGGTGTTTCCCAGCATGCTGTTTCTTATCAGCTCAAGAAAGTAAATATAGAAAGGCTGTCCCAAGGGAGAATTTTCATTCGAACCCGGGGAAGCAGAGAATTTACCAAGCTCCAAGAAAGCAAAAAGGTTGGAAGTTCTGCTGCCGCCTTTTCAGAATTAAGGGGAGCGGTAAGAATTCTCTTTGGCTGGCTAAACAGCGTCCTTAAAGACAGAGATCTGCTGAAGGATTTAAACGGGGGGCATCTCAGCTCAGTCGTTTTGATAAGGGATTTTTTTATTGCTTGTAAAAAGGCCCTAAAGATATTTTTACAAAGAGAAGCATTTTTTGTTTTCCCTTTGGCAGAAGAAAACCGAGGATATTGTAGTGGAGATAAGCTTTATCTTTGCGAGTGTTTTGTGGAACCGAAGAAAAAGAGATACCAAGGAACTCGCTTTCTAGCCGAGATTCTTTTTTACACCCTTATCTCTTCTCTTTTTTCTTCCCAGAGTTTGATAGAAAAGATGATGGAAAAGGTAATAAAATAAAAGCCTGCCGAAGATAAGTTTGGCGGGCTCTTTGTTTTACTTTCTTCCTTCAAAGGCGTCCTCTAAGGTCTGTTCGTCAGCATACTCTAATTCTCCTCCTGTGGGAAGACCTCTTCCTAAACGAGTTATTTTAATATCTAAATCTTTTAGTTTTCTCTCTAACAGAAGAGCTGTAGTTTCTCCTTCTGTTGTGGGATTGGTAGCTATTATTATTTCTTTAAAATCAGCTTTCAGCCCAAATTTCTCAGGATTTTTTATTCTTTCTTTTAATTCTTCCAATCTTATCTTCTCAATATCTTCTTTTTTTAAATTAGAAACAGTTCCTCCCAAAATAAAATAATATCCTTTGTATTTCTTGGTTTTTTCTATTGAAGTTAGATCAGTTTCTTTCTCTACTATGCAAAGAAGGTTTTTATCTCTTGATTTATTTTGGCAAATAGGGCAGAGGTCTTCTTTGTTTGAGGGCTCAAAAGAATTAAAACAGAAAGAACATACTTTAATGTTCCCTTTTAAATTATTTAGAGCTTCAATTAACTCTTTAAAGTCTTTTTGAGGAAGATGAATAAGATAATATATAAATCGAGAGGCTGTTCTCGGTCCTACAGTAGGGAATTTAGAAAAAAGATCTATCAGCTTTTTAATAGAAGAAGGATGCATTATTTTTGGTCTGTAAGATATTCTTCTTTTTCTAGATTTCTGAAAGTAGCCCTCTGTTCGTCAAAATAGAGTTCAGCTTTTCCAATCGGCCCGTTTCTATGCTTAGCTATAATAATATCAGCTATGTTCTTTCTTGTTGTGTCTTCTCTGTATCTGTCTTCTCTATAAATAAACATTACTGCATCCGCATCCTGTTCAAGACTTCCACTGTCACGAAGGTCGGCTAATTTAGGAATTTGAGGAGTTCTATGTTCAACTAATCTTGAAAGTTGTGAGAGAGCCAGAACAGGGATATTCAGTTCTCTTGCTAGACCTTTTAGAGACCTAGAGATTTCTGTTACCTGCTGGACGATGCTGGCTGCAGAATCTCTGGGGGATACTAATTGAAGATAATCTATAATTATTAATCCCAGTCCATGTTGAGCTTGAAGTCTTCTGGCCATAGCTCTCATCTGGAGAACATTGGCTGTGGCAGCGTCATCAACATAAATAGGGGCCTCGGAGAGCGTTCCCATAGCGTGCTGTATTCTGGTAAAGTCGTTGTTTTCGCCTTCACTTTTAAGTTTTCCAGTTCTTAACTTCCAAAGATCTACGTTGGATAAACTGGCTATTAATCTGTCAGCCAGCTGATCTTTTGACATTTCTAAGCTAAAGATACCTACGGGCGTTTTGGTATCTACAGCGACATTAGTTGCAATATTTAAAGCTAAGCTTGTTTTTCCCATTGAGGGTCTTGAGGCTAAAATGACAAGGTCTGACTTCTGGAGACCGGCTAACATATTATCTAAGCTTTTAAATCCTGTAGGAAGGCCTCTTAGTCCTCCTTTTTCTTTTGAAAGTCTGTCCATTCTTTCAAAAGCCTCTTCTAGGGTTGATTTTATAGGGGTGAATTTTTGGGTTAAGCCCTGCTGAGCTATACTGAATATTCTCTGTTCCGCTTTATCTAAAAGAACCTCAATGTCTTCTTCTTCACTGTATCCCAAAGAATTTATCTCCTGGCTTGATTCTATTAAATCTCTTAAGACTCTCTTTCTTTGAACTGTCTTAGCATAATCTATTATATGGGCTGCTGTTGGCACCTTGTTTACTAATTCTGTAAGATAGCTATTTCCTCCTATTTCTTTTAGAAGTTTTTTCTCTTTTAATCTATTGGTTAAAGATAGAAGATCTACAGCTTCTCCTTTTTCAAAAAGTTCTGTTACCGTTTTATATATTTCCTGATGACTCTTTTTATAGAAGTCTTTTGGGGTTAAAAAGTCTGCTATTTTAGTTATAGCATTCTTGTCTATTAAAAGGCATCCTAGAACCGATTGTTCAGTCTCAATATTTTGTGGGGGCAATTGTGATTTTTTTCCTGCCATCATTTTCTTTATAGCAGATTATTTTTTATCTGCAATGTTTTTCTTTATAACTGGTCCTTCTTTTGTGTCTTCTATGCTATATCCTTTCTTATTTATTTCTCTTCTTGTTTTATCAGCTTTTTTCCATCTATTTTCTTTTCTTTGTTTTTCTCTCTTTTTGACTAATTCTTTTACTTCTTTTGGTATTTTAACGGGCTTTATTTCTTTTAAATTAAAGCCGAATATCTTATCAAACTCTAAAAGAGTTTCCTTTTTATTTTTAGCTTTTTTGTCTTTTATTAAATTCCACATCAGAGCCAAAGCCTTGGGAGCGTTTAAATCATCTGAGATAAACTGATTGAATTTCTTTTGGTATCCTTTGTTTATCTTAGAACCACCTTTCATTTCAGAAAACTTTTGATAGAGATTTTCTAAGGCGTTTTGAGCTCCTTTTAGTGTTTCCCAACTAAAGGTAAGCTTTTTCCTGTAATGAGTTCCTAAACATAAATAGCGATAGGCTAAAGGATAGATTCCTTTTTCTGTTAAGTCGTTTAATGTAATAATATTTCCTTCTGATTTTCCCATTCTTCCTTCTTTTAGAGTAAGGAATTCTCCATGAAGCCAGTAATTAGCAAGATTCTTGTTGTATAAAGCTTCTGCCTGGGCTATTTCATTAGTGTGGTGGATAGGAATGTGGTCTATTCCTCCACAGTGAATGTCAAAAGGTATTCCCAAGTGTTTTATTGCCATAACAACGCATTCTGTGTGCCAACCAGGAAAGCCTTTTCCCCAGGGAGAATCCCATTCCATCTGCCTTTTTACTTTTTTAGGAGTTAATTTCCAAAGAGCAAAGTCTGTAGGATTATTTTTTCCTTTTACTTTAGCTACTCTTGCTCCTTCTTTTAGGTTTCTTTTTTTACTTCCGGTTAGTTTTCCGTAGTCTTTTATTTTTGAAGTGTCAAAATATACCCCATCTTCTATTTTGTAAGTATATCCTTTCTTTTCTAATTCTTTTATCAGTTCTATCTGTTCTTTTATAGTTTCTGTTGCTTTGGGGAGAATATCTGCCTTTTTAATATTCAACCTTTTAATATCTTCTTTAAAAGCTTTAGTATAGAAATCAGCTATTTGTTGAGCTGTCTTTTTTTCTCTTTTAGCTCCTTTTTCCATCTTATCTTCTCCTGTGTCAGAATCTGAAGTAAGGTGTCCTACGTCCGTAATATTCATTACATGTTTTACTTTGTAATTGTTGTATTCTAAAGTCCTTTTAAGAATATCCTCAAAAATGTAAGTTCTTAAGTTTCCTATATGGGCGTACCAATAAACAGTAGGACCGCAGGTGTATAATCTTACCTGTTTCTTTTTTATGGGTTTAAAGTTTTCCTTTTTTCTGGTTAGGGTATTGTAGAGCTTTATCATAATAGTTTATTCTAGCAGAATTGGTTTGAAATATCTATTTTTCAGTTGACACAATATAATTAATATGATAAAAGGTAATCAGCAAGACAGGGAACGGTTCCTTGTCGTTTAAAACTGGAATATGGCGAAAACCTGAGAAAGGAGAAAACGCCATGTCCGAAGGAAAAGGTTATCACAACCAGACAGCGAAGTTTCTGGCAGTTGTAGGGGAGAATATGCCTTCGATGTCAAGGGAGGTAATGCAGAAATGGATTGATAATCCACTTCTGCTCCAAAGTGCCCTGAGCTTTTTAGCAAATCCTCCTAAAGAAGTCTTTTCTGTTTGGAAAAGAATCAAGCTGGGCACTGGCCTCAAAACCAAAGAGGACTTTCTCAGTGCCTTCGAACTAGGAGGCTACCGGGTCAGCAATTGGGCAAAGAACATTCTTTCCCAGCCTGCTTTCAAGGCAGCTGATAAAGAAATCGAGATTGACCTGGTTATAGCAACAATAAAAGACCTCGGTTTCCAAGAATCGACTCCCAGAAGTCGGATCTACAAGAGAGCCCAAGAAATAGGCCTGGAACTCTGTCCTGCTGAGGTAGGCCCTCAGCTCAGGATCCAGTATCCAGACCAGACCAAAGGAGAATGGCTCCTAGTAGCAATGGAGCCTATTACCGATTCTGACGGAGATCTGAGCGTGTTCGAGGTCAAGCACGGTTTCGGCGGCCGGTGGCTCGGCGGTAACGGCGGCGACCCTGACTGTGTCTGGAGTCCCGGGAATCGCTGGGTGTTCTGCCGCAAGTAGCAAAGTCCTTGGACTCTTGGATCCTTAGCTCTTGCTTTGGACCCCTGGACCCTTGGACAAAACCCTTTGTCGTTTACGGCAAGGGGTTTTTTATCTTGATTAAAGTTTTTTAAAAAGTTAAGATAGAGTAATAATAAGTTAAACTATTTTAAAAATGAAAAAGACAGATTATATCTTTCCTTTAGTTATAGGCGAAGCAATAGCTTTAATATTTTTAGCGGTATCCAGGTTGGGGATAGCTAGAGCCTTAAGTTTGCCTGAAGCCGTAGATCAGTTTGCTCTATACCTACCTCTTATCCTTCCTATACTTTCTTTAATAGGAACTATTATAGCTTACGGGGTAGGGAAGGTTTTTCCTATTTTGTTTCAGTTAGCAAAGTTTGTTTTAGTAGGAGCTTTAAACACTTTTGTTGATTTGGGAGTCTTGAATATATTAATGCTTGTTTTCGGGATATCTGCCGGCTGGCTTTATTCTTTATTTAAAGCTTTATCTTTTTCAGCTTCTGTAGTAAATTCTTATTTTTGGAATAAGTTTTGGACTTACGAGCACAAAGAAACCAAAGTAGGAGGAAAGGAGTTTGGAAAGTTCTATTTAGTAGCCGGAATAGGTTTTCTTTTGAATGTGGGAGTGGCTTCTTTTGTGGTTAACGTTATAGGGCCTCAGTTCGGGGTTTCTCCTGAATTATGGGCTAATATAGGGGCTTTTGTGGCCATTATAACTGTCTTTATGTGGAACTTCTTGGGATACAAGTTTATAGTCTTTAAAAAGAAAGACAAAGAGGTTCCTATTACTCCTCCTGTGGAATAATATGTCTAATTTGGTACTTTATCGAAAATACAGACCTCAGACCTTTTCTGAGATAGTAGGGCAAGAGCACGTTGTCAAGACTTTAAAAAACGCTATAGCCTCAGATACGATTTCCCATGCTTATCTTTTTTCAGGCCCCAGGGGTTCTGGAAAGACAACTATTGCCAGGTTGTTAGCTAAGGCTGTAAATTGCCACGACAGAAAAAAAGGGGAGTCAGAGCCCTGTAATGAATGTTCTTCCTGTCAAGAGGTAAGAGAAGGAAGATCTTTGGATATTATTGAGATTGATGCTGCTTCTCAGGGAGGAATAGAAGGAATAAGAGAGCTGAGGGAAGGAATCAAGTTTTCTCCCAATAAAGAAAAATATAAAGTCTTTATTATAGACGAATCCCACCAGCTGACCAAAGACGCAGCTAACGCTTTATTAAAAACCCTTGAGGAGCCTCCTCCTCACGCTATTTTTATTTTAGCTACAACAGAGATTCACAAAATGATACCTACTATTATTTCAAGATCTCAAAGGTTTGATTTTAGAAAGCTTACTCTTGATGAGATTGTAAAAAGGCTTAAACATATCTCAAAAGAAGAAAAAGCTGATGTTGACGATTCTGTCTTAAGGCTTATAGCCCTAAACTCCGGAGGTTCCATCAGGGACGCAGAAAGCCTTCTTGACCAGGTTTTAGCCTTTAGAGGAGTTTTGAAAAAAGAAGCTACGGTAAAAGAAGTTCAAGATCTTTTAGGGATAGCAGACAACGCTGTCTTGGCTAAATTTGTTTCTTTTCTTTCTGAGAAAAAAGGGAAAGAGGCCATTAACTTTCTCCAGGAGGTTTTTGACAAAGGGTATGATCCCCAGCAGTTCTCCAAAGCTTTAATAGATTATTTAAGAAAGATACTTATCTTTAAGATTGATCCTGACTCCCTGGATTCTTTAATTGTAGGGCTTACCAAAGAAGAACAAGGGACACTCAAAGAGCTTTCAGGAAAGCTTGAAGGAAAGGATCTTAATAAATTGCTGGAATTATTTTTAGAAGCTGAAAACAAGATGAAATACGCTTCCATACCCCAGCTTCCTTTAGAGCTGGCTATAGTTGAGATAACCAAAAAAGAGGAATAGATATTGAAATTTTTGAACCAAGGCATTATAATGGAGAAATAAGAACCTTGGTTCTATGGCAAAGATAAAAGAAAAAGAAAAAGCAATAAAATTAAGGAGAAAAGGGCTTTCTTACAGAGAAATTTTAGAAGAAATTTCTGTATCTAAGTCGACGCTATCTTTATGGTTAAGAAGTGTTGGCTTAAGCAAAAAACAAAAGCAAAGATTAACGGAAAAGAAATTAGCAGCAGCAAAAAGAGGATGGGAAGCTTGCCGACAAAAAAGAATTTTAATTACTAAGCAAATTAAAAATAAAGCTCGAGGAGAGATCGGAAAAATTAATAAAAAAGAGCTATGGTTAATAGGGGTTGCCCTTTATTGGGCTGAAGGAGATAAGGAGAGGAACGGAAGTTGCTTAGTAGGTTTAGGTAATTCAGACCCTTATTTAATACAGGTATTTTTAAAATGGCTTAGAGAAATATGCGAAATTTCTGATGACGATATTTTTTTTAGAATATTCCTCCACGACAATAATAAAAGAAGACTAAAAGAAGTAAAAAAATATTGGTCACAAATTACGGGCTTTCCAATTACTGAATTTGATAGAATAACTTGGAAGAAGAATAAAATCAAAACTAAAAGAAAGAATATTGGTAAAAATTACTACGGATTGTTAAAGGTGTTTGTAAGAAAAAGCAGTAACTTTAATCGGAGGATTGAAGGATGGAAAGAAGGTATTTATAATGCCGGGTAGTGTAATGGTAACACCCTAGATTTTGGCTCTAGTGATCCTGGTTCGAGTCCAGGCCCGGCAGCCATCGTGCACGAATAGAGGCAATAGCCTCTATTTTTGCTTTATTTTGGGGCATTTTGGCTGGTTCTAACCCTATGTATTCTTTTTCAAGAGCAGGATAGCCATTTCCTACCTCTGCAAACCACTCATTCGGTTCAATAGAGAGCTTTCCGTCTTTTATTATTGGCACTTTCCCTAATGCCATTGAAATTTCTTTCTTTAGTTCTAACCCACCCATCAAAAAGGCTTTTCTGGCGTAGGTGGCGAAGTTAAAGGTTCTTTCCGTTAGTTCCAGCCATCTTTCGGCTCGTGCTTCGGTTTCTCGCAGTTTTCCTTTCAACTGGCTAATTTTGGCTTGAAGGTCGTTTTTCTCTTTGATAAAAGTTTCGTCATCAATCAACTGGCGGTATCTCATCTTGGTAAGTTCATCAAGTTCTTTTTGAGTTTCTACCAAAGTTTTGTGTTGCATTTCATAAACTTTAGTCCTGTCTTCAATCTCTGTATCATTTTTCTTGTTTAGCCCTTCTAAAGCCCAGTTTAGAAATTCGGGGAGAATTGTGTATTTTTCAAGCTCTTTTTCAACCTGTAATTCCAGATTGTCTTCTCTGACTACTTTTCTTTGCGTGCAATTTACTCGTCTTGTCCTTCTGGTGCAGTGATAATAGGTATATTCTTTAATTTCTTTCGTGCTTTTGATAAGTTTCTTTTTTGTTTCGGCGGTATAAAGACAGCCGCACTCACCACACCTGATAAATCCAGTAAAAGCAAATTTGTGCGTTTTGGGTCTCGGTCTCCCTTTTCTGCCGAGAATTGTTTGCACTCGGTCATATTCCTCAAGAGTAATCATCGGCTCGTGCTTGCCTTCGTATTGCGTGCCGTAGTATTCAATAATCCCAGCATAAAAAACATTAGTGAAAATCTTGTAAATTCCGCTTCGGGATAGGGGCTTATCGCCATATCCCTTTTTCCTGAATTTTCTTGTTTTGAAACCCCACTCATTATTGGCAATATCTAAAATCTTGGGCGGGGTGTAGTTGCCCGTAAGCATTAAATCCCACATTTTGCGGATAAGATTAAACCGCTCTGGGTCTTTGATGATTGTTTTCTCTGCTTTGTCGTTTAGATAGCCGAGCGGGGCAAGATTGGGTTTCCATCCTTTTTGCAGTTTGCTTTCCGTGCCTCTTTTGACATTTTTTCTTAAATCCAAAATATACTGGTTAGCCATTCCGCTTTCAACATTAAAAAGTAGAACATTATCATCGGGAAGATACTGGCGGTCTATGGTTTGGATTGACTTGAGTATTCCTTGCTGTAATAGCCAGCTTAACTTGCCGCTATCAATGGGGTTTCGGGTTAGTCGGTTTATTTGCCAGCATAAAATTCCGTCAGCCTCGCCGTCTTCAATCCGTTTTATCATTTCATCAAACAAAGGACGATTGTTTGGTTTCTTGGCTGTCTTTGCCTCTGTATAGGTTTTTTTAATATCCAAATTCAAATCAGTGGCAAGCTGTTTTAGGCGATTGACTTGGTCGTCAATGGATTGCACTTGTCGGTCTTCGCTTTCCGATGATTTTCTGGCGTAAAGGAAGTATTTAATTTTATTTACTTCTTGTCTCATATAACTCAAAGGGGCGGTCTGGTAGCCCAGTTGCTTTTCCACGAGGGATTGGCTTCTGGCAAACCGCCCCTTAAAGGACAGAAGCCGATAAAAAACTCGTGGATTTGTTGCAACTTTGGGCTACATCTACATTATAACGCTGTCTAAATTTTAAGCAAGCTCAATAAGGGGACAACTATTTTCCTAACATCATAACCATTTTTACCAAATCGTTATTTAATTTTTCATTCATTCTAATGACCCGTCTGTATTTTCTGGTCATTCTCCCATTATAGTATTTTCTTTTTACTTCTTGTTCTGCTTTTTCTATGTCTGGGTAAGAAACTGAACAGCCTCTGAATTTACCACCTCTCAACTGGTCGGTGTAGCAAATATCGCCGCAGTGTCGGCAACCGAACCATTTGCCAATGCTGTAAATTACGCCAACCCGCCTGCCGCAGTATTGCCCATTCTTGGACAAAGGACATATAAACCAGTATCTAACACCGCCGTAATTACAGGGAGTAGTCGTGAGGCTGACCTTATAATCCAAACTTTCTTTTTTACCGCTCCATTTGTCAGTGTGCGTGTATTGCAATCTGATGTAATCGCCTTCGTCTCCGCCTATATTTACATTAAAGCCAATACTGCTTTCGTTGCCGCTTAATCCGTAAGTCCACTTGATACCGCCATATCTCCAACCACTCTCAAGATAGCCGTGCTTTTTGAGCCAAAAAATACTTAATCTATTGCTCCATTCTGCTTCTTGTTTTGCCATAATTTTTTTCAAAAACCCGCCGAAATCATTAGAGATTGTTAGAGGTTATTTTTGAAGTTGGGGATTAAATTTCCGCTTAAATAAAGGCAAATTTCTTATTTTATTGACCTTGAATAAAACTCCATTTAATTCATTATTTTTGCGAAACGAACCCAGCTATTCTTTAACCCCAGAAACATCAACATCAATAGCCAGTGGAGCTGGTGGTTTTTCTCCCGCACGGGCGGCTTGTATCCGTTGTAATTCGTGAAGGGCTTTATAAATACTTCTTTCAATAGATGTTTCATAGCGGAGTAATTTTTCCATATCATCATTAACAATCATCGCTTTAATTTTCTTTTTCTTCTTTTGACTTTCTGGTTCTTCGTCTAAACCAAAACTAATTTCTTTATAATTTTTCCGCCACTCCATTGCGTTCTTTTCAACCTCTAAAGTCCTTCTAAGACGCCAGAAATTAGCGACAATTCTGTCAGCAAGCAACATTTCAAGCTCTCCTACTGGTTTCATTTCATTTCTTAGTCGTTTTCCAAGTTCAACAAGGCTCTGTTCGTCCTCTTTTTCCAATAATACCTCTTTACTCAACAGCCCGTGTTTTAAGGCATTGTATTTGCTTATTTCTTTGCCTTTATCTGTTTTTACCCCGCCGAGTTTGGCATTTTGGCGGTTAGCTTCTATTTGTTGTTGTGTCGTCATAAGTTTGTATTATTTACCCCACCCCTCAACTCACTATTGTTTTTCTCTTTAGAGATAGTGAGCGAGGCGGTAGGATAGATTAACATTTTTCTTTTATCGCTTGGGTCTTGCTCTTGCATTATCAAGCCAGCAGTTTCCAGCATTGGAATGATTTGTTGCCGCAACTGCCAATCAGCGATAAATCGTCCATAAACCTGATAATGCTTTTGGATTATATCTTGACGGCTCAATCCCAACTCCCCAGTGATTTCTTCAAATCCTTCAGCCCTGTTTTTGTTTTTATCATCCCAAGCAGTTAAAATAACTTCCTGATAGAGATGGTAAATATAGGGCGGCAGGTTAAGTTCTTGGCTTTCAGAGATTGCATTCCAAATTTTGAACGCTTCTTCAATGTCCTCATCGCTTGCCACAATAACCAAGCCGTCGTTTTTTCTGAACCACAGATTTAACAAAGCAAAAGATTTTATCAAAGAGATAAGCCGCCCGATGTCTCTTGAATGTCTGGGCTTGAGCATTTTGTTTTTCTTGAAAAATCTTTCTTCAATTTTCTCTGGCGAGCCGATTTTAATTTCTTTGACATTTTCTTGCTTAATTGCTCGTATCCTTTCTTTCAATAGTTTCCTTTCGGGGTTATCGTCCAGCCACTTTTGATAGGTGTCAGCGTCAGTTTCCTTTTTGATTTTCTCGTGGATTGCTTCCCTGATTTTTTCTTGGTTTGTCTCTGGGCTAAGCAATAAAAACCTTGTTGCTTCCTGTTCGTCAATTTTTAACCCAGCAGTGCAGAAAATTACTGACGGATAACCCCTTAACAAGACATTTTTAGTCTTTAATCCGAATTTCTGCGTTTTATCAGTGATTTTCAGTGATATTTCTTTTTTGTCGTGAGAAAGCAGAGGTCTTAGCCGTTCCAAGAGTTGAGTGTGCGGCTGGTCAAGAAAAATTAAAACCTTTCTGGACAAATCAACCAAATATCCTTTTTTCTCTTTTTGGTATTCTCCTATGTCGTGAAAAAAGGCGGTGGGAGAACAATAGCCAATTTCAATAATGTCTTCTTCGGGGAACAGCCGAGCGATTTCGGTGGGGATATAAGACTTGCCAGTTGATGACGGAGCGTTGAAGCTGATATTAAACTGGGAGTTTTCTGTATAAGCAGAGAGTTCACATAAAAAAGTTATCAATTTATTTTCCTCGTCTTTTTTGATGGTCAGACCCAGTGTTTTGATGAGCTCTGATGAGGAGAGTGATTTGAATTGCGAGGTATCAATTTTTTCTGGATACTCTTTTGCGTATTTACCAAATAAATCATCGGGATTGCCGTTGAGTTTTACAAAGTAATCGGTTATGTCGCCGCCTTCGCCGACTTCCTCTGGCAGTGTGATGATGTAGGTCTCATTTCCACCATTTTCCACCATTTTTGCCACTCGTTCAGCTCCTTTCTTGCCCGCCTCGTCATTGTCAAAGCAAATATAGATTTTGCTAACATTTGCTAACCTTTTGCACCACTCTTGCTTAAAGGTCATTGCTCCGTGCGTGGAAGTGATGGCTGGTATTCCTTTTGATAATAAAATCAATCTATCAAACTCGCCTTCGCAGGTTATAATTTTATTAGTGGCGGTTTTGAGCGTTTCCCAGCCATAGATTTGAGCTTCAATTCCTCTGGGGTAGGTTATTTTTTCATCGCCTTCATTCGGGTCTTGTCTTAGCTTAAAAAACACAAAATTCCCACCAATATCTTGAATGGGAATAGTAATCCACCATTTGCCGTAAAACTTGCCCCAACCGAGCTTAAAATCGCTTACAAGGGCGTCCGTAATGCCTCTGGCGTGCAGATATTGGCGAATATGGTCTGGAATGGCTTGATGACAGGTTTCTACCAGAGAAGTGTCAAATTTCGGATATTTTCGGATATTTTTCGTGGATTTTCGTGGATTTAGAGCAATGTCGTCTATGCTGTCGCCAAGATGTTCGGCAAGCGTTATGATGTTGCCTTTCTCCCCGCATTTCTTGCAATCGTATTGTCCAGTTTCAGTATCAAAGTAAAGATGTTTTTCATCGCTTCTGCTGTCGTCATCGCAGTTGTTAAATAGGCAACGGGTTATCAGTTCTCCATTTTGTTCTTTGAAAGGAATGCCTTTGCGGGTTAGGTATTCTTTAATTGTAATGGTTTGTAATTCCATAGTTTTGTAATGTTAGGTTTTGTTAGGTTTTTAAGTCGCCAGTTTGTCGGCGGCGTTCCTGTAATTTTTGGTATTCGGCTTCGGTCATTGGTTTGTAAATCAACTCAACAAGTCGGATGAGTTTTGCACCCTGCTCATACGCTTCCTCTCGGCTTATTTCTTTGCCGAAGCGATTTTTGTAAAGCGTTTGGTATTTTTTTATTTGCTCATCCGACAACATAGTTTTATTCGGAGTAAATTCGGTTCTTCAACATTTTCACATTGTCAAAGAACGCCCGTGCTTTAACTTCCAAGCGGTCTGCCCAGTAGTCATCAACGACCTTTTCAATGCCGATTGCTCGGCGAAAGATGAACTGGACTTTTCGGGGGTTGGCTTTGTCTAATGAGACAAGCTCAAAACCCGCACTTATCAATGCGGCTGAACACCCCAAATCAAAGGTGTAAAAATAGTTTGTTTGGTCATCTAAAGGAATGTATTGATATTCCTCTGGCTGACCCTTTTTTAATGGTTTGGTCATATAATTTTTGGTTAAGTTAATAATTAGTTTGCGACCCTCTACTAATAGATGGCGAATTTCACGCTTTGTCGTAGGAAAACAAAAAACTCCCCATTTTGTGAGGAGTTTTCCGTAGGAGATTTATTAAAAGTTAAAGGTTAATTTCGCTACTGGTATTCGTCGTAGACTTCTGGGGTTTGTCTTTTATATTCTTCTTCTATTCCTAAATCATCTTTGTCTTTATTGGCATTAGCTTTTTCTTTTTTGTCTGGCGGCGGTATCAGAGTAATTTTAATTTTATAAGAATTGCCGCTTTTTTCTGTTGATGAGTGATATGGGTAAAAGGGGTCATAATCAAGTAAGAAGTAGTTTTGAAGTGCTTTTGCCAGCAATTCTTTTTGTTTTTTATATTTATCTCTTGCTTGTGCGTCTTTGATTGTCAATTCACCATTGACCTGTGCCAGCACTTTCATAAATGTCCACGCTTCGCTTGGATTTGGGTTTTTACCTCGCCCGACCATTCCCATTTCTTTGTAGTCAGCATTATGTTTGAATTGTTTTACTTGGATAAAAACATTTTCGTCATCCTCAAATTTAATAGTGAAATTTTCCCATTTCGTTCCTGCTGGCAATTTATAAGGAAATTGATTTTTTCTTTCCTTTTTTTTGGTTTGAGCGATTGCTTTTAGTCCGTCTTGCAATCCTTCTACTTCCATTCTGCCGCCAACGATTTGGATTTTTTGTATCCGTTCGTGAGTATGGGATATTTTTGGGTCATATTCCCCAAGTAGTTTTTCGGTAGCTAATTTTTTAAGTGCGGGTATTTTAGATTTGACGAGCTTCGCTTTTATAAAAACATTGTCTTTGTCTGTCCATTCTTGTTTATCGTTGCTTAGCTCTTTTATGGTAAAAAATCCCTCTTTCTCTAATGCCAGCATTGTCCTTAAAACATTGATATTCGGGTCTCGTATCTCGTTAAATTTGATAACCAGTATTTCGTTTTCAAATTGATTGTAAAGGTTTGCGATATAGTTGAGCAATACTTCCCTTTGCTTTTTGTAGGCATAATAATTATGAGAGACGCCTCGCAAATAAGAGGGTGTCTCAAGGTGTTTGGTATCGGGATAAAATTCTTTTACCGCCTCAATCTTTTCTGCGTTGACTTTATTGGCGATAAATTCACTGATTTCTTCGTCAACATCTTTTTTTAATCTTTTTTCATCCAATATCTCAATATCAAAACCATCATCAGCTTCTACCTTATGCGGATTATTATCTAAATCTCTGATTAAGTTCCAATTAAAGGCAATTTCTTGATGAAAGCGAGGGTCGGTTTCAATTAAAATATCCTCTGGGGTAGTATTAGCACCGAAGAAAATAATATCGGTAATAAATAAATCCCAAAGAGAATAACAAATTTGTTCTATTGTGTTGTTGTTAAATGATAATTCGGTTATTGGGTGAGGTAGGTCGTCTCTCCAAGTTTCAACTAAAATTTTCTTTTTTAGATACAAATCTAAATCATTGTTTTGCCCAACCTCTTTACTTATTTTTTTGACTTTGTAATTTTTTAGAGTAAAGCCATCATATTTTAATAACTTATTAAATTTGTCTTCGTATGTTTTGGCGATTTCCTCGTTTCCATTGTGCATTAAAGGATGGCTTGCTTCTTCAATAATCTTAAAGAGGATTTCTTGATTTTTTGGATTTGGCGAGGTGGCAAGTGCTATAAAGACATCATAGACCATCCGCCATTTTGTTTGAGGATATTCAATGAGTTTTTTATCAACTCCACAATCGGTTAAAAAATTTATAAGATTTGTTCCTGTTTCTAAATTACCGATTTCTCTGGCAATAAGTTCCAGAGACTTCGGCTTTATAACTGATTGTGAAATTTTGGTTTCTGGAACAGCATTTTTATTTTCCGAGTAGCTACTCCCGCTTTCGTAGAGACGATAAAGTTCATCAAATTTGGATTGGCGAATTGCTAAGAGATACGCCGTTGGCGGTGCAAATAAATTATCATCCACAAAAAATCCAGTTGGTTCTAAGTCCAAAGCCTTCCATTCTTTTAATTTATTGAGTAGTTTCCTTTGAGCTTCAGCCGACGGCAAGTTATCATCGGTCTTTCTTGAGTATTTCGGTGGTTTTCTTAAAGTAAACTCTACCTTTTCTCCTTTAGGGGTGGAGAGCTGTTCTTTTCTTATTTCTTGCAAAATCCACCAAATCTCTTGATTAAATTTTTCCTCTGGGGTCATAGTAATTTTTGGTAATAATCATTTAATGTTGCAGATATTCTTTCTCTGCTGTATAATAATGGTATCAAATGTTAAGTAAAAAATCAATGACAGAAACAGCGAAAAACAAAGAAGAAATACCAGAATTGCTCACCCTTCAAGAAGCGTGTGATATTTTGAAGTGCCACCCTAACACTTTACGCCAGTGGGACAGGAAAGGCATTTTGGTTGCTGTTCGTTTTGGCGAAAGAAAAGACAGGCGTTATCGCAAAGAGGATATTTTGAAGTTATTAAACCAAAAGAAAAGATGATATAAACCATTAACAATTTAATTGCCTAACCCTCGTTGAGGTATGGCATTAAAAAACCTACCACAGGATAGAGAGCTCGTCGTCAGAGCACCTGTGGTAGGTCATATCCCGAAAGGGGTATGGGTGGAGCAATCCATCGCTGGCGGCGAGCTTTGTGGTTTTACCGCCAGAGGCATAAATTAAATAACAAAACCTACCACAGGTATGCCAAAAAAATTACAATTACAATCAATTGAAAAAGCCAAAGGCAGACCAATGCTTCAATGGGCAGGTAAAAAGCCTTTGGACAAAATAGAATACTATCCAGCCCAAGAAAAAGAAGTTTATGGCGACAAAAACTCCAAAGATTTTAATAAACTTTTCTGGGGCGACAACCTTCAAGTTTTAGCCCATCTCTTAAAAGAATATAGGGGCGAGATTGATTTAATTTATATTGACCCGCCTTTTGATAGCAAAGCCGAGTATGTGAAAAAAGTAAAAATCAGGGGTGAAAAAATAGAAGGCGAACAGCATAGTTTGTTAGAAGAAAAACAATATACTGACATCTGGGAGAAAGATGAGTATTTGCAGTTTATGTATGAGCGGCTTTTAATTATGCGTGAACTTCTTGCTGATACGGGGAGTATTTATTTACATTGCGATTGGCACAGGGGGGCGTTTTTAAGGATGATAATGGATGAAGTTTTTGGCGAGGGAAATTTCAAAAATGAAATTGTTTGGCATTATATGACTTATCAGGGGCAGGTTGAAAAATACTTCCCTCGTAAGCACGACCATATTCTTTTTTATACCAAAACTAAAGAGTATGACTTTAAGTTGTTAAAAGATAAGGAATTTGAAAAGAATATAGACTATAAACGCTGGCATAGATATTTGATAAATGGAAATGAAATCAGGGGTAATAACTATCCAAAAGATGACACTCGTTTTGATGTATTTATAAATAAATGGCGTGAAAAAAATAAAAGAGAGCCGACTAAAGATGATGTAATTTATCGTCTGGAAGGATACACAATTGATAGTGTCTGGAACATAAAAGCCGAAGACCCCAAAAGTTTAACAAGAACGGGCTATCCAACCCAAAAGCCAGCAGAGCTTATAGAAAGAATTATTGAAGCGTCATCAAAAGAGGGCGATATTGTAGCTGATTTTTTTGTTGGCTCTGGCACTACTCCAGCCGTTGCTCAAAAACTCGGCAGACGCTGGATTGCCTGCGATATTAACTTGGGAGCAATACAAACTACCGCCAAACGGCTTAATCAAATCATTCAAAAGCAATCAAAAGAAAAAGCTAAAGATTTTAAGGGCATACACGCTTTCAAAATCTACAATGTCAACGATTACGATATTTTCAAAAATGAACTGGAAGCAAAAGAAATCGTAATGGAGATGTATGGTGTAGAGCCGATAAAGCGAAGTTATTTTGACGGCGTTCTGGATAACAACTTTGTAAAAGTAATGCCGATGAACCGAGTATTGAATAAGTTGGATATTAAGACGGCGTTGAAAAATGTTGAAGACAAGATTGACACTTTCTCGGTTAAGAAAAAATCAAAATCTGGCGAGCCAGTTTATGAGGAAGGCGTTTTGATTATTTGTTCTGGAATGGAGCTTGATGTGTCAGATTATTTGAAGAAAGAAAACAAAACAGGCGTGAAAGTAGAAATCCGAGATATTTTAACTGACAAGAAAAACCTCATTTTCAAAAAGAAGCCCGAAGCGAAGATTGAAGTGAAAGCTAAAGACAAGAAGCTGTCAGTTGAACTCAAAGAGTTTTATTCACCAATTTTGATGAGAAAGTTAGAAATTGAAAACGCCAGAACACTTAAAAAAGAGTATCAAGCCAAAGTAAAAGATTTTAAGCAAATCATAGATAGCGTGGCTATTGATATTGATTATGACGGCAAACTCTTTAATGCCGAAATTACTGATTTGCCGAGTAAAAAAGAAATAATCAAAGGCAAATACGATTGGGATTACAAGCAAAAGGGCAAATATGCCGTAGCTGTAAAAATCGTTGATGTGCTTGGTGAGGAATACTTTGAAACCTTTGAGGTATCAGCATAACTTTATGGAAAATCCTTTTTTACAACATATCCAGCAGAAAGTCGCTCTCTGGCGAGACGGCAATTATAAGGGTGCAGAAAAAGAAACGCTGAATATCTTGACCCACATCAAACGAGTGGGCTTTTTGCATAAACCACAGGTAGAAGCTCTGGAAACTTATATTTACTTAAAAGAGGTTGTCGGCAACAAGTCGTCTTTGGAAGTGTTTAGGTCGCTTTTTGAAAATAAAAAAGATATGCTTCTTGGTTTAGGCATTTCTAAAGAACAAGCATTTGATTTAATGGACAACGAAGAAAAGATTGCCGAATTGATGGAAGACCGCTTTGGCGTTTCCGATTACCCTAATCAAGTTTACGCTCTCACAATGGGAGCGGGCAAAACGATTTTAATGGCAGTGATGATGTTGTATGATTTTGTCCTTTCGTTTTATCACCCAGAAGACAAGCGATTTGCTAAAAACGCTTTGGTGTTTGCTCCCGACACGACAATTATTGAGAGCTTGAAAGAAATAAAAACCTTTGATTATACACGGGTAATCCCGAAAGAATATCAAAACATTCTTTTGAACATTAAATATCATTATCTTGAAGATGTCGCCACGCCTTTGTCGCCAATCGGCAATTACAATGTTATTATTTCAAACTCCCAGAAAATCATCTTAAAGACCCAGCGAAATCACAATAATACTCAACGATTATTTTCCGATTGGCAGTATATGACAAAGCGAGAGATAGAAAACAGGCGTTTGCAAGCCATAAGGCAATTAACAGATTTGGTCGTTTTTGTAGATGAAGCCCATCATTCTTACGGCAAGACGCTGGAAGGCACGCTAAAGAAAACCCGCCAGACCATTAACTATATCCATCAAGAGGGCAAGACGCCTGTCGTTGGCGTGATAAATCTTACTGGCACGCCGTATGTAAATAATAAAATGATTGCTGATGTTGTTTGTCATTTTGGATTAAAACAGGGCATTGAAAAAGGCATTTTGAAGCAGGTAAGATTTTTTGAATATAGCAAAGTGAGAACAGAAAAGTTTATTGAAGATGTGGTAGATAAGTTCTGGAGTGAATACGGAGAAAATCGGCTTGAAGGACGCTTGCCAAAGATAGCTTTTTACTCTGCCAGCATTGATGATTTACAGAAGGATTTGAGACCAAAACTGGAAAAGATTTTAGCCCAGCGAAAAATCGCTCTTGATAAGATTTTAGAATATCACACCGAAGCCGAAGAAAATAAAGATGAGTTTATTGTCGTAGACACAATTGATAGCAGGAAGCAGTTTATTCTGCTCGTTGGTAAAGGAACAGAGGGTTGGAATTGTCGGTCGCTTGTTGCCTGTGCTTTATACAGGAGACCGAGAAGTGCTATTTTTGTTTTGCAATCTTCAACTCGTTGTTTGCGGAGCATTGGCGACAATTCAACGCTGGCTTCAATTTTCCTTTCCGAAGAAAACTATCGCATTTTAGACAAAGAACTTAGAAATAACTTTGCCACTGATATTGAAGAATTGTCAGCCCAAGACCAGAAATCTATTGAGCACACTCTTAAAATAGAAAAAAAGAAGAAATTAAAAATCAGAAAGACCCTAAAGGAAATCTTGGCGGTTCAAAATCAAGATTTAGATAAAATTAAAATTGATTTCAAAACATTCAATCCAGAGAATTATTTATCTTTTATTGCCGAAGGCGGGATATTTTTGGATGAAAGCAAAGAAGCTGGCTATAAAGAAGCGAGAATAAAGAAAGAAGTGAGAGAGATGGGCGATTTTACTTTTTACGAGATTATTGAAATTATCAACCGCTATACTCATTTGTCTTGTTTGGCTATTGAGCAGATTTTGGAAAACAATGAATTATCAAAAGAAAACATAATCAAAAGAGTGAATAAAAATCCAGCATTTTTATTGTTTATTACGCAGAACATTTTAGCTGGGGCTTATCAATATCAGGAGAAGACCGAAACCATTGAAGAAGAACTGGAGCTGGCGAAACTATATCCCTTCAAAATCAGCATTGAACAGGGCAGAAATATCCTCGTGATTTACAAAGAGCAAATGGAGAAGGCATACGGCAAGAGCCGTTTAGGATTTCACATTAACCCTTATAATTTTGATAGCTCTGACGAAAAAGACCTGTTTAAGTATTTGCGGGATGTGTTGGATAAAGACGAGGCAATTGTTGATGTTTATTTTACAGGGGGAGCAACCGACCCTACCCACAATGATTTCTATTTTGAGTATTACAGCCCAGAGAATAAACGGATTGCCAGATATTTCCCAGATTTTTTGGTTGAGACGACAAAAGGCAGGTTTTTAGTTGTTGAGGTGAAGTCCAACCGAGAAAAAGAGGGCTACGAGAAAAACAAGCAGGAATACAATGGCAAAGTAGAAAACCTTTTTAATGAGGTTTTTGCCAAAGAAATCGGTTTTAAGGAGTTCCAGCGAGCAAACAAAAATTTTGAGTATCGCATTATCTTTGACGCCTCACTTCAAAAACGCCAGCAGGAATTATTGGAAAGTATAAGAAAAATTTGATATAATTTTATTGGAGTAGTGAGAGTTGGTGTTCATCGGCTTTTGCCGATGACAAGATTGTGTAATAAGTCCGCCATCCGCCTTGTGCGGTGAATTTGCCCGAAAGGGTGAAGGGTGCGGTGAAAAGCAATAGTGGCTCACGGGCATACCAAGAGTGCTACTCCAACAAAAAGCTCCCGTTTCTGGGAGTTTTTTGTTATAATAAATAGTGAGTAGCAGGGTAGGGTAAGTTTATGCGTTAGTATGCATTAGCGTATCCTTTCAAATCTGGGATGTAAATATACTCATTTTGTCGCTGGATAATGGTTCTAACATTGTCCACGATGGTCAGCAAAAAAGATTAGAAACAAAAAGAGCGGTCCTTTAAGGCCGCTCTTCTAGAATTATGGTTACTTTTTCTGCTTTTCTTTCCTCTTCTCTTCTCTTTCTCGCTTCCTCTTCTTTGTAGGTTCTGAAGCAGTAGTTCCAGGCGATTATCAAGGCAAGAGCAACAAGCCAAATAGACGAGACTGCGTTTCCTTTGAGAATCCCCATTTGGGATTTTATTATCGGGTCTCCTATAAATCCGAATACTAGAAAAACGAAAGCTGAGATGATAAAGAAGGGCAGTGCTTCGTTCTTGTCATGGCTTATGCTGTTGGATATAGTAATTGCTATAAAAACAATCAAGGCAGTAGCAATCAGAGAGATTGTTCTCCCGGACTCTATCTTTTGAAAACAAGGGTCAACTTCAGAAAGTGTCCCTTCAAAATCAAGTATGCCGGCTCCGAGCTGTTCTCTGTGGAAAAAACCATCTTTTAGAGGGGCTGCTTTTTCTTTCATGGTAGCAATTATTTCTTCTGGAGTAAGATCTGATCTCTGTCTTATAAGGTAAGCCAGAAGACCTGTTACTCTTGGAGCCGAAAAAGAAGTTCCTGCTTTTATCAAATAATGAATCGTTGTCTTTTCTATGGGTCCTTCTCTTTCTTTTTCTCTTTTGAGTATCTCTTTCTTTCCAAAACCTGAAACTGTAATATCGATATGTTCTCCGTAGTTGGAATAGTCTGTTTTACTGTCCTTAGTGCTTGCTGCTACGGCAATAGTCTCTCTGTATCCTGCTGGATATTGTTTTGAAGAGGTATCGTCGTTGCCTGCCGCAGCTACTATTACGACTCCTTCTTGATGAAGGATTTTGATCAGGGCATACTCAAGAGGATCAGGACTATAACTTCCAAAACTAATATTAATAAGATACTTCTTCTCAGGGTTAATTTTAATTTCTTTAGCTATCTCAGTCAGTCTTTTAAGGTATTCTTCTCTCTTAACAGATGATCTTCCAGCAAGAGATATTTTTACTTCGCACTTACCAAAAGAAGCCTTTCTTATTATATCGGAGACCATTTTTCCGTGACTGTCTTTTTCTTGGCTAAAGCTATCCAAGACATAAACAACTACATCATCTTTTCCCGTCGTTGAATTAAGTTCGCGATTTACCAGAATTGTTGAAACTAAAGCCACCAATAAGATCAAGAAGGTAATTTTCGTCGGGTGTTTCATCCCTTCCTCCTTTTGTTAAAGAACTCTTGGATTAAGTTTAACAATATTTTCTTTTTTGTAAAGTGTCTTTACAGAGATGCTAATTAATGTTAATTTTATATCACCTAGTTCCTTAAAAAAAGGAGAGAAGAAGATGAAAATCGACCCTCATGTTCATTGTAGAGACGGAAAACAGGATTACAAAGAGACGATTGCTCATGTTCTTGATGTAGCAGAGGAGGCGGGTATTGGCATTGTTTTTGACATGCCCAACACAGATCCTCCTATTACTAGTTGGGACAGAGTCAGGAGTAGGATCAGTCTAGTTCCCAGAGATAAAAAAGACAGATATTTTCTATACATGGGTCTTACTTCAGATCCAAATCAGATAAGGCATGCTGCAAAATGTTGTGAAGATTATCCTCAGGTTATAGGTTTAAAACTTTATGCGGGAAAATCAACAGGAAACTTAGCTGTTATAGATGTTGAGAGTCAACAGTTAGTTTATAGGACTTTAGCTCAAGCAGGGTATGAAGGGGTGTTGGCGGTTCATTGCGAAAAAGAAGAGTATTTAAAGCCCCATCTTTGGAACCCGAGGCGTCCTATTACACATGATTACGCAAGGCCGATTGAAGCGGAAGTTCATTCTGTAAAAGACCAGATAGCTTTTGCTCTGGAGGCAGGATTTAAAGGCCATCTTCATGTTTGCCATGTTACCTGTTCAGAGGTAGTCAGAATTATCAAAGAAGTAAGAAGTAATTTAAGAATAAGTTGCGGGGTAACTCCTCACCATCTTCTTTTTTCTTGCGATGTAAATCAGCAGAATATTCTGTTTGGTAATTTCTTCAAAGTTAATCCTCCTCTCAGAATAGAAGTTCAAAGAGAACTTCTGGTACTATCATTAAAAAAAGGTTTGATTGATTGGATAGAAACAGATCATGCTCCTCATTCATTAGGAGAGAAGTTTTCTCTTCCTTATTCTTCAGGAATTCCTTCTTTGTATTTCTATAGATACCTTGTTGAAGACTTCTTGCCTTCAATAGGAGTTTCTGGGGAGTTGATCGAAAGAATGACTTGCCATAATATTTCTGCTGTTTTCTGGCCCTAAAAGAGAGAACCCGGGATATTTCTCGGGTTTTTTTATTACTTAATTTTAGGATATAATGTAGGATATATGGAAAAAGAGAAATTTGAGAAAATTGTAGAAGAAGCTCTAAAAAGCATTCCTAAAAGATTTTTAAATAAGCTTGATAATGTAGATATAGTTATTCAGGAAAGGCCTACTTCTTATCAATTAAGGAAAATAAAGAAAGGAAATAATATTCTCCTTTTCGGTCTTTATGAAGGTGTTCCCCAAACCAAAAGAAGGCATTATGGTCAAGTTCTTCCAGATAAAATTACTATCTTTAAAGAATCTATTAAGAAAGTAGCCAGAACAGAAGAAGAGATAAAAGAAAAAGTAAGAAAGGTGGTCTGGCATGAGATAGCTCATCATTTTGGAATGTCAGAAGAGAGAGTAAGAAGGGCTGAGAAGAGAAAGTCTTGACTTCTTCTTTAAAATAGAGTAAGATATTAAATCTGTAACAATGATGTTGCAGATTTGTTCTTTAAGAAAGGAGTTTCTATGAGAGAGAAAATTCACTTTTTAATGGGCAAGGGGCTTTTTCCTGTGGAGATCCTTCTCTATCTAGACCATGAAGGTCTGGATATAGGAGCTGATCGTCAAATTATAGATCAGCTTCCTCCTCTGGTGAGAGAAAGCCTTTTAATCTCCGCTCTTAAAAAGCTGAGTTGAACTTCTTTCAGAGCCCGGGATTTATTCTTGGGCTTTTATTTTTTGACAAATTTTCAAAAAAAGTTAAAATCCTGGTAGAACCTTTTAAAGGAGAAAATAATGGCAGACCAAGAAACCCTAACTCGGACTGTTTCAGAATTAGAAGCTGATCAATCTGTAGTGATTTGCTTGGTAGACGGTAAAAGAGTAGATGGGATTATTGAGAAAAAAAGAAACCCTAATGGATGGGTTCTTTCTGTTAATTTTAGAAGAGGTAATATCTATTTCGATAGAGTTGCTCGAGAATGGAAATATTATGAAGGGAATTGTCTGGCAGTATCTATATCTTCGATCTCTGCTCCTTTTCAGCCTCGTCTCACAATCAAAAAGCCCTAATTCTCTAGGGCTTTTTTTCTATTCTTCTAACATATTCTCTTTTTTCTGTATTTACTTCTATAATGTCTCCCTGATTTACAAAAAGAGGAACGTTTATCTCAAAGCCTGTTTCCAGAATTACGGTTTTGGTACCTCCTTCTGCGGTATTTCCTTTTACTCCCGGAGGAGCTTCTTTTATCTTAAGATGGACTTTTATGGGCAACACGATATTAATAATTTCATCTTGGAAGATTATGCCTTGAACCTCTAGTTCCTCTTTAAGAAAATTTACAGAAGAGCCTAGTTTTTCTTTGGTAAAAGAGAATCTTTTTGAGGGATCTTCTTTTTTACAAAAAACATATTCTCCTCTATGAGAATATATAAATTGAAGATTTATTTTTGTTATCTCAGCTTCTTTAAAAGAATCTGAAGGATGAATTGTTTTAGATACTATTTCTCCTGTCTTAAGATTCTTTAGTTTTGTCTGTAAAACAGAATGACCTCTTCCTTTAAACATAGAAGATGCCTCTATTATTTCATAGGGGTCTTTTTCTATAATTATTCTATCTCCTTTTTCTAATTGAGAATAAGATATCATTTTAGTACTTTTCCTATAATACCAGAGTTTCCTTTGAGAAATTCTTTTGAATCCATAGGTTTTTTTCCTTCTTTTTGAATTCTTTTAACAATTAAAGCGTTTTTTCCGCATTTTACAGCTAAACTGTTATTTAAAAGAAAAGTCTCTCCCGGTTTTAGTACTTCTTTTTCTATTACTTCAGCTTCTAATATCTTTAACCTTATCCCTTTATCTCCTTTTTCCCAAAAAGTAAAAGTTGAAGGCCAAGGGCAGAAGGCTCTTATCTTTCTCTCTATTTCTTCTGCTTTATTATTCCAATTAATACGTCCTTCCTCTTTTTTAATGGTTTTTGCGTAGCTTGATTTACCTTTCTGTTCTTTAGAGTTTAATTCTCCTTTGATCCATTTGGGAATTGTTTCTATTAAAAGATCAGCTCCCATTTCAGCTAATCTCTTTTTTAACAGAAGACAATTTTCTTTTTTCATTGTATATTTTCTTTGAGCTATTATCTTTCCCTGGTCTATTTTCTCTGTCATTAAAAAAATGGTAACCCCTGTTTCTTTGTCTCCGTTGAGAATAGCTGATTGGATAGGGGAGCAGCCTCTGTATTTTGGAAGAAGGGAAGGATGGATATTCAAGCTTTTGTATTTAGGAAGTTCTAATATTTCTTTTGTCATTATTTGAGAACAGTCAGCTGAAATTAAAAGGTCAGGCTTTATCTCTTTTAACTTTAACAATATTTCAGAGTTTTTTTCTGTTTCAAAAACAGGAATACTTAGTTTTTTAGCTGTTCTTTTGACAGGAGTAGGAGTAAGATTGTTTTTTCTTCCTGCTTTTTTGTCAGGGGAGGTTATAGCTAAAGAAAGCTTGTATTCTTCTGCAAGTTTTTTTAGTATTATAGATCCAAACTCGGCGTTTCCTATAAAGGCTATATTTGGCATTAGGTTTTTTTTGTGTTAGTCTTATTAAGAGTTCTTTGAAAGGAGAAGAGAATGAATCCCTCAAAATCTATTTTAACAGAGAATTTTTACAGGACTCTCAAGAATATGCTGAAAGATAATTACGAATATATTTTTGTAGTATCTTTAATAGCGTCTATAATAACCGTTATCATCTGTTGCTCTAAAGATCTCAATTTTGTTACTTGGGGTTTGATAGCTTTCTTTCTAACTTTTGTTTTTTCCTGTTTTGTTCTCGCCCTTATCTTAGTCTGGGCTTGGAAGGGATAAGGTCTTGGTGAAACCGAGACCTTTTTATTACAAGATTATATGCTTTACATTAACGAATCAAGCTCTGCTTATTTTTCCATTTTCCACTCTATATCTTCTTTCTTTCCAACAAATTCCAACCAGGTTCCGTCTTTATCTATTACATACCATTTCTTTTTAGATTCTGACCAGATCATAGGATCTTCTCTATAATAGGGTTTTTTTACTATTTCTTTAGGTTTTAATCTATCTAATTCCAGCCATTTTTTAAAAACGGTTTCAATAGTATAGTCAAGATCTCTTGATTTTGCCCAGTCAGCTACTTTGTCTATTGCTTTTTTAGCTTTTTCAATGGATCCTGCTAGCTCTAGAAGCTGTTTAGCAGGTTTTGTGTATCTGGAATAAATTATTTTTCTTTTTTTAGCGCTTCTTTTAACTTCGTTTAAGCTCAACCCTTTTGTTTTAAAATAATAGGTTACAATCTGCCTTACAGCTGTTTCTTCTTTTAATTCTTGATAATATTTTATCTTTCCTTTTTTTAAATATTCCTCTATTTTTTTAGCTATACTTTTTCCTATTCCGTCTATTTTTTCTAATCCCTTTATTCCTTCTTTTTCATATATATCTTTTACATTTTCTTTAAGCTTTTCTAAAGCTCTAGCTGCTTTTCTGTAGGCTTTGGGCTTGAAAGCTGTTCCTTTAATGTTAAGGTATTCTTCTATCTCATATAATATTTTAGCTATTTTCTTGTTCATCTTAGAATGTCTTTTATTCTCTGAGCTTCTTTTTCAACGATGTCTGAATCATATTCTCCACTATGGGCTGTTGTTTTATTGTAAACGGGTCTTTTTTGGTCTAAATGAAGATTGAATATTATGTTATTTTCATTTTCTTTTAGATAGATATGGAATCTTGGAAAATCGTTTCTGTCTAGAGGACGATAAAAAGAAGAATTAGGCCCTCTTTTAAAGTGATAACCTATCTTTCTCATCATATTGGCTGTATTATATTTTTTTTCTATAGAAAACTTCATTATCTTATTCTATCATTTTTAGTTAAAAGAAAAAGGCCCGATTTCTCAGGCCTTTTAGAGGTTCTCCAAAGCCTGTATTAGAAACTTAAGAGAATATTTTTCGTTATTAATATGGAGGCGCAGAATAAGCTGAAGGATGATTTTTTCCAGCTCCTTTTTAACAGCAGCAAGAGGACCTCGGATGGATCCGTCAGTTTCTATAACAGAAGTTATCTGGTCTCTTGAGGCGAACACGGACCTCTTAAATCCTATTCTGACATCATATTTTTCTCCGATGCCTTTTCTTTTAATTAATCCCCAGCAAGTTTTAGCAGGCTTTCCCTGTTTTGGGCTAACTACCACCAGCATATTCCTGGGAAGATCTTCTGGCTCCTCTTTTCTCGGAAGGAAATTTTCAATAATCCAGGCCAGGAGCTGAAGATTGTCTATATCCCCAGGCTTTTCTGCTTCGGTTCTGAAAAGAGGGATAACTTTTCTATCCGGTACATAGGTAATATCAGCCTGACCCCTTCCGGTTCTAATCTTCAAAAAATTATCTTCTAAGACCTTTTCTATAATTCCTTTTTGAGTCTTTTCATTTCCCTTATGGGGAAGAACAATCACGAAAGTTCCTTCTTTCATATCTAGTATATTCATCACAATCCTCCTTTTTTAAGGTTCTTTTTTTATCTTACATTTTTTTATAGAATAATCAAACATTGTTAAAAGATTTTTCTTTTGATAAAATCTATTAATATGCCTAGAAGAATATTTATAGCTTTAAATCTTCCTTCTTCTGTAAAAAAGAGCTTGACTTCTATCCAAGAGGAGCTTGGTTCTTTATTTGAATCTAAACGGATTATAAGGTGGATAAAACCTGACAACCTTCATGTTACCTTGGTTTTTGTAGGATCTTCAGGAGATGAAGATTTAGTTGAGATAAGCTATAAAGTGAAAGAGACAGCTTTAAGCCATAATCCTTTTTCTTTAAAGCTTGAGAAAATAGATTACGGTCCTCCAGGCAAAATACCTCCCAGAATGGTTTGGGCTAAAGGAGAGAATACAGAAAAATTAGATTTGCTTCAAAAAGAGCTTCAAGGAAAAATAATGGGAGAGGATAGGAGATTTACCTTCCATGTTACTCTAGGAAGAGTTAGAAAATGGCAGTGGAAAAGAATAGAACCGGAAGAGAGGCCTGAGATAAAGAGGAATATTAGCTTGGAGTTTCCTGTAAAATCAATTGATATTATGGAAAGCAATCTTAAAAGGGGAGGATCTGAATATACATTATTAGAATCTCATTCTTTATGAATATATATTTTATAGGTATAGGGGGAATAGGGACTTCGGCTTTAGCTCAGTATTATCTTTCCCAGGGCCATAAAGTTTATGGCTCTGATTTGGTTTCTTCTGAAATAATAGAGCTTTTAGAGAGAAAAAGGATAAAGGTTTTTATAGGTTCTCATAAAGCAGAGAATATTCCAGAAAAGGTTGATCTTTTAATCTACAGTCCAGCTGTTAAAGAGGGGAACCCTGAGCTTAAAGAGGCAAAGAAGAGGGGTATTGAGATAAAGAGCTATCCTGAGGCCTTAGGGGAGATAACAAAAGACTATTATACTATTGCAGTTTCTGGCACTCATGGAAAGAGTACTGTTTGCGCTATGCTTTCTTTAGTATTAGAGGAAGCGGGCTTTGATCCTACAGTAATAATAGGGACAAGATTAAAAGAATTTGAGGGGAGCAACTTTAGGGCAGGGGAGAGCAATTATCTTGTAATTGAAGCTGATGAATGGCAAGCTTCTTTTTTAAATTACCATCCTGATATAGTTATTTTAAATAATATCGAGATGGAGCATATAGACTATTATAAAGATATGGAGGATATTATGAATACCTATTTGAAATACGTTTCCAATCTTAAAGAAGGGGGCTTTCTAGTTTTGAACGGAGACGATGAAAATATATCAAAGCTTAAAGGAAATCTTTCAGGAGTGAATAAAGAGGAGTTTAGCATAAAACAAAAAGAGTCAGAGAGAATGAAAGACTGCTTAAAGATTCCAGGAGAGCATAATGTCTACAACGCTTTAGCTGTTTTAAGGACGGCAAGGATACTTAAGATTCCTGATGAGACGACCTTTAGTTCTTTATCAGAGTATAGGGGGAGCTGGAGGAGATTTGAAATTTCAGAGGGATTTATAGGAGAAAAGAAATTTACCTTAATAGCAGATTACGCTCATCATCCTACAGAAATAGCTTCAACTCTTAAAGCTGCTAGAGAGAAATACCCCAATGCTAAAATCTGGTGCATTTTCCAGCCTCATCAGTATCAGAGAACATATTATCTTTTTAAAGATTTTGTTAAAGAATTTTCCGAAGCCCCCATTGACGAAATAATAATTACAGATATTTATGATGTTGCCGGTAGGGAAGAAAAAGAGATAAAAGAGAAAATAAGCGCTAAAAAGCTGGCAGACAACATTCAAAAAGAAGCTGTTTTTTATCTTTCCAAGAACGAATTGGAGCAATATTTAAAGGATAATCTAAAAGGAGGAGAGGTTCTTATCATAATGGGTGCTGGGGATATTTACAGACTGGCTGAAAAGTTTTCCACACAAGGAGTTTGACAAAAAAGGGTTAAAAGAGAGAGAATAGTATAAAGAGAGTAAAAAACAAGGTCGGTTAAAAACTGTTAATTAATCAGAAATTATGTCAACAGTTATTTGGATAATAGTAGCCGTTGTAGTTATTGGATTAATAATATACCTTCTTACAAAGAAAAAAGGAGGAGGAGAAGGAGAAGGCGGACCTACCCCTCCAGAAGGTCCTCCAGCACCGCCACAGCAGCCAACTCAGTAGTTGAGATTTCGGCGCTATCTTTTAAAGGTAGCGCCTTTTAGTTAAAAAAAAGAGCGCGGTAGTTTCCGCGCTCAGAACTTCAGCAGAGAGCCAAATAGGCTCCCAGTGCTATAAGCCAGAGTTTCCAGCTCATAGCTTTCTCCTTTGCAGGGGAGGTCAAAAGATGGACCGCCAGAGGGTAATGAAGAGGTGGTAGAAGATAACCACCACTGTACCGATGAGAGATCCGAGGAAAAATCCTTTCAGAAACTTCCATATCTTAATCATGATATAAAGCTTCCTTTCCTATTAGAACCAGGGACAGTTCCTCTTCTCGTTGTTTTTCTTTGTTTGCTCGTTCTTTCTCTGCACTTACGGCAGAAGTGATGAGGGGGCTCTACTTCATTTTGGCAGTAACTGCCGTCCGGAAGACGTCCCAAACATCTATTTTTTTTCATTTTTCCTCCCTTAGCTGGTTTTCAATGAACAATAAACTATTTTAATACTATATCCCTTTTTTGTCAACAGGTATTTTCAAAACTAAAATAATTTGTAATAATAGATTTAATGGAAAGAATATATACAAAAGAAACTTTAAATAAAGAAGAAAAAAAGGTTAAGGTTGCAGGATGGGTTAAAACGGTAAGATTTCATGGAAAAATAATCTTTATTGACTTAAGGGACTTTAAAGGCGTTCTTCAGCTTGTAGTAGGACCTAAAAGCAAATCTTACAAAACAGCTAAGAAGATAAGACCGGAATGGGTAATAGAAGTTGAAGGAAAGATATCGAAAAGACCTCCTAAAATGACTAATCCTGATTTAGAAACAGGAAAGATAGAAATGGCCGTAGACGAGATAGAGGTTTTGTCTGAAGCTGAAACTCCTCCTTTTTCTATAGAAGGAGAAGGTTATGAGATATCAGAGGAGAAGAGGATGAAATATCGCTATCTGGATCTAAGAAGAGAGAGAATGAAGAATAATCTTTTATCTAGACAGAGGGTAATAAAGTTTATGAGAGACTTCTTAGTTAAGGAAGGGTTTGTAGAGATAGAAACTCCTATTCTAGGAAAATCTACTCCTGAAGGGGCCAGAGACTTTGTAGTTCCTTCCAGACTTCATCCTGGTGATTTTTATGCTTTACCTCAATCTCCCCAGCAGTACAAACAACTCTTACAGGTTGCAGGAATAGAAAAATACTTTCAGATAGCTAGATGCTTTAGAGATGAAGACCCCAGAGCAGACAGACAGGCAGAGTTTACTCAGTTGGATATGGAGATGTCTTTTATGGGACAAGAAGAAATTCTAAACCTGACAGAAAAACTCTATACAGATTTGATTAAAAAGCTTTTTCCTCAAAAAAAGATTTTAAAAACGCCTTTTCCTCGCTTAAGTTATAAAGAGGCAATGGAAAAATACAATACAGACAGGCCTGATTTGAGAAAGAATAAGAAGAATAAAGACGAATTGGCCTTTGCTTTTGTAGTTGACTTTCCTATGTTTGAATGGAAAAAAGAAGAGAAGAGATGGGGGGCTATGCATCATCCCTTTACCCGTCCTCAGACAGAAGATATTAAAAAGATAAAGGAAAACCCTTCTAATATTTTAGCTTATCAATATGATTTGGTTCTAAACGGCCACGAAATAGGAGGAGGAAGTTTAAGATCTTACAAGCCGGAAATTCTGGAAGCCGTTTTTGAAGTTTTAGGTCATACTAAAAAAGATATACAAGAGAAATTCGGCCATCTCTTTGAAGCCTTCAAATACGGAGTGCCTCCTCATGGAGGAAATGCCCCCGGTATAGACCGTTTTATGGCTATTTTGCAAGGGGAGAGCAGTATTAGAGAAGTTATCGCCTTTCCTAAAACGGGAGATGGAAGAGCCCTTATGATGGAAGCTCCCTCTTCTGTCTCTAAAGATCAATTAAAAGAGCTTCATATTAAAGTAGTAAAACCCAAAAAGAAATGAAGAAAAGATTAATTGTTCTATTTCTTTCTATTATTTTGAGCTTGCCTTTTTGGTTTTTGACCAACCTGAGCCAGTTTCATTTTGAGAACCTTTTAGCAAAGGAAATGGGAGCTGACAACGTTATTCTGACAGCTAAAGCAGTGGAGTTTATGCCAAAAGATATTGATGTTGAAGCAGATTCTGCTTTATCAGCTGAGTTAACAGAAAAAGGAATCAAAGTTCTTTATTCTAAAAATTCTTCTCAGAAAATGCCCATAGCCTCTTTAACTAAGCTTATGACCTCTTTGGTTGTTTTAGATTTGAAAGGAAGCTATGATATTTCTCAAGAGATACCGATTTCTCAAGAAGCTGTAAACAGGGATGGAGAGTCTAATCTAGTAAGGGGAGATATTTTAAATGTAGATAATCTTTTACACATGGCTTTAATGGAGTCTAGCAATGATGCAGCTTACGCTCTAACTAATCCTTTAGGGAAAGAAGCCTTTGTTGATTTGATGAATCTTTATACAGAAGATATCGGTTTAAAGAATACTTACTTTTTTAATCCTACAGGCTTAGAACCTGATAATCCAGAAGATCCTTTAAATTTTTCTACAGCAGAAGATATGGTTTTTTTATCAGAATATATTTTAAAAGAACATCCTGAAATATTCTATATCACAAAAAAGACTTCCTTTGAGGTAAAAAGAAAAGGAGGTATAATCCACCACTTTATACCAGAAAATACAAACCAGCTTTTAAAAGAACTTCCTCAGATAGTGGGAGGCAAGACAGGATGGACTCCTAAGGCTAAAGGTTGCCTTTTAGTTTTAATAGAAGATGAAAAAAAAGATAAGCTTTTTATAAATATTGTCTTAGGTTCTCAAGATAGATTTTCTGATATGAGAAAGATAATAAAAGAGGTAAATAGAATAAAATGGGAGAACTGACAGTCAATGTTTTAAAAATATTTATTCTTGGAACCTCCTCTTTTGTTATTTCCTTTTTCCTAACTCCTCCTTTAACCAATATTCTCTATAAATACCGCCTCTGGAAAAAAGAGGCAAGGGGGAGGTCAATTGACGGAAGAGAAGTACCTGTTTTTAGAAAATACCATACAGAAAAAGAGAAAAAGGTTCCCAGATTCGGGGGGCTTTTAATTTGGATTTCTACTTTGTTTTTAGCTCTTTTATTCTGGCTTTTAAGTCTTTTTACTGATAATTGGTGGGTAAACAAGCTAAGCTTTTTTAGCAGAAGCCAGACTTGGCTTCCTTTCTTTGCTTTAGTTTCAGCTTCTTTAGTTGGATTTTTAGATGATATTCTAGTAGTCTTTGGAAAAGGAAAATATGTTGGAGGAGGGCTTAAGTTGAGATACAGACTTATTCTGGTAGCTTTAATAGGTTTAATAGGAGGCTGGTGGTTCTATTCCAAACTTGGATACAACACTATTCATATTCCAGGAAATGGAGACATATTCTTTGGTTTCTGGTATATTCCACTCTTTCTTTTTGTAATGATGGCAACTTACAGTGGGGGAGTAATAGACGGTCTGGACGGACTCTCTGGAGGGGTTTTTGCTGTAATATTCGGAGCTTTTGCCGGAATAGCACTTTTCAGAGGACAGGTTGATTTGGCAGCTTTTTGCACTGTTCTATCAGGAGCTATTCTAGCCTTTTTATGGTTTAATATACCCCCAGCTCGCTTCTATATGGGAGAAACAGGCATGATGGGACTTTGCTGCGCTTTGACTGTGGTAGCTTTTCTTACAGATTCTATTTTAGTTCTTCCTGTGATAGCCTTCCTTTTAGTATTAGAATCAGCCTCTGTAATTATTCAGTTAATATCCAAGAAGTTTTTTAAAAGAAAAGTCTTTTTAGCAGCTCCTATCCATCATCATTTTGAAGCTAAAGGGTGGCCTCACTACAAGATAACAATGAGATTCTGGGTTATAGGGATTGTGGTGGCTATTGTGGGCTTGGCTATTAGGTTGTTAGGGTAAATCAATTGTTTTTTGCCTTAAAATGCCTTAAGATGTATTAATAAAGTTTCACCTCCAGTTTTAAGAAAAAAAAGTCAATTACAAGTTTAAAATAATAATTTATTATAAATTTAAACCTATAAAACCATGAAAAAATATTTTAAATCTTTTTCTATTATTCTTTCTGTAATATTATTTTCCTTTCTATTTTTAGGGTCAGTTTTTTTCTTGACGTCTAAAGCTAATGCATTTTCTTTAGAATCAATGACATTAGAAGAATTGCAGTCTTTGCTTACCAGAATTAGATCTCAAATAGAAGGGATTCAGCGGGGAGAGGGAGAATGGTGTCATGATTTTAACGTTAATTTAAGATACGGAATGAACGGATCAGAAGTGAGAGCTCTACAAGAAGCTTTAAAAAAAGAAGGTTTTTATAACAGATCAGTTACTGGCTATTTCAATCAGTATACTGCTTCAGCAGTAGTTGGTTTCCAGGAAAAATATGCTTCAGAAGTCTTGGTTCTTTGGGGTTTAAATCATGGAACGGGTTATGTCGGTTCTACTACTATAGCTAAGTTAAACAATCTTTTTGGATGTGAAGAGGAATCAGAAACATGTCACACCTCAGATTTGTGGTCCTGGGAATACTGTACCCCAGATTGTAAGTGTAATGCGGGAGAAGGGGACTGTGACAAGGATAGTGATTGTAATACAGGCCATTGTGCTTATAACGTAGGAGAAGATTACGGTCAAAGCAGTAAGATGGATGTTTGTGAGGAAGAAAATTATTCCATAAATGTAAATTCTCCAAAAGAAGACGAAGAATGGAAGATAGGGGAAGAACATGAAATCAGCTGGAGATCTAATTATGATGGAAAAGTTAATATTATACTTTTAGATGCTCGTGCTGGCTTGTCTTACTATGTAATTGCTAGGAATATTGATGAAGATGACTGGGAGTATAATTGGGAATTTCCTCAAGAAGCAGAAGAATGGTCATTACCCGGTAATCATGTTTTTAAGGTTTGGATTGGTAGTTATGATCCTCCGTCTAAAAGCGGAGACTGGGAGCCGCTAAAAGATGAAGCTAATTCAAAAATACATGGAGAAAGCGAATACTTCACTATTTCTTCTTCTGGAGAAAAGTCCATCACAGTTATTTCTCCCAATGGGGGAGAAGAATGGGAAAAGGGAGAGACGTATGTTATTGATTGGGAATCAATAGGAGTTGATGATATAGAAGTTATATCTTTAATTGACTACAGTAATTCTTCAAATCCAATGGGATATCATCTTACTTACCATCACTCTACAGAGATTTTGTATTCTTGGACGATTTCCGATTCTTTTGAAGTGGGAGATAAATATAAGATTGAGATTACTGCTTCTGAGGGTGATGAAATTGTTTCTGATGAAAGCAATAGCTATTTCAGTATTGTTGAGAGCTTGGAGTGTAATGATGCTGATATTTCATCAGGAGAAACATCTGGGGTTTCTGATGGGGTAGTAAATATTTATGATTTGTTGAAAGTTAGGCAATGTGTTGGTGAGGATGCTTCCGGGGATTGCGAAGTTGCTGATATAAATAATGATGGAGTGATTAATGAAGATGATGCAGATATTGTTAGAAGTTTTTACTTACAAGAATGTATTGAATAAGAGAAATCCATTTTATAGAAGAAGAAAAAGAAAACTTTGGACCAGAAGAACCTGGGTGTAATGTGCTGCTATAGAGTAAGAGTCAATTAAATATAAGGAGACAGATTTAAAGGGGCTTTCGATGACAGAATCTTACTGAATCTAAATAAAGTAATATGAAAACACAAAAAGGAATCTCAACGTTTTTCGCTATCTTAGTTGTAGGCATTATAGCTATAATGGGCTTTAGCATCCTTTATTCTTATCAGTATATATGGACCTCAGAAGAAGAAATAAATATATCTAAAACATCAAGAGATGAAACTGCTGATTGGGAAATATATAGAAATGAAGAATATGGATTTGAGGTAAAATATCCCTCTAATTTTACTAGAGAAATCGTTTCTTGTCATCAGAATGCACACATAGGCACTATTAAAGATGAAAAAGCAGTTAGAATTAAAAATGAAAGTCAGGGTATATATATCTTGATTTGTAACTTCGACGTTAAGTACGAAGAATTCCAAAGTGGCGATGTGACACAATTGAGTAAATTTAAAAATATAAAAATTGATGACCACGACGTCTTGGTCGATGAATATATAATAAGGGGAGGAGGAAGAGCAAATTATTATGTTGATAAGACAGATAATTCCTCGGTTTATATAGATAGTTTTTGGGCTTATCCTGAAGGTAGTTTTTCAGACGAAGATCTAAAACCTAAAGAGAGCGTTGTAAAGAGTATTATCTCTACTTTCAAATTTACTGATTAAATTGACATAAAAGAGTAGTTTGGTAAAATAAAGGTATGAACAAAGCAATTCGCTACAACGTTATTTTCCGCCCAGAGCCAGAAGGAGGTTTTACTGTAATTGTTCCCAGTCTGCCTGGATGCGTCAGCTACGGCAAAGATCTAAAAGAAGCTAAAAAAATGGCAGTAGATGCCATTAAGGCATACATTTCTTCTTTGAAAAAGCACAAAGAGCCCGTTCCTACAGATGAAGAGAATTTCTTCACTTCTGTAGAGGTTAAGAAAATTCCTTTGCATGGCTAAGCTGCCGAATATTACTTCTAAAGAACTTGTAAAAATACTAAAATCTCTTGGCTTTCAGCTAGATCATTCTACTGGAAGCCATTTTGTTTTCTATAATCCTAAGAACAAGAGAAGAGTTGTTGTTCCTTATCATAAAAAAGACTTGCCCAAAGGAACGTTAATGAGCATTATAAGAGAAGCGGGGATTAATAAAGAAGAATTAAATAATAAGTTATGAAAACACAAAAAGGAATCTCAACATTTTTCGCTATCTTAGTTGTAGGCATTATAGCTGTAATAGGCTTTACCATTCTTTATTCTTATCAGTATATTTGGACGGAAGAAGAAGTTGTTCCTAAAACAGAGATACCAGAAAAAGAAACTTCTGTGCCAGATGATTGGAAGACTTATAGAAATGAAGGGTATATGATTGAATTCCAATATCCTGATAATTGGGAAGTGTGCAGTTTAGAAGAGGTTTGTCTTAAAAGAATTAATCTTTTTAAATAGCGCCTTCAAAAGATGATCCTTATCTGTGCATGTATGGAAGCTTTGAATTAAATGTTTTTACAGAAGGTTTTGCAAATCCTAAAGAGCTTAAAAAATACTATCAAGATCTTCTAGCTCAAGAAGAGAATTTAGTAATTGAAAATACGACCTTTCATAATTTGCCTGCTGTTAAAATTAGTTATTCTTCAGTAAGTGGATTGTACGCAAGTGAAATTATAGCTTTTATAACCGAGGATTATACTTATGAAATAGAATATAATGCATTAATGAAAACAGAAAATAAGGAAGATCTAAATAAAATCCTTTCCAGTTTTGAATTTACTAACAGAGAGATTATCAATATATCTATTTGGCCTGAGGTTAATAGTTTTGATATAAGTGAAAAAAGCTTTGAAGGGAAAATTTGGAACGACAAAGATAAAATAGAAATAATAACTACTGAGTCTACAATTTTTTACAGATCTTCCGGTCCTGATTTCGAACGAATTTATCTGACATTCTCTGAACTTTATTCAATACTCAATAATTGGGAGGGACCTCCTTGGCCCTTTAAAGTAAAAGGTTTTTTAAAAGAGGAGGGAATAATAAAAGCTACTGAAGTTTTCTATATTACCCAGTAGAAAAAACTATCTAGATTAATTTTTAGTAGAAAACATATTTTACATATTTTGTTTTGCTATTGACAAAACTGTAATAATTTGTTATGATAGTGAAACGAGCACACTAAAAAACAAGAGACAAAAGACAGAAAGGAGGCAGAACGGAAACAGCCCTAAGAAGGTAGAAAAGAGTGATCAAACACAAGGGAGAGGGGTAAGAAAAGGAGAGATGTTATGAAGCAGCTTACGATGGTTCTGGTGATGGTTCTTCTGGCGAGCCCGGTCTTCGCTGCAGGGGGGATTTGCGAGCCCTACCTGAGCGACCACACGGTTCTTCCCGGTCTGGAAGTGGACTGGTATACGACCAGCTACGACAACGGGACCACAGCAACGATCTCAGTCTGGCTCCGCCTTAAGGATCATCGATTGGATTCTTCTCAATGGTGGTTTACCGCCGATCAAGAAGATCCCAGTCGGTGGAAAGGTGCTTTTCACGCAAGCGGTGAACTGATGGACGGCGAAGAGGTTATCTTTTTCGAAGAAAGGAGTAACCGTAGCCTTATCGAAAGAAATTCGGTGAGGATGTGGAAATACCTTTCTGCGGGAAAAGGGGGAACCTCTTCGGATCCCTTCCAGAGCTTGCATGGAGACCTCGGCTTGGAGCCGGCTCGTATCACTTGGGCTAACTTCAAGTATCGGGAGGAGCCGGCCTGGTACGATGAATCGAAGACGGCGTGGAATGTCGATTTACTCTTTGATGGAATCTTTGTGGCCGACACCCACAAAGAAGCTCAGGCTCTAGGGAGTCAATTCATTACTCCTGAGCCGGCTACTTTCTGTCTCTTGGGTCTGGGTGTTGCCGGAGTTCTGTTCCGGCGGCGCAAGACCTGAAAACTCAAGCCCTTCGGTTTCGACCGAGGGGCTTTTTATACTTAATTTTAGCTTTTAATTCTGCTATACTTAAAGTATATGATAGGAGTGTTTGATTCTGGAATAGGAGGTTTAACCGTTGTTTCTGAAATAAAAAAGCTTCTTCCAGAAGAGAAAATAATATACTTTGGTGATACAGCTCATCTCCCTTACGGTACAAAGGGAGAAAAGTTTGTTAAAGAGAGTTCTGAGAAGATAACTAAATGGCTTTTAGATAAAGGGGCTGATGTCATTGTAATAGCTTGTAATACTTCTTCTGCTTGGGCTTCTGAATATCTTAAAGATAAGTTTCCCAAAACTTCTTTTTTTGAAATGGTAAATCCTGTATCCAAAGATCTTTCTTCTTTTAAAAAAATAGGGGTTATTGGAACACCGGGAACAGTTGCGAGTCAGTGCTACAACAAAAAGCTTTTAGTTTCAGGAATTGATGTTTTCTCTGTCTCCTGTCCCTTATTCGTTCCTTTAGCAGAAGAGGGATGGTTGGAAGGAAAGGTGACAGAAGAGATAGCAGAAAGATATTTGAAGCCTTTAAAAGACAAAAAGATTGAATCCTTGGTTCTAGCCTGCACTCATTATCCTTTACTGGAAAAAGCTATTAGGAAGTCTTTAGGAAGTAAGATTAAAGTAATAAACCCAGCAGAAAGCTTGGCTAGAGAACTTTCCTCTTTTTTGAAAAAGAATCCTAATCTTTCCTCTAAAAAAGGGGAAAGCAGATACTATTTTACAGACAAACCTTACAATTTTGAAAAGATAAGCAGGCTTTGTCTGGGAGAGAAAATAAAGCCTGTTTTAATAAAGCCTTTATGAAACAATTTAAAGGAAAAAAAGTAGTCATCATGGGATTAGGTCTTCATGGCGGGGGAGTAGGAGCTGCTAAATTCTTTTGTAAGTCTGGAGCTGAAGTCTTGGTTACAGATTTAAAGACAAAAGAAGAACTTAAAGATTCTTTAAAAAGACTAAAAGATTTTAATATTAATTTTATTTTAGGAGAGCATAGAGAAAAAGATTTTGTTAAAGCTGACCTTGTAATTAAAAACCCTGATGTTCCAAAAAATTCTCCTTTTTTAAAAAAGGCTAAAGAGAATAATGTTTCTGTTAAAACAGATATTGAGATTTTCTTTAATCTTTTTGAGGGAGATATTATAGGGATAACAGGGACCAAAGGAAAGTCTACTGTAGCTTCTCTTTTATCTCTTTTTTTAAAGAAAAAATATCCCAGAACGCTTTTGGGAGGGAATATAGGTATATCCCCTTTGGAGCTTCTTTTAAGGCCTAAAAAGGGAAATATAGCCGTTTTAGAGCTCTCCAGTTTCGAACTTGAAGACTTAGGCAAAAGCCCTAAAACAGCTGTTATAACAAATATTTTAAAGGATCACTTAAAAAGACATGGGGGGTTTGATAATTATTTAAAAGCTAAAAAAGAGATCTTTTTGCATCAAAGAAAAGAAGATAATTTGGTCTTAAATTATGATGATAAAAAGGTAAAGGATTTTTCTTCAGAAGCTGTTTCTAAGGTCTTTTACTTTTCTAAAGAAGATTCTGTCGATGGTTCTTTTTTAAAAGATAATGATATATATTTTAAAGAAGAGAAGGTCTGTTCTCTTAATGATCTAAAAATCAAAGGAGAACATAATCTTTTAAATGTTTTAGCGGCTGTTACAGCAGCTAAAATATATGGTATAGATTCTAAAGATATTAGAGAAGTTATAAGATCTTTTGAGGGAATTCCTTTCCGCCAGCAGCTTATATCAGAAATAGAGGGCAAGAAGTATTATAACGATACCACAGCCACCATACCGGAAGCTGTCATAGAAGCCTTAAATAGATTTTCAGGTGATATTATTCTCATATCAGGAGGAGTTGATAAAGGATCAGAGTATAAGGGGCTGGCTGAGAAGATAAAAGAAAGAGTTTCTTCTCTTATTCTTCTTCCTGGAACAGGAACAGATAAATTAAAAGAAGAGCTTGACAGATTAGATTTTAAAGATGTGTATTTTGTTAAAGATATGAAAGAAGCTGTTCAAAAGAGTTCTCCTTTAAAAGGAGATATTGTTCTTCTTTCTCCCGGAGGTTCAAGCTTTAACCTTTTTAAGAATGAATTTGATAGGGGAGAGAAATTTAACCAAGAAGTTAAAGAACTGGAAAAATGAAAGCTAAAAAGATAGATCGTCTTTTTTTAGGCATTACTACATTTTTAATTCTGACGGGTATTGGTATTTTAGCCAGTGTTTCAGCTATAATTTCTCAAGAGAGAACGGGAGAACCTACTTATTACCTTTTTCATCAGTTGATATGGGGGTTTTTAATAGGAGTCATTTTAGGATTTATAGTTTACAGAGTAGGTCTTGATTTTTTTAAAAGAAAGAGCTTAATCTTTGTTTTGGTAATTTTGGCTTTTATGGCTCTAGTCTTTATACCTCAGTTAAGCATTAAAGCCGGAGGAGCTCCCAGATGGGTTAATCTGGGTTTTGTTACTTTTCAGCCTTCTGAATTTTTAAAACTTGCCTTTATTATCTATCTTGCTGCATGGCTAGAAAAGAGGACAGAGTCTAAAAGAAAGAAAAACTGGAAGTTTACTTTAATGCCTTTTCTGGTTATTCTAGGTCTTCTTACTTTTCTTTTGATTATGCAGTCAGATCTTAGTACTTTAGGTGTAATCTTTATTGTAGCTCTACTGATGTATTTTTCCTCAGGTACTCCTCTCTGGCACAGTATCTTAATATTTCTTTTGGGAGCCGGTGCTTCTTTTATAGCTGTGAAACTTGTTCCTTACAGAATGAGAAGAGTACTTGTTTTTTTAAACCCTAACCTAGATCCTATGGGAATGGGATATCAGATAAAGCAGGCTCTTATAGCTGTGGGTTCTGGAGGTATTTTCGGAGTAGGTCTGGGTATGTCTCTTCAAAAAATGGGTTATTTGCCTCAAGCTATGTCAGACTCTATTTTTGCTATCTTTGCAGAGGAAGCAGGTTTAATAGGGTCTGCTTTTTTAATCTTTTTGTTTCTTATTTTCTTATGGCGCGGGCTTAAGATAGCCAAAAAATGCGAGGACAAGTTTCCAAAGCTAGCTGTTCTAGGAATTGTATCCTGGATATGCATTCAGGCCTTTATTAATATTGGGGCTATGATAGGAGTTTTCCCTCTTACCGGTATTCCTCTTCCTTTTGTAAGTTATGGGGGATCTCATATCGTAGCAGAGCTCATAGGTATAGGTATTATTCTTAATGTTTCTAGAAATAATAAAAAGTGATAGAATGAGATAATATGAAGATTGTTTTAACAGGAGGAGGTACTGCAGGCCATATTATTCCTCTGGTTTCTGTAGTTAGAGAAATTAAAAAAAACCATCCTCAAAAAAGAATTGATTTTTATTATATAGGTCCCAAGGACGATTTTGCTTTGAGCCTTCTTTCCAAAGAAGGGGTTGAGATAAAGACTGTTTTTGCCGGGAAGATAAGGAGATACTTTTCTTTCAAGAATATAGTTGATATTCTCTTTAAGCTTCCCATAGGCGTTCTTCAATCCTTCTTCCATATCTTTATAATTTCCCCAGACCTTATCTTTAGTAAGGGAGGATATGGATCCATTCCGATTGTTTTAACAGGCAAGATTCTTTTGACTCCCATATTCTTGCATGAGTCTGATGTAGTTCCCGGTTTGGCGAACAGAATTGCGGGTAGACTTTCTTTAGAAATATTTACAGCTTTTCCTGCAGAAAAGACAAGTGATTTTCCTGCAAAAAAAATGCTTTCTGTAGGAAACCCTATCAGAAAAGAACTCTTGGAAAAGTGTAGCAAAGACACAGCAAAGAGAGTATTCCAGCTTACAGGAGAAAAGCCCGTTATACTTGTCTTGGGGGGTTCTCAAGGAGCTCAGAGAATAAATGACAAGATATTGATTGTTCTCTCAGAGCTTTTAAAGGATTTTGAAGTAATTCATCAAACAGGAGATAATAATTTTGAACAAGTTAAAGCTGAATCAGAAGTAGTTACAAGAGAAAAGATCAGGAAATACTATCACCCCTTTCCTTTTTTAAGCGAGAAGGAATTATCATGCGCTTATCATAATTCAGATCTTGTTATTTCCAGAGCCGGAGCTGGAACTATTTTTGAGTTAGCAGCTCTTAGAAAACCAAGTATCCTGGTTCCTCTTGAGGGTTCTGCTCAAAATCATCAAGTAAGGAATGCTTATGCTTTTTCAGAAAATGGAGCTGCAATCGTTATAGAAGAAGAGAATTTTACACCCCACTTCCTTTTAGAGAAAGTAAAGAATCTCTTTTCTTCAGAAAAGAAACTGCAAGATATGTCTAAAAAAGCTGGAGATGCTTCAAAACCTGACGCAGCTACTATAATAGCAGAGTATATAGTTAGTTATTTAACTCAATAAGATATTGCTTTATTTTGAAAAGAAGGTATAAAAGAAATTGGTTCTTTAGAAAAAGGAGATACCAATGACCCAAGAAAAGAAAGACTTGTGGGAGGAGCTTCTTTTGACTTCCCCGACAAACGATGAACTTTGCCGTATTATAATATCAGTTCCAGATTTAGTGGAGGAAGCTTGGAGTAAGTTGCTTGTCCAGAGACCAAGAACAGAAGACCTTCTTTTTATTATGGATCATGCTGGTCCAGATTTTACTGAAAGGGCATGGAGATTTTTCCGCCGAAAGATCATAGCTAGGCTTGTTGATCATTCGGCTTTAAGGCGTATTACGACCTTTCCTCCTGCTCATAGAGCCGAGGTTGCCGCTTTAATTCTTAAAGATAATCCCAATTCTGATGACTTGCAGGTTATTGAAAATTGTTTTCCTGATCTTAGAGAAGAAGCTAAGAAACATCGGGCTAAAAGAGGGAAAGCTAGCAAGATTATCTCCGAGATGCTAAAAAGATAGAAAAATGCCTGTCCTCTAATTTGGACAGGTTTTTATTTTAATGTAAGATATGATATGAGATATATTTTAATTTTTATCGCTTTTTTGGTTTTAGGTTTTTTTATCCTAAACTTTTTGCCTTCAAGAGATTTTACTGTAGAAAATCCTCCAACTGATTTTTTAAAAGAAAAAGAAATAAAACTCTTTTTTGTCGGAGATCTAATGTTAGATAGGGGAGTGGAGCTGAAAGTTAAAAGAGAGGCAGGTGGAGATTTTAAGTTTGTTTTTTCTAAAATAGAAAAAGAGTTAAAAAAAGCAGATCTTCTTTTTGGTAATTTAGAAAGTATTATTTCAGATAAAGGGACTAATGTAGGAAGCAAGTATTCTTTCAGGTCAGATCCAGAATCAATGGAAGCTTTGACTTATGCCGGTTTTAATATTATTTCTTTAGCTCATAACCATGCTTTAGATTATACTAATAAAGCTTTAGAAGATTGTATGGAAAGGTTGAAAGAAGCTGGTATTGATTATGTGGGAGCAGGAAATAAAGAGGAGGCTTTCTCTTTAAAGATAAAAGAAGTAGATGATTTAAGGATAGGCTTTTTAGCTTTTACCGACCTAGGCACAGAATATTGGAAAGCAGGAGAGGAGAGTGTAGGTATTGCCTGGGTAAAGGAAGCCCCAAGAGAAATTATTTCTAAAGCTAAAGAAAAAGTAGATATTCTAGTAGTTTCTTTTCATTCAGGCAAAGAATACATTATAGAACCAGAATCCTCTAAAATCTCTCTTTTTAAAGAAATTATAGAAAGCGGAGCAGATTTAGTTGTAGGTCATCATCCTCATGTAGTTCAGCCTATTGAGAAATACAAGCAGGGATGGATAGCTTATAGTCTAGGAAACTTTGTTTTTGATCAAAACTTTTCTGAAGAGACAATGGAAGGTCTTTTACTGGAGGTTTTAATAAAAGGAAAAGTGATTAAAGAGGTTAATCCTAGAGAAATAGAAATATCAGATTCTTTTCAGCCCTATTTTGAGTAAAAAAAGGGCGCGGTCTGATTTTTCAAACCGCGCCGGTTTGGTGCAGAACGAAGGTGTTACCAACCTCCGTCATCGAAGAAGTCGTCCAGGGCTTCGCCCGGACCTCTGCTTCGACCCCAACTACTTCGACCCCAGGAACCTCCTCGTGAATGACGGGAATGTGAGCGACGGGGTTGACACCCGTTGCTCCAGGCACCGTCAAAGTATTGATCGAGGGCCTCCCCAGCGGTCCTGCCTTGATAGCGGACTCTTCGGGGTTGGGGAGCGTGTTGGGGTGGGCCACCTCCTTGCTGTACCACGATCACCTTGTTCTGGTGATTGTGGTAGACCAGGACTTTGTTTTCCGTCCTGGAGGGAATGGCAGTCCTCAACTCGTCTCTTTCAGGCCTTGCAGACGGTTCGGAAACGGGGGCTGGCTCCGGAAGAGGAGTCCTTTCGGGCTCTTCCTTTTTGAATCTGTACCGAAGCTTAAGCTCCGCGTGCGTGGTGGCGGTAGTGCCTTCTGGCACTTCCACCGTGCCGCCGTTTTCCAGTTCGATCGAAGAAGGAATCTCCTTCTCGATCTTACTGACACCTTCCAGGACGACTTCTTCGTCGTCCAGGGTGGCGTACACTGGAGTCCTTGTCTTCGTTTCCACCTTCTGAGGTTCGTTCTGCTTTCCCCAGTTGAGGGCGACGATCAATCCGATCAACGCCACAACCGCTAATGCCAGACCGATCTTCCTGATGTCCATGTCTTACTCCTTGTTTTGATACTGCACCTTGTTTGTGAAGAGCTACTATACTAACATTGTATCATATAAGATTACTTTTGTCAAGGATTTTATTGTCTTCTTTTGCAAAATAGGATAAAATAGAAAAATCATGGCTACAATAGATCAAATAAGGGAAAATAGAATTAAAAAGGTAAAAGCTATTAAAGCTGCCGGTCTTTCTGTTTATCCTTCAGAGACGAAGAGAACTTATAATATAGGAGAAGCTCTCGATAATTTTAGTAAGCTCTCTAAATCAGAGAAAGAGGTTGTTTTAGCAGGAAGAATGATGTCTTTAAGAGAACATGGAGCTTTAACTTTTTCCAACTTGAGAGATAAAGAGGGAAGTATCCAGTTAATGTTCAGGGAGAACAGAATGGGAGAGAAGGGGTACAAGTTCTTTTTGGATAATTTTGATATTGGAGATTTTATTGAGGTTAAAGGAGTTTTAATGAAAACTAAAAAGGGAGAGAAAACTCTTTTAGTCTCAGATTACAAGATGCTGGCAAAATCTCTTCTTCCTTTGCCTGAAAAGTGGCATGGGATAAAAGATATCGAGGAAAGATACAGAAAAAGGTATTTAGATCTTTTATTCAATGAAGATATTAAAGAAAACTTTAAGAAAAGATCTGAGATAATAAAGAGCTTGAGAGAGTTTTTAGAAAAGGAAGATTTTATGGAAGTAGAGACTCCTGTGTTACAGCCTGTTTACGGAGGAGCAGAAGCCAAACCCTTTAAAACTCATTTGAATGCTCAGAATCTTGATTTGTATTTAAGAATAGCTCCAGAACTCTATTTAAAGAGATTGTTGGCAGGAGGATTTGAAAAAGTTTATGAGATAGGGAAGTGTTTTAGGAACGAAGGAATAGACAAGTCCCACAACCCAGACTTTACCATGTTGGAACTTTATTGGGCCTATGCCAATTATAAGGATATGGCAGAATTTACAGAAAAGATGTTCTCTTACATTCTAAAGAAAGTCTTTAAAAAACAAGAGATAGAATATGAAGGAAAAAAGATAAATTTCAAAACTCCCTGGAAGAGAATCGACTATTTTGATCTGTTCAAAAAAGAAACAGGAATCAATTTGGAAGATATTTCAGGAGAAGCTCTCAAAAAAGAAGCTGAGAAAATGGGGATAAAGACAGAAAAAGGAGATCAGAAACCCCAAGTAGCAGACAAAATATTCAAAGAGAAGTGTCGTCCTAAAATATGGCAGCCTACTATAGTTCTTCATTATCCTAAAGGTTCTTTTCCTTTGTCTAAAAACTATGAGAAAAATGAAAAGAAACTGGCCTGTTTCCAGTTAATAGTAGCTGGATGGGAATTAGTTAAAGTTTTTACAGAGCTTAATGATCCCCTAGAGCAAAAAGAAAGGTTTAAAGAGCAAGAAAAATACTTTAAAAAGGGGTTAGAGGAAGCCCAGAGAATGGACAAAGACTTTTTAACAGCTTTAGAATACGGCGTTCCGCCTGCTGCCGGTTTTGGCATGGGAATAGACAGACTGACTGCTTTATTAACAAATTCCCATAGTTTAAGGGAGATAATATTATTTCCTACAATGAAGCCTAAAGAATAATTATGTTGGATATAGAATATATTAGAGAAAATCCAAAAGAAATAGAAAAAGGAGCTAAAGACAAAAGCGTTAAAATAGATGTTAACAAGCTTTTGGATATAGATAAAAAGAGGAGAAAAAACCTGACTCAGTTAGAAGAATTAAGAGCTGAAAAAAACAAAGCTAACAAAGAAATAGCTAAAGCTAAAAACAAAAAGAAACTTATCTCAGAGATGAAAAAGGTGGATAAGAAAGCAGATAAGCTTGAAAAGAAGCAGAAAGAGTTAAACAAGGAATTTGAAGACTTAATGTATAAAGTGCCCAATATTCCTTTTGAAGACGTTCCTATAGGAAAAGATGATTCAGAAAACGTAGTTTTGAGAAAAGAAGGAGAGAAAACAAAGTTTGATTTTGAAAACAAAGATTATTTAGAGATAGCCAAAAAGCTTGATTTGGTGGATATAAGGAGAGCAGCTAAGATTTCCGGAAGCAGGTTTGGATATCTTAAAAGAGAAGCTGTTTTATTGGAGTTTGCTTTAGTTAATCTTGCTTTTGATACTTTAAGGAAAGAGGGATTTGTTCCTGTTATCCCTCCTGTTTTGGTAAAGCCTGAGATAATGAGAGGAATGGGATATATCGATACCAAAGAGGATGCAAATGAAACCTATTATTTAGAAGAAGATGATCTTTTCCTTGTAGGAACTTCAGAACAGTCAATAGGGCCTATGCATAAGGATGAGGTTCTAGAAAAATTTCCTAAAAGATATGTTGCTTTCTCAACCTGTTTTAGAGAAGAAGCAGGTTCTTATGGAAAAGATACCAAAGGGATACTAAGAGTTCATCAGTTCGACAAATTAGAAATGTTCAGCTTTGTAAAGCCAGAAGATTCTAAAAAAGAGCATCAATTTCTCTTATCTTTAGAAGAAAAACTTATGAAGCTTTTAGGCCTTCCTTATCAGGTAATAAATATTTGTACTGGTGACTTGGGAAGACCGGCAGCTGCTAAATACGATATTGAAGCCTGGATACCTTCAGAAGGGAGATATAGAGAAACTCATTCTACTTCCAACTGCACTGACTTTCAATCAAGAAGGTTGAATATTAAATACAGAAACAAGGAGAATAAATTAGAATATGTTCATACCCTAAATGGGACAGCTTTTGCCATAGGAAGGATTATTATAGCTATAATAGAGAATTATCAGCAAAAAGACGGAAGCATAAAGGTCCCAGAAGCTCTTCATAAATATTTAGATTTTAAAGAGATAAAATAATGGAAGTTATTATAGCTATTATAGTTTTAGTAGTGATTGCTCTGGGTTTAGGGTGGATTGTAACTAATGAGGTATCTTTTGAGGCAAATTCTATGCGTGTCTTAGAATCCAGATAATATGGAAGAAAAAGTTACTATTAAAGGAGTTGAATCCAATTGTAGAATAAAGGGGGAGGGAAGACCTCTTTTAATTTTACACGGTTGGGGGCTTGGTTCCTCCAACTCCTGGTTTAAAGTCCAAAAAATGCTTTCTTTGCAGGGTTTTAAAGTAATAGCTCCTGATTTTCCAGGGTTTGGAAAAAGCTCCAAACCTCCTTTCCCTTGGACTGTTTCAGATTATGCTGATTGGCTTAGAGGGCTTGTAGACTATTTTAAATTGGAAAAGTTTTCTGTAATAGCTCATTCTTTTGGAGGAAGAGTTATTGTAAAATACATTGCAGAAGATGGAGACAAGATAGAGAAACTTATTCTTTGTTCTCCTGCTGGGGTAAAGCCTAAAAAAAACATTGAAGCTAAATTAGCTTTTTGGATGAGCAGAATAGGAAATGTTATTTTTAATATTAAGTATTTGAAAAAATTTAGAGAGACAATAAAAAGTATATTCTATCTTTTTTTAAGAAAGACAGACTATGTTAAATCCCAAGGCGTAATGAGAGAGACTATTAAAAAGGTTTTGGAAGAAGATTTGACTCCTTATCTTTCAGGAATTAAAATAAACACTCTTCTTGTTTGGGGAAAGAGAGATAAGATAGTTCCTCTAAAATACGCCTCTATTTTTAAAAGAGAGATTGAAAATTCAGAATTGAAGACAATTCCCAAGGCAGCTCATAGTCCTCATCTTGATAACCCAGAAAAGCTTTTAGAAATAATAATTCCTTTTTTAAGATAATATGTCGTTTATTCTATCTTTATTCTGGTTTTTAAGGACTGTCAAGACAGCTCTCTTCTACTTTTATCTATGGCAGCTTAAAGAATACCAGGTAAGAAGATTCATAGACCATTTCAGAACTTATAAAGGAAGAAGTCTTTTTTTAAACAACCTCTATTTTCTGAAAATATTCCTTTTAATTCTCTTTGGATTATTCTTTCTTTTAAGAAACTCTTTCCAGGAAGGAGTTTTTGGAACCTTTCTTTTTCTTTTCTCTCTAGCTCTAATCTTAATCTATCTTACAGAAATATTATTTGCTATTAAAAGAAATTTTAAAAGGCCTGTCTTTACTAAAAAGACAATTTTAGTTTTATCGTTAGGAGTCCTTCTAGAAATTGTTTTCATATCATTCTTTTTCAGAAATTCTCTTTTACCTCTAGCCCTTTTAGCTTTTGATTTTCTCTCTCCTTTGATTTTTTCTCTGATTGTTTTAATAATTCAACCTTTAGCTGTTTTAATAAAACTCTACTATATTAAAAAAGCAAAAGAGAAGATAAGAAAACAGAACAATCTTTTAGTAATAGGAATCACTGGAAGTTATGGCAAAAGTTCTACTAAGGAGTTTTTGGCTGATATTTTATCAGAAAAATACAATGTTTTAAAAACTAAAGAAAACCAGAATAGCGAAATGGGAATATCCAGACGCATTCTTAAAGACTTAAAACCTGATCACAATGTTTTTGTGGTAGAAATGGGAGCTTACGGTAAGGAAGGAATAAAGCTTTTGGCTGATATTACAAAGCCCAAGATAGGCATCTTAACTGGTATAAACGAACAACATCTGTCTCTTTTCGGTTCTCAGGGGAATATAGTAAAGACAAAATACGAACTCATAGAAAGTCTTCCAGAAGACGGTTTAGCTGTTTTTAACGGAAACAATAAATATTGTCTTGATCTCTATAAGACAACAGGTAAGGAAAAAAGAATATTCTCAGATGCCAAGGTTCCTCCTTTGTCGGGCTTTGAGCCTGACATCTGGGCTGAGAATATTAAAATGGAGAAAGAATCTGTTTCTTTTGAGGTTGTTACCAAAGAAGGAAAAAGAGAGAGCTTTAAGATAAAAGCTATAGGAAGGCAGGTGGTTTCCAACGTTCTAGCTTCTGTTATAACAGCTGAAGAAGTGGGGATGAGTCTAAAAGAAATCTCTTCTGCTTGCTCTAAAATAAAGAACAAGAAGAGAATGACACAGCTTTTTAAAGGAAGGGAAGGAGTTAATGTAATAGATTCTTCCTATTCTTCCAATCCTGACGGTGTTTTAGCAGATCTTAACTATTTAAGCATCTGGAAAAGCAAAAAGCTTATTATTATGCCTTGCCTTATAGAGTTGGGTAAATCTTCCAAAGAGATTCATCGGAAAATAGGGAAGAAGATAGCTGAGACTTGCGACTTAGCTGTCATTACTACTAGAGACTGTTTTGAAGAAATTAAAAAGTCTGGGATGAAAGAAGTGTATTTCATAGAAAAAGCAGAGGAGATAAACAACTTTATAGAATCTTCTCTAATAGCGGGAGACGTTGTTCTTTTAGAAGGAAGAGTTCCTAAAGAAGTAAAAGAGTTTTTAGAATAAAAAGCGTCTTTTCAGACGCTTTTAAGAATTATGAGGAGGAATTTTACTGTAATTTCTTTAGGTAATAATCAGAATGATAATAATCGCCAGAAAAAGAAAAAGGGAAATTGAATAGGCAATCTTCTTCTTTCTAGAGATTCCCTTGTAATGAAAACCTCCACCTTCTAGTCTTACCCAGCCTTCTTCTTCTACATGCATAACTTCCTCCTTTCCAAAGAGCTTTTCTAAGATAATAATATAATATTAAAATATATTTTGCAATGATAAAGCCCATCTCTATATCTTTATCTCCTAATGTGGAAAAGGATGATCTCTCTTTGGCTTTTAAATTACTTTTCAATCCTTTTTCCTGGAAGAAGGGCCTTGCTTTAAGATCTTTAGAGGAAGAGTTTAAAAAGATTCTAGGAGTAAAACATGTTTTCGCTTTTAACAGCGGAAGGTCCTCTTTAATGGCTATATTAAAGAGTTTAGATTTTAAAGGAGAAGTTCTTTCGCAGGCTTTTACCTGTAACGCTTCTGTAAATCCTATTCGATGGTCAGGCTTAAAGAATGTTTTTGTAGATTGTAATAAAAATGATTTTAATATTGATATAGAGGATTTAAAGAAGAAAATAGGGAAAGAAAGTAAAGCTATAATGGTTCAGCATACGTTTGGCTTGCCAGCTAATATGGATGAAGTTTTAAAGATAGTAGAAGAAAATAATTTATTCTTAATAGAAGACTGCGCTCACTCTTTAGGAGCAAAGTATAAAGGAAAGAAGATAGGTACTTTGGGTAAAGCTGCTTTTTTTAGCTTTTCTAGAGATAAAGTAATATCTTCTGTATACGGAGGAGTAGCTATAACAAATGACGATAGATTAGCTAAAAGGATAAAAGAGTTTCAAAAGGATTTAGAGTATCCTTCCTATTTCTGGATATTCCAACAGCTTCTTCACCCTCTTTTAATAAACTATATTGTTCTTCCTACTTATTCTTTCTTTGGAAAATACCTCTTAGTTCTTTTTCAATGGTTTAAGGTTCTATCTAAGGCTGTCCACTGGAAAGAGAAAAGAGGAAAGATTCCCTCCTATTTTCCAAAAAGGATGCCTAATGCTTTAGCTCTTTTAGCTTTAAATCAAATAAAGAAATTAGATAAATTTAACAATCACAGGAGAAAAATAGCCTCTCTTTATTATAAAGAGCTTAAAAATAGCTCTTTTAAACTGCCGGATTCTTTTCCAGAAAGAGAAAGTGTCTTTTTAAGATTTACTATTAGAAGCAAAGAAGCTCATAAGATTATAAGGAAAGCTTGGGATAATAATATTCTAATAGGAGACTGGTACACTTCTCCTGTAGCTCCAGATGATACTCAATTAGAAAAAATAGGATACAAAAAGGGTTCTTGTCCTAAAGCAGAAGAACTTTCTAAGGCTACTTTTAATCTTCCTACTCATATTAATATTCAAAAAAAAGAATTTGATAAAATTATTGATTTTTTGAAATAAAAGAGGGGCATGGTTTTACCCCTCGATTCTCTAGAAACAGATCTTGATGCCTGCGCCGTAGACGGCCTCGGTTCCATCCCTTCCATCTGAAAAATTACTGAAAGGACGTGCTACTTTTACCGAGATCACATCCAGAGTAATTCTGTCTGTGATTTTCCAACTAGCATCGAAGCGGTACTCTCCCAAAAGACCGCTATCGTTGCCCCAGGCTCCGTCATCAAAAGTCAGGTTGACTCTTTGGCAGATCGCCAGAGAATCGGTGATATTCCAATGGTGGAACATACCTGACCTAACAATGAATCCGTTTCCGTATTCATTTCCCTTGGCGGAATAGGGAAATTGGAAAAAGACAAAAGGTTCAAGGCAGTGGTCTTTTAAGACCGGAAACTCCTTGCTTACATTAAGGTAGGGGAGGATAAAGTCTCCCGAGGGCATCTTGAAAAGATCATAACAGTCAAAATAACTGATGCCCAAATCTAGCTTAATGTTTTGGAGTTTCTCAATTTCACCTGTCCAACCCACGGTGAAATCAATTTCGTCTCCGCCATCGCTCGACAAACCAGTGCCGTCTAAGCCACTCGAATGCCAAATATCAAAATAAAGTCCATGGGGGAGAGTAAAAAAGAGATCCGTCTGGAGGACCGGATCCTCGTGACAGATGCTCCCGGTGGTCGACCCCAGGTATTTGGAGTAGACCTTGCTGGAAATCGTCAGGGATAGATCTTTTTCGGCCTCTGCTCCGGTAGCAACCATTGCTACCAACAATACGACCACCGCGATCCTTTTCATCCTTTTCTCCTTGTCTAAGGTTCTTTTCTGTAGCTTTGTTACTACAGTGTTTATTTCTTAACATAAAAAGTTATTTTAGTCAAGCTTGTCTGTAAATTAAAATAGGGTTGTTAACACTTTCACAACTAAAGAGAGGTTAGTAA
>CAZSQP010000003.1:0-109447 GCA_964609075.1 uncultured Candidatus Saccharibacteria bacterium
TTACTAACCTCTCTTTAGTTGTGAAAGTGTTAACAACCCTATTTTAATTTACAGAAAAACGTTGACAAAAAACAATAAATTAAGTAGTCTTAAAAAGCCCTTTGAAAACCTGAAAAAGGAGAAAGATCATGAAAGTAGGAGCTATGGCAGAAAAAGGCGCCTTACCTAAAAGAGCAGGTGAAGCAGTTATTTCTTTTGAAGAGGTAGCTTTCTTTACTCCAGGAAGAGAAGGAGAAACTATTTTCCTTCCTCCACATCCAAATGGAGATTTCTTCTCTCTTAGAGAAGGAACGAACTTTCTCTTCGAAGATAATGAGAAGGGTGTATGGTTTGGAGGAACCGATGAGAATGCTTTTTTAGTAGCGCTAGAACATGAAGCTATCCAAATCTTCAAAGAAGGAGGAGAGGAAGGTTTCTACAATGCATTAAAGCCAGATTCCATCGCTTTCTGGGAAAAGAAAACTGGACTAAAAGCGAAAAGACAAGGGGATATCTGGGCAATAAGGCTTCCCTACTCATGGAAAGACATCACTAACGTCCTCGCGATGGTTTTAAGACTAGAAGGAGATTGCTCTTTAGATCCCGCTGAGGTCTTCGGCTACGAGATTTTTGAAACTCGTCATAGACTAACAGGAAAAGTTATCGACATCTTTCACGTTTTTGATGATATCGGAATTGATGTCCTTAACTTCTTCAAATACGATTGGCCCGTTTTGGCTCAAGGTGTAATAGAAGCAGAAGATCATTTTCCTTTAAAACTAAACAGGATTCATCTCCTGGCCCAAACAGCACTCTTGTTTGAGCCCGATACAGCAGACTAGAAACAAAGCCGGAACAATGTTCCGGCCTTTATTTTGCGGCCCCATGGGGAATCGAACCCCAATTACTTGATTGAAAATCAAGCGTCCTAAACCGTTAGACGATGGGGCCTAACATCTAAACTTTAACCTAAAAATTGAAAAAAATCAAGGTTTCAGATAAGATAACTGATAATGAAGATATTATCAATAGAAACAAGTTGTGACGATACAGCAATAGCTCTTCTTGAAGCCTCAGAAAGAGGTTTTGAGATTTTATCCAACCTAATTTCCTCTCAAATAGAAATACATAAAGAGTGGGGAGGAGTTTATCCTTCTTTAGCTAAAAGAGAACACCAGAAAAACCTTGTTCCTTTATTAAAAAAAACTTTAAAAAAAACAGAAAAAGAAGATTTTAGATTTAAAAAGAAAGAAATAAAGGAAATTCTTTTAAGAGAAAAAGATCTCTCTAAAGAATTGAATAGATTCCTCTCTTCTTTTAAAAAACCAAAAATAGATCTTTTGGCTGTAACTAAAGGACCGGGGCTAGATCCTTGCCTTTGGACAGGCATTAACTTTGCTAAAGCTTTGTCTTCTGCTTGGAATATACCTTTGGTTGGAGTAAATCATATAGAGTCTCACATCCTTGTAAATCTTCTTAAAGGAGAAATTAAGTTCCCTGCTGTAGCTTTAATAGCAAGTGGAGGCCACACTCAACTTATTCTGGTAAAAGAAATCGGAGAGTATAAATTGCTGGGACAAACAAAAGACGATGCTGCAGGAGAGTGTTTTGACAAAACAGCTAGGGTTTTAGGATTAGAATATCCTGGAGGCCCTGCTATTGAAAAAATAGCAAAGAATCATAATATAGGGATAGAATTACCAAGACCTATGATAAAAACAAAAGATTATAACTTCAGTTTTTCTGGTTTAAAAACTGCTGTCTTGTATAAATACAAAGATAAAGGTAAGAGATATAAAGAGGAAATGGCTTTCCAAATACAACAAGCCATAATAGATGTTCTAATATCTAAAACAATAAAAGCTGTTAAAGGACATAAAGCCCAAAGTCTAATTTTAGGAGGAGGAGTTACAGCAAACAAAGAATTAAGAAAACAGTTTAAAAATAAATTAAAAGAAGAATCCCCTAACACTAAGTTCTTTGTACCAAACCAAGAACTTTCTACAGATAATGCTGTCATGGGAGCTATAACAGCTTTCTACCACAAAGAAGATAAAAATGTTTTGTCAGAACCAAACTTAATGCTAGAATAATAATATGGAAAAAACATACCAGCCAGAAGAAGTTGAGAATAAAATTTACAGGTTTTGGGAAAAATCTGGCTTTTTTAATCCAGACAACTTAAAAGGAAAAACTCCCTTCACTATAATGATACCCCCTCCTAATGTCACAGGAAGACTCCATATGGGCCATGCTTTAAATACTGTCATCCAAGATATTCTTATCCGCCAAAAGAGAATGCAGGGATACAAAACCTTATGGCTTCCGGGAACAGATCATGCTGGAATCGCAACTCAGAATGTAGTTGAAAAGAAACTTAAAAAAGAAGGCAGGACTAGGTTTGACCTAGGAAGAGAAAAATTCATCAAAGAAGTTTGGAAATGGAAAGAGGAATATGGAAATATAATATTAGACCAACTGAAAAGAATGGGGGCTTCCTGCGACTGGTCAAGAACAAGATTTACCATGGACAAAGGATATGAGGACGCTGTAAAAGAAGCTTTCCTGCATTACAAAAAGAAAGGCCTTATCTACAGAGGAAAAAGAGTAATAAACTGGTGCCCAAGATGCGCCACAAGCTTATCTGATTTGGAGTTGGAATATAAGGAAGAAAAAAGCAAGCTCTGGTATATCTCCTATCCTTTAAAAGAAGGAGGAGAAATTACAGTAGCTACCACAAGACCTGAAACTATGCTCGGAGATACAGCGGTAGCTGTAAACCCCAAAGACAAAAGATACAAAAACCTAATAGGAAAGAAAATAATTCTTCCTCTAACAAAAAGAGAAATACCTATAGTTTCAGACAGATTAGTTGACAGAGAGTTTGGCACGGGAGCTGTAAAAGTAACTCCAGCTCATGATCCTACAGACTACAAGATAGCAGAAAACCACGATCTAGAAATGATCCAGGTAATTTCAGACAAGGGGAAAATGACAGATAAAGCGCCAAAATCCTATAGAGCTTTAAAAACCAAAGAAGCCAGAGAAAAAGTAATAGAAGACCTTAAAAAGGAAGGACTGATTAAAAAAGAGGAGGACTATGTTCACCAAGTTCCTAAATGTTACAGGTGTAATACTACAGTAGAGCTCATACCTTCTCTTCAATGGTTTTTGAAAATGGATGAACTGGCCAAACTAGCTTCAGATCCTGTCAAAAAAGGAGAGCTAAAGTTTATACCAAATAATTTTAAAAAACCTTATCTTGACTGGCTAAAAAACATAAAGGATTGGTGTATTTCCCGTCAGCTTTGGTGGGGACATAAGATACCTGTTAAGGGAGAAACTGACGTCCTAGACACTTGGTTTAGCTCAGCTCTCTGGCCTTTTGCCACTTTAGGATGGCCCAAAAAGACAAAGGACTTTAAAACCTTTTATCCTACCCAAGTTCTAACTACAGCTAGGGATATAATTAACTTGTGGGTAGCTAGAATGATATTTTCTTCAAAAGAATTCACCAAAAAGAATCCTTTTAAGGATGTCTACATTCACGCCACAATTTTAACTCGAGATGGAAAAAGAATGTCCAAGTCTTTAGGAACAGGAATAGATCCTCTGGAACTGGTAGATCAATACGGAGCTGACGCTGTAAGATTCGGCATAGCTTTTCAGATTATGGGAAATCAGGATATTAAGTTTGTCACAGATAATATTGTCATGGGAAAGAAATTCTGCAATAAGATATGGAATGCTGTCAGATATATTCTAATGAATACAGAAGAAGAAATAGATATAAGCAAAATAAATAAAAAGAAACTTACTAAGGCAGACCAGAAGATAATCAACAACTTAGATAAAACCATAAAAGAGGTAAATAAGAGACTAGAAAAATATGAGTTTGGGAAAGCCGCCCACAAACTCTACGATTTCTTCTGGCATCAGTTCTGCGATACTTATCTTGAAACCTCTAAAAAACAAAACACAGAGGAAACAAAAAAGGTACTTCTTTATGTGCTTTCTAATTCCTTAAAGCTTCTCCATCCTTTTATTCCTTTTATAACAGAAGAAATATACCAGCTTCTTCCCATAAAAGGGAAAAAATCGTGTATAATGATAGAAGAATGGCCTAAATAGATATAAGCAAAGCTTTTTTCGCTAAGGTATAAATATATAGTCTTGAAATATGAATTATCCTGTCGCTATATTTTTCGGTTTAGCTCCCAGTTTTATCTGGCTTTTATTTTACCTTAGAAAAGACAGTCATCCAGAATCTAATAAAATGGTAATCAAAATATTTATATGCGGCATGGCTATAGCTTTGGTAGCAGCTTTCGCAGAGTTGGGAATAGCTTCCTTTCTAGAAAAAGAACTAACTCTTTTAGGATGGATATTATACAACCTTCTGGGAATAGCTTTTGTAGAAGAACTTTTGAAATATCTGGTGGTAAGAAGGAAGATATTGGGAGATTCTGCTTTTGATGAACCAGTAGACGCTATTGTCTATATGATCATTACAGCCTTAGGTTTTGCCGCCTTAGAAAACATACTTATTCTAACATCTTTAAAAGAGGCTTTTCCCTTCTTCAATACAATAATGACTTCTACTATCAGATTTGTCGGAGCCACCTTCCTTCATGCTTTAGCCTCTGGAACTCTGGGCTTTTTTCTGGCTCTTTCTCTATTTCATTCCAAGAAGAGAATACAGCTTATAATATCTGGTATAGCTGTAGCTACCGTCTTGCACGCTGTCTATAATTTAACTATAATAAAAACAGCCGAGAATATTTCTTGGGCTCTAGTACCACTGGTTCTCCTCGTTTCTATGGCTGTATTTGTTTCTTATGGATTTAAAAAAGTTAAAAAATTAAAAAGTATTTGTAATATAAAGTAAGCAAAACTTTTTTCGATAAAGTATAAAACATATAATCTTGAAATAAAATGCCATCATTCTTAGACAAACTTCAAAAGGGAATGGAAACAGATGAAGAAAGCCTCCAAGAGGTAATGGAAGAAAAAACTCAAGAGCCAAAAGCTGAACTGACTTCGGCTAAAAAAAAGACTAAAAAAAAGAAAACCACAAAAAAAGAAAGACCTAAAAAGAAGAGTATTAAGGTAGAGAAAGAGAAATCAGAGAAGAAGAAAGAGAATAAAGAAGTAGACAAAGGATGGTTTGAATCAGCAGGAAAATTGACAATAGATCTTTATGAAACAGACGAAGACATTATCGTAAGGTCTGCTATTGCCGGAGTAAAACCAGAAGATCTAGACATTGTCTTTGAAGACGATATGATTATTATAAAAGGAAAAAGAGAGGAAGAAGAGGAAGAAAAAGGAAAGAACTATTTTTATCAGGAATGCTATTGGGGATACTTTTCAAGAGAAGTTATCTTGCCAAAAGAGGTAGACTCTTCTAGAGCCAAAGCTTCTATAAAAGAAGGTGTTCTCACTATAAAAATTCCTAAAATAGAAGAAGAGAAAAAAAGAAAGATAAAGGTAAAATCAGAAGACGAAGAATAAGATTAAAAAACAACAGGAGATAATCCTGTTGTTTTTTGTATTATTAGTTGTCTTGATATATTGTGCGGACGGTGGGACTCGAACCCACATGGGTTTCCCCATACGGTCCTAAGCCGTACGCCTATTCCAATTCGGCTACGTCCGCAAATATGGTCTTATTTTTCTGAATTTTCTTGATAGACAAATAATATTAGAAGAATAATACATATAATTTAAAATCTTTAGCGAATCACTAATGGCATATTCTAAAACTTCTACCCTAACACCTTTTGTTACGTAACCTCCGGTTACATCTACTTTTTTCTTTATTTCCTTGTGAAGCCACCTTAAAAACATAGAGCTTCCAGAAGAGATTCTTACTCGGACCTGAGGATATTGACTTTCAGGATGTTTAGGTGTACTAAAATTGCCATCCCCATCAAAAAGACCTCTTAAGAAATCAGGGAAAAAATTCGTTGGGATTGTCACTTCTTTTAAAGTTAAACTTTTTCTTGGAGTTAACCCTATTTTTTCAAGAAATTTGTAAAGTCTAGTATTGCTAAACTGAACACAATAATATTTTTTGATTTTTTCTCCTCCCCTCGCCTTTTTCCCGATTTTACTCTTTAAACCAAGACACTTTTTGAAATTTTCTATTTGTTCCTTGTCTTTAGAAGTAAGATTAAGGTGCCGACCATCATTAGAAAGACAACCATCAGCAGTTAATAAACCCACTGCATAGGCAAATTCTGAACCCCATTTAACCTTATAATCTTTATTCTTTTGATTTCCCCTCATTTTTTAATTATACCTTAAAGAGGATAAAAATCAATCAAAAACCGCCTCCAAAAAAGAGGCGGCTTTCAATTCAAAACTAACCCATTGCTATGGTTCCTACAAGCATTACTAGCCCTTTAGCTACAAAACCTACTAAAACGCCTATGAGGGCGTACATTACCCAATTTCTTGCCTTCTGAGTTTTATCAGAATCTCCCTGAGCTGTGACGAAATAGTATCCTGCTGCGATAATGAAAATAGCAGCTACAATCAGCAAAATAGCAAAAAGCCAGTTAGTAATATTGTCCAAAACGTCAAGAACATCCAGAGTAGGAGCTGTGTTGGGAGAGCTTCCTCCCCAATCCCAGTCCCAAATAGCACCTAAAGCTACGGAAGGAGCCAAAACAAGAGTAACTAGCAAGATTGAACTTAATATTGTTTTTCTCATTTTTCTAAATTATTGGTTTATCCTACCGACCTTTTTAAAAGTTTTTTAATTAAGCAGGCGGCTGCAATCCTATAACATCTTTCAGTAAAGCAACTATCCCTTTGGCAGAAAAAAGTATTAGAAGCCCTATCAATGTCCATAATATTATTTTTTTAGCTCTTTCTATCTTATCAGGGTCTCCGGCTGCTGTAACAAAGTAAAACCCCGCTACTAATATCATTATAACGGCAATGGGAGGTCCCAAATAGAAAGCTAAGAAAGTAATAATAGAATCTAGAAGGGATTCAAAGGTTTCATGTATTAAAGGATTAGGCAATTCTACAGCAAAAACCAAAACAGGAAGAAGCAAAGCTAGAATCAGTAAAGGTATTATTTTGGGGAAAATCGCTTTCATAAGTTTTTTTTATTATAGTACTTAAAGATAAAAACAACAAGCCTACTTGTTGAAAACTAATCCGTAGTGATATTTCTCTATATCAAACTGTTCTTCTAAAGAAAATCCTTCTTTTTCTGCCATCTCCTTTATTTTCTCAGCTTTTACTCCTCCCTCTGGTCCTTTTGGAGCTTTGGGCTTCCAATCCATAATAATTAGTCTCCCTCCTTGCTTCAAAACTCTTTTAGCTTCAGTTATTATCTTTTCTTTCTTTTCTGCCTGAAAGAGAACATTAACGATTAAGACCAAATCAACAGAGCCAGGTCCCAAAGTAGAACCTTCTGTTTTTTCAAGATCCCCTCTTATTATTCTGACATTGTTTACATTCTCTGTTTGGGTTCTTCCTTTTAGAGCGGAAAGAGGTTCTCTCTGAATATCTATAGCGTAGACCAAGCCGTCTTCCAGTCTTTTAGCTAAAGGTATAGTAAAACCTCCGGATCCTGATCCGAATTCTGCAACAGTAAGATTGGGTTCTAAGTCCAGCTTGTCCAGTATTTCATTGGGATCTAAAAAGCTTATCATATGCAGGCTACTGAGGCTACTTTATCGCCTTCTGAAAGCCTCATTATCTTAACTCCCTGAGTTGCTCTGCTTGTTTTTGGAATATATGAAACTTTAGTTCTGATAACTTGTCCTTTTTGGGAGATAACTATTATCTCCTTTTCTTCCCCAGAGAGAACTCTTGAAGAAACCACATCCCCTGTCTTCTTGTTTATATTGGCTGTTTTAATGCCCATTCCTCCCCTCGTCTGCTCTCTGTATTTCTCTAAACTAGTCTGCTTTCCGTATCCGTTTTCTGTTATAATCAAGATAAATCTCTTATCTTTCTTCTTCTTCTCGGGCTTAAAAATAACATCCATTCCTACAACCTCGTCTCCCTTTTTAAGATTAATTCCTTTTACACCAGAAGCAGGTCTCCCCATAGCTCTTAGATCTTTCTCATTGAACCTGATTGATTTTCCTTTCTTTGTCGTTATAATAATCTCGTTGTCCCCTGTGCTCTTGGAAACCTTTCTTAAAGAATCCCCCTTTCTAAGTTTCATAGCTATCAAACCAGACCTTCTTACATTTTTAAACTCTTCAAGAGATGTCTTTTTTATTATACCATTCTTGGTAACCATTATTAAGTTCTCAATGCCTTTTTCTTTATCTTCTTTCCCTAACGTCTGAAGAGAAAGAACTTTTTCTTCAGAAGAAAGCTCTAGAAAGTTCTGAATACCTCTTCCTCTGGCCACTCTGGAACCTGAAGGTATCTCATAAGCTACTGTTCTAAAAACTTTTCCAGAATCTGTGAAGAACAAGAGAGAATCATGAGTATTGGCTATTAGGAAATGCTCAACAATATCTTCTTGGAGAGTTTTCATTCCCAAGATACCCTTTCCTCCTCTTTTTTGTATCTTATAAGTAGAAGGAGAAACTCTTTTAATATATCCTCCCTTAGTCAAAGTAACCACGGTTTCTTCCTGAGGAATCAAATCTTCTTCTGCTATTTCTCCCAACTTCTGAACATTAACTTTTGTTCTCCTCTCATCACCAAAGTTCTCCTTTATCTCTTTTAACTCTTTTTTAACTACCGTCTTAATCTTTGCTTTACTCTTTAAAATAGCTTCGTATTCTTTTATCTTGGATTTAAGCTCTTTCAACTCGTCTTCTATCTTCTTTCTTTCAAGCTTAGCTAAAGCTGAAAGCTTAGTTTCTAAAATAGCGTTTGCCTGAATCTCTGTCAGTTTAAATTTCTTCATTAACTTCTTCTGAGCGTCATCTCTATTTTCTGAAGATTTGATTGTCTTTATAACATCATCTATTTTATTCAAGCATTTATGGAGACCTTCCAGAATATGAGCTCTTTCCTTGGCTCTCTCTAAATCATACTTGGTTCTCCTGTAAACTACTTCTTTTCTGTGTTCTATAAAGTAATTTAAAGCGTCAACCAAAGACAAAACTCTTGGCTGAATACCGTCTACTAAGGCCAGCATATTCAAATGAAAGGTTTTTTGAAGATCTGTAAACTTGTACAATCTGTTCAGTATTTTTCTGGGATAGGCGTTCTGCTGAAGATCTATAGCTATCCTCAAACCGTCTCTGTCTGATTCGTCTCTTACATCCTTCACTCCTTTTATCTTTTTATCCTGTATTAATTTAGCTATCTGCTCTACTAAAGAAGACTTTTGGACCTGATAAGGAATCTCTGTAATTAAAATCTGATCTCTTTTCTTCTTGTTTTCCACCACCTCGGCCTTCCCTCTGCTTACAATAGGGCCCTTTCCTTGAGAGTAGGCTGAAATAATGTCTTTTTTGCCGTAGATTATACCCCCTGTAGGAAAGTCAGGTCCCTTAACAAATTCGAAAAGATCCTCCGTAGCAGCTTTAGGATTATCTATTAAAAATATGGCAGCATCGCAAACCTCGGTTAAATTGTGAGGAGGAATACTGGTAGCCATACCAACAGCAATACCAATAGATCCGTTTAAAAGAAACTGGGGCATAGGAGAGGGAAGAACAGTAGGCTCTCTTTGGGTTCCATCGTAGTTATCCATAAAGTCAACAGTATCCTTCTCAATATCCTTTAACATTTCTTCTCCTAGTTTAGAAAGCTTACACTCTGTGTAACGTTGAGCTGCTGCCGGGTCTCCGTCGATTGAATTATGCACAAAAACCCCTGCATCCAAAAGAAAATTATGCCAGGGAGCAGTAGTTAAATCATAAACATCTTCTCTCTTTTTAAGAATTTTGGTTTTTATTACCTTATGATTTCTCTTCTTGGATTGTTCTACAATATCTGAAAAATCTTCGAAGTAATTCAAAGCATTTTCTGCCCTCGGAATACCATTGTTTAATCTTTCTTCATCATATATTTTAGGGGTTACCTTTGAATATTCTTTTAAAAGATTATGGACATAATTTAAAATCTTACTTCTCATCACTTTCTCTTTATACTCTGGATCTTTCCATTTTTCCTCTAAAGAAGCTTTTGCTTTTTGAGTAAGATTTTCCATAAATCCTGGGTTCTTTTCTATCCTCTTAAGATTCCTTTCTCGTGTTAAATTACTAACTTTCTTTCTGAAAGAAGAGTCTTGCCACTGCTTTCTTGCTTTTTCCCTATGAAATTCTTTTATTCCTGGCGTATTCCAAAGTTTCCTTGCCATCTTTTTAAAGTGTTCTTTCTCGTATTTTGATCGATATTCCGAATCTTGCCAAAGTTCTTTAGAAATTCTGCTTCTCTCCTTTTTCCACAAAGGATCTTTAGATCTTTTTTTCATCAATTTTGACATATAGTCTCTATGTTTCGGATCTGACCAAATTTTAAAAGAAAGTTTTCTTGTTTTTTCAGCCTGATACTTTCTGTAATTTCTATCTTTCCATCTTTTTCTCATCTCTTTTGATTTCAATTCACTAAGCTTTCTCTGAAAATCTTCGCTCTGCCAAAGAGATTTAAGATTCTTACTCGATACTTTTCTCATATAATTCTTATACTCTGGATCTTTCCACTTTTCTTTTCTGGCTTTTATCCACTTCTTCCTATATTCGGGGTTCTTCCACATCTTTTTATTCCTTTCTGCTTGAATTTTAGAGCGTTTCTCTCTGTTTTCTTTCTTGCTCCAAAATTTCTTTCTTCCCTCTGCAAGCTTTCTAACGTATTCAGGATCCTCTTTATGTTTTCTAGAAGCAATTTCTTTATGATATTTCCAATGATCCTGCCATTGAATTCTAAGAATGTTGTCTGGATTATTGTTAAACTTGTTAAAATCCTTGTGATGGCGGATCCTACCAGCTTTTCTAGTATAAACCTTATTGTCTAAATTCCATTTATCAGCTAAACGATGAGTAAACTCCCATCTGTTGCTTACGGGCTGATAAGCCATTTCATACTCTTTTAAGTTTTTGTCCCTTCCGTCATACCTTTTACTATAAAAGGGCATTAGAGAATCTCCCGATTTTAACTTCTGAGCTTCCCTGTATTTCCCATTCCTTAGCATAAATTTATGATCAAGAGTACACTTAATTTTCTTTCCGTTATCTAAAGTAACCTCCATTATTTCTTCATTCCTTCTGGTTAACCTCGGTTTCTTAATCTCGCTGATTTCAATCTTTTTGGATTTTGTATTAAAAGTAAATGTCCAATGTCTTTTCCCTTTCTTTTGTTCCTCGATCAGCTTGCCAAAACTCAAACTTCTTCCGTCGCAAAGCCTAATTTTTGTGTTTTTGGTAAAACAGCCAAAATTTCCTTGGCCTACAACCAAAGGATATCTTAAAGAGAAATCTTGAGACATTCTGACTAAAGCATCATACACTGAAGCATCTCCGTGAGGATGATATTTACCTAAAACTTCACCTGTAACAGCAGCGGATTTTCTAAAACCAGAAGAATAAGTTAACCCCATTCCCTTCATGGCATAGAGAATCCTTCTGTGGACAGGTTTCAACCCGTCTCTGATATCAGGAAGAGCTCTAGAGACTATGACTGACATAGCATAATCAATGTAAGAGTTTCTCATTTCCTCTACTATATGAGCTTGTTTTACCTTCCCTATTTTATTTTCTTCTTTTTTATCTGGCATTTTCAAAAGATTCTTCTAGTTTTTGGAAATAATCGCTGCTCTCAGTTTTTTCCATTTTCTCAGGAAGAGAAAAAATCCAGACAGTAATCATTATTAATCCTATTACCACAACTGTAGTCCAGAGAATAATCTTCTTTTTTCCTTCTGAAAGATCTCTGAGCCTCTCTAAAAATTCCATTAAGCTTTTAAAACTATTATCTTAGCTTCGTCCTCTTTTGGAAGATCTTTATTCTTAATATTCAGTTTAGGCAGGGCTTCTAGTGACTTTATTCCCACCTCCTTCAAAAAGACATCTACCTTATCCAACTTAGTCTTAATCTTAGGTATTCTGTAATACATAGGAATAACGATTCTGGGTTCTATTTGAGACATAACTTTCACGGCTTTTTTGGTATCAAGAGAATCTCCGCCTCCAACAGGAATCAGAAGAATATCTACCTCGTCTATAATTTCAAGTTGTTCTGAAGTCAATTCTTGACCTAGAGAGCCAAGATGGCATAACCTAATATCTTCTGTCTCTATAGTATAAATAGTAGTCTTACCCCCTTCTTTTTCAGCCTCAATTCCTGTAATATATATTCCTTTGATATCATATTCTCCAGGACCTGATATGGAAAAATAATTTCCAGAAGGAATCTTCGTTCCGTTTTGAGTTATCATAAGAATATCTGTATCCAACTTAGGCCCTCTTGCCCCTTTATCAAAAAAAGGATCTATCAAAAGATCTACTGCCTTGCCCTTCCTAATCTGACTGTTTATCCTAAAACAAGTTTGTCCGTACCAATTAATATTCATTCTTCAATATTATCACAAAAGAAAACCTCTTGCAATTAAAAAATGGTTGTGTTAAAGTATTCCATATGACAGATGTTATGAAAGATTTAATAGACCAAAAAGAAATGCTCAAGCCCCCAAAAGTTGGACAGATAGTTCAAGGCGAGGTTGTTAATATTGGAAGAGCCGCCATCTATTTAAATCTGGGGCCTTGGGGAACAGGCATTATTTATGGAAAGGAATTCTACGAATCTAAAGATAGCTTGAGGGATCTTGATATTGGAGATAAGGTCTCAGCTAAAATAGTGGATTTAGAGAACGAGGAAGGATACATAGAGCTTTCTATGAGCAAAGCAAACAAAGAACTTGCCTGGAAGGAACTTAGAAAAACAAAAGAAGATGATGAGATTATTGAAGTAAAAATACAGGGAGCTAACAAAGGAGGTCTTCTTACCAAAGTTTCCGGAATTCAGGCTTTTATTCCTGTATCTCAATTATCTCCAGAGCACTATCCTAAAGTAGAAGGAGGAGACAGCCAAAAGATACTCCAAAAGCTTCAGGAATTTATAGGTCAAGAAATAAAAGTAAAAGTCTTTAGCTTGGATCCAAAAGAAGAAAATCTTATTCTTTCTGAAAAAGCAAAAGATCAGGAAAAAGCAAAAGAAATGCTCAAAAACTACAAAGAAGGAGACGTAGTTGAAGGAGAAATAACAGGAGTAGTGGACTTTGGAGCCTTTATCAAATTCGGTAAAGAAGGATTAGAGGGCTTAATCCATATTTCAGAACTAGACTGGCAATTAATAGAAGATCCTTCGGAAATAGTGAAGACAGGAGATAAGGTTAAAGCTAAGATAGTGGACATTTCAGACGACGGAAGAGTATCTCTCTCTTTAAAGGCTCTAAAAGAAGATCCTTGGAAGGGAATAGAAGGAAACTTTCAGAAAGGACAAGTTATCGAAGGAGAAGTCACTAAATTTAACCCTTTTGGAGCTTTTGTTCAGATAACGCCCGAGATACAGGGGCTTTGCCACATTTCAGAGTTTGGCTCTATAGACAAAATGAAAGAAAGCTTAAAGATAGGTGAAAAGTACCAATTTGAAATACTCTCTATAGATCCAAAAGAACACAGGATGACATTATCTCCTAAGAAAGAATAAAAAAACCGCTTTAAAGAGCGGTTTTTCTGATACCTGGGTTGACAAAAAGAAGATAATATTATAAATTAAAGAAAGCTCTTTCTAAAATCCATAAATCAAGTTAGGAGAGAAAAAATGCTTGATCTTTTGCGTAGAAAGAAAGACCCAAACAGAATTCTTGTTCTTATTGATTGGGATAACATCGTAATTAACACACTGCAATACGGACCTCACGATTTCTCAATATCCCAAGGTTTCGACAGGGCAATGACAGAGCTGGGAAGGATAGGTGCTATTTCTTCAGTCTTTGTTTTCGCTCCACCCCATCTCGACCAAAGTCACCTTGAGATATTCTATAAACATGGATTTCTTACAATTTCCTGCCCCAAAGTAAAAGAGAAAAACACAGATAGAAAGATAGATACAGTAGATGGAACTCTCATTCAAACAGGTAGAACTTTCATTGATAAGTGGCCAGAGATAACCCACATCTGTATCGGAAGCGGCGATAAAGATATGGCCCCCCTGGCAAGATACGCTATTCAACAAGGAAAAAAAGTTGCCATTATGTGCGCAGAAGAAAGGTCACTGGCAGATGAACTGATAGAGCTTGCAGAACCCCATCCAAAACAAAAAGGCAGAAAGCTTATAATTCCTTTTGTGCCGCTTAAGAAAAAATCCTAAAAACAGCGATTCCTCGCTGTTTTTTTATTACACCTATTGACAAAAACTAAATATTTGTATATAATAGGGACAGTTCGCTACAATTCGCTACGGGCAAAGAGAAAGGAACGAGAAATGAGCAACCGTAAAGGTGGAGGAGTACAAAGCGACAATCTGGGGGAGATTCGATTTACCGGAGCTCCGGAACTGGAGCTCCCGAACGTCGATCTCACTGACCTCTCCCCGGAGAAGCTTGAAGAGACAGCTCGAAAGACCAAGGAGAAAGCCAAAGAAGTCGAAAGGTGGGTAACCACCTTTCTCGGTAACGTGAAGGCGGTTCGTCAGCTCACGCGAGAGGCTCAGGAGCTGGTAGCCGATCAAGTCACCGAAAAAAGGCAACACCTCCAAGACCTCCTGGACAGCGAAACGCCGGCTTACCGGCGGGCTGCCTGGAAGGCCTACCTTCTCTGGCACATCTGCAACTGCCCTTGCAACTTCAAAGCGGCAAAGCAGATGCTGGAGAAGTTGGTCGAAGACGGCTACATGGAAGAAGACTCTGAAGGGGTTCTGGAAATCTGGGATCGGTATTACTCCGTCCCCCATCAGTCCGCCTTCGGAGAAGAAGAGAACGATCAGGTGCAAGAAGCCCTGTCAAACCTTCAATTCCAGGTCGGCCAGAAGACAAGACAGCAGAAGCGAAACAGGGCCGCCGAACTCCGGGAGCAAGGGGAAATCAGTCCCCAGGAACTCCTTGAAGGAAAAGCCGGGAAGTGCTTCTTGCCGATCCCGCCCGAGTATGACGAAAGGCGGGACTTCTGGCGGCGCGGAGGTAATCTGCTCGTCCGCCAGGACGAACAGGGCAGGATCTGGCCATTGGAGGCCACGGGAGGAATCGAAAATGCCATCTGCGAAGCAGTTGGCATGAACGTCTTCCTCTTGGGTTACTCCCTGAGCTGGGAGAATCCCCCCTCCGTCAAGAATCTCCCCGACGAAGAAAACGGGAAGATTCGGCTCCTGTGGTTCCTCATCAACCGCGCCATCGAAGCGGTTCAAGAGGAAGAGGAGATGAAAAATCTTCGAGAAGAATTCCAAGAAGACGCAGACATCACAGACCGGGAGTTCTTCCTCGAAAGGAGAACCGGCACCTGTTTGATCCACTTCCAAGGGAAGTGGGAAAACAGAGACGGCAGCGAAGTCCCTTACCTCTTTTTCCTGGCAGAAAGAGGCGAGGAAGAAGGGGAAACCACCATTCATCTGGTGGAAATCCCCGAACACCTGGAAAAACTCTTCTCAGAGTGTCAGGAAAACTACCCCGAAGGAGGAGATCATTTTGAGGACGTTCCTCAACCCCTTCGGGCAGTTCTTCAAGCCTGTTTCGGGCAGGTCCAGCGGGCCTCCCACATGGCTGAGGAAGAGTAAAACCTTCAAACACCCGTAGCGAATAATGTAGCGAAAAAGGGCGTTGTGGATTGTTCTGCCCGGACATCCCAACGCCCTCTTTTTTTATTGAAAAAAGAAGTCTTTTATGATATATTGGTTAATATAATTAAAGAAAAAAGAAATGAAAAACCTTTTTAAAAATATTGCTGCCGTTCTCCTTATCTTTCTTATAATCTCCGGAGTTTTTGCTTTGTTTTCCCAACCCTTTGAAAAAGAAGAAAAAATACCTTTTTCTGAATTAGTAAAAGACATCAATCAAGAGAGGATAGAAAAGATAACAGTCTCAGGATCAGAATTAGAAGTAGAGTATAAAGAGGATGGAGCCAAAAAATCAAGAAAAGAAACTGAAAGCTCTTTGTCAGAATCTTTGCTTAATTTAGGAGTCAGTAGAGACAAAATAGACAAACTTTCTATTGAAACCAAACCTGAAGGAGGTGTTTGGTCATGGTTAGGTCCTATCTTAATATATGTTCTTCCCCTACTTTTATTCGTAGCTTTCTTTTTCTTAATCTTCCGTCAGGCAAAAACAGGAGCCAGTCAGGCTTTAAGTTTTACTAAAGCCAAAGCAAGACTTTTTGGAGCGGGAGGATCTGCAAAAGAAAAAGTAACCTTCAATGATGTAGCTGATTTAAAAGAAGCAAAAGAAGAATTAAAAGAAATTGTAGATTTTCTTAAAAATCCCCAGAAATATCTAAAGATAGGAGCTAGAATACCAAGAGGAGTACTCTTAATGGGTCCAGCCGGTACTGGAAAAACATTGCTTGCCCGTGCTGTAGCAGGAGAAAGTAATGTTCCTTTCTTTTCTATCTCAGGCTCAGAGTTTGTAGAGATGTTTGTAGGAGTCGGGTCTAGCAGAGTCAGAGATCTTTTTTCCACTGCCAAAAAAACTTCTCCTTCCATCGTCTTCATAGACGAGCTTGATGCTATAGGGAGACACAGGGGAGCTGGTATAGGAGGAGGACACGATGAAAGAGAACAAACCCTAAACCAGATCTTAACTGAAATGGATGGATTTGAAAGAGGAGCTACAACAATTATTTTAGCAGCCACCAATCGCCCCGATGTTTTAGACCCAGCTCTTTTAAGACCTGGCAGGTTTGACAGAAAAGTAGTTCTAAATCTACCAGACATTAAAGGTAGAGAGCAGGTTCTTAAAATACACTGTAGGGAAAAGCCTTTAGCTTCAGATGTGGAATTAAGAGAGGTGGCTGAAAGAACACCCGGATTCTCTGGGGCTGACGTAGCTAATGTAGTTAATGAAGCAGCTATCTTAGCTGCCAGAAGAAACAAGAGCAAGATATACCAAACAGAGTTTCTAGAATCTATTGAGAAAGTAATGCTTGGACCTGAAAGAAAAAGCTTCATTCTCTCCAAAGAAGAAAAGAAGATTGCAGCTTTCCATGAAGCAGGACATGCTTTAGTCTCCACTTTCCTTCCAGGAGTAGAACCTGTAAGGAAGGTTTCTATTGTAGCTAGGGGTATGGCTGCAGGATATACTTTAAAAGTTCCTTCGGAAGAAAGAAAGCTTAAAACGAAGACAGAATTTATATCTGAAATAGCTACTCTTTTAGGAGGTTATACAGCTGAAAAAATCATATTTAAAGAAGTAAGCACCGGAGCCTCAAACGATCTTGAGAAAGCCTCTGAAATGGCAAGAAAGCTGGTAAAACAGTATGGGATGTCAGCTTTAGGTCCCATTGCTTTTGGCGAAAGAGATGAAATGGTCTTTTTAGGAAAAGAAATTTCAGAACAGAGAAATTATTCTGAGAAAGTAGCTTCTAAAATAGATAAGGAAGTAGAGAGATTTATAAAAGAAGCTCAAAAAGAAGCTCAGAAGGTATTGAAAAAGAAAAAGAAGCTTTTAGATAAACTAGCCAAAACCCTTATTAAAAAAGAAACGATAGAGAGAAAAGAATTTGAAAGCATTGTAAAATCAGGTAAAAAGAAAAAGGTTAAGTCCTTTAAAGGAAAGAAGAAAAAGGTAAAATAGAGCGCCTGTAGCTCAGGGGTTAGAGCACAGACCTTATAAGTCTGGGGTCGATGGTTCAAATCCATCCAGGCGCACCAGGGCGGTTAGCTCAGCTGGCTAGAGCGTTTGCTCGACACGCAAAAGGTCACAGGTTCAAGTCCTGTACCGCCCACATGAAAACAATTTATAATGACGAGAATGTTCTGGTTTTAGATAAACCTCCGGGAATAACAGTATTTTCAGAGAAAGAAGAGAACACCTTAATAAAAGAAGTAATTAAAGAATATCCTGAATTAAAAAAGGTAGGAGAAGATCCAAGATACGGAGCAGTGCACAGATTGGATAAAGATACATCAGGCCTTATTTTTATAGCTAAGAGCAAAGAGGCCTTGATTTTTTTCCAAAAACAGTTTAAACAGAGAAGAGTAGAGAAAAAATATAAAGCGCTCTTAACAGGGAGTTTAAATAAAGACGAAGGAGAAATAAGGACTTTAATAGGAAGAAATCCTAAAGATAGAAAAAAACAAAAGGTTTTTTTAAAAGGAGAACCCTCTAGCCAGAATTTAAGAGAAGCTATTACTTTCTTTAAAGTATTAAAAAGATTCAAAGAATATACTTTAGTAGAAACTTCCATTAAAACAGGAAGAAAGCATCAGATAAGGGTTCATTTCTCCTACTTGGGACATCCTTTAGCAGGAGACGAAAAATACGGCTTCAAAAACCAGTCCTGCCCTAAAGGATTAAAAAGGCATTTTCTTCATTCTTTTTATCTAAAAATAAAGATGTTAAATGGAAAAGAAAAAGAATTCTTTTCAGAACTTCCTGAAGATTTAGAAAAAACATTAAAAGAATTATGAGTACAAAAACTGAAACATTCAATCAAAGCCAGCTAAAAAAGGACATACCCGATATTAGACCGGGTGATACTGTACGTATTTATCAGAAAACAGAAGAAAAAGGGAAAGAAAAAAGTCAGATCTTTGAAGGTCTTGTTATAGCCAGAAAACACGGAAAAGGAGTTTCTAGCACAATTACCGTAAGAAGAGTGATATCTGGAATAGGAGTAGAAAAGATATTCCCCGTCCATTCCCCTGTTATAGAAAAAATAGAGATTATTAAAAGAAGCAGAGTCAAAAGAGCTAAACTCTATTTCTTAAGAAAGGCAAAAGGAAAGAGGGGAAAATTAAAGAAAAAAGAACTTTCTGAAGCTATTGTTTGGGAAGAGCCTAAACAAGAAGCTAAAGAGGAAACTCCAAAAGAAGAAGCTTCCTCACAAGAATCTACTCCCGAAGAAACTGAATCGAAAGAAGAACCTAAACAAGAAGAAAAGAAAGAGGAGAAATAATGCCCAGGTGATGGAATTGGCATACATACATGGTTGAGGGCCATGGCTCTTTTAGAGCGTGCGGGTTCAAGTCCCGCCCTGGGCACATGAGGGCGGTTAGCTCAGCTTGGCTAGAGCGTCTCGTTTACACCGAGAAGGCCGCGGGTTCGAGTCCTGCACCGCCCACCAAAATCTGTTATAATCAGTATAGGCCGCGGTAGCTCAGGGGTAGAGCACATCTCTGAAAAAGATGGGGTCGTCGGTTCGATTCCGACCCGCGGCACATATATAAGCGGGAGTAGCTCAGTGGAAGAGCGTCTCGTTGCCAACGAGAAGATCGCGGGTTCAAATCCCGTCTCCCGCTCCAGCTATTGACAAGCATTCTTAGATATGCTACCATAGTATAACCCTTGGAAAAGGGGTTTTAAAGTAAATTATGACTGAAATTCTAAATTTACCACAAAAAAGGAAAAACTTAATAGGTGTAGTTATAGGGATTTTTATAGGTCTCTGCGTAATTTTCCCTTTTATCGCTTTAAACGGGAAAACAAACCAGGCTTCTGAGCTGAAGTATGATTCTTTAGCTACAGCTCAGGGAAACAGCCTCTTGCCTGTTTCTAACCCTCAAAATCCCTTAAAGCCCGTACAGAAGATAAGAGTAGTTGTTACAGCCTACTCCAGCACTGAAAGCCAGACAGATAGCACTCCCTTTATTACAGCTTCAGGTTCTTGGGTAGAAGACGGCATTGTAGCCAACAACCTTCTGCCTTTTGGAACTAAAATTAGAATTCCTGAAATCTACGGAGACAAAGTTTTTACCGTAGAGGACAGAATGCACTGGAAAAAAGGGTATTACCATGTTGATATCTGGTTTCCAGAGTACTGGCAGGCAAAGACATTCGGCGCTAAAAACGCATATATTGAGGTTTTAGAAGGATAAAAGATCTTAAACAAAAGCCCCGTTTCTACAACGGGGTTTTTGTTTTGGTGCCCGGGGTGGGATTCGAACCCACACGAGGATAAACCTCACAACATTTTAAGTGTTGCGCGTAAGCCGTTCCGCCACCCGGGCATGGAGGCCTGGGCGAGATTTGCACTCGCGTAAAACGGTTTTGCAAACCGCTCCCTAGCTACTTGGGTACCAGGCCCTATTCTTCCTTTTTAATGTCCTCTAATATCTCTTCTATTTTAGCAGCTTCTTTAGTCTGTTCCTCTTTTTTAAACTGAATTCTGGGAACAGGTCTCATATTCAATCTCTTATTGAGCTTCTGTTGTATATCATATATATTTTTATTCAATAAGTCAAATACCTTTTTTTCTGATTCCTCCGGCATAACAGATACATATATTTTAGACTGAATAAGATTAGGAGAGGTATCTGCTCTAGTTACAGTAATCAAAACCTCAGATAAAGAAATATCCTTTTTTACAATCTCCGCTATCTCTTCTTTTAGAAGCTGATTTACTTTTTGAATTCTTCTGGTAATGTTATTCTGATTTCCTTTTTTCTATTTTATACACCTTAAGATAATCCCCTCTTTCTATCTCTACATCTCCTTCGAAAAGGATACCACATTCTGTTCCTTCTTTAGCTGAAGTAATATCTTTCTCATTCCTTTTAAGGCCTACTATTTTACCTTCTCCTGTTTTTTCTTTTTTCCTTAAAACCTCTACTTTTCCTCCTCTTTCAATAAGACCTTTTTTTATCTTTCCCCCTATAATCTGCCTTTTTTTATCTTGTAGAAAGACTTCCAATATTTCTATTTCTCCAAGATCAATCCTTGTCTCTTTTGGCTCTTCCATTTTCTTAGAGAAGTCTCTTACAGCCTGAATTAACTCATAGATAACATCAAAGTTCATTACACTGACATGGGATCTGGAGATTAGATTCTTGGCTACATTATCTGCTTTGACTCTAAAGCCCACTATTTTAGCATTAGAACCTTCAGCCAGTTTGACGTCTGATTCTGTAATATCTCCTACGTCAGCTCTTAAAATATTCAAACCTATTTCTTCCTGAGGTAAATTTCTTAAAATATCCTCTATAGCTTCAAGAGAGCCCAGAACATCAGCTTTTAAGATAAGGTTAAGACATTTCTGTCCCTCTTTAGAAAAAGAGAGCTTTTTTTCTCCTCTTTTAATATTTTCTTCAGCTTTCACTAAAGAATCATATATCTTAAATTGGTCTCCCACCGAAGGAACATTATTAAAGCCCAAGACTATAACAGGCATAGAGGGAGTAGCTTTTTCTATATATTCTCCCTGAAAGTCCTCCATTATTCTTACCTTCCCCAAAGCAAAAGAAGTCCCTAAAACATCTCCTTTATTTAAAACTCCATCTCTTACCAAAAGAGTAGCTACGGGGCCTCTTTTGGAATCTAAATAGGACTCTACCACAACACCTTCAGCTTTTTTAGAAAAATCTCCTTTCAGCTCTTCCATCTCAGCTACTAGATTAATAACTTCCAAAAGATCTGTTATTCCTTTGCCTTCTTTGGCTGACACTTCAGCTGAAGGAACATCTCCTCCCATAGATTCCACTAAAATATCTTCTGAAGAAAGCTCCCTCTTCACTCTTTCGGGATCTGATTCTGGCTTATCTATTTTGTTTATGGCAATCACCATGGGAATATCTGCCTCTCTAATATATTTTATGGCTTCTTTGGTCTGATCTTTCACTCCATCTTCTGCAGCAATAACTAAAACAGCTATGTCTGCCACTTTAGCTCCTCTTAACCTCATAGCAGAGAAAGCCTCATGTCCAGGGGTGTCTATAAAAGTTATTTTATTCCCTTTATGATCTATTTCATAAGCTCCAATATGCTGAGTAATTCCTCCTGACTCTTTGGAGGTAATCTTTAGATCCTTAACGGCTTCCAGTAAAGAACTCTTTCCATGATCTACATGCCCTAAAACAGCCACAACGGGTGGCCTTGTCTGAAGGTTTTCATTTTTCTTTTCTTTTGTCATAAATTAGCTTTTTCAATCGCTTTTTTTTCTTCTTCTGAAAGCTCAAATTCAGACTTTCCCTCTTCAACAGGCTTAGAGTAAACCCTGTTTCCGTCCTGGCTGTAAATGCTGGTAACAACCAGACCATTATTGTTCTCATCTAATAAGGCTATAGTAAAACTTTGGTTCCCTCCTGTGCCAGAAAAAGGGTTGTATCTTGTCAAACCTATTTTCTGAACAGCGAGCTTGCTCTTTTTCTCTAAAGAATCAATCTTTTTTGAAAGCTCTCCGATATTATTTTCTAAAGATTTTATCTTCTTTAAAGCTCCCTTTAAATCCTGAGGTTCTTTATCTTTACTGAACAAATTAAGCATATTTTTACTATTAATGATAATACCCTATTTTAAACTAAAAAATGGTCTTTTTCAACAGCGGTAGGGGGAGGATTCGAACCTCCGATGGCCTTGCAGCCATAGTGGTTTTCGAAACCACCTCGTTAAGCCAGACTCCGACACCCTACCCTTTATTTTCAGCTACAATATATATGTTTTCCCTGTTTTTTCTTTTAGTAAAACCTGATTTTTTCACTTTAAAACCTGCTTCTTCTGTCAATTTTATCAATTCCCTCTTAGAAAACCAATGATAGTATCTTTGGGTTTTCCTTCCCCAGGGCTCTAAAATATCTTTAAAATCTAATTTAGTTTTTCCCAATATCTTTAAAATAGTGTACCTTAGAAGTAGACGCTTCTCTTTTCTCATGTGAAACTTCCAAACGGTGATAATCAGTTTTCCCTCCTTTTTCAAAACTCTTTTAGCTTCTTTTAAAAATTTAATCCTCAATTCTTTTGAGGGAATGTGGTGTAAGACAGCTATGCTGAAAACAAAGTCAAAAGAATTTTCAGAAAAAGGAAGATTAAAAGCATCAGCTTCTAAAAACTTTAAATGGGGATATTTCTCTTTAGCTTCCTTTATTAACTCAGGAGAGTTGTCTACTCCCGTATAATCTGCTTCTTTTAAAAACTCGGAAAACCTTCCGTTGCCACATCCCAAGTCTAGCACTTTGCCTTCTTTTACATCTTCGAACAAAAACTTAATTTCAGACCAAGGATACTTTCTTGTCCTTGAAAAGTCCCCCGAAATTAAGTTATAATCCTCTCGTACCTTATTAAGCAAGTATTGAGCATATTCTTTATCCATGGAAAACAAAGAGAAAATAATTAAAGAGTTAATTAAACTGGGTCCTCAAGACACAGAATCTTTGGATACAGCTAAAAGAAAGATAGCTAAAAAGTTTAAAACTAAAACCTTTTCTAATGTTGAACTACTAAAAGCTTATCATAATTTGCTTGAAAACAAAAGAATAAAAGAAAACAAAACTTTAGAAAACGTATTGATAAAAAGAAAGGTTAGATCTTTATCTGGAATAGTAGTAGTTTCTGTCTTAACAAAGCCCTATCCTTGCCCCGGAAAATGTATTTACTGCCCAAGCCAAAAAGGAATACCCAAGAGCTATTTGGAAAAAGAACCGGCTGTAATGAGAGCTGTCTTAAACAATTTTGACCCCTATTTACAGGTCAAAAACAGGATAAAAGCTTTAAAAGAAACAGGACATCCAACAGATAAAATAGAGCTGAGGATAATAGGAGCTACCTGGTCTTTTTATCCTAAAAGATACCAAACCCATTTTATTAAAAGATGTTTTGAGGCAGCTAACAACAAAAAATCTAAAAACTTAAAAGAAGCTCAGAAAAGAAATGAGAAAGCAGATCATAGAATAATAGGAATAAGCATTGAAACAAGGCCTGACCTTATAGAAAAAGAGGAGATAAAGAGATTGAGAAAACTTGGCGTTACAATAGTAGAACTGGGAGTTCAGACAATTTATGACAAAATATTAAAATTAAACAAAAGAGGACACAATATAGAAAAAACTGTAAAAGCTACCAGATTATTAAAGGACTCAGGATTTAAAGTTTCCTATCAAATGATGCCCAATCTAGCAGGATCTGACCTTAAAAAAGATAAAGAAATGTTTAAGGAACTATTCAGCAACCAAGACTTCCAGCCTGATTTTCTAAAGATTTATCCTACAGCTGTAATTAAAGGAACAGAATTGTATAAACTCTGGAAAAAAGGAGAATACAAACCTTACACAGAAAAACAGTTAAAAAAACTTTTAAAAGAGATTAAAAAAGAAATACCTTTTTATGTCAGAATCCAAAGATTAATAAGAGATATCCCTTCTTACAAAATAGTAGAAGGCCCTGCTAAAATATCCAATTTAAGGCAGATCATCCAAAAAGAAGCTGAAAAGGAAGGCTGGAGATGTCATTGTATCAGATGCCGAGAGGTGAAAGAAAATTATGACCCAAAAGAAAAGCTCCATCTTTTTAAAGAAGAGTATAAAGCCTCAAAAGGAAGGGAAATCTTTCTAAGCTACGAGAATAGAAAAAGAACCCGTCTTTACAGCTTGCTAAGATTAAGAATCCCTTATCAAACATTCCTTCCTATTTTAAAAGATTCTGCCATAGTTAGAGAGATCCATACTTACGGGAAGATGCACCCTCTAAAAAAGAAATCAGTTTCCCCCCAGCATAAAGGATTAGGAAAGAAACTGATAAAAAAGGCGGAGAATATAGCTAAAAAAAACAATAAAAATAAGATAACTGTAATATCTGGTGTTGGAGTAAGAGGATATTACAGAAAGCTTGGATACAAGCTTAAAGATGAGTATATGGTTAAACCCTTGAGACTCTAGTAAAACCAGAACAAGGCACTATTTTAATACCTCTCTTTTCCAGTTCATCTAAAAACAAATTAACTCCTAAAGAATCAGAAGACATATGTCCTGCGATAACTACATTCAAAGAAGCTGACTCCGCTTCTTTTTTATGCTCTTCTGAAATATGCATTCCAACTACAGTACCGATACCCGCCTGAGACATTTTCTCATAAAGCTTAGCAGAACCCTCTGTTCCTCCTGTAATCTCTGTTAAGGCTATTTTTCCAGTTCTATTCTCTTTATCTCCTACAAATATTTTAGGACCTGCCCCTATCTTCTCTGCCTCTTTATGTTCTGGAATATTTCTCAAGAGATCCATTAAATCTTCTACTCTAGGGAGATCTTTTTCTTCTATTTTTTTCTTAAGAAAGTCAGCAGCTAAATTATCGCAGACAGTATGAAGACACATTAAATTAAACCCAAGTAATTTTGCAGTATCCACTGTCCTCTGATGATTGGCAGAGTTTACTCCCCTAGCCACTTCTGAAATCCTCTCTTTCATTAATTTCTCTGCTATATTAATAGGAACTCCATAGCTGTTTAAAACATCACACTGAAGATCCATCACTCCTGCTAGATTAGCCAAGCCCTTTCCTAAGGGATGATGGGAGATAATCAAATCAATATCCCCCAACTCTTTGGCCAAAAGTATTTCAGCAGGCTCTATATCAATGCCAAACATAATTTTCTTAATATCCTTATCCTCTGAAATATTTAAAATCCGAGAGTCAGAATAAGGATTTTCCAGAAGCTCTTTGTCAAAGCCCTCTTTCTCTTTTTCTGACATTTTTTCATATTTTCTCTTCTTTCTTTCCAGAAGTTTTTTAATTTCTTCTTCTCCCCTAAAATCAGCTTTTATAGCCTTCTCAAGACCTAGATTGAATATTTCTTTTATCTTCATTTTTCTTTTTAAACTTATCGTATAATTTGTTTATAAGTTCTTCTTGTTTTTTAAAATCTAAAACCTCCCTTCTTATTCGGGCTTTTTCTATCCTTATATATTTTCTTATAGATTTGGGAAGTCTCATGATACAAAAAAATAACTTCAAAAAGGGAAGTCAAGATCAAAGATCTTTTAGACAAAAGGGAACTCATATATAGCTTATTCTAAAAGAAAAAAGAGTAAAAAGCAAGTATTTAAGAAAAAAGCCCGAATTAATCGGACCTTACTTAATATAAGAAGGGTGGAACTGTCCGCCATGGCTGTCGGGGGGACAACAGCTTAATGACCGAGAGACCTACGCAGCCTCTCAATAAACAGTCCCACCCCTTCTCATTTCTATGAAGAACTAGGGCCTGTTTATCATAGAAATAAAAATATGTCAAGAGCTAAATTCCTCTCTCACTACCTTTCTATCATCCCAAGAAATCTTCTTTCCTTCAGCTAGACACATTAATGGCTCAGATCCTTTGCCAGTAATAATAACTGCGTCTCCAGATTGAGCCTTATTTAAAGCTTTTCTTATAGCTTTTCTCCTATCCAGTATCTTCTCAGTTTCTAAATTTCCTGAAACTTCTTTTATTATCTCCATAGGATCCTCATCATAGGGATCCTCATTGGTAACAATTATCTCATCGCAGTATCTATCAGCTATCTTCCCCAAAACAGGTCTCTTCCATTTGTCTCTTCCTCCTCCGCAAGCCCCTAAAACACAAATCATCCTAGGAGGATTAAAAGTATTTTTTATTGTCCTATATACTTTCTCTAGAGCTGAGGGAGTAAAAGCATAGTCCACAATAACAAGAGGGTTTTCTATTACTACTTCCATTCTTCCGGGAACACCTTTCGCTTTTTCAAGTGCCCTAGAGCAGACATCAAGAGATATATCCTGGGATTTAGCCACACAAACAGCAGCCAAGGCGTTTAAGATATTAAATCTGCCTAATAAATTTAATTTAAAATCAATATTATCTATTTTAAAATAGAGACCTTCTTTTGATTCCTTAATATCTTCTCCTTTTATTATTTCTAGACTTTCTTCTGTTTCTTCAGTAGTAAAGCCGTATTTCTTTCGGGCTTCTTTTTTAAGAAAATAGTCTTTATTTTCATCTTCCAAATTTATAACATGGATATCTTTTACTTTCTCAAAAAGTTTTAATTTTGCTCTTCTATAGTTTTCAAAACCCCCATGAGCTTCTATGTGCTCCGGGCTTAAATTAGTTAAAACAGCTATATTAAAATCTATAAATTGATGCCTGTATTGTTTTATACCCTCTGAGGTAACTTCTAAAACAGCATACCGACATCCTTCTTTTAAAGCTTCTTTTAAAAACTTTTGAATTTTAAAACGGCCAGGCATTGTCATTTTAAGCCTGTTTTCTCTTTCTTCCTCTCCTATTTTAAACTTAATAGAAGAAAGAGAGGCCGTCTTAAAACCTTCTTCCTCTAAAATGCGAGAAATAAAGTTCACTACAGTAGACTTTCCATTGGTTCCTGTAACTCCGATAACTGTTATCTTCCTAGAGGGGAATCTATAAAAAAGAGCGCCCGCTAAAGCCAGACAGTAGTGATAACAGTTTAAAATGAAACTGGGGGTTATTTTTTTAACAATTTGCTTAAGCCTCATATATTTAATTTAGCACACCTCTTTTTATTATGAAAGAAAACCCCGTCATTGACGGGGTTTATTCGTATTAACAGAAATTTCTACTTTGCAATAGAGCGTATTCTAATCCATCCGCAATTGCCTCTAAACTGGCCTTTATGATATTGACGGAAGCACTAACTGTAATCCAGGTTTGGAGTCCATTGGAAAATTCAGTTAATATCCTCACCGAAGATCCGGTCCCCTTTTTTCCATTTATCACCCTAACCTTATAATCGACCAGGCGGATACGGCTCAATTCGGGGTAGAATAAAAACAAAGCTTTCTTTATGGCTTTGTCTAGAGCATTGACCGGACCGTTTCCCTCGGCTTCCTCCTCTATCATTTTGCCTTTTACTTTTAACTCCACAACAGCCACCGACTGGTTGCCTGTAGTGCAATGATTACCCACTGTCACGCTATAGCTGGTTACCTCAAAAGGCAAAGAATAATCCTGCCTTGCTTTTCTCATCAGAAGCTCCAAAGAAGCTTCCGCTATCTCAAACTGGAAACCCTTTGCTTCTTTTTCCTTAATCTGCTCCAAAACTTTTCTGATTTCGGAGGGAGAAAGAACAATGCCTAGCTCTTCGGATTTGACAGAAATACTTCCTTTTCCAGAAAGCTCGGAAACCACTGTTCTAGAAATATTGCCCACCGTTTCAGGATCAATATGCTGGTAACTGACAGAATTTTTGTTAAGCCCGGCTATGTGAATACCTCCTTTGTGGGTAAAAGCACTTTCTCCCACAAAAGGCTGTTGAAGATCGGGTTTAAGGTTGGCAATCTCTGCTACTTGGCGAGAAACTCCAGTCAAGCTTTTCAACTTCCCGACGGGCAGACAATCAAAGCCCATCTTTAGTTGTAGAACTGGAATAACTGTGCAGAGATCTGCATTTCCGCATCTTTCTCCGTAGCCGTTGATAGTTCCTTGGACTTGGGTAGCTCCGTTTTCTACCGCCCAGATAGTATTAGCTACGGCAAAACCGCTATCATTGTGGGCATGAATCCCAAGCGGAAAGCCGACTTCCCTCTGTACCATCTGGATAATTTCTCCTACTTCTTTCGGCAGAGATCCTCCATTAGTATCACAAAGAACAAGAAGCTCTGCTCCGCCTCTGACTGCAGCCCTCAATGTCTCCAGGCTGTAATTCAGATCTTCCTTAAAACCGTCAAAGAAATGTTCTGCGTCATAAATTACTCTTTTACCTAGCTGAGTCAAGAAAGCACAACTTTCTTCGATAATGCGGATATTTTCCTTCAAGCCAATAGAAAGAACTTTCTCCACCTGAAATTTTGAGCTTTTGCCCACCAAAGCGATTTCTCTTGTGTCAGCGGAAACCAAGGACCGAATATTTTTATCTTCTTCAGGTCTTAACCCCTTGCGACAAGTCATGCCAAAGGCAACCAAGCAAGCACCTTCTAATTCTCTTGCCTGATCGAAAAATTGGTTTTCCTTCTGATTAGAACCCGGATAACCTCCTTCGATATAGGCTACGCCCAAACCATCCACAAGGCGAGCAATTCTTATCTTGTCTGAGAGGGAAAAAGAAATTCCCTCTGTCTGAGCCCCATCTCTTAAAGTGGTGTCGTAAATCTCAACTTTCCTTGTCATCTCACCTCTCCTTCCTGTTCAGTTATCAAAGAACTAAAAAACCTCTTCTCGGGAAGAGGCAAGTTGAAGATGTCTACGATAAAACTTACCGCTTCCCCGAAAGAGGTTCAATGATAATGCTGATTATTTGAATGTCTTTAATCATCATACTGTTTTCAGGTTATAATAAACAAAGAACACTGTCAACTATTTACCTAAAACTTTTAGGGCCTGCTTAATTCTTTTCTCTGAATCCTGATCTTTGGAAATATCTTTTAAAGCTTCTTTTGCTTTTTCTTTCGAAAAACCCAAACTAACAAGGGCCTGAAGAGCTTCATCTTCTTCTTTCTTCTTAGAGCTTAAATCCTTTATTTTACCAGAGAGCTCCAAGACAATAGTCATAGCTTTCTTCTTTCCTATACCGGATATCCCTTCAAATAAACTGGAGTCTTGAGCTTCAATCCTTTCCTTTATCTTCTCTAAAGGACCTAGAGAAGATATCTCTAAAGCAGCTTTAGGACCTACCCCCCTAATAGCTTCTACTGTTTCAAAAAGGTTAAGCTCCTCTTGATCTAAAAATCCATACATCTCCCAACTGTTTTCCCTTATATTAAGAAAAGTAAAGACCTTGAGTTCTTCTCCTTTTTCTGGTATCTTAGAAAGGGTCTTCTGAGAGAGAAAGACCTTATATCCTACGCCATTAACATTCAAGATAATATATTTTTCTTTCTTTAAAAAGATTTTTCCTTCAAGATAAGCTATCATTACCTTATTATACCAAAAATGGATTTAAAAACTAATTTAAAACCTAGGGGAGACCAGCCAAAAGCTATAGAAAAGCTGACGGAAAACCTCAATCGGGGAAAAGAAGACCAGGTGCTTTTAGGCGTAACAGGATCTGGTAAGACATATACAATGGCCGAGGTTATAAATAAGGTTAAAAAATCCACTCTAATTATATCCCACAATAAGACTTTAGCTGCTCAACTATACCAAGAGTTCAAAGAGTTTTTTCCAAATAATGGAGTCCACTACTTTGTCAGTTATTACGACTATTATCAGCCAGAAGCCTATATCCCCCAAACAGATACATATATTGAAAAAGATGCCAAAGTAAACGAAGAAATTGACAAATTAAGGCATGCTGCTGTCCAGGATGTTCTAACCAGAAATGATGTTATTGTTACAGCTTCTGTTTCTTGTATTTATAATATAGGTTCTCCTTTCAACTATCAGAAGGTCTCCTTAAATGTCCGTAAAGATCAGGAGATAAAAAGAAAAGACCTAATTAAGAAATTGACCTCTCTTCAATACGAAAGAAACGATATTGATTTTTCTCCAGGAAAATTCAGGGTAAGAGGAGATACTATTGAAATATACATAGTAACAGGAAAAAAAGTACTGAAAATAGAGTTATTGGGAGATAAGATAGAAAAACTTTCTCTCTCTGAAAAAGAAATAGGAGAATACCAGATATTCCCCGCTCAGTTCTGGGTAGCTCCTCAAAAAAAGTTAGATATAGCTTTAGAAAATATAAAAGGAGAGCTTCAGCAAAGACTAAAAGAACTTAAAAAAGAAAACAAATTACTAGAAGCTCAGAGATTAGAGCAGAGAACAAATTATGACTTAGAAATGTTAAAAGAATCTGGGTGGTGCAGTGGAATAGAGAATTATTCAAGACAGTTAGAGTTTAGAAAACCTGGCCAGGCTCCTTTTACATTATTAGACTACTTTAATCATTTTTCTCCAAAGGGAAATATTATCTTTGTTGACGAATCCCATATGACTCTTCCCCAGATAAGAGCTATGTCTGTTCAGGACAGAAAAAGAAAGGAAACTTTGATAGAAAACGGCTTTCGACTCCCTTCCTCTTTGGATAATAGACCTTTAAATTTTAAAGAGTTCGAAGAAAGAGCTAAACAGACAATTTATGTCTCAGCTACTCCTTCAGATTATGAAAAGTCCAAAGGAGAGATTGTAGAGCAGGTAGTCAGACCCACCGGACTTTTAGAACCCTCTATAGAGATAAAACCTACTAAAGAACAGATAAAAGACTTAATTTTAGAGATTAAAAAAAGAACCGCCAGAAAACAGAGGGTTCTAGTTTTGACTTTAACCAAAAGATTAGCTGAAGCTGTTTCCGACTACCTTTCAGAAGAAAAAATTAAAACTCAATGGCTTCACTCCGAAGTAAAGACTTTAGAAAGACCTGGCATTTTAAAAGATTTAAGGAAAGGGAAATTTGATGTCTTAGTAGGAATAAACCTTTTAAGAGAAGGCCTTGATCTCCCAGAGGTGTCTTTAATAGCCATATTAGACGCTGACAAAGAGGGCTTTTTGAGAGACAAAACAACTCTAATTCAAATTATGGGAAGAGCCGCTAGACACCCCGAGGGCCATGTTATCCTTTATGCCGACAAAACCACAAAGTCTATGAAAAAAGCTATGGGAGAGATAGAAAGAAGAAGAGAAATACAGGAAGAATACAATAAAAAGCATGATATAAGCCCTGAAGCTATTAAAAAAGAAATAAGAGACTGGCTTTTTGAAAAACCAGATGAAGTCAAAACAGAGTTTGGCAAGATAAAAGACAAAAAGCTATTAGAGAAAGAGATGAAAAAAGCAGCTAAAAATCTAGACTTTGAAAGAGCAGCTGAGATAAGAGATATGATAAAAAGATTGTAATTTATTTTTCTTTTGGTAGAATAAAAAAGTTTCCTTGACAACATAAAAAGGAGAAAGGAATGCGCATACTAGGAGTAGTCCCAGCATTACCCAAGCCGCACTATTTTTCAGCTTTGAGGATTCCAAGCATAGGACTCTTAGAACTGCTTACTATGGCAAGAGATTTAGGCCATGAAGTTGTCTGCTTAATGGAAGAAATTAAAGATATTAAAGAAGAAGATTTCAGAGAAAGAGCAAGAGGAGCTGACTTAATAGCTATTTCTTCTCTTTCTGCAACTTTTCCCAAAGCAAGACAATTAGCTCTGATTGCCAGAGAAGAAACAGAAGCTCCCATAGTAATGGGAGGACCTCATGTCACCTTCAAGCCAGAAGAAGGCATGGAGGTTTCAGACTTTGTTGTAAGGTTCGAAGGAGAAGAGCCCTTCATGAAACTACTTGAGGCCCTAGAAGGAAAAGGATCCATTAAAGAAGTTCCCAATCTCTGTTGGAATGGACGGATAGGGATAGTTTACAACCCTATCTCAGAAGACCTTCCAGAGCTTGACGAACTTCCTTTTCCTGACTTTGATCTTATTGAAGGATGGGAAGACAATTCCTTTATTGTTATTGAAACAAGTAGGGGATGTCCCCACAGGTGCAAGTTCTGCTGTGTCTGGCGCATGTTCAAGAGACCCCGCTTCAGAAGCCCTAGCTCTGTCGTAGAAGAGATTAAGAGAAGGAAACCTGACGCTGTCTTTTTCTGCGATGATCATTTTGGTATTAAGATAGAGAGAACAAAAAGAATTCTTTCTTTAATGCTAGAAAAGCTTGATAAAATTCCTCGTTGGGCAGCTCAGGTTAGAGCTAGCGTAGCTAGAAATGGAGGATTCTTAAGACTAGCAAAAAGAACAAGATGCTATTTTCTCTGTATAGGTTTAGAGTCTCCCAACCCGGATTCCTTAAAGGAGATGGGCAAAGGGCAGACCCTAGAAGAAATAGAAGACGACTTAAGAGAATTCAGAGAAACTAATATGATTCACGCTGTCCACGGAGCTTTTATAGCAGGTTTTGACTCAGACAACAAAGATACTGCTATGAAAATAGCTAAATGGGCTAGGAAGATGGGAATTCCTTCTATCCAGATAAGCGTGCTAACACCTCTGTTTGGAACAGATCTTTATGAAAAACTAAAAAGAGAAGGAAGGATTTTCAGTGAAGATCCTGAAAACTACAACGGACTTAGAGCTGTTTTTGAACCAGCTCAAATGAGTCCGGAAGAGCTTCAGGAGTCAGTTTACAAAGCAATGAGACATTTTACCTCTCCTCTGACAATTGTTCTTTTTTACATCAAAGGGCTTCTCTCTTTTGCCAAAGAATATTTGTTCTCTGTCGTGAACTTAAAGCCCCTCTTGGAACATGTGAGAGAGGCAAATGTAAAGCTGTACATTAGAAACTTGGTGAGAAGGATTCACCAAAGATCAAAAGGATTCATTGAAAAGATCAGAAGAAATCAAAACGCAAGGTAATCCCTTGCGTTTTTTATTACTCTATGTTAAATTAATCTATATGCCGGTTATAAAATCAGCAAAAAAGAGATTAAGACAGGAAAAGAAAAGAGGAGCTAGAAATCTTGATTATAAAAACAAAATGAAAGATCTTTTAAAAGAGATCCGAGCTTTAGTTGAAGAAAAGAAAATAAAAGAAGCCAAAGAACTTCTTCCTAAGGTATACAAAGTATTAGACAAGTCAGCTAAAAAGGGAATAATCAAAAAGAATACGGCTTCAAGAAAAAAATCAAGAATAGCTGCTTTAATAAAGAAAAACTCTTAGATACCAGCTACTATAAGGTCTAAAGCGGTCTCTGCTTCTATTTTCCCTACTTTAATACTTAAGTCTACCTCAAATATCTTCTGGTAGATTTTTTTTAGCTCAACTAAAGAAAATGAACTGCTCTGAGAATAGCTTTTCTTAAAAACAAAAGGGTGAAGCCCTGTTTTTTTAAGAGCTATATTATAAGGAAGACTCTTTTCTGTCATCTCCTTGACAGACAATATATTCCTTATTTGATAACCTATCATAGAAAGAAGATATAAAGGAGTATCTCCCTTTTCTAAGTGCTCGTGCATAAAAGACAATGCTTTCTTTTTATCTTTTTGAGCTATAGCGTCTATTGTTTTAAAGATATCTGTTTCAATTTCAGGTTTTACTAAAAGATCTATATCCTCCTCTTTTATCTCTTTTCCTTTTTTATAACTTGCTAGCTTTGATATTTCATTCTCCATACGCCACAAATCATTTCCGACAAAAGAAGTTAGCTTTTCAGCTATATTATTATTTATATCAAAGCCTTTTTCTTTAAATCTCTTTTTAATCCAAGAAAGAAGCTTGGAACCGGACAACAAGGAAAATTCTTGAACTTTAGCTTTCTCTTTTAAAAGCTTAAGGAGTTTATCATTCTTCCTTATATCTCCTTCTTCAAACAAGATTATAATGTCTTCTGAATTAATAAAGTCTTCTTTTTTCTCTAAAAATTTTTCTTTAAAAGATTTATTAGAAAAAGCGTTAAAAACAACTTGAAGCTTTTTTTCTTTAAACATAGATGTTTGGCGAACGCTGTCTTTAAAACCCTCAAAGCTTTCTTCTTCTAAATCAAGAAAATTAATATTAAGCCCTCTTTTGTGGGCTTCTTTATATCGATCTATAATCTCTTTCAGTTTCCTTTTAGATCTGTAGGTATCTTTTCCGTAGAGAAGAATTATCATAATTTTTGACATTTAGGACAGAAATAGGTGCTTCTACTTCCTATTTTCTCTCTTCTAATTTTACCTCTGCATACAGGACATTCTTTCTTTCTGTAAACCTTTCTAAAATCATCGAAACCTCCTTTCTCTCCTTCTATATTCCTGTAATCTGAAATGCTTTCTCCTCCTGTTTTTATTCCTTTCTTTAAAACATCTACTATATTCTTATACAGATCCTTAAGCTCTTTTTCTTTCAAAGAAAAAGCTTTTCTAAAAGGATTAATTCTGGCTCTGAAAAGAGCTTCGTCTGAATAAATATTTCCTATTCCGGCTATTAATTCTTGATTCATTAAAACCTGCTTTATCTTTCCTTTTTTATTTTCTACAATATCTTTGAATTCTTCGAAACTTATCTTTAAAGCATCAGGTCCTATATCCTCAAGCTCCTCTTCTAATCCTTCTTTTTTAAGAAGTTTTACTTTAGCAAACTTTCTTAAGTCAGATAAAGCAAGCATTCCTTTCTCTAAAAAGAAAATAAGGTGGATATATGAGTTATTTTTGTCCTCCATTGGCCCCTTTTTTAAGGGAATCCATTTATCTTCCTTTTCCCATTTTCCATAAAGGAAATGACCTGTCATTTTCTGATGAACTAACAGATAGTAATTATCTGATAAAACAAAAATTATATTCTTTCCCTTTCTATAAACGTCTTTTATCTTTTTACCTTTTATCTCTTTTTTGAATTTTTCAAAACTAGGTTCTTTAACTAATCTTTTAAAATCAGACCAGACATCAATAAAGGTCCTCTTCAGGACCTTTTTTCTTAAACCTAAAACAGTTGTTTCTACTTCGGGAAGCTCTGGCATAAGCCTAACTATTCAAAAATCGTATTAATCTTCTTTATGATTTCCTCTGGAGTAAAGTGCGCCTTAATTAAGTAATCCTTAGCTCCCATTTTTAATCCTCTCTCTATATCATCTTTTTGGCCTAAATTAGAGAGGATAATAACTGGTATTTCGGATATGCTGGGATCTGACTTTATTCTAGCTAAAACCTCAAAGCCGTCTATACCAGGAAGTATAAGGTCGAGCAGAATTAGATCGGGTTTTTCTTTTTTGACGGTCTCAATTCCTTTTTCTCCATCAACAGCTTCTGTAATATCATAGCCCTCTTTAGAGAGCTTTTGAGTAATAAGCTCCCTTAAAAATTTATCATCTTCTACAACTGTTATTTTCTTAGCCATAGTTTAGACTTTAATATTGTTATCACTTTTATTTTACCTTAATTTAAAAAAGACCACAAGTGAATCAATAAAGTTCTGAGGGGATGTATTCTCCAAATTCTTCCTTTATGGGAAGAGTAAAAAAGAAGCTAGTTCCTTCTCCTTCTTCTGATTCAAACCATATTCTTCCTCCATGAGCTTCGATGATGTTTTTGGTAATATATAATCCTAAACCCGTACCTTCTGTCTCTATCTTCATTACATTTTTGGAGCGGAAGAACTTTTCAAAGATTCTATCCTGAACAGGACGGGGAATGCCAACTCCTGTATCTCTCACTTCTACCTTGAGAAACTTTTCTTCTTTAGTGATAGATATCGTTATTTTACCCTTTGAAGGTGTATAGGAAATAGAGTTTTGGAGCATATTGGCAAAAGCTATTTCCATTTTATCTACATCCATCATCACTTTAGGTAAATTTTCTGAGGGTTCTTCTATTTTACAATTTAATTTCTTTTCCTGTATTTTTTTCTCATGATTTTTAACAACCTTCTCTATCATTTTTTCTAAATCGCTCAAGACTGGTTTTGAAATATATTTTCCTTCTTCTATTTTGGCCACATTGAGAAGATCGTTGATAAGCTCTATCACTTTATTATTCGTGTAATAGGCTTTTTCTAAAATCTCTTTTTGCTTTTTGGTTAACTTTCCCTCTTCTTCATCCAAAACTATCCTCAGAGACCATTTAATGCCTGACATAGGGGTTCTAAGCTGATGAGCTGCCAGGGTAACAAATTCTGTTTTCATTCTCTCTACTTTCTTTTCTCTAGTAATATCTTTCAACACCACAAGAGTACCTACCTTCTCATGTTCTCCCAGCTTTATAGAGTCTATTTCTAAAATGAAATTCTCCTCTATTTCTATTTCTCTTTCGGAAACCTCTTCTATTCCTCCCCCCAAAACAGATATTATTTTTTCACATCTAGGAAAAGAGTTTAAGCTCAAAATATTTTCTCCTAAAACATCATCTTTTTTAATTCCGAGAATATTCTCAGCTTTTGGATTTATTAGAGAAAGCTTATTCTTTTGATCAAAAACTAAAAGACCCTCTGTCAGATTATTGACAATATCAAGAACCTCTTTTTTTTCTAATTGATAGTTTTCTTTAGAAGACCAAAACATTAAATTATCTTAAGCTGATCTTTACCCTTCATTTCCTCTAAGCGAGGAATCAAAGTGTTAAATTGATATTTTTTAAGAAAATCTATAAGCTCTCTTTCTTTATACCCTTCCCACTTTAAATCTTCAATAGTGTTCTCTAAAGGAATATCGCATTTTAATTCTACTAAGTGCTTAGAGAGAAGAGCTTTCTCTTTATTCTTTTTAAGATTCTCTTTTAAAGAGGGCTTTACCTTTTCTATATTTTTATACAACTTGTTAAGAGAGCCGAATCTAGAGATAAGGTCTATAGCTGTTTTTTCTCCGACACCTGCTACTCCGGGAATATTGTCTGAAGGATCTCCTCTTAAGGCCTTATAGTCTCTGAGCTGGGAAGGAGCTAATCCTTTATATTTCTCTTTTACTTTTTCTGTATCATAAAGGATTGTGTCTTTAACTCCTCTTCTCGAAGCGTAAACCTTAACTTTTTCATCTACAAGCTGCAAAAGATCCATATCTCCTGTAACCACAATCGTCTCTAAGTTTTTTTTAGAAGACCTTTTGGCAACACACCCTATAATATCGTCAGCCTCAAAACCCTTCTTTTCTATAACTTTCACATTGAACTTTTCAAGAGCCTCTTTAACAAGAGGTATCTGGGAAATAAGCTCATCTGGAGCTTTCTCTCGGTGAGCTTTATACTCTTTGTATTCTTTATGGCGGAAAGTGGGAGCTGGATAATCAAAAGCTGCTACAATATACTGAGGATTTAAATCCTTTATTGCCTTAAAGAGAATTAAAAGAAACCCGTAAACTGCGCCAACAATCTCTCCTTCTTCTGTCTTTAAAGGAGGCAGGGCGTGATAGGCCCTGTGGATTAAAGCGTTGGCGTCTATGGCTAAAATTCTCTTCATCGTCTATTTTATCATAAATCAGAACTAGGTGTTATCTTTCTTTTATTCTTTCCTAAAAACTCAAAGTTTAAAACCAAAGTTTCTCTTGGCAGAATATCCTCTATTTTCTCTGCCCATTCTACAACAATAATATTCTTGGGATTGTTGATAATTTCTTTAAAGCCTAAGTCTAGGATCTCTTTAGAATCTTTTATCCTGTAGCAGTCAAAATGGTAAAAATATTCAAAAGGAAAAGGAGCTTTGAGCTTCCTGAAAATAACAAAAGTAGGGCTTAATACATCTTCTTTTATTCCTAGCCCTTTAGCTAAGCCTTGAACAAAGGACGTCTTCCCCCCTCCTAAATCTCCTTTCAAAGCTAATATTCTGAACTTTCCTTTCAGAATAGACTTGGCTATATCCTTTGCCAGTTCTCTTGTTTCCTTTTCTGTTTTTGTTGTGTATTCTTTCATTTGACTTCTTTTTTTAAATAGGATAAATTGGAATAACCTTGTTTTATCTTAATATAATTTGAAAACACATGCCAGAAAAGAAAAAAATAACAGGAGAGGTAAAGATAGCAGAAAGAACTGTTAAGGAACTTAAAAAAGAAGTAAAGAATATCCCAGACTATAAAGAAAAGATTAAGAACTCTCTTCATCTTAAAACAACAGAATTAGTTGAATTCCTGCTGGCTGGCGCTTTCTATTTAGACGCTTCAGATATCCACATAGAACCAAAAGAAGACGAAATAAAATTGAGAATAAGAGTAGATGGAGTTTTACATGACGTTCTTTTCTTCGACAGAAAAACATACAAAAGTCTTCTCTCTAGAATAAAGCTTTTATCTGGCATTAAATTAAATGTGACCTCACGGCCCCAGGACGGCCGTTTTTCTATTTTAATAGAAAGAATTTCAGTGGAGATAAGAGCTTCTTCTCTTCCTTCAGAATATGGAGAAGCTTTAGTCTTAAGGATATTAAACCCAAAATGGGTTGTCAGTATGGAAGAATTAGGTTTAAGAGAGGATATGCTTAAAACCTTTAAGGAGCAGATTAAAAAGCCAAATGGAATGATAATCTGCACAGGTCCTACAGGATCCGGTAAGACCACTACTCTTTACGCCTTTATCCAAAAGATAAACAATCCCAAAATAAAGATAATCACTATTGAGGATCCGATAGAATACCACTTAAAAGGAGTATCTCAGTCTCAGGTAGACGAATCAAGGGGATTCACCTTTGCTAACGGACTGAGAGCTATTGTAAGACAGGATCCCGACGTAATTCTAGTAGGTGAGATAAGAGACAAAGAAACCGCTGAAATATCCCTTCAAGCCTCTTTAACAGGTCATCTAGTCTTGAGCACAGTTCACACTAACGATGCTGCTGGAACCATAGCCAGACTTCAAGCCCTTGGAGAGAAACCGGAGAATATAGCCCCTTCTATTAATGTGGCTATAGGACAAAGATTAGTCAGAAAGGTTTGTCCAAAATGCGTAGAATACAAAAAGCCATCAGAAAAACAGATGAAAACCTTGAAAAAAGCTCTTAAGAATCTTCCTAAAGAAGTAAAGGTTCCTGATATAAAGAAAATACCGGTAGCTAAAGGATGCAAAGAATGCAGTTTTACAGGATACAAGGGAAGAGTCGGTATATTTGAAAGTTTCATTGTAGATGATGAAATGGAAAAGTTTATCTTAAAATCTCCTTCTATAGCTGAAATGAGAGAAAAAGCTATTAAAAAAGGAATGGTTTCAATGAGGCAAGATGGTTTTATTAAAGTATTAAAAGGAATAAGTACCATAGAAGAAGTAGAGAGGGTAACTGGAGAAGAATAAAAAGGAGCCCCAAAAAGAGGCTCCTAAACCGGTCTTGGGGCTGGGGGAAAACTCAAGTTTTCTACTAAAGCTCAGAATTTTTCCGAGGTATAGGTTCGCCTAAGCCAATCTATCCATCTGCGAAAGATTCCTAGTCCCCCAGCCCTAAGATCAGTTTAACAATACTATTCTAACAAATTATGGAAGATTTGTCAAGAGAAAAAGACATTTCCCCGCTTTCCCCGAAAGAAGACGAAAGCTTTGATTCTGCTTTAAGACCCAAAACATGGGACGATTTTATAGGTCAGGAAAAAACCAAAAAGAACCTTCAAGTAATGCTGAAAGCCGCTAAAAAAAGAGGAGAATCTTGTCCTGAACACCTCCTCTTTTACGGAAATAGCGGATTAGGTAAGACAAGTCTATCATACCTTATATCCCGTGAAATGGAAAGCAACATCAGAACTATTACAGGACCTGCTATCAAAAAAGTAGGAGATTTAGCTGCTATCTTAACTAATTTAGAAGAGGGAGATCTTCTTTTCTGCGACGAAGTCCATAGAATGAATAAAATGATAGAAGAATTCCTTTATCCAGCTTTAGAAGACTTTAAGCTAAGCCTCATTCTGGGAAAAGGGCCTATGGCAAGAACTATGGATTTAAAGCTGCCCAAATTCACTTTTATAGGAGCTACTACCAGAGTAGCCTCTGTTTCAGCTCCTTTAAGAAACAGATTCGGAGCCACCTTCCAGCTTAATTTCTACACCCAAGAAGAAATAGAGAGCATAATTAAAAATTCAAGTAAATTGTTGGATGTTGAGATTGAGCCTGAAGCTATAAAACTGATAGCCGAAAGAGCTCGTTTCACTCCCAGAGTAGCCAATAGATTGTTAAAAAGAGTAAGAGATTTTGCCCAGGTAGAAGGAGAAGATATTATAGACGAAAAAACAGCAGAAAAAGCTATGAAGTTTCTTGAAATTGATAAAGCAGGACTGGAGCCTGGAGACAGAAAGATAATAAAAACTATTGTTAAAAAGTTCAGTGGAGGGCCGGTAGGACTCCAGACCCTAGCTGCTGCTACAGCAGAAGAAGAAGACACTATTCTAGATATTTACGAACCTTATCTTATGAGAATGGGCTTTTTAGCAAAGACTCCGAGAGGAAGAGTGGCTACCAAAGAGGCCTACCGCCATCTGGAATTAAAATACAAAGGAGGACAGGAATATTTGATTTAATAACCTTTTAAGTCGGGAAAACTCTCGGCTTTTTAATTTTATTGGATATAATTAAACATAGCTAATATATCCAATTAGTTATAATAAATTCAGTTAATAAAAGCATGAGAGACCGCAAAAATATCTCCTTGAAATATAGGAGTTTTTTTCTTTATTTCTAAACTACTGTTTCCTTATTCTGTGCACTTATGTACAGAATAGAGAAACCAAACCCTGAAAATATTCTCTATTCCAAAGGTTTTGAGTAGAAGCCAATCTTTACTTTTGCTACAATTTAACAATGACCCACAAAATTATTATCCCTCTATTATTTCTTATTCTGCCTGCTTTTGTCTCCGCTTCCGTAGTCATTAATGAAATAGCCTGGATGGGAACAGAAACTTCATATAACGACGAATGGATAGAATTAAAGAATAAAGGAAAAGAAAACATAGATCTTGAAGGATGGATTCTTAAGTCAGAAGACGGAAGCCCGGAAATAGAGCTGGAAGGTGAAATTAAAGCTAACTCTTTTTATCTTTTGGAAAGAACAGACGACAATACAACTCCAGAAAAAGCTGATTTAATTTACACAGGAGCTTTAAGCAATAAGGGGGAAAACCTAAAATTAATAGATTCTTCGGAAAAGATAATAGACAAAGTTTTATCTTCTGATGGATGGATGACAGGAGACAACAAGACCAAACAAACAATGGAAAGAAATAGCTCCTGGCAAACCAGCCAAGAACCGGGAGGAACGCCGAAATCAGAGAACTCCCGAGGATCTGGAAAGCTCGCGGAGAAAAGTTCTCCTCAGGCCCTTGCAGAGAAGGAGCCTTTGTCAGCTGAAAGCTATCCTGGAAATATTGTCTTTACAGAAATTATGCCCTCTCCCGAAGGACCGGACGCAGAAGAAGAATGGATTGAGATATACAATAAAAACGAATTTAAAGTAAATCTTAATCTTTGGCAGATAAAAGACAAAAAAGGAAGCATAACTACTTTTACTTTTCCAGATAAAACAATATCTTCTGGAGGATATTTAATTTTAAGGAGGCCTGAAACAAAAATCACCCTCAATAATTCAGGAGACGGCCTGGAACTTATAAACCCTAAAGGAAAAATAATAGATTCTATTGATTATGGAAAAGCTTCTCTTGGTGAATCTTATAGTAAAAAAGACAATGAATGGGCCTGGACTACTATTTTGACCCCTGGATCAGAAAACAAATTAACCGAGGACGGGCCTCGGTCAGCTGAATCCGTAGAGGACGGGCCTCTATCAAAATCTCCTTTTAAAGAAGAGCCGTCTCCAGAAAAAGCGAAAGCTCAGGTTAGTGAAGATATTAGAAATAAGAACTCCTTTTTGATAGCTTTAATAGTGGCTTTGGTTTCAGCTTCTGCTGTCTTGTATATAAGAAGAAGCTTTAGTATTTAAATAAAAAAGAGCAGAAGGAGAGAACTTCTGCTCTTAAATATGTAAAGAACTACTTTCTTCTTCTTATTAGAAAAGATTCTGCAAGAGATTACTCAGACCGCAGGAACGGTTCTATAGCCTTGGCTAATCTTGCGCGCAATACTCGCAGATTGTTGACCAAAACCTCATCTTTTTCTGTCTGCATCCGCTGTATTTGAATAGATATCAACCGGTCAATCTGTTTGGTTTTCCTTAAAGTAGTTGTGGCGGCATCGCTCAATTCGGGTACCATCTTTGCAGATAGAGCAAATGCTTTTGCCGAATCAACCGCGGCCTTTACGTAAAATGGGTTGTCAAACTTATCAAAGGACACTTCTCCTAGATACTTCGGACCGTGTTTGAACTCAAAGGATGGTAAAGTTGGCTGACGAGCAAGCTCCTTTCTTCTTGTTATTATATCAGTAAGCTTTTTCGCTGAAATAGCAAAAGATTCAGCAGGACTAATTTTGTTTTCGTCTGTTTTTCCGATTTGCCCTGGAAGAGCAGAAATTTTCAGGGTAGTAATAGATGGCCAGCCGAGTTGTTTGCAATTTTTAGGAACACTGTGTTGATAACATCGAATTTCAAACATATAAACTTCCGGTGTATAGCCAAGCTCTTTCTCTGTCTCGAGAACAAAGGGGAAGTAAGCACTTTTCGTACACTGAAGCCATCTCCATGGCCCTTTCACGCTTTTCGCACAGTAGATATTAACAATAATAATTTTTCCGATTTTAATACCGACACTGGGTTTTAATGTTTCTCCTGGGAATTCCCCAAGACTGCCGGATCGATGTTTTAATATATCACCTCGCTTTGCCTGATCGTGGCTGAAAACTCCGCTTAGTCGCTGCCCCTCGTAAGGACAGTAAATCCGCAAAATATCGCCTTCCTTAATCGGTCCCCAGGCTCTTTCTTCGCCAGGACTGATGACATTACTGACATTGCCGCTCATTGCATTTGAGACCGGAACCAGGAGAGAAAGTGCTACAACAAACAAGATCATCGTTACGATTCTTGCTCTTTTCATCGTATTCCTCCTTCTTAGGGTTATTAAGTTGTGAAAGTCCACCTAATTTAGAATTAACATATTTTAAAACACCTGTCAATGTTGTACAGCTGTTTGTATATAAGGAGAAGCTTTATTATTTAAATAAAAAGAGCAGAAGGAGAGAACTTCTGCTCTTAAATATGTAAAGAACTACTTTCTTCTTCTTAGCAGAAGAGATCCTGCCAGAAGAAGAACGAGGGTTGCGGGCTCTGGAATATGAGCACCGTAAATTCCCTGAAGATTGCTCCAAACCAGGAATTCGCCATCGACATCAAACTTGGAATTGATGTCCAGAGTCCCTACCTCTTCCTTGGTGAAAGAGTTGAAGATACGAATTCCCCAAGGACCACCTTGAAAGATGAATCCTTCACTCTCAATAGGGACACTTCCTCCTTCACTGAAAATAAATTCCTCTTCTGTTGAGAGGTCATATCCGTAAATAGAACTATCGTCCCGTCCATCATGCCAGAAAATAAAGTTTTCTCCAACGGAAACACTTATCTGATCACCCGGAGCTTCGCAGACGGTAAATGTTTCGCTGGTGTTTAGGTTATGGGCCCAAATATCATAGTCGTGGAAACCTTCTTCATCAGAATAGATAAAAGATTCCCAGGCTACAATATTACCCTTAATCGAAGGTCTTTCTGAAAATCTTCCGCTACCAGCTGAAATAGGAAAATCTTCACCGGTAGAAAAATTATAACCGCGAATACCCCAGCCGGTTCTGTAGACTGCGATATCTCCATCCATGGAGGTTTCATGCTGAACACCTTGAGTAACAAGCGGAAACTCCTCTTGGGTGGTCAGGTTGTAGGCGTAAATATCACAGCCTTCACAACCTATATCATCCTTTCTTCTTTGGTCTTCCCAAACAACAAAATTATCCCCAATAGAAAGAGACGTCTGAGGGTGTACTTCTGTGCAAATGGGGAATTCTTTCTTTTCAGCCAAATTGTAACCGTAAATATCATCATTCAAATCCGTTATATCCCAATTACGCCGATCGATCCAGGCAACAAAGTTTCCTTCCACGCTCAGACTAGAAAAAGGAGGATCTATCACATGTTGAGTACGTTCTGTGATAGTAAATCTCTCCAGATCAGCAAAAACCGGACTTGCCAGAAAAACAAACAGGGTCACTGTCGGAATGATTCTTGCAGCTTTCATTTCCCCTCTCCTTAATCTCAGGGTTCTTGTTTAAGAACTAACTTTAGTTTACTACTTTTAAAACTCTCTGTCAAATCAAAAGGGAATTATCTCTTTCCATTCTGGAGGAAAAATAACATCTCCAACAGTCAAAGGCAAGTTTATTGTACAGCTATGACCATCTGAATCTGTGGCTTTTAAGCTTAATGTATAGGCTCCTCTGTTGTTATAATCATGGATTGAGGGCGGCGTTTTATCCCCTTTGTTTACAACTGTGCCGTCTCCAAAATCCCATACATAATCGCAGTCATCACAATATCTAGAGTCGTTAGTAATCACTTCAATTTTTTCTCTTTCTTCAAGATCAATTGGACTTTCCACACAATTTGCCTGTCCATCCGTTTCCACATCACAGGAAGTAGGACCGGTTTTAATATCACTGTTCTCATCTAAAACCTGATAAGTAAATTCCGGCCAAGGCCAAAAATCGAAGCTAAAAGGAGGATGTTCCCAGCCAGAGTCAGCACCCTCGCTATCCCAAACTTTTACTCTCCAATAATGATTGCTATCTACTCCAAAAGGCCTTGAATCACCATCTATGGTTAATGCAGAAGATTCACCACCCGTCTCACAAGTATTAAAATCTAGAGTAACACAACTATCAATTATACAGTTTCCATTTTCGAATTCATCAAGATTACCACAAATGGATAGAGCAGAAAAATCACTATCGCTCCCCCTTTTAATTTGGACTTGATAACCAGACTGAGAATCACCGTCCGGATCATCATAATCCCAATTGAATATTGCTCCCATATGATTGTGAAAACAACAATCAACCGGTTCTACATCAAGAGGGGTAACGTTGGGAGAATTATTTTCTGAAACAGTAATATCAATATCTGTCTCTGCGAATTTTTCATCATTCTCAATCTCGACATAAGCGCTGTAATTTCCAGAACTGACATCAGAAGAATAATTACAAACTAAGGTACAATATCCATCTTCGTTCCCATTGGCATTGCCATCGCAAGAAACACTTTCTGAATCAACACTTGCTCCACAATCATGATTTAGGATACTAACTGCTCCATGATCACCTTGATACATATCGGAATATTTAAGATCATAGGTAACTTCCACGCTTTCATCGGAAGTTTTGGTTATCTCAACCTCGCTTTCTGAACCAAGGAAATTAACACCTGAACCTTCAGCTGAATCCAGTTCTACTTTAGAGTTTGCTATCTCCACATAGTAAGTTCTCTCTGTGCTTTCCTCGACAACCCTATTTCCTTCTGAGTTTGTAAGAGAGGTTGTCATTTCCATTGGATAATACAGACCATGGCATTCAGTATCCGTAATCTCATTCTCCCAATAATATCCCTTACAATAACATTTTTCGTCTCCCTGACAGTCAAAATCAAAGGGCCAATAAAAATAGTGCTTCGTTTTTTCTACATTAGCAATAATTGCTTTATCAAAATAAGTGAAGCAACTTACATCGTTTTTAACTTTAATTTCCGCTTCAACCGGAGCACCTATGCTTTCTATTGTTTCTCCATCAGCCACCGTACACTCAGATGTTATTTCAACCCCTGTTAAGGAAACTGACTTGAAATTACCATCTTTTTCTCCTGAGTCAGAAACAGAAACTTCTTCGGAATTATCATCAACGGGGTTGCTTTCATACTCGTACTTATCGTGCACTTCTGGATATGCCGGATTTCCATATGAAACTCCCTCATCTGTCACTTTCGTTAAAGTACACTCTATAGGACCATCTACTGAAATAGTCATCTCTCTCTCACAATTAACTTGAGTTCCGATACAGGCAGCACTATCTAACCCATAATACCAACCATCTGGAATAGTATGCGCATCATACCACATAGGATAAGTATAATTCAGACCAAAATATTCATCTCGATAATAATTATTAGCATTATTACAAGCAGTTTCAAAAGCGTATTTCCCTCCTTGATAGGCATAGTAACCCTCTAGACCTGGAGGGCATTCTTCGTCATCAGCTGCTCCGCCAAGAGCGCATCTTCTAATATTAGAGTTGTTGGAAGAATAATAAACACCTGAGTCATCAAGCCCTGTATTATTCAGCCAATTTACAACAGGCGTTCTTATATAACCTGTTTTCCTTTCATAATCTCCAGAAGGATAAGAACTGTCTTTTATTACTTCTCCCGGGCTGACATTAGTTGGAGAACCGCTATCAGAAGATATCTCTGTTTCACTAGAATCTTTCCAGGCATCATGAAAAAATTTGACATACATATCCTGCTCGGTTTCTATTGGAATCCAACTTGTCGATTCTCTCTCGCCTTGATCATTCCAAGTCCAAGCTGTTTCTCCTTCCCATTGATCATACCAGTACTGACAACATTCTTGATCTCCGCCATCACATTGGAATTTAAAAGTTCCATATCCAGATTCAGGATAAGAAGAATCTTCGTAGCTTCCTGAAGAAAGACTCATTACAAGAAATGTTGACAAAAAAGCAAAAACTAAAACAAGTGCAACCCTGTTCCATCTGCCGTCTCCTTTTTTAAACTTTCTAAAGATTAGGTACAAACCTATACCTCCTATAACTAATAATAAAATTGAAAGAACAATTTTCCACAAAAACATAGGAGGAGAAGGTATCTCTCTTTCTGAAAAATCGGAAAGGTTATAATCTATCTCTATTTCATCAATTATCTTACCTGAAATACTATATATCCTAGCGACTAGAATAACTTCATCATATCTTTTGCCTAGTGCAAATTCTTTTGTAATTGAAATCTTATCACTGGAAATAGTACCCAAGTAGTCCATTTGGGTTAAGCCCATACCTGTTTTTTTATCTTTAAGAAAAACTAACACCCTACCGGAAAAAAGAGTAGAGGAATCGGTAATATTAGAGAAACAGGCAAACAAGGTGTTTTCTTTTCCTTCTCGAAGAGGAAAATTCTTAATTCCAGCTGAAATAAATCTAGCTCTTCCACCACCTACAGTAAATCTCGTCTCTGTCATAGATTTCTGTCCTTCTCCTTCAGCTTCAACTTTAATAACATAAGCGCCAGGATCCAAATTAGAGAATTGAAACTCTATAAATTGTTCTGAATCAGCTAGAGAAACATCTTTTTCTTTATGGTATTTAGAAATTATTGAATCCTCATTTAATAAATCAAAACGGTATATATCTGCAGAAACACTAGCAGAACCTTCAGTAAGCGTACTCTTTAAGGGCAAAGAGATTGAAACATCTCCTGGTTCAAGAATAGGGAAAAAGGTAGCTGTGTCGATTAAAAACTGATTTAGCTCTATCTTATTATTTTCGAACCAAAAACCTTCATCAGTTCCTTGAATTTCTAGGTTTATTCCCCTACCAGAAAATCCAGGAGTATAAGTACTTCCGCTTAAAGATATTTGCTTATCACTGGCAAAATATAAACCAATATTATAATTTCCAGCCATAGCGTTTTCCGGAACAGTCCAACTAAATTCTAATTCTTTCTCCTCGCCCGGCCACAAATTAATGTCTTCAAGAGCAATAAAATCGTCTACAAAATAATTTTTTTGATGAGGTTCTTTATTTGGTCTATTCCGATAAACCTTTATATAAACCATTCCTTCAGCTACCGGATAAGAACCTTCGTTTAGAACACTTGTCTCAAAAAAGATTTTGTCACCAGCTTTTAAGTCTTTTTGAGAACCTCCTTTCACTAGAAAATTCTTAAATTTAACACCTCCTGATTCAAAATAATCAGAACAACTACCGATCTCAGCTTCGGTTTCTCCCTCTTTTATTAAATTAACTCTGGATTCTTTGTTTAAAAACTCAAGCCCGACAAAACCTAATAATCTATCCCAGAAACTAGAACCTACTTTTACATTCGTTCTTCCTTCTGATAAACAAGCTTCTGCTAATTCTATTTTTCCTGGAGGAGGAGAACCGGGATTACTATTAGCACAAATTCCCTCTTCAAAGTTTCGTTCTACCGCTACTGCCCCTAGACTAGTATCTGTATATTTTTTATTTTTACAATAAGAATCGCAATTTCCCGCTGGACATTGACATTCATTAGGCTCCCCCGGGGGTATACATTGACCTGGGCAGGCATCATCTTGAGTAGGTTCACATTCCTCGGGATATTCTACTATACCATCTCCACATACTGCACTAGGAGTGGGTGTAGGAGTGGGTGTAGGAGTGGGTGTGGGAGTGGGAGTGGGAGTGGGTGTCGGTGTAGATTCAGGCTCTGGAGTAGGTGTCGGTGTAGATTCAGGCTCTGGAGTAGGTGTTGGTGTAGATTCAGACTCTGGAGTAGGTGTTGGTGTAGATTCAGACTCTGGAGTAGGTGTTGGTGTAGATTCAGGCTCTGGAGTAGGTGTTGGTGTAGATTCAGGCTCTGGAGTAGGTGTTGGTGTTGCTGAAGAAGTTGGTGTAGGGGTAGGAGTAGAAGCCTGAACTATATTAACATTTCCTAATAAGGAATTATTCCCCGTTTTTAAAGTAAAAGTATTTATTAATACAAAGAGACAGAATAGAGCTATTCCGCCCAAAAATAAATATTTTAAAAGTTTCTTTTCCATTTTTTTATTTAAACTTATTATAATTTATACCTTATTTAAAGTATAACACTCCCAAACAAAACAACAAGGAAGTTTTCCACAAATTTTTTATCTTCTTAGAACAGTTTTAAAGGGCCAGCTATTGACAAAAGGTTAAAAAAATAGGAGAATAAAGACAGAACAGTTAAGGTTCCTTCAAAATCCATTAACCTGCAATCTGAAAGGAAGACGAGATGAAAAACATGCCGCTTGCCCTAGCAGTATTCCTTGTTTTTACGGCAACCCTAAACGCGGGTCAGGTCAGGGTAGAGACACCTTCTGCGGGACCTTGCGGGTACTGCACAGTTTCCCTGCCCGAGAATTACGACCCTGAGAAACTCTGGCCAACTGTTTTCTGCTATCATGGCAGAAACGGAAGACCCACCACCTTTCCCTATGAGAAGTTCACAGACGGTAAAAACTTCGTCCTTGTCGGTGTAGACTATTACTGGAACAGCATGGACACCAACAGCAGGATCGACAGAGATGAAGCCAACGCCAAGCAACTCGTCCAGGATCTCTCGAAAAAGTTCAGTATCCATCCCAACTATGTCTTCTTGGCTGGCAACAGCGCTGGAGGTTTCTTGGCCAGTGGAATCGCAGAAAAAGATCCTTCCCTATGGGCAGGACTAATGATTCTGGGTTCCGGACGTTACGAAAACCTCCATAAAAGACCTACTCTTCCCGGTTTTGGCTCCCAAAGACTCTTTGGCGGTTTTCACATCGCAGTCCCCAGAAAAAAGAGGACGGGACTTAACGGCATGCCTATCTATGTAGGAGCCGGCTCAAGCGATGAAAACCACAAATGGGCTAAGTGGGCAGTTTCCTATTACAAATCGAGAGGAGCCTCGGTCATTTTTGAAACCTGGTCCGGGGGCCACGGCCATTACCCCGAAACCGAAATTCTCAACAGATGGTTTGAGGAGTTCGGTCCTTTAAGAGAGGCCAAGGCAAAAACAGCTCAGGCAGAAAAAGCAGAAGAGAGAGGCGACCTGGGAGAAGCATACCAGAATTACAGGGAAGCTGCTTACATCCCGGGCGACTACGCCTTGGTTCAGGAAGCAGGACAGACAGCAGAAGAGATCAAAAAGAAAGCTGACGATCTATTCTCTGAAGCAGAAAAAGCCTCCAAGGAAGGAAGAAAACAAGATGCTGTAAAGGCCTTGAGGAAAGCCTCTCACATCTTCCGGGGATGCGACTTTGGCCTTAAAGCCAAAAGTGCTCTAGTCCCTATCTTGAAAAAAGACAACACTAATGACACCAAGGCAAATCAACTCGAAAAAAGAGCTCGCAGCGCCGAGAGCAAGGGAGACTACCTCACAGCATTTAAGCTCTATCAGGCCTACCTGAGCCATTTCCAGAAAGCAAAGCGCTACCCTCTTGTGAGAAAGCACTTTCTGGAACTGAAAGAAGATCCCGATATTAGAAAAGCCTTGGAGAACCAGAGAGAAGAACTGATGTGCCAAAACTGGTTCAATATGGCTAAAAACTTTCTGAGAGCAGGAAAGGAGAAAAAAGCAAGAGAATATCTCCAAAAGATTCTCAATAGGGGAGAATCTAAATGGACCGATAAAGCTCGATCCATTTTGGAGAGAATCTCTTAGCATTAATAGGGTGACCTCGGTCACCCTCTTTTTATACATTGCCCTTAAAAAAACATTTTGTTATTATCTAAGATATGATAGCCTTTTTATTCTTCCTATTTTCAATAATTATCGGACTTTTTTTAATATATTCTTTAAGGTTAAATCTTTTTTTTGAAGAAAAGCTTACTTGGAGTTTAATTATAGGATCTTTATCCTTAACCTTCTCTTCCTTTTTGCTTTCTCTCTTTTTAGGATTTAATAGGAACGTAATTTTGATCTCTTTTCTCTTAGTTCTTACTCTGCTTTTAACCGTTCTGAGAATAAGAAAGATAGATATTAAAAACACGCTTCTAAAAGATTTAAGAGATTTTAAAAAAAGAATAGATAATAAAAAAATAGTTCCTTTTTTAATTCTCTTTATTATCTTCTTTGCTTTCTTTTCTATTGTCTGGTCTAAAGTATTTTTTGAAACAGAAGAAGGATTATTCACTATAGCCATAGGAGGAGTTTGGGGAGACTGGGCAGCTCATAATACTTATCTCTCTCATTTCTTATATTCAGATCAAATCTCTTTTAAAAATCCTATCTTTGTAGGAGAACCTTTTTCTTATACCTTTATGGCAGACTTCCAGTCAGCTGTTCTGATGAAACTAGGCGAAAGCAGGATTTTATCTATGATTATACCGGGCTTTTTATACTCTATTTCTTTAATAGTCCTTCTTTTTTACTTTATTCTCAAGATTACAAAAGATAAAGCTGTAAGCATTCTTTCTGTTTTTCTTTTCCTTTTCGGGAGCGGACTAGGATTCCTTTATCTTTTTAAGGAAATAGATGGAATGAATCTCTTGGAAATTATAAATCATTTAAAGAACTCTCATACAGCTTTTACTCATATAGCAGATAAAGGAATTCATTGGACAAACTTCATGCAAGCCCTTCTTTTACCTCAAAGGGCCCTAACTATAGGATTTCCTTTAGCTATAATCTGTTTTACCTCTCTCTACAAAGGAATAAAAGAAAATAGCTTCAAGCTTTTAATACTAGGAGGAGTGGCAGCTTCTTTCCTGCCCATTCTTCATATTCATTCTTTAATTGCTTTATCTATTGCTTCTTTCTTTTTAATTATTCTTCTTTCTAAAAAACCTTTTAAAAACCTGATTGCTTTCTTTACACCTATTATAATTTTGGGCGTCTGGCAAATCTTCCTTCTTTTCCCAGGAGGAGAAAGCAGCATAACTTTCAGGCTGGGCTGGCTGGCTAAAGACCAGGGGTGGCTTTATTTCTGGTTCAGAAATTTAGGCCTGTTTCTGATTCTTTTCCCTGTAAGCTTATTTTTTGTAAAAAAAGAGCTTAAAAAAATATATCTTTCTTTCTTTTCTCTTTTTATCATTACCAATCTCTTTCTCTTTCAGCCTCACGATTATGATAATATTAAAATAACTATTTACTGGTTTTTACTGACATCAGTTATTATTTCTGTATTTTTAGTGAAGCTTTGGAAAAAAGATATTCTTATAAAGTTCTTGATAATAATTGCTGTCTTTTTTATGACTTTTTCTACCTTTCTGGATATCGGCCACTTATGGACTAAAAAAGGATATCTCTTTATCTCCCAAAAAGATATAAAAAAAGCTGAAACAATCAGAGAAAACACAGATCCTGATTCTGTTTTTCTGACCTCGGACGATCACAATCACTACGTTTCCTGCTTAACAGGAAGACAGGTAGTAGCAGGCTACGGAGGATGGCTTTGGACTTACGGCATAGATATTTCTCAAAGATTCGGAGAAATAGAAATTATGTTTCAAGGAAAAGAAGGAGCTAAAAAACTGCTTGAAAAATATGGGGTTGATTACGTTTTAATCGGCCCCAGCGAAAAAAATAAGTTTAAAGCTGAAGAGGATTTTTACAAAGATAATTATTCTCTTTTCTTGAATATGGAGGAAGCTAAAGTTTTTAAAATAAATGAAAATTGAATATTTTAAGAAAAACTGGCATTTTATCTTCCTTTCAATATCTGCTTTCTTAACCCGTTTTTTCTTTCTAGCTTATCCTTCAGAAACTGTTTTTGATGAAGTCCATTTTGGAAAATTTGCAAGTTACTACTTTAACCACCAATACTATTTTGACATCCATCCTCCTTTAGGAAAAATGCTCATTGCGGGCTTTACAAAGATTTTCGGACTCCATCCTGAAGCTACTTTTTCTAATATAGGAGAAGGAGTAAGCAGCGGAGAAATATTTCTTTTAAGATTCCTGCCAGCTCTAACAGGAGCTTTACTTGTTATCTTAATTTATAAGTTGGTCCTTAAAATAGGGTTATCTAAAAAAGCAGCTTTTTTAGCAGGCTTTTTAACTCTTTTTAGCTCCACTCTATCAGTCCAATCAAGATTAGTTTTAGTAGATATATTTCTTTTATTCTTTGGATTTCTTTCTCTTTACTTCTTTTTTGACTGGGAGAAAAAGAAGAAACTATATGTTCTTCTTATAGCTAGCTTTTTCGCAGCTTTGTCTTTCAGTATTAAATGGACGGGGCTTACTTTTTTTGGATTAATTTTCCTTTTCAATTTTTTAAAAATATTTAAAACCAAAAAATACAAAGATACAGCTTTTAAATTAATACTTCTATCCTTGGTTTTTGTTATAACCTATTTTGCTGTCTTCTTTGTTCATTTTAAGATTCTTTACAAGTCAGGAACAGGAGACGCTTTTATGAGTTCCTCATTTCAAAAGAGTCTAGAAGGAAATAATTTAGAAGATAATGTAAAAGCAGCCGGTTCATTTGAGAAGTTTATAGAATTGAATGAAGCTATGTACAGATATAACTCAACTCTAAAAGCCGATCACCCTTTTGCAAGTAAATGGTATCAATGGATTTTAGGAAAAGGTTCTATCTGGTATTGGTCAAAAAGCACAAATTCTAAAACAGCCAATATTTATTTAATAGCTAATCCTTTAATATGGTGGGCTGTAATAGCTGGTGTAATAACCTCTCTTATTCTTTTTTCAAGAAAAACATTCAGAAAGAAAGTACCTCTCGAGATATATATCTTTACTACAGGTTTTTTTGTAAATATAATTCCTTTTCTAAAGATAAACAGAGTGACTTTTTTATACCACTATCTTCCTTCTTTGATCTTTGGAATACTTGTTCTTTCCGCCCTTTATAAGACAGTATTTAAGAATAAATTCTCATCCCATTACCTAATATCTTTTCTTGTTCTCGTCTTTCTAGTTTTTCTTTTGCTTCTGCCTTTAATTTACGGTTTTCCTTTAGAAAACAACATACTTCAAAAAATCTATTCTCCTATAATAGACTTCCTGTAAAATAAAAACAGCCCCTCTAAGAAAAGGGCTGTTTTAAATCTTCCTTCTAATTTCCTAACAACCTGCTTATTTGAAACATCAAAGAGTTTATCATCTGACGCATAGAAGCAAGAAGTCTTTGAGAAGCAGTATCATTATTTGCTGAGTAGGGGGTTGGACTAGGACTATAATTATATGTTGGTGTTGGTGTAGCTGTTGGAGTTGGAGTTGGAGTTGGAGTTAGTGTAGGAGTAGGAGTTGGAGTTGGAGTAGGAGTAGGTGAATAAGAATAGGTTGGAGTTGGAGTTGGAGTTGGAGTAGGAGTAGGTGAATAAGAATAGGTTGGAGTTGGAGTTGGAGTTGGAGTTGGGGTTGAAGTTGGAGTTGGAGTTGATGCAAGAACACAAGCAGCTGCTTTTATCTTTTTTTCTCCAAACCATCCCTCTTTTCTAATAACTTGTAGTTCGCACACACTTCCAGAAGGGCAATCTGTAGAGTTAGCTTCCAGAATTCTATATTTATAAGTTTTACCATCCCCCTTCTTAATTTCTTTTGGCTGGCAAAAATATTCTATTATTGCAGGATTACCTTCTCCCTGAGGACACTTATCTTGTTCTGTAATCTCTTCATACTCACCTGCAATCTCTTTCACCCCCGTAGTTTCTCCCGCTTTTTCTAAGTTGTTTCCTCCATCAGAATCGCTACAAGCTGGTGGTTCAGCTAAGCATCTTCCATTCTCACATCTGTTCAAAGGAGGAGGGCATTCTTCTATTACCATTGATGCCTCTTTCATATCGCGACTAACCCCAAATTTTCCCAAAAGGCCCCCCTTCGGCATTTTAAATCCAGTCTTTTCACAATATCCTTCTTCTACTTCAGTTTTAGAATGACATTTATCACTAACATGTTTCCATTCGCTTTCATCGGTAGGATTGTAGGGACTCCAACTAGTAGTCTCTCCTTTTTTCTTTATATCATGTCCATCGTTCTTCGGCCCATCTGAATCATAACAATTGGTTTCAGCCCCTGCTACTCCTTTTAAACCACCTCCTGCCTTTGAAATTCCCTCTCTCACTGCTGACTTTAATTCCTCGGAAGAAAGTTCAATTGTTTGTTTGCCTCCCACGGCCTCTGTCGCCGATGCTAGAAACTCATTAGCCATACTTACAATTTCTCCTTCAAATCTTCCGTCAACAGGCAACCCTGCTTCTTCTTGAAGTTTCCTCGTCGCTGCAGAAGTCTTAGATAAAAAATAAAGGGTCTCCTCATTAAGAGAGCCAGCGCCACTAGAAGCAACTTGGGTTTCTGGAGTAAAGTTAAGTATGCTTTGCCAACAAGCAACATCCTCGCCTATACTTCCATAGGTCAATGATCTCTCAAATCCACCTTCTTCAACAACTGGCCCACAAAGGATAGCCCACCTTATAAAATGATCTATAGTAGGAGCCTCAGATGAATAATAAATTGGAGGAGTTACCTCTGGACTAGAACCCGAAACTAATGGGGTAGGAGTTGGAGCCGATCCTTCTTTTTCCTTAATCCCGCTAATTAAAGATTTAAGCTCCTCTACCTTAGCCCAAAGACTGTTTAAAGATACCGCTTCAACCTGAAACGTAAACCCGAGAATAAAAACTCCTAAAAAAATGATTAGAAATATTTTGGAATATGGTTTCATAATTTTATATTAACTTTATCTTATTATATTCTACCTTTTATGTTAATAAAGTGTCAAAAAAAATGTGGAAAACTTGTTAAAATACTCTTAAAAAATAGACAAAATAAACTTATTCTAGTAGAATTAAGATATGAGCGGACATTCACATTGGAGTTCAATCAAACATCAAAAAGGGAGAGAAGACGCTAAAAGAAGCAAGGCCTTCTCTAAAATATCCCGCTTAATCTCTGTAGCTGCCAGAGAAGGAGGGGGAGATCCTGAGAAAAACCCAAAATTAAGGCAAGCTTTAGACAAAGCCAAGGATTTTAATATGCCCAAAGATAATATTGAAAGGGCTGTCAAAAGAGGAACCGGAGAAATAGAGGGGGGAAGACTGGAAAATGTAACTTATGAAGCTTACGGTCCGGGAGGAATAGCTGTAATAATAGAAGGAATAACAGATAATAAGAACAGAACGCTAGAAGAGATAAAACAGATTCTTAACCAGAATAAAGGAAAGCTGGCAGACGAAGGGTCTGTTAGATGGCTTTTTGAAAGAAAAGGGGTTATTACTATAGACCCCCAAGAAAAAGACAAAGAAGAGATAGAACTCTCTGCTATAGACTCGGGAGCGGAAGATATATATGCTGTAGACAACTTAATCGATATTTATACAAAACCTGATGAACTAGATAAGGTAAAAACTAATTTAGAAGGGAAAGAAATAAAGATAAAGTCCGCTTCTTTAGACTGGGTTCCAAAAGAAGAAATAGAAACAGAGAAAAAAGAAGCCTGCCAGAAGCTTTTTGAACAATTAGACGAAAACGATTCTGTCCAGGATATTTATTCTAATTTAAAATCATGATTATTCTAGGCATAGATCCGGGAACCGCTACTTTAGGTTTTGGAGTTATAGAAAACAAAGAAAAAAGAAAAGTGAGAACTTTAGATTATGGATGTATTATCACAAAGCCTGATCTCTCAGATCCTGAAAGATTAAAAAAGATAAATAACCAGTTAAACAGAATAATTAGAGAATATAAGCCTGATGTTTTGGCTGTAGAAAACCTTTATTTTTTTAAAAATTTAAAAACTGCTATGCCCGTCTCTCAAGCAAAAGGCGTGGTTTTGCTTACAGCTGCCAAAAAGAAAATACCTGTTTATGAGTTTACCCCTCTTCAAGTAAAGATGACTATAACAGGTTATGGAAGAGCAGAAAAAAAACAAGTCCAGAAAATGATCCAGACCATGCTTAACCTAGAAGAAAAACCGAAAGACAAGAATAAAAGAAAAGATGACGCTACAGACGCTCTGGGTATAGCCTTATGTTATGTCATAAAAGCAGGAAGCAATCTTAAATCTCAAGCTCTTTAGCTACGTTAGGATCAAGGTCAGAGGTAATTAAATCCCTAATCTTTTTTATCTCAATCCATTTTATCTCAGCTACCTCGTGGGGTTCTTTGGGTTTTGAGGTAGGTTTTTTAGAATTCAAATTGCATAAATGATAAACAACAGCTACTGGAAACTGCTCGTGCATCTTAACAGCTATCTGTTTTATTGAATCAACATCATAACCTGTTTCATCTAAAACCTCTCTTTTAACACATTCCTCCCTTGTCTCTTTAAAGCGCTGCTTTCCTCCGGGAAAAGCCCATTCTAGAACAGAATCTCCTTTTCCTTTCTCCTTCACTTTCCTCCTTATCATAAGAACCTTGTCATTATCCAGAACTATTCCTAAATTGATAAAGTCTTCTGCTTCTTCCATAATTACTTAATTTTAATAAAATTTCTTTTACCTACTTTAATTAACATTCCTTTTTTAATATCTATTTCTTTTTTCCAGTCATTTAAAAGCTCTCTGTCAATCGTTACTCCCCCTTGATTAACCAATCTTTTAGCTTCTGATTTTGAAGAAGCAAGATTAACCTTTACTAGAAGATCTAAAACAGAAAGTTTTTTTTCTTTAATCTCAAACTCTGGAATATCCTCTGGTGCTTTCTTTTCTTTAAAAACCCTATTAAACTCTTTTTCTACCTTCTCAGCTTTCTTTTCTCCATAATAGAAAGTAACTATTTCTTTTGCTAATTCTGATTTTAATTCTCTTGGATTTACTTGTTTTTTACTAAGCTTCTTTTCATATTTTTCTATTTTATTCAAAGAAATTCTAGTCAATAACTTGAAATAAGAGATAATGAGGTTATCTGGTATAGACATTATCTTCCCATATTGATTTTCCGGTTTTTCTTCTATGCCAATATAGTTTCCCAAGCTCTGACTCATTTTGCGCTTTCCGTCGGTTCCTATTAAAAGCTCCGTGGCAACTATATCCTGAGGCTTCTGTCCCATCTTTTCCTGTATTTCTCTTCCTTTTATTTCATTAAAAATCTGGTCTATTCCGCAAACAGTAAGATCTGCCTCAAGTTTAACAGAATCATAAGCTTGAAGAGCGGGATAAACAGGCTCATGAAAGCGGGTCTCTTGTTTTCTTTTTTTTCTTTCTCTAAAAATATCCCTTTCCATCATCCTGTCTGTAGTAAAATAACTCATTAATTTTAAGAGGTCTTCAGCCGACATTTTATCATACCATTCGCTGTTGTATCTGATTTCTGTTTTTTTAAGGTCAAGTATCTTCCCAACCTGCCTTAAATAATTCTTAGCTAAACCTCTTACTTCCTTTTTGCTTCTTAGGTTCCTGGCCTCCAGTTTTTCGGTAGGATCTCCAAATCTCCCGGTAAAATCACCTACTAAAAAAACAATCTTATGTCCGAGATCCTGAAAATCCTTCAATTTAAGATAAATAACAGAATAACCCAGATGAAGATCTTTGGTAGTGGGATCTACTCCATGCTTTATTCTCAATTGCTTTCCTTTTTTTAATTTTCTGGAAAGATCTTCCTTTTTTATAACTTTTTCCACCCCTCTTTCCAGAATCCTTTTTATTATTTTTAGATCTGTCTTTATTTCCATACAATTTTATTCTAGAATAAAAGGAATAAAAAGTAAATTATGGCTAAAAGAAAATACAAAAGAAAATCATATAAAAAGAGGAGAGTCTTCTATGCTATTGCTATCAGTTTTCTTTCTTTAATATTCCTAGCTATATTCTCGGGAGCTGCTCTTTTTATCTATTATGCAAAAGATCTGCCTAGACCGGAGAAGTTTACGGAGAGAGTCTTTGCCGAATCAACTAAGATCTACGATAGAACAGGAGAAACTCTTCTCTACGAATTATACGGAGAAGAGAAAAGAGAAATTATTTCTCTAGAAGAGATGCCTGAGCATCTTAAAAAAGCTGTCATTGTCACAGAAGACGCCAACTTCTATTCCCACATCGGAATAGATTTTCAGGGAATAATCAGAGCCATAAAGATAAATCTCAGACTGGGAGAACCTCTCTACGGAGGTTCTACCATATCTCAACAGTTAATAAGATCTACTTTCTTGACTTTAGAAAAAACAATAAAAAGAAAAGTAAGAGAAGTTATCCTTACTTTAGAACTGGAAAGGAGATACTCTAAAGACGAAATATTAGAATGGTACTTGAACCAAGTTCCTTTCGGCCCTAATCTCTACGGAGTACAGGCGGCTTCCAAAGCCTACTTTAATAAGGAAGCTAAAAATCTGACTATACCGGAAGCGGCCTCTTTAGCTGCCATGATTCAGGCTCCAAGCTATTATTCCCCTTATGGACAAAACAAAGAAGACCTTCTGGAAAGAAAAGATTACGTTTTAAAAAGATTAGCCCAAGAACACATTATCACAGAAGAAGAAAAAGAAAGATACCAGGAGGAAGACTTGGAATTTTCTGAAATATCCCAATCAATTAAAGCCCCTCACTTTGTTTTCTACATCTTAAATCAGTTATACGAAAAGTATGGAAGGGATCATCTGGAAAAAGAAGGGCTTAAAGTCTACACTTCCTTGGACTGGGATCTTCAGCAAAAAGCTCAGAAGATAGTAGAAGAGGGGGTCAAAAACAGCAAATGGGCCAACGCTCATAATGGAGCTCTAGTAGCAATAGACTCTGAAACAGGTGAAATACTTTCTATGGTAGGTTCTGCTGATTGGTTCGGAGATCCTTATCCTGAGGGCTGCATCTCCGGAAAAGACTGCCTCTTCGATCCAAAAGTTAACATAGCAGCCTACGGCCAAGGAAGACAGCCCGGTTCTTCTTTTAAACCTTTTGTATACGCTACAGCCTTTGAAAAAGGGTATGATGATGACTATATTGTTATAGACAAGAGAACGGACTTTGGCGTTTATGGAGGAAAACACTATATCCCCCAAAACTACGACGGTAGATTCAGGGGCCCTGTTACTCTAAGGCAAGCTTTGGCTCAGTCTTTAAACGTTCCCTCTGTTAAAGTTTTAGCTTATCTTGCAGGACAGGAAAACAGTATAGAAACTGCTAAAAAAATGGGTATTACCACCTTAAACAGAGACCCTTCTTTTTACGGGCTTTCCATAGTGCTAGGAGGAGGAGAGGTAAAACTATTGGATATGACTTCTGCTTATTCTGTCTTTGCCAGAGAAGGAACTAGAATTCCTCCTGTCTCCATTTTAAAAATAGAGGACTCTAGAGGAAAGACAATAGAAGAAAACAACAAGAGCCCAAGAAAAGTGATCAGCACAGAATCTGCCAGAATGATTACAGATATCCTTTCCGATAACAAGGCAAGAACCCCTATGTTCGGCTCAAATTCTTTAATGCACTTTCCAGATTATAATGTAGCTTCTAAAACAGGAACTACTAATGACTACAAAGACGCCTGGATTTTAGGATACACTCCCTCTATTACAGTAGGTGTCTGGGTGGGAAATAATAACAATGATCCCATGGCTCCCCAGCCCTCAGTAGTTTTAGCAGGACCTATCTGGCATAATTTTTTAAACCAGATTCTACCCAGCCTCCCCAAAGAAAGCTTTGCTTCTCCTGAAAAATAAATCTCCTTTAAAGAGAGTTTTTGTTGATTTTCTCTTTATGATATAATTAATTGAAGATAAAGCTAAAAACAATTATGCCAGATTATCCAAAAGAACAGCTCTGGGAACTCTACCAAGACCTCCCAGAAACCCTCCAGAAAGCCCTCTTTTCCGAAGAGGTGGCAGACAATATCTATGAGATCTGCCAGAAAAATAAAATAGAAAAAGCTAATGAAATCTCAAGAAACATAGGTTATGTTTTTTCAGGACTTCTCCCTCCTTCAGAATTTAAAGGGGTTTTATCAGAAGAAATAGGTTTAGACAAAAAGAAAGCAGAAAGCGTTTCAACCGAAATTGAAAGATTTATTTTTCTTCCTCTTAAAAAGAACCTGGAAGCTCTTTATAAGGAAAAAATAAAAGGTAAAAAAATAAAAAAGAAAGCCTCTTCTAAAAAAACAAAGAAAAAGGATAGCTACAGGGAATCTATAGAATAATATGCAGTTTACGGTTCCACAATTTATAGAAAGAGAAACTAAAATAGTGGGTCCCCTTACCTTCAAGCAGTTTATTTTTGTAGGGATTGCCGGGGGTCTTTGCCTTTTTCTATACTTTACTGTTTCTTTCACTACCTTTATAATTCTGACCGTATTAATATTAGGAACAGCTTTTTCTCTAGCCTTTGTTAAAATTAAGAAGATCCCTCTTCCTGTAATAATCAAGAATTTTTTTTCTTTTCTAACAGAGCCTAAAGTATATCTCTGGAAAAAGAAAACCAGTCCTCCGAAAATACAAAGAAAAAAAGTTAAAACAATAGAAAAAGAAGAAAAGGAAGAGCCTAAAGTGGTGGGAAGAAGTAAACTTAAAGATCTCTCGACAAGACTTAAGATAAAATAATTATGGCCCAGAACACTACCCAGGAATTTCTAAAATTCGATAAGATAAGAGACGGAGTAATAATTCTCAAAAACAAAGGGCTGAGAATGGTTTTGATGGCTTCTTCTGTAAACTTTGCCTTAAAGTCAGATGAAGAACAACAATCTATTCTTTACGCTTTCCAGAGCTTTCTTAATTCTCTGGACTTCTCTTGTCAAATAATGGTTAGCTCTAGAAAAATAAATATTACAGGATATTTGGAAAAGTTAGAAGAGATAGAAAAAAAAGAGGAGGAAGAGCTCTTGCAGATGCAGATCTCAGAATACAATAAATTCATCAGAAACCTTGTCCAAGAAGGATCTATAATGCAAAAAAGCTTCTATGTCACGGTTCCCTTCTCTTTAGCGGAGACAAAGGGAATATCAACTGCTAAAAAGATAAAAAGAGAAGTAGAACTCACAGAAGTAGAATTTCAAAGAGCAAAGAACCAGCTTCTTCAAAGAGTAGAATTTGTTATTTTAGGATTAAGGGCTTGCGGAATAGAAGCTGTTCCTTTAAAGAATTTGGAGCTAGCAGAACTCTTTTGGAGTCTACATCATCCTTTAGAGGCAGAAAGGGGATATTATCCGGAAATACCAACTGACTTAACATGAAAATACCTTTCTTAGATAAATTTAAAAAAGATATTCCAGAAGAGGTTATTTCTAAAGAACCCCTGCGCATTTCAGATATAGCAGCCCCTTCCTTTATCCAGCTAAAACAGAATTATCTAAAAATAGGAGAAAAGCTAGTTAAGACATACTTCGTTTTCTCTTATCCAAGATACCTGCAAACAGGATGGCTTTCCCCCTTGATAAACCTCAATGTTCCTTTGGATGTTTCCTATCATCTTCACCCTGTGGAAACAGAAGGTATCCTAAAAAAATTAAGAAAACGAGTAACTGAAGTTCAAGCAGAAATAGCAGAAAGGGAAGAAAAAGGACTGATTAGAGATCCAACCTTGGAAGCTGCCCACCAGAATCTGGAGGAATTAAGGGATAAGCTTCAGACAGCCCAGGAAAGAATGTTCCGTTTTTCTCTTTATGTCACAGTCTACGGAGATAATGAAAAAGAATTAAGGGAAACAGAAACCACCTTAAGATCTATTTTGGAGTCAAGGTTGATATATATAAAACCTGCTCTCTACCAGCAGAAAGAAGGCTTTATATCCTCTTCTCCTTACGGATTAGACATTTTGGGAGTGACTACTTTAATGAACACTTCTCCTTTGTCTTCCACCTTCCCTTTTATTTCCTTTGACTTAAGTTCTAATGAAGGAATACTTTATGGAATAAACAAGCATAATAATTCTTTGGTTTTATTTGACAGATTCTCTTTACCAAATCCAAATTCTTGTATTTTCGCAATATCTGGTGCTGGAAAATCATACTTTGTAAAACTTGAAATTTTAAGATCCTTAATGCTGGGAACTGATTGTATTGTCATAGACCCAGAGAACGAATACAAGTTCTTATGTGACGCCGTAGGAGGATCTTTCTTTAATATTTCTTTGGCTTCAGACAACCACATTAATCCTTTTGATCTCCCCATTCCAGCAGAAGACGAAAACCCAGAGGATGTCTTAAGATCTAATGTGATAAACTTGGTAGGCCTGATAAGGGTTATGCTTGGAGGTCTTTCACCAGAAGAAGATTCTATTATAGATAAAGCTATTACAGAAACTTATGCTGCTAAAGATATTACAGCAGACTCTGATCCAAAACAATGGGGCAAAGAACTGCCCTTCCCTACTATGTCAGATTTTGAAAGTGTGCTCTCTACTATTGAAGGAGGAGAGTCCCTAGTAAGAAGGATTCAGAGATTTACTACTGGAGCATACTCTAAATTCTTCAACAACCCATCTAATGTGGATATGAAAAAGAGAATGGTTGTTTTCGGCATAAGGGATATGGAAGATGAATTAAGACCTATGGCTCTCTTTATTATCTTAAGATACATCTGGAAGACAGTAACCTCTGAAATGAAAAAGCGCCTTCTAATAATAGATGAGGCCTGGTGGCTTATGAATAATGAGGATGGAGCCTCTTTCCTTTTTGGAACAGTTAAAAGAGCCAGGAAGTACTGGCTGGGAGTAACTACTATTACCCAGGATATTAACGACTTTATGAAATCTGACTACGGAAAGCCTATTATCACAAACTCAGCCTTAACCCTTTTGATGAAACAAAGCTCTGCTACTATAGATGTAGTTCAGAAAACATTCAACCTAACAAACGAAGAAAAAATGCTTCTTTTAGAGTCTCCCGTAGGAGAAGGAATCTTCTTCGCCGGAAACAAACATATTTTAATAAAAGTGAGAGCTTCCTACGCAGAAAATCAGATAATAACCACAGCCCCAGAAGAAGTTCAGAAGATAAAACAAGCTAAAAAAGAGCTTGAAGGATAATGACAGAAGAAAAAGAACAGAAAGCCCCTTCTCAAAAAGCTCCCCCTAAAGAAAAAGGCGCTTCAGAGGAAGCAGCTAATGAGATCGAGAGAATAGGAAACTTTATAAGCTTATACGGAATAATAATGTTTTCTATGGCTATAGTTTTAGATCTAGTAGGCCTCATTCTCTTAGTTCTAAGTTTTTTAGGCATAGGAATCCCTTTGTCCTTTATTCCTGACGTTATTGGTCTTGTCTTTATAGGAGGATTAATGCTATTGAGTCCTAGTGGAGGAGTAGTAGTTTCCAAAGGAGCAAATAAACTTAGCAAAAAGATAGCTAAAAAAATAGGGAAAAAAATAGGGCTCTCTTTCTTAGTAGAGCTTGTCCCTTTTGTTGGAGACATAGCCCCCTCCTGGACTGTAGCCGTTTACCTTCACTTAAAAGGCAGTTAATTTATGGGAAAAAAGAAGCAAATAATTTTATTCTGTCTTTTGCTCCTTTTGTTCTCTTTAGGAGCAGATTTTGTTTTAGCTTTAGAAATCAATTATCCTAATTTACCTGATACAGAACCTCCTCAAGACTTTCTCCAAAGACTTTCTCCAAATGAAGCTCTTCCTTTATATGTTGATTACTTTTTCAAGCTGGCTATCTGGATACTGGGTTTTGTAGCTTTTGGAGTTATGGTTTATGGAGGAGCTCTCTATTTAATCTCAACAGGAGAACCTGACAAGTTAGTTAAAGCTAGGGAGTTTATTTCTTCCTCTTTTTTTGGCATTCTTATCCTTTTAACCTCCTACCTTGTTCTTTCTGTAATAAATCCAGATCTTGTTAATTTAGAAGCTCCAGAAATAGAAGAATTTACAATAGAAAGAGAACCGGAAGTCCCAGAGCCTAAAATTTTAGCTGCCAACACTTCTATTCACGTAGAGCTGCCTTTCGGAAGATTAATTGAAGGGGACATTTTTGAAACATACATTTCAGATCCAAATGCTGTCCAGGGAAGAACGCCGAGATTGAGTAGAATTAAGAGTAATGCTAGTTCCACAATAGATATTGCCTCAAAGCTTTCTCAAAACAGCCAGCAACTGAGCAGCTTGGCTCAAAGCTGCGACTGTAGCCAGGCAGAACCTGTTTGTCCGAACTGCCAGCCTCAGGGAGCTACTCCTCTCTCTAATATTTTGGGTCTTGAAGGAATGGGTGTTTTTTCCCAGATAACAGACAATCTTTCTGATATATTAGGAGAAGGGAATTTGGGTCCAGCTTTAGGTCTTTCAGAAGCTGTCTCTCGGGGCACAGGAAACATTGGAGAGCTTTCCAGCGTTTTGGATTCAATAGACCAAATTTCAAAAGATTTAAGCTTGTCTCAAAACCTACCTCAAGCCTTTGAAATAGGAGGAGAAATAGCTTCTATAACCCAAAACCCCCAAGAACTTACAGGTATGGTCAATTCTATTGAGAATATGAGTCAGATAGCGGGTCTAGGAAATTTTCAGGAAGCTTTTAATATAGCTACCCAGGCAGCTTTGATAGCGGAGAACCCGGAAAACCTAACTAGTGTTCTGACTTCTGCAGAAAACATTACAGATATTACAGGAATTACCGGAGACCTTGGAGATACCTATAATATAGGGTATAACATAGCTTCTATAGTAGACAGCCCAAATAGCTATTCTTCTGTAGTAGGATCTATTGCTAACATCACAGGCATGCTCGACGTTCCGAGAGATCTCTCCGGCGTTTTCAGTACAGCTTATGATATGGCTTCTGTGGCAGATAATCCTGCCAATATAGTGCCCCTTTTAAACTCCAACAAGAAAATAGCTAACATCCTAGGAAGCTCTAACAGAATGGAGGATGTTTTTAATGTTGGATACAACGTAGCCTTAATAGCAGAGAACCCAGATCAATACTCCACCATAGTTGGAGCCGCCTCTAATATAACGGATATCATGGAAGCCCCAGTAAACCTAGGAGAGTCTTTCGGTATTGCTTATGATATAGCTTCTATTGCAGAAGAACCATCTAATATCTCTAGAACTTTTTCTTCTTTAGAAAATATAAATAGAACCATTGACTCCCCAAATTATCTCAGACCTGCTTTTAAAACAGTTAGAGACTTAGGGTCTATTGTAAGAAACCAGAATAACCTAGAAAGTGTTCTTCTTTCTTCAGAAGAAATTGCCAGAAGAGTCAATGATTCAGATGATTTATTCAGAGCTTTTGAAAAAGCTCATGAAGCGACTGAAATAGTTGAAGATTACCAAAGATATCCAGAACTTGTAGAATCTATGGGAAGATTGAGCAGGATATTTGAAAACCCGGCTCATTTAGAGCAGGTTTTAGAAATAGCAAAAGAGAAAGATCTGGCTGAAGATCCAGAAGAGCTCGTTGAGGCCTTAAGGGAAGATCCTGATTTCAGACATGTTGTTCCCCAAGAAGATATGGATAAAACTTTAGAGGAAATAGAAAATATTGCAGAGAGAACTGACAGATTTGATGAAGTAGAAAGAATAACCAGAGAAGTTGAAAACATTGTACCTAATACAGGTAGTTTAGCTGATGTTTTTGAAAGAGTAGGAAGCGTTTCCCGTTTGACAGAAAACCCTGATGACTTAAGGAATATCTCTCTTGTATTAGAAGACTTTTCATACTTATCTGAAGACACAGAAGAAGCAGCTTTTCTTTTAGAAGAGTTCAGAGAAATATCTTTAATTACTCGTGATCTTTCTGACATAGAAAACCTTGAAAACCTAGCTGTAGAACTTAGTTATCTGGCAGGAGACCATTACGGATTCAACGAAGTTTTAAGGAACTTCGGAGGAGTGGCATCTGTTATCCAGGAGCCAGAAGATTTAAGAAATATACAATATGCCATGGAAGATCTTTCTACAATTGTCCCAGAGTTAGAAGGCATGAGCTCTGTCTTAGAGAATTTTCAGGGAATAGGAACCCTTATTCAAGATCCCCAGGATATGGGAAACATTAGAATGGCTATGACAGATCTTTCCCATGTTTTTCCTCAAGCAGGAGAGCTTTCTGACTTTTTAGGAGAATATTCTGGTATAGCCTCTTTAGTTGAAGACCCAACAGACTTTCAGAATATTCAAGCAGCTGCAGACAACCTTTCTGAAATTCTACCTCAGACAGGAAATCTTTCACAATATTTTGATAATCTAGAAGGAATAGCTTCTTACGTTCAAGATCCAACTGATTTTCAGGGCCTTCAAGGAGCTCTTAGCGACTTATCTCAAATTCTGCCCGAGGCAGGTCAGCTTTCTGATTTTTTGGGGCAATACGAAAATTTAGCCTCGGTTATCCAGGACCCTACAGATCTAGCCAATATTCAAGGAGGATTAGAGGATCTTTCTCAGGTCATACCTCAAGCAGGAGAGCTTTCTGACTTTTTGGGAGAATATGCCGGAATAGCCAGTATTATTAATGATCCTCTTAACACAACGAATATAATGAATGCTGCCTCAAATCTTTCTCAAATAGCCCCTCAGCTTTCACCTGTTATGGGAGAGCTTAAAAGCTTAGGAGGGCTTTTTGGAGGACCTCAGGGAATTACCGGAGCTTTTTCTTCCGGTTCTTGCAACTGTGATACCTGTAAAAGCGTAAGAGGAGAAATAGAAAAGCTTCAGTTAGAAAACGTAGACAGCTTAATACCTTCTTTAAAAACAGAACAACAAAAGACGATAAGAGAAAGAGAAGACCTGGAAGAACAAATGGACAGATTAGAGAGGGCAGCAAAGTTTATCAATGCTTGCCCTTACACCCTAAAAGAAAGTTTAAGCCGCTTTTATCCAACTAAAGAATCTTACATCTCTAATAGAAGTGGAATTGTAAGGCAATTTCCTTTTTGGGACGACATCATAATCCCTTATCTCACAGAACAAAACGAAACAGTTTCAGAATGGGCTTCTTTTCTTTGTATTATTGGAGGAAACATTCTTTCTGTAGCTAACCCAGTAGAACATATGGGAGAAGCTTCCATCACAGGAGAATCTAGAACCTGTTTTAACGAAATACCTGTAGGAGACATCATAGAGAGAACTTTAAGAACAGCGAACCTCATGACTCAGAAAATGGACCAAATTGTGTCTTTGGACAGAGAATTAATCTCGGAGATAGACAAGCTTCATGTTTTAATAAGCAACTGTACCTCTCAAGCCCCTCCCTGTTTTTCTGTCTGTATATGCGTTCCCTGTGAACATGGAGGAGGATGCTGTCCTTGCCTTAAATGGTGCGAAGGATCTGCCTGTCCATACGGGGAGATAAAAGATCAGGCTAAAAAGATTCAGCAGATTATAAATAGGAAAAACGGCTTGAGCTATACTATCAACAACCCGAACCCAGCTTCTCAACAAGGAATGCAAAATCAAGTCAAAGAGGGTATAGGATTAAACCCTATTATCGACACTATTGTTCCCGCTATCTTGCAAGACCTCCAGACCGAAGTAAGACATCCTATGATGGCCTGCGAACCTCAGCAACACGAAGGAAACCTTATCCCCTGCAACAGAGCTGTAGGAAGAACTACTCCTGAAGGATTAATTCAAGGATGCGCTCAAGATGAAGAGTTCTTTAACCCCTGCATTGAAAAGTGCTATCTTGAAGAAACCCAAGAAGAATATACCAACTGCCTCGAAAGCTGCCTTCTAATTCAAAAAGGGGTTTATTCTAATTTAGAGGGATCCGATGAAATTCCTAATTATCATCACGAATTAAACTTTTTCTGTTGCCCCGCAGAAACCTCGCCTAGATAAAAATGATTAGAGATAAAAAGAAAATATTAATAATTCTAGTTCTTTTTCTCCTCCTCTCTTTTGGTTTTGCTTTTGCCCAAAGAGATCTAGAAGTTGATTACCCCGGTTTTAATCCCTCTAGCACAGAGGATATTTTACCAGAGTATGTAGAATATATTTTCTATTTTATAGTATCTCTCTCAGGTTTTCTGGCTTTAGCATTTATGATCTATGCGGGTACCCGCTATCTAACTTCGGCGGGAGACCCTTCAAAAATGCAAGAAGCCAAAGAACAATTAATTTCAGCTTCCTGGGGAATTCTTATCATCTTAGCTTCCTACCTAATATTAGCGAATATAAATCCTCAGTTGACCTTAATAAAATTAGAAGTAGAGGATGTAGGAGAGATGCCTGCTCCAGAAGAGTCGCCTCCTGTAGCTCCTCCTGCCTATCCCAACTATTTATGGCGTATAAGTGAAATAGCAAACAGCACAAAACTTGTTATAGACCAAGAAAAAGGACTTATAAAATCAGCGGGACGCCTTCATTCTTTAACTAATAGATGCAACTGCAGTTTAACTAACCCTCTCTGCCTTTGCAGGTCATACATGGGAGGGGGTTGCCAGGCTGTTTACTGCTATGCTGGTTCTAAAAACCAACCCTGCCCTGACGAAGAAGGAATTAAAGAAGAGCAGCAGAATGTAATTGCCTCTTTCTCAGAATTGCTATATTATAGAAAAAGAGCTGTAACAGAAAGAGAAGACTTCCTTTTACATATTAATGATCTAGAAAAGAAGATTCAGTTTTATGAAGAGAGGATATCTGTCGAGAAAAGCGACTATATTAAAGGAAAGCTTCAGGAAAGTTTGCAGACAGCTCAGGAACAGAGAGAACTTTACTTACAGCTTGAAGAAAAACTTAAAGAACTTTCTGAGTTAATCGTAGGAGCTTCTCTGGCAGCATCAAAACTCTCTAAACTGCCAGACGGAACAGAAGGAATACCAGGCTGTTTAGAAAATGTTAAAACGTTGTGTACAGGAACCTGCGCTGGAGGATGCCACAATACCTTGGAATGCTCTCCTATAAGCTGTTCTGGAGGTAATCCCTGCCCTATGCCCCAGATTATTCAAGAGAAGCAGACAGTTAACTCTTTTGGAAATAGAATTAAAGGGGTTTGCGATCAAATATTAACAATACTAGAACAAACAGAAACTGTTATCGTAAAATGAAAAGAATACTACTCATCATACTTTTTCTTTCTTTTTTCTCTCTAGTCGGGATTTGTTTCGCCCAGACTTCTTTAGAAGTAGATTATCCTTCTATTAGAGGATATGAAATAACAGAAGAAACTGTTACTTTTGGTAAATACATAAAATATATTTATCTTTTTGTTATAGCTATAAGCGGATTCATAGGATTAGGGGTTCTAATCTGGGCAGGTTTTAAATATATGACTTCTTCTGGAAATCCTGAAAGAATGGGGGACGCTAAAGACTGGATTACTAGAGCCCTAATAGGCCTTTTGATTATCTTTCTTTCCTGGATAATAGTTAATACTATAAATCCAGAGCTTACTGTTTTAACAACGAAACCTACCGTTCCTTTCATTTCAGATCTCCCCAGAGGAGTGGTTTTATGCGAAAAACAGGTTGATTTAAATGGGGCTTGGCAGATTGTCCAAGAATATAAAGACCTTGATATTTCTTCTGATACTATAGATCGAAGAAAACAATTAAAAGAAGATTTTGAAACCATAATGCAGGAAGTAATTCCAAACTGTATTTCCAGAACCGGAGCTGTAACAGGACTTACCAGAGATTTTAGATATATCTATCTAGTTCCCACAGAAAATAGAAATTATGGAGCTATAGCTTTTAAAAAATCAGGTTTTAGAGGAGAATTACAGATGTTTATGCCAGTAGAAGGAGACCAACCGGTTTTAGGTAGACCAGTTGAGAAAACAATCAACTTAGACGATGTAGCTTCCGTTTACTCTTTTGCCTTAAATACAAATCCTGACCCCTCTTGGGGTGTTACTCTATACTCTGAAGAAAACTTCAATTACGCCCTTGATAAGCCCTGTGTAGAATATTCTATTGGAGGAGGAAGCTCGAGTGGTTGTGATCCTGGTAATATAAATTGGATTGAAAGTATAGGAATTGGCGCTCCAACCTCTATTAAAGATCAACTAGAAGGGAAAAGTCCCGAATCTTTAAGAATAGAAGGGAATCTACTAGTGATTTTGACAAAAGACCCTAACGCTAAAGCTTCAGATCCTGGAACATATACTGTAAAAAAAGAAAGCGATCCCTCGCTTCTAAATGATGATCCTATTATAAACTGGAGACCCTCTATCAGGAATATAAATCCGGAAGATAAGGGTTTGGAGCCTGTAGCTGCGGCCCAAAAGATGATAATCGTATCTTATTCAACCGATTTAAGCGATTAAACGGGCTTTATTACAATGCTTCTCTCTGGTTCTCTCCCCGTGCTTTCTGTTGTAACATCTCCCCTTTCAGCTAATTCCATATGAATAATCCTTCTTTCTGAAGCTGGCAAAGGACCTAGCTTTTTTTCTTTGCCCGATAAAACAGCTTCGTCTGCAGCTGCCCTTGCAGCCTCTCTTAAATACCCTGCCTTCTTCTCTTTATAGCCATTAACATCAATATCAATGTAGAATCTTTCCTCTGGAAATTTTTTTCTTAAAACAGACTTTAACAATCTTTGTATCTCAGCTAAGGTTTGTCCTCTCTGACCTATTAAAAGTTTAGGCTCTTCTGTTTTAATTTTCACAGGAATATTCTCTTCTACAGGTCTCTGAATTTCTAAAGAGATACTGAGTTTTGTCCTCCTAAAAAAATCCTCTATTTCTTTTTTAATATCATTGAACTTTTCCATTGGGCTTCTTTTTAAATACTATATATTGTTGAACAACAGTGAATATTGTAGTGGTCATCCAGTAAAGACCTATAGCAGAAGGTAGTCTTAAAAGAATAATAGCTGTAATAACAGGGAAAATATATTGCATCTGCTTTTGCATCATAGAGGATAAATCTGAATTCTTATTAGTTTTTGTTTTAGGGACAGTCATTCTTGTCTGAATAAACTGAAATATGCCAGCTAAAACTGCTATATACATTGAAGGTTCCACTAGATTAAGTATGCCTAAGAAGTAAGGGTTTATAGTCTCAGGTCTAGAGATAAAAGAATAAAGCATCTGAAACTCTTCTCCCGATATTCCTCCTTCAAATGTCCTAAAGACCCAGAATAGAGCTATTAAGACGGGGAGCTGAATTAACAAAGGAAAACAACCAGAAAAGGGATTTATATTTCTTTCTTTATAAAGCTCCATCATCTTCTTGCTCTGCTCTGCTTTGTCTTTATATTTATCCTGGATTTCTTTTATCTTAGGCTGAAGATCAGATAAGGCTTTTTGAGATTTTACAGCTTTTAAACTTAAAGGAAAGAAGAGTAGTTTTATTAATACCGTCAGGATAATAACAGCTATTCCCAGATCATTCCCGGGAATATAGGCATAAAGAAAAATCAAGACATTAAAGAGGGGTTGGTATAGGATTGTTCTAAAAAACTCTATCATGGAAGATCTATTCCTCCTTCAAAAAAAGGATTGCATCTTAATATTCTTTTTATTCCAGAAAAAGAACCTCTTAAAAGGCCCTTCTTTTCAACAGAGAGGATAAAATACTCAGAGCAGGAAGGATAAAACCTACAGCTCTCTCCTAATAGAGGAGAGATAAATATTTGATACCCTCTTATTATTTTTATAACTATTCTTTTAACCATTTAGTTTTGCTTTTTTAAAAAGCTTTTTTACTCTCTGTTCTATTTTTTCTGTGTCTTTAAAACCGGGGAGAACTACAATAACGCAGTCTGCTTTTTTTGTCATCTTAGGGAGCTCTTTTTTAACAGCTTCTCTCAGCTTTCTTTTAATTCTATTTCTAACAGAAGCTTTAGGAGAAACTTTCTTACTAACAACAAAACCGAAGCGAGCGGATCCTTCTTTTGTTTTTAAATAAAGAGAGTCTTCCTTAAAATCCTTTCCTTTTTCAAAAACCTCCTTAAAGTCTTTTTCTTTCTTTAATCTATTTTTAAAAGGAAGCATCCTAGGCGGCTAGTTTTTTTCTCTTTTTATTCCTTCTTCTTTTAATTACTTTCTTTCCTGACTTAGTTTTACTCCTTTTTCTAAATCCATGAGTTGCTTTTCTCTTTTTCTTTTTTGGATTGTATGTAATAGACATATTTTTTTGTTATTTAATATAATGTTCCAGTATAATATTAAAAAGGTTTTTGGTCAATTAATGAGTTTTTTTATTCCTGGAAAATCCACAGTTAATCCCCAGTTTTTTCACAAAATTAAAATTTTTAGGTTCATTTACTTTTACAATTGGCATGCTATACTTGAATATTAGAAGATAGAATATAGATATTTTTTAAACTCTAAAAACAATGACAAAAGAAGAACTCTGGCAATCCGTTCTTGCCCAAATCCAACTTAATACCTCGCAGGCTAACTTTGCCACTTGGTTTAAGAACACCAATATTGAAACTCAAAAAGAACATAAAGTCGTAGTTTCTGTCTCCAATTCTTTTGTTAAAGAGTGGTTAGAGAATAAATACCATAAAGATATTATAAAGATACTTCATAATTTAGACAGCCAAATAAAAGAAGTGGAGTATTCTGTAGGGAAAACCCCAAAAACCTCCTCCAGAAAGGATCCTATATTTATAGAAGAAGAGACAGACCAGTTGGAATTTCAAGAATTTAAGATTAATAAAGAAACCAACTTAAACCCAAAGTATATTTTTGATAATTTTGTAGTAGGCCCCTTTAATGAACTTCCTCACGCCGCAGCCACAGCTGTCTCAGAAAGTCCGGGATTAGTTTATAATCCTCTTTTCGTATATGGAGGAGTGGGTTTGGGTAAAACCCATATCTTACAAGCTGTTGGAAACGAGGTTATTAAAAACTTTCCTAAAAAGAAAGTTAAATATTTATCTTCTGAAAAGTTTACTTCTGAAGTAGTGGGCTCCATTAAAAATCAGACTATAGATGAATTAAAGAAAAAATACCAGGGAATTGATGTTTTGATTATAGATGACATTCAGTTTTTAGCAGGAAGAGAAAAAACCCAGGAAGAATTTTTTCATGTTTTTAATGTTCTTTATGAAAAAAACAAACAAATTATTATTTCCTCAGATAGGCCTCCTAAGGCTATTTCCTCTTTAGTTGAAAGATTAAGATCAAGGTTTGAAGGAGGAATGATAGCTGATATCAGCTCTCCTGATTATGAAACCAGGCTAGCTATTTTAAAGACCAAAGCAAACGAAAAAAACTACGACTTTCCTGATAAAATTTATGAGTTTCTAGCTTCTTCTGTAAAAAGGAATATCAGAGAATTAGAGGGAGCTTTAAATAGACTTATAGTTTATCAAAAAGTAAATAATAAACAACCTGATATAGAAACAGCAAAGAGTTTACTTAAAAATCTTCTTTCCTCTCCAAGACAAATTGTTACTCCTAAAAAAATAATCCAGATGGTAGCAGAATTCTATGATTTAAAAGAAAAAGATCTTTTAACCTCTTCTAGAAAAAAGGAAATTGTAAGACCAAGACAGATAGCTATGTATTTATTAAGAGAGGAGCTTAAAAACTCTTTCCCTTTTATAGGTAGAAAGTTTAATGGAAAGGACCATACCACAGCTATTCATTCATATAAAAAAATAGTAAAGGAAGTTAAAGATAATAAAAAATTAGAAGAAGAAATAGAATTAATAAAAGACAGAATAGCTACAGCTTAGATTTCCCCATCTTTTCCAGATGTTTAAAAACTGTTAAATTATCTGTTTAAAAGAAAGGGATAGAAAAAGGAAAAAAACAATTAAAAAGTTTTCCCATATAATTAAACAATTTTTTCCTAATCTTTTTCTTCTTTTTTACCCAATAAAATTAAGAATAAAATAAAAGTTTTTAACAATACTAATAATAATAATAATTTAATATATTAAAAAAATTATGAAATTTACTATCTTACAAGAAAAATTAAAAGAAGGACTGAATATAGTAGAAAGAATATCTTCTAAGTCTTTAACTTTACCTATTTTAAATAATATTTTAATTTCTACAGAAAAGAATTTTTTAAATTTAACTGCTACAGATTTAGAAGTAGGAATTAAATGGTGGGGATTAGCTAAAATAGAAAAACAAGGGAAATTAACTGTACCCGCTAAACTACTCTCTAATTTTGTGGGTCTTTTACCTAATAAAAAAATAAATCTTCAATCTAAAAATAATAATTTATCTATAGAGTGTGAAAAATATAAAACTCAAATAAAAGGGGTTTCTGCGGAAGAGTTTCCTATTATTCCTAAAATAGAAGAAGGAGAAAAAATTACTGTAAATAGCCAGAACCTATGTAAAGGAATAAGCCAAATAGCAGATATTGCAGTTCCTTCTACTACCAAACCTGAAATATCAGGACTATTTTTCTCTTTAGAAGGAAAACAACTTACTTTAGCTGCTACAGATAGTTTTAGATTAGGAGAAAGAAAAATTTTCTTAGATAAAAAACCTTCGATAAAGAATTTTTCTTTAATTCTTCCTCAAAAAGCTGCTAAAGAAATAACCAATATTTTTAGTGAGACAAATAAAGATATTAAAATATTTTTTTCTCCGAACCAGATAATGTTCGAACTTCCTATGGAAGAGGCCTCTCATCCTAAAGTACAGCTTGTTTCTCGATTAATAGAAGGAGAATATCCTAATTACCAAGAAATAATACCTTCTAAAAATGACACTCAGATTATAATAGAAAAAGAAAAGATTTTAAACCAGATTAAAAGTGCTAGTTTATTCAGTGGTAAAGTAAATGAGGTAAAAATAAAGGCTGACCCAAAAAAGAAGGAAATTGAACTTTTTAGTCAAAGCACAGACATTGGAGAATTTAAATCTTCAATTCCAGCTAAAATAAAAGGACAGGCTTGTGAAGTGTCCTTTAACCATAGATATTTAATGGACGGCTTGATGAGTATTAAGAGTTCTGAGATTTCTTTTGAGTTAAACAAAGATTCAGGTCCTGGAGTATTAAAACCTGTAGGAGAGGAGGGATATGTTTATGTGGTAATGCCTATAAAGTCAAACTAAAAGAATATATATTTTTTAAAAAGAGAATAGATTTCTATTCTCTTTTTAATTTTATAAGACTTAACAGACTATTAAAAACAGTAGAAAAGTATAAAACTAATATAGGTCTTTGAAAACCGAACTCTCGGAAAAGAAAAGAGAAATATTATGGATCAAATTGCTGTTTTTTGGTTTTAGCGTTTCTGATGATTTTAGTGATAGTGTCTAAAAAACACCAGATTCTCCGCAGGCGAGAAATATAAATAATTTACAATGGGAGCGCTATAAAATAACGCATGGTGCCTATCCCAGATTTGATGAGCATAGGCAACTATACCATTAAGAAACTTTTTAAAAATTCTATAGAAAGAGCAGAGACCCTGTTCTTTTTTATTGACATAAAATTATTTAGATGATATAATCTAAATACTGAGAAACGGTTTCTCAGCTAAAAAGCACACTAAAAAAGAAATAAGGAGAGACAAGATGGCTAACGAACAGACAGAGAAGGCAATAATTAGGGGGCCGTTGATGATTGTGGGGTTGGTTTTGATTTTGTTTGTAAGTTTTTTTCTTGCTCCATGGATAAGTTTTTGGGGAAGCCTTGCTGTCTTTTTGGTTTCAGCGGGAATCTTTATCTGGAATTCTCTCAGGAGAATCCCTGCAGACCCTCCTCATGTGGGAGTGCTGCTTTTTCTGGGAGAGAGAAAGCCGGAAATTATAGGTGAAGGATTGCGTCTTTTCCCTGTCTCAGGACCTCTTACAGATGCTATTCTGGTTGATATCACAAAAGTCAATCAGGATTTTCCTGAACAGCTTGTTCGCACCCCTGACAGGGCCGAATTAGCTGTCTCTGTTAGTATTACGTGGCAGCCGGCTTACGGCAGCTTTAATTTATTGAAAAATTTCATTGACAGCGGCAAAGAAGAAGGTGTGGGGAACATCTTAAGAGACATCGTCAGTGATAGATTAAGAACGTGGGCCTTTTCAGATACAGAAGGTCCTAGCACTTGGCAGGAGGCCATGGGATCTAGTTATGAGGCTACAGGAATCTTGCTGGAGGCCATTATAGGGGATGAGCTTCCTCCCGTGCCTTACTTCCCTGTTATACCCCTCCTTAAGTACTTTTCCGGTGTGACGCCTTCGGAGTACGAAAAGGGCAAATGGAACGAAGGCTGGTCTAAATTAGAGAATCAATTAGAAGCTCTTCCTGTTGAGGAACAAGAAAAAGTTAAGGAGGCTGTAGAGGCGAGAAGAAAGCAAATTCAGAATATGAGAAGGGGAAACGGTAAAGTTCCTAAGACAGAACTAGGGATTATAGTTAATAGGTTCACGGTTAACAGTGTGACTCTACGAGGACACACTGCAGAGGCTGCTGACATGAAAGCTACAGAGGCTCAGCAACGAGAAGCAGAAAAGGAAGAGCTGGACCACATCAGAGAAAGGCTGCAGGAATTGAAAGAATCAGGGATATCAGCCGATGAGGCTATGAGAGTCATTCAGGTAGAGAGAGGGAAGGTTAGTCAGAGTGTTCAAGTTCACCAAGTTGATCTTTCTCCTCCTCTCCGGGAATTGATTTCTCAAATCTTCCCTGGTTCCGGCAGTTAAAACAAAAAAGCTCCATCTTAGGAGAGGTGGAGCTTTTATTATATAATATAGTTATTTTTTATCTGATGGCTTTCTTCCTCCCGAGGGGAGATCAGAAGCCTTGCCAGGAGAACTAGAGCTTCCCCTCTTTCTTATTTCTTTTTTTAATTTTCGCCCTCTAAGACGGTCATATACTTTTTCTTTTTCATATCTTGCTCTAGCCTCTCTCTCCCTTCTTTTTTCTTCCTCTGGGGGCAAAGAAGATTCCCTAATAAGGGTGTCTACACCCTCTTTTGTGGTTATCGTTCCACCTTTTCCTCCTGCTCTTTTCCAATCATTTAAATAAGCTTGGCCTCCAGGGGTGTAAGCTACTTTTAAGAAAGAAGGGTTAGTTCTTGCCATTTCTTTTAGTCCTACTCTTTCTTGAGCTGTTTTTTGGATATTAGCTACATGTTTCCCTCCTTTTGTTTCTCCTATTTCTCTAATAATAGACCAAGAGGCGTACTTGGCGAGAGCTTCTTGGAGCCCTTCATTATTAAGTGTTTTGTCATCTAAATTTTCAACATCTGGCTTCTTAAGCGCCTTTGCGGCCTTCTTAAAGGCAGCTTTTGCTTTGGCTGTTCCTTTATCGACCCCACTCTTCATCTGTTCTATAATATCATCTTCGTCTGCGAGATTATTTTGTATTAGTTCTCCAAGCTGATCATCTTCTATAAGTTCTGGTTTGTGTTTTATAAGGTTATCTAGGCTATTGGGAGTATATCTATCAGTTTGTTTGATTATACTGCGCAAGTCAGTTTCCGGTAGAGCATTAAGACCTTTTGCTCCCTTAGTCTCAGCTAAAGCTTGAGCACCCGCCATTTTTCCTGTGTAGTTTGTTGCAGATAGAGAAGATACGTAAGCTGCCATGCTTTTATAGTCTTTGCCAAACCTTTTCTTAATCTTCTCTTTATCCTCATTAACTCTATCTTGTATACCGGCTCCATAAGATAAAGCAGCAGCACCCAATTTTCTTTTTGCGTAACCGAAAGGAGTAGCAGCCTTTCCTAGAAAAGCTCCAACTTTACCTGCTTTAGTTTTAGCGTCCTTAACGCGCGGAATTTGTCTTCTAGCAACCCATCTGGATGCTTTTTTACCCCACTCGCTGGTGAGGGCACGACCAGCGGTCTGTCTCGCCAGGCCTTTCCCTCCTCTTATAGCTCCTTTCCCTCCTTTTTTGGTTAAGTCAATAACGCTACTAGCTCCCATAGCACTAATGGAAACTGCCATAAAGAAGCCCATCACTAAAAAGATTATTACTACCCCAAAAGGAAGTATCTCATTCAACAGTCCCCAATCGCTTTCTTGGCTTTGAATGTCGGTATTAATACGAGCTTCTCCTGTTTTTTGAACAAAGGAATTAGTATCTAGCTCGGCTAACATATGAACTGAGAGATAGATAAAGAAAGCAGCTATTACTCCTATAAAACACCAAGCAAGAAACTGCTTCCACCACATATCAAAGAAAGTTCTTGTTTTAGGAAGGATGTAAGCAACAAAAGCTAAGGGTGAAAGTATTACCGCTATCCAAATAGCTATATAGCGAAAAGCAAAAAGAGCAGCAAATAAAAAGAAGATGAGGCCAGCTATTATAGAAAAAACAACAAGAACAGCCACCTTGCCAAGGATTCCAAGTTGGCCGGTTAAATTGTTTGCGTCGGTCTCTGACCAAGCATCCCGGACGCTATTTCCTACCTGACTAAATCCATTTCCCAAACTAGCAAAATCTAGAACGCCATCAGATCCAGAGCTCAGAAGAAAGTCCATCAGGATGTTAGAGGCATCAACGATAACGCCTAGAAGAACAGGAGCAAAGTTTATCAAAAGGGCTATAATTATCAGGGTGGGTAATGTCTTTTTGGCCTGATAACTTTCTAGTCTTAAAATAGTAGCTAATCCTATAACGATCAAAGCTAAAACAATCCCCATATTAGCCAAGTTACTAGTTACATTCCACCCTAGTTCTATAATGGGGTTGTCTAGTCCTGTATAAGAGAGAGAAATAAAGTCAGGGCTCATCACCCATTCCAAGATAAAAGCTGATAAAGAAACCCATAAAGTAGCGAGAGAAAGAGCTAGGGTAGCTATAAGCGTAGTAATAATTCTTAGAAGGCTTCCTAAAGAAGCTTCAAAAGCTTTTTTAGCTAAGTCTCCCAAAAGACTGCTCTCTTTATTCCCTTCATACGCCTCAGATTCTGGTCCTAAATAACTAGAAGGAGAAGTGCCTCCCTGAGCCAGTTTGACAGGTTTAGTTTCAGCAATTGTTGTTTGGCAAGTGAAAACAAGAGAAACTAGTATAATTAAAAACAACAGAAATCCCTTTTTCCTTAAAAATCCAGTTAGTATATTCAACTTATCCACCATTAAGATATTATAGCAAAAGTTAAAATAAAGTGCCAAATGAATTAGCAAGTTTTACCCAGTCTTTGATAGATAAAGTTTCAGCCCTGGCTTTAGGGTTAAGGCCCTCTTTTAGAAGAATTCTTTTAATTTTATCTTTATCAACTTCTTTTGAAAGATTATTTAAGAGCTGTTTTCTGGGTTGGGAAAAGCCCAGCTTAACTATTTTGAAAAATAAATTGCTGTCTACCTTATATTTATATTCAGGAGTGATCTTTAAAAAAGAGCTGTCTACTTTCGGTTTTGGCCAAAAGGAGTTTTTAGAAACATTAAAAAGTATTTCAGGGTTTCCGTAAAACTGAACAGAAACAGCCAAGATGCTCATATTAGGAGGAGAAGCTGTTATTCTTTCTGCTACTTCTTTTTGAACCATTAAGTATATTTCTTTTAAAGAGGCCTCTTCTAAAAGCTTTCTTATAACAGGAGAAACTATATAGTAGGGAAGGTTGGCTACTACTTTAAAATCTTTAAATTGAGAAAGATCTATTTTAAGGATGTCTTTGTTTAGAACTTTCACATTGTTGACATCAGAAAGAGTTTTCTTTAATATCTTACACATTAAGGGATCTTTTTCTACGGATATAATCTTTTTAGCTTTTTGAGAAAGCCCTAAAGTAAGAGCTCCTAAGCCGGGGCCTATCTCTAGAACAGAATCTTCTGAAACATCAACAGATTCTAATATTTTTGAAAGAATATTTTTGTCTACAAGAAAGTTCTGACCTAGCCTTTTAGAGGGGCGAACGCCTTCAAGCAATTCCTTTATTTTTTTCTTGGAAGTTAAGTCCATTTCTCTATTTTATCTCTTGTTTCGAGCTTAAACAAGGAGAGGGAAAACTTGTGGATAATACCCTTGACCTTTTTTAAAAATAGCTATACTATAGGAAAATAATAGAAAAATTAACCTTTTACTATTTCTAGAAAATTACCAGCAAAAATAAGGAAAGTAGGATCTTATCTCAAGTGTTTTTTTTCTAAAAAAGGATGGTTTAAAAATCCCTCCTTTTGTATTAAAGTATTGTTAACCGTTGTTCTTTTCTCTGGTTTGGTTCTAGGGTCAAATGCAGTCTTAAAATTCCTTCCTCTCAAGGAATTTTCTTTTTTGACAGCAAATTGTTCAAGTAGTATTTCTTTAAATAAGGTCTTTGCAGAGCCTGCCAGAAACTTTCTTACAGACTCTCCTGATGTTGTTTTTTCCCAGGAGAATAGTATTTTAGGGTATGCTCCCCATGCCGTGGTTAATCCTCAGGTTTTAGGAAGCTTGAGTAGTTCTTCTCAGAATAAAGAGATAAGGGAATATCTTATTAAGGAAGGAGATACTATATCTTCTTTAGCAGAGGAGTTTGATATTTCCGTGGAGACAATACTTTGGGCTAATGATTTAAGCAGTAGTTCTATAATAAAGCCGGGAGAAGAGCTCCTTATACTCCCTACTTCAGGTGTTTTATATATGGTTAAGAAGGGAGATACTTTAAGTACTATAGCTCAAAGATACAAAGGAGATGTTGAGGAAATGGTTTCTTACAATAGTCTTGAGAGCGAAGAAGATATTTTTGTAGGAGATATTATTCTTATTCCTGGAGGAAAAGAACCAAAGGAAACTCCGAAGATTAGTTCCGCGCCTATTGCCGATTCCTACTTTATGTTTCCTTGCGAGGGAGAGATAAGTCAAGGACTTCATGGGGCTTTCGGCAATGCTATTGATATCGCTAATAAATGCGGCAAACCTGTTGTAGCTGCTGCTGGAGGAACTGTACAGAGAGCAGGATGGATAACAATCGGCGGTCAAAGAGTGACCATTCTTCATTCCAACGGAGTAGTAAGTTATTACGGCCACCTTTCAGCTATAAATGTTGTTCCCGGACAAAAGGTTAATAGAGGAGAGATTATAGGGTATATAGGAAATACCGGATATACAATTGGTATGACAGGTTGTCATCTTCACTTTGAAGTAAGAGGAGCAAGGAACTTTTTATCAAACTATAGCGTAGGCAGTCATATAAACTGGTAGAGCAATACAAAAAAGCGCCTCCTTTGAAAAGAGGCGCTTTTTAAATTGATTCTATTTTGCGCACTTTGCGCACTTTTCAGCTTCAGGGTAGGATTTTAGCCTCTTCTCCTCTATTTTCTTTCCACAGCTTTCGCATTTTCCATACTTTCCCTTTTTTATCTTACCTAGAGCTTTATTTACTTTTTGGAGGCGCAATTCAAGACTGTGCTCTATGGGTAATAGGGTAGCGTACTTTTCCACTTGGTCTGCTGCATCTTCTAAAGCTTGGCTGCCTACTCCGCTGTCTACTTCTGGAAACCTAGTGTCCCAGTCCCCCTCAAGCTTTTTATCTTTAGAGGCAAAGCTTTCAAGATCTGATTCGAGATTCTTCTTTTCTTTCTCTAGTTTTTCTTTTAATTCTTTTTCTAAACTCTTTTTCATCTTCCGTATAACTCGTTTAGTTTCTTTTTGGTTAAGGCATCGACAACACCAGTCCCTTCATTTAGGCCGCTTGGATCAAGTATTTCTTCTCTGTATTTGTTTTGAAAATTAATAACAGCTCTTTGAGTTAAAGGACCGAACCAACCACTGATTATTCCTTCAGGATAAACATTGGGATCTTGAGAAAGCCATTTTTGAAGCAGTCTTACCTCGTCTCCATGGTCTCCATACCTCAAGTCTTCTGTAATTTCTGGTCTTGGAGGAATAGCGCCTGATTCACCATAAAGCTCGTTTAGCTTAACTCTTGTGTACCGCCCTGCTTTTCCAGTCCCTTTTACTTTGCCTTGAGGAGCTAAAATCTCAGAAGCGTATTTTTCCTGGAATTTGGTTACAGCTTGGGTAGTAAGAGGACCGTAAAAACCGGTAACTAGTCCTCTGGGGTAGGTAGCGGCGTCTTGAGCAAGCCAGGTCTGGAGAACCTCCACCTCGTATCCTCTGTCTCCGTATTCAAGATCCTGAGTTAGTTCTACTGTGGGTCCGGGGATACCAAGCTTTTCTATTACTTGTTCCATACTATTAAAAGAACTTGTAAAGACAAAATAGTTGTCTGAGACAAGGTAGCAGATTCCAACATCGCTTGTATCTAAGGTTTGATATCTAAAATTATGGCCTACGTATCCTGGAAGCTGATTAGCGTTTCTAAAGTAATTAACTACTGGAGGCTTGTCTTCTATTACAAGAGCAAAGAGAGGTTTAAAGTCTTCTTCCATACTGGATTCTTGGGAAAGTAGGATATTTTCTAGATTTTCTTTCTCTTTTACTTCTACAACAAAACCTATTCTGTTTCCCTGAGGTTGGGAATAAACGAATAAATTAAAGTCATCTTCAACAAGAGAATAGATATTATTAGGATCTCTTATCTCTAGCGCGTCAAAGAAGTCTTGAAGGTTTAAGAAATTATTTTCTGATGTGTTTTTAAATATTATTCTTTTGAATGTTCCTGTGTCTAAAAATTCTTGGAAAGTCTGAGAGAGCAAGCTTTCAACTTCATTTAGGTTAGAAATTTCTAAAGTTCTCTTCTCTGAGACAGGGAAGAGAGAGGGAGGTGCTACTATCTCTTCTTTTTCTTTTAAACAAACGCCGTTTTCGCAATAAAATCCCTCCTGGCAGTCTTCGTTATTACTACACTGTTCTAGAGAAGGAGCTTCTTTACAATTTCCTTCAGAGCTACAAACAAAACCTGTGGGACAATCTTGGTCTGCAGTGCAACCTATATGAGGTTCTGGTCTCACCTTAAAATACCAGTACCAGAAACTTGCTACTCCAGCCAGAACAACTAGTATTAAACAGAAAACAACTATTCTTACCCATAGTTTTTCTCTTAGAGAAAGTTTTTTAGGAAGGGGTCTTATAAAAGGAGGGGCTTTTTCTTGGGGTTTTTCAGCTTCAGGAGGTTTTCTCTCGGTTTTTTCTTTCTTAGGAGAAGGTCTTCTAAAAGACAGAGAAGGTCCTGGGGAGGACTCTTTTCTAGAGGGAGGAACAGGAGCTGTTTCTTTAACTTTCTTTTTTGTTTTGTTTTTCAGTTTTTCTAATCTTTCTTTTGCTTTCTTTATCCTTTCTGCTGCTGATTCTTCCGGCTTTTCTTTGTTCTGTCTTATTATTTCTTCTAAAATCTGACTAGGAGAAGCTCCTCCTTTTAAAGCTTTTTCAAATACCTCTTTTTTAGAGGGGTTCTGTTCAATTATCTCTTCTAGTATTTTCTTGTCTTCAGTCCCTCTTTCTCTGGCTTTTTTGATTGATTCTACTATTCCCATTGTTTAAGGTTTAAATTTTGAAATCTAAATCAGAAAGATTAGATTCTTTTTCAGGAGTTTCTTTTTTAACCTCCTCTTTTGATTCTTCTGGTTGTTTTTTAGGTTCCTCGACTTCTTTTTCTGTAGGCTCTTTCTTCGGAGCTTCTTCTTTAATCTCTTCTTTTTTAACCTCCTCCTTAGGTTTTTCTTCTTCCTGAGGCTCTTTTTCTGGAGTTTCTTTTTTGATCTCTTCTTCAGGTCCTCCTGAAAGCTGTTTATCTATTTCTTTTATTCTATCTACAACACTTGCTGCTTGATTTAAAATATCCTGCCTTCTCTTTTCCGTATCTTTAATTTTCTTTTCTGCTTGATTCTTCTGGTTTTCTATGTCCCACCTTTCTTTTTCTTTTTCCTTTCTTTTTTTCTCAATTTCCCACCTTTCTTTTTCTAGCTTTTCTTTCTCTTTGAGGTCTTCTGTTATTTCTTCCTCCTCCTCTATAAGTCTTTTATCTTCTTCTATTTGCTTTTCTTCTTCCTTTGTTTTTTCCAGAGACTGTTTTATCTCTTCAAGCTTTTGCTGAGTTTCCTCATTTTCTTTTAAAAGAGAGGACTTAACCTGTTCTAGTCTTTTCTGCTTTATTTTTAAGTCCATTTTCTCTATTTGAATATCTATATTCTTCTTTTCCTCTTCAATTTCATCTATTTTCTGCTGGATTTCATTTTCTTCCTGCTTAATATCTTCTAGTTTTTGATCTAATTCTTTTATCTTCGCTTGGCTTTCTTGTATTTTTTTATCCCAAGGCCACCTCTTTTTTTCCTGCTCCCTCCTCTTTTCTTCTGCTTTCCATCTTTCTTTCTCTATCTTTCTTTTTTTCCTTTCATTGGTAGCCTTTTTTTCTTTTTCTTCAAGTCCTCTTAATTTTTCTTCAAGCTTTTCTTCTCTTTTAGAAATGGCTTCAAACTTTGCCTTAGTGTTTTCTATTTCTTTTTCAAAGTCCCCCTTTTCTTTTAAAATAGGGTCTTTTTTAGTTGAAAACTGTTGGAGTTTGTTTTTAAGGTCTTTTTCTTTCTGTTCTAATTCCTCCTTTTTTTCTAAAAGGATCTTTTTCTTGTATTTTGGATCATTTTTTCTTTTTTCCTCCTCTTTCCTCTTCCTTTCTTCTGCCTCTTTTCTAGCTTCCTCCTCTTTCCTCTTCCTTTCTTCTGCTTCCTTTCTAGCTTCCTCCTCTTTCCTTTTCCTTTCTTCTGCTTCCTTTCTAGCTTCCTCCTCTTTCCTCTTTCTTTCTTCTGCCTCCTTCTTAGCTTCCTTTCCTTTCCTTCCCTCTTCTTTTATCTTTGTTTCTTCTAACGTTTCCTTCTCTTCTTCAATTTTTTCCTCGATTTCTTCCTGTCTTTCTATTTGTGCCTCCTGAGGTTTTCGCTCTTGAGGTTTGGGTAGTTCTTCTTTCGGTCTTTTTTTCTCTAGAGGTTCTCCTTTTTTAGCCCTCTCAATATCCTTCTTCATTGTGCGGATATTTTTATTGTTTTTTTGGGCCATAAAAGACTTTTATTTATTTTTATCTTTTAATAGTATAAGATCTATTTTTCCTTGATCGTTCACAGAAAGTACTTTTACTGAGACCTTATCTCCCACATTGACTACATCTCTAACTTTGTTTACTCTTCCCGGAGCAAGTTTAGAAATGTGAATTAGTCCTTCCTGTCCCGGAAAAAGCTTCACAAAAGCCCCAAAATCCATTATTTTAGTTACTTCTCCCTGGAAAACCTCTCCTTTTTGGACTTCCCTTGTAATGTTTTTTATTCTCTCTAATGCTTTTTCGGCTGACTCTTTCTTTTCTGCTGTGATAAAGACTCTGCCTGAATCTTCGATATCTATTTCAGCTCCAGTTTGGTCTATAATCTCGTTAATAACCTTTCCTCCAGGTCCTATTACATCTCCTATTTTCTCAGGATTTATATCCACAGTCAGGATTTGAGGGGCATAAGGTGAAAGATTTTCTCTAGAGCTCGGAATAGTCTTTCCCATTGTTTCCAATATTGTCAGACGAGCTTTTTTAGCCCCCTCTAAGGCCTTTTCCATTATCTCCCCTGTTATACCTTCTATTTTAACATCCATTTGGACGGCTGTAACCCCTTTTTTGGTTCCAGCTACTTTAAAGTCCATATCTCCGTGGTGATCTTCTGGTCCTTGGATATCTGTTAAAAGTTTGTAATTTTCTTTATCCTGGATAAGCCCCATAGCTATTCCGGCAACAGGACTTTTAATAGGTACTCCAGCATCCATTAAAGCCAGAGAAGAGCTGGAGATAGAAGCCATAGAGGTTGATCCATTAGAAGAAAGTATTTCTGAAACAACTCTAATAGTGTAGGGAAATTGTTCAGAGTCTGGCACAATACGACGAAGAGCTTTTTCAGCCAAGCTTCCGTGCCCTATTTCTCTTCTTCCGGGTCCTCTTAAAGGTTTTGCTTCTCCTGCAGAATAAGGGGGGAAGTTGTAATGATGCATAAAGCGCTTTTTTCCTACAATTTCCATTCCCTCTAAAAGCTGGCTTTCTCCAGGAGAGCCTAAGGTTAGAATAGAAAGAGACTTGGTTTTGCCTCTGCAGAACAATCCTGATCCGTGAGCTCTTGGAACAAGCCCCGTCTGGCATTCAAGGTTTCTTACTTGATCTAATTTTCTGCCATCAGCTCTTTTATCTGATTGTATAACATTTTCATGTATTAATCTATCTGTTTCTTTATCTAGAAGGTCAATAGAATAATTCATTTTTTCTTGGTCTTCTGGATATTTTTCTTCTAGAAAAGAAGATATTTCCTCTTTTAATTTATTTAGATCTTCAGATCTTAGCATTTTGTCTTTCTGGAAAATAGCTTTTTCTAGCTTTCCTTCAAGAAGCTTCTTTATTTCTTTTTCTAAATCAGGAAAAGAAGGAGGCTCAAAAGATACTTTTTCCTTGCCTATTTTCTTTTTAAGCTCTTCTTGAAATTCAATTATATCCTTAAGGGCTTTTTCTGCTTTAGAATAAGCTTCCATTACCGCTTTTTCTTCTACCTCTTCAAAGTCTCCTTCCATCATGTTAATAAGGAGCTTTCCTTCTTTCATGGTAGCAGCAAAAACCATATCCAGTTCATTCTCTTCTTTTTGTTCGTAAGTAGGATTAATAATGTATTGGCCGTCTTTTCTACCAACTCTGACACAACTTAAAGGTCCTCCCCAGGGGATATCTGAGATAGAGAGAGCTATAGAAGCTCCGATTAACCCTAAAAGATCGGGGTCGTTTTCTCCATCCCAGGATAGAACGGTAGCTATTACCTGAGTTTCGGCTTTAAAGCCTTCTGGAAATTGGGGCCTTATTGCTCTATCTATTAATCTAGCATTACAGACAGCTTCGTCTGAAGGCTTCCCCTCTCTTTTTATAAAGCGAGATCCTTTTATCTTACCTGCAGCGTAATATTTTTCTTCATATTCTACTTTTAAAGGGAAAAAACCGAGATTTTCTTTGGTTTCTCCCATAACGGCTGTAACCATTACAAGAGTATCTCCGCATCTAACAAAAATACTCCCATTAGCTTGCTCAGCTAAGTCTTTTTTTTCTACAATTATTTCTTTTCCTTCTATATTTAAGGTAAATTTTTGTTCTTTCATTTTTTTAATAAGAATTTATTAGGTGATTTTTCTAAGTCAACGAATTCATCTGCTTCTTCTCTCAACTGAGAAGAAGAGGATCTTCCAAAAGCCAGAACTTCAACCCTTTTGCCTTGATTTTTAAGATATTCCACTAAAAGTACAAAGTCTCCGTCTCCTGAAACTAAAACTAAAGTGTCTACATTGGGAGAGAGCTTTATAGCGTCAACAGCAAGACCTACATCCCAGTCAGCTTTTTTAGCTCCTCCATAAAACTCCTGTAGATCTTTTACCCTTATTTCAATACCCAGCTTAGAAAGAGCCTCGTGAAAGGCCTTCTCTTCTCCTGTTTTTGTCCTTACAACATAAGCAAAAGCCCGGATGAGGTTCCTTTTGCTGACAGCCAGCTTTAGTACTTCTCCGAAATTGACCCGGGCTCCGTAGAGGTTTTTAGCTGAATGGTATAGGTTCTGGACATCTATTAAAACTCCTACCCTTTGTCCGCTATGCTTTATTACCATTTACTTTTTAAGCCCGATTTTTTTAACCAGGCTATTATATTTCCTTTTATCTTCCTCTTCTAGGTATTTTAAGAGCTTTCTCCTTTTAGAAACCATTTTCAAAAGCCCCCTTTTTGAGTGAAGGTCTTTAGCGTGTTTCTTTAAATGGGAGAGAAGCCTGTTAATCTCTTCTGTCAACAGAGCTATTTGAACTTCAGCAGAACCTGTATCTTTGTCGTGAAGCTTATATTTCTCTATAATTTTGGTTTTTTCTTCTTTAGTTAACATATCTTCTTTTATTATACATTTTTTATTTAAAATAAAAAGAGGTTGTGCCCCCACTAGGGCTCGAACCTAGAACAAACTGCTTAAGAGGCAGCTACTCTTCCAATTGAGTTATGGGGGCGCAAGATAGTAGGTTCGTCTCTTTTTCTATTCTATAAGACGAAGAGTTGCTCTCGCACTCAATTTTCCACCAACCTTCTCTTAGTCCTGTCCAAGTGTTAACTCCAATTACCCAGAAGAAAGCATTTACAATAAGCCAGGCAGCGTAAATAAGAATGAGGCCTATTGCTACAGACTTAAAGAGAGTTCTCGCCTTAGATAGAGTATCTGGTCCTCCTTTTCCGCTGTAAGCTAAAATAAACATAAATCCTCCTATAGCTATCATAAAAGCTGCTGCCAAAGGAACTATTCTGAAGAGAACATAGTTGACTATTCGGGAGAACATTACAAAAAGATCGCAAAAGGTGCAAGGACATCCAGGCGTTCCACAAGGAACAAGACCTTCTGTGGGACATCCTGTTCTTCCAGATCCAACCGTACCTATCATTCCTGTTGAAGGGGTAACTCCTTGCTCTCTAGCTGCTCTTCTTACTTCTTCTGGATCAACGCCAAAGTCTTCTTCAAACATTCTGTCTAAACCTTCGTCAATTCTCTCTGAACTAAGATAATCATCCCAGAAGTTTTCTTGTTCTTCTGGGGGAAGATCATTGAACAATTCTTCCGTATTATACTCTTCTGGGTTTTCAAATACATCAGAAGGGATTACAGGAGTAAAGTCTTCTTCCTCGCCTGCTGGGAATTCAGTAGGAGTATCAGGATCATATCCTCCGGTATCTCCTCCGTTAACATCTCCCTCCATAAGAGAAGCATAAGCTACTCCTGCTGTTGAGAGGAGGAGGGCTATTAATAGAAATAGAAATACCTTTTTCATATTTTTTAATTATACTATAGATATAAAGAAAAGGGCAAGCGTACCTGCCTTTTTATTTCAAAGCGCTGCAGTAGTTTAAGGCTATAACAAGAAAGACGGCTATCCAAAATCCCTTTTTCCAGTTCATTCTTTTCTCCTTTTGAAGGTTCTAATAAGAGAATATTACCTCTTTTTTATCTTTTTGTCAATTAAGAGCGGCTCTTTAAAGCCGCTCTTTGTTTTCGCCCGCGCATACTTTCCTTGTCTACCCCTTGTTGACAGAGGATACATCAGTATGCGCGGGGAAGAACCTTTTTGTACCCCCGGCAGGATTCGAACCTGCATCTTATGGGCCGAAACCATACACTCTATCCAGTTGAGCTACGGGGGTAAAGCTTTTTTAATTTAGCACAAGATAGCCCTAAAATCAATTGATAAAAGGAAGATTTTAAGTTAAGCTAAACTATTATGAAGATACCAAAAGAGATAAAGAGGGTTCTGGATAAAATAGAGAAAGAAGGATATGAGGCCTATTTAGTTGGAGGCTGTGTTAGAGATCTCTTCTTAAAAGAAAAACCTAAAGACTGGGATATTGCTACTGATGCTAAGCCTGATAAGATAGAGAAAATATTTTCTAAAAGTTTTTCCAATAATAAGTTTGGTACAGTAACCGTGGTAACAGACTCTAAAGACTCTTCTTTAAAGGAAATAGAAATTACGCCCTATAGGATAGATGAAAAATATACAGATAAAAGGCATCCTGATAAGATAAGGTGGGCAGAGAAGATTGAGGATGACTTAGCCAGAAGAGATTTTACTGTGAACGCTATAGCTTTAAAAGGAAAAGAAATTATAGATCCCTTTTCAGGTCAGGAAGATATTAAGGATAGAATTATTAAAGCTGTAAGAGATCCCAAGGAGAGGTTTTCAGAAGATGCTTTAAGAATGATGAGGGCTGTAAGATTTGCCACTGTTTTAAATTTTAAGATAGAAAAGGAAACAGAAAAAGCTATAAAAGATAACGCTCCCTGGCTCCAGGCTATATCAAAAGAAAGGATTAAAGACGAATTAATGAAGATTATAATGTCAGAAAGAGCAGCTCAGGGAATAGATCTTTTAAGGGAGCTTTCTCTTTTAGAATATATTATCCCAGAGCTTGAAGAGGGGTATGGCGTTTCTCAGAACAAGCATCATATATATAGTGTTTATGAGCATTCTGTGAGGTCTTTGGATTATGCTGCTAAACAGGGTTTTAACAAATACGTAAGGATGGCAGCTCTTTTGCATGATATAGCAAAACCAGAAGTCAAAGAAGGAGAAGGAGAAGAAGCTACTTTTTATAATCATGAGGTTGTAGGAGCTAGGATGACAGCTAAAATACTGGATAGATTGAGATTTTCTAAAAAAGATACAGAAAAAATAGTCAGATTGGTTCGTTATCACCTCTTTTATTACAATGTAGGAGAAGTTTCAGAATCTTCTGTTAGGAGGCTGGTTAGAAAAGTTGGCTTGGAAAATATGGACGAATTAATCCAGCTTAGAATGGCAGACAGAATAGGGTCTGGCGTGCCTAAGGCTAAACCTTACAAGCTGAGACATTTGGAGTATTTAATAGAGAAGGTAAGCAGAGACCCAATATCTGTCAAAAAACTAAAAGTTTCAGGAAGAGATGTTATGAATATATTGAAGATAAAGCCAGGTCCTAAGATAGGAGAAATGCTCGATATTCTTCTAGGTTACGTTTTGTCAGATCCTAAGAAAAATAACGAGAAGTTTTTAAAAGAAGAGATTAAGAAACTAGGAAAACTTTCAGATAAAGAGTTGAAAGTGAAGGCTTCAAAGGTTAAAAAGGAAAGGGACGAACTTGAAATAAAGAGAGACCAGATGACCAAGAAGAAATATTGGGTTAGTTAAACGGGCTGTGGCGCAGCGGCTTAGCGCGCAGCGTTCGGGACGCTGAGGTCGTGGGTTCAAATCCCACCAGCCCGAAAGTATTTATGGAACAAAAAGAATCCACTAAATTAAGAAGAGTAGAAAGCAGAATAAACAGGCATCTTTTTTTAATTTGTGCTATGGTTACGGTTTTAGTTATGATTTTCTTCTCACTGGAATTTTTTACCAGAGGTTTTTTTAAGCCAGCCAAAATAGAGCTTTTCTATCTCGGAGTATTAGTGATTTATTCGATTCATAAAGAATTATTGAGATGGCTGGGAAAAAGAAAAATAGAGCGCCAGGGAGAATATTTTGTCTATAGCTGGATAATTTTAACATCAGTTCTTTATGTAGTTAATTTTCTAGCCAACGGATATTTTTCTTATTCTGTCTCAGGAAAAGAGCTTGCTGTTTTGAGTAATATGTCTATCCTTACTGTAGAGGTTTTGGCTATCTTTATTTTCACTAGAGCTTTAAAGATAGTCAAAGCTACCCTTTAGGGCCTATAGTTTAATGGCAGAATACAGCTTTCGCATAGCTGAGATGGTGGTTCGACTCCACCTGGGTCCACACTTTTCTTTTTAAAGATATGTTATAGAATAAATAGTATGGAAGAAAATAGTTTTCAAATAAAAGGCGCTAATCCCTTTTTCTTTAATAATGACAGTAAGATAGGAGTTCTCCTTCTTCACGGTTTTACCAGTACCCCTTTTCAGTTCAGGGAGTTAGCTAAGTATTTAACAGATAGAGGGTTAACAGTTTATGCTCCCCTTATAGCAGGACATGGAACTTCGCCTGAAGATTTAATAGGAACTAATCCTGAAGATTGGAAGAGATCTGCAGAAAGAGCTTATTCCAAGTTAAAAGAGAAAGTGGATAAAATAATTATTATAGGAAACTCTTTTGGAGGAAATCTGGCTTTCTATTTAGCCAAAAAGAAAGATCCTTTGGCTGTAATTTCTTTAGGGACTCCCATTAAATTAAGATTTGAATTGTTTATTAAATTAAGGCTTTATCTCTACGGTTGGGCAAAGAAGTATTACAGAAAAGCCAAAAGGCATTACAAGATAGACTATACTGATATGCAAGACGAGGTAACCTATCCTGTGATACCTATTAAAAGTTTGAGAGATTTTCTTTCTTTTTTAGAAAAGGAAACAATTCCCAATCTAGATAAAGTTAAAATACCTACTCTGATTATTCATGCTAATACAGATTTTGTAGTAAGTCCTAAAAGCGCTACCTATATACATCAGAACATAGGGTCTTTCCATAAAGAGATATACTGGTTTGGAAGTAATCATCATGTAGTAATGAACGATGAAAAGAGAGATCAGTTATTCGAGAGGATTTACAAATTCATAGAAGAAGTTACTTAGAGGGATAATAGTTATCCCTCTTTTTTTATGAAAGAAACTCTTCCTGAAATATTTTACAAGACATCAGAGAAGTTTCCAGACAAAACAGCTTTTCGGTATAAAGAAGAGGGTATTTATTATTCTCTAAGCTATAAAGAGGCAAAAAAGATAATAGAGAGCTTTGCTATAGGTCTTCAGTCTTTAGGAATTAAAAAAGGAGATAAAATAGCTTTGTTTTCTGAAAACAGACCGGAATGGGCTTTTACAGACTTGGGAGCTCAAATAACAGGAGCTGTTTTAGTCCCTCTTCACACTACTCTTAACCCAAGGGCTATAGGAAACCTTATTAATCATTGTGAAGCTAAGATTCTAGTGGTTTCTGGCTCTGAACTTTTGAATAAGGTTTTGATAATCCAGCAGGAACTTAAAAATATAGAGAAAATCATTTTTATAGAAGAATTGGAACAGGAGATTAAAAATATATGTAAGAAAGATATTATTGGATGGGAAGAGTTTTTAAAAGAATCAGAAGGTAAAGAATTAAAGAAGGTGGATCTAAATTTAGAAGAGATTTGTACTATCATATATACCTCAGGGACAATGGGAGAGCCAAAAGGAGTTATGCTTTCTCATAATAATTTTATCTCTGATGCTAGGGCTGTAACAGAAGTTATACCTATTTCAGAAAGAGATACCTTCTTGTCTTTTCTTCCTCTATCTCATGTTTTAGAAAGGCTGGCAGGGTACTACACCGCTATAATGCACGGCTCTACTATAGCTTATGCTGAAAGCATTAATACTTTGGCTGATAATTTAAAAGAGATAAAACCCACTATTTTAATCTCAGTTCCCAGGGTTTTTGAGAAATTTTATGATAAGGTTTGGGATAAAATAGAAGACTCTTCAAAGATGAGAAGAGAAATGTTTTTATGGGCCTTAAAACAAAATGGCAAAAGTATTAAGAATAAAATAGCAGACCAATTGGTTTTCTCCAAAATAAGAAAACAACTTGGGGGAAGATTAAGGTTTGCAGTTTCTGGAGGAGCTTCTTTGAACAAAAGAATAGCCAAGTTTTTTCAAAAAGAAGTAGGGATTGATATTTTAGAGGGTTACGGTTTAACAGAAACCTCTCCTGTGGTTTCTGTAAATAGAGTGGAAGATGTTAGGTTGGGAACTGTAGGTAGGGCCCTTCCTGGAGTAGAAGTAAAGATTTCTCCAGAGAAGGAAATATTAGTAAGAGGTCCTAATGTGATGAAAGGTTATTACAGAAATGAAGAATTGACAGATGAAGTCATAGACAAAGAAGGATGGTTTTATACGGGTGACTTGGGCTTTATAGACCAAGATGGCTTTTTGACTGTAATAGGAAGAAAGAAAGAACTGATTGTGACTTCTGGAGGGAAGAATGTCTGGCCAGAAGAGGTGGAAAATGAGATTAACCATGATGCTTTTGTTTCCCAGTCTATGGTTTTGGGACATAAAAGGAAGTTTGTTTCAGCTCTAATAGTTCCTGACTGGCAGGAAGTGAAAGAGTATTTATTGGATCATAATCTTTCTGTTAAAGATCCTGATTTAATGATAAAAGATGAAAATATTGTTTCCCTTTTTGAAAAAAGAATAAAAAAGATAAACGAACATCTTTCCCGTCCAGAACAGGTTAAAAAGTTTAAACTGCTGGATGAAGAGTTCAGTCAGAAAAAAGAAGAGCTTACTCCTACTTTAAAATTAAGAAGGCATATTATAGAGAAATACTACAGAAAAGAAATAGAAGAAATGTATTCTTAATCTTGTTTTTGTGGTATAATTTACATATATGAAATTGCCTGATTTTTTCAAGCCCTTATTGTGATCTTACAACTTTTCTCAGATTGATAAAGAAGAAAACAAAAAGACCATTATTGTAAACACTATAAATTACGGTGATTTAAAACACTGGAAATGGATAACTGAAAATTACGGGAAAAAGGAGGTTGTAAAGGTGCTATCTAGTGTTCCTCTTTCTGAATTAAGGCCGGGGGCTAGAAAGCTTGCCTCTGTTCTTTTCGGTATTAAAGAATTTAATTATGAAAGAAGAAGCATTAAGTAAAAAGGGAAAGGATCTTTTTCCTCCTCTCGAAAATTTTGTGTTTTATAAAGATATTCCTCTTTTGAGCACAAGAGAAATAGCAGCTTCAAAAGAATATACTTTATGAAGAAGAGGGTCCTATCCCGTATTCTTTGCTAATAAACAACTCTTTCTTTATTTTTTTACAGAAAAAGACCCGTCGATAGAGTTTAATGCCATAGTAAGACAGGCAGGCCCGCACAGCTGAGAATTTTTAGATTGGGTTATCTTTTTCATATACTTTGAGTATAGTATGATATTGTGTTAGTAAAAATATTTCCTTATTCCAATACTAATTTATTTGACTTATTAAATATAAGGTTATATAATTTTCTTATTAAGATTATGGCTAGATCTAAACTTACAATTCCATGTCATTGGGATAAATCTGTTTTGAATAAAATTTTAGATAAACAGAAATTTTCAAAGAGCGATATTAAAGTTTCAGAGATATACGGAACTTTAGCTAAAGGCCCTGTGCTACATGGTAGAGCTTGGAATAGTATTCCGAATATAACAAAGAAAGAAGCAGTAGCTTTTAGAAGATATGTTAAATCACTAGGACTGAAATTTACCTATTTATTAAATGCGCCCTACAGGATTGGAGATAGTAAAGATCTATCAAGGGTTAAGGATTATTTGAAGTGGATTGTAGAGGAGTTTGAAGCGGATAGCCTAATGGTTACTTCTCATGGATTGATGAATTTTATAAGAGAAATTTATCCTTTTATTCCCCTGTATATTTCAACTATTGCTGGCGTGTTAAATTTTAATCAGTTGGAAAATTTTTTAGATATTAATCCTTCAAGAGTGGTAGTTCATCACGATGCGAACAGGAATTTTAAAGACTTAACTAATCTTGTTAAAAAAGCTCAAGAAAGGAATGTTGAAGTTGAAGTAATGGCGACAGAAAGTTGTTTAAGAAGATGTCCTCATAGAGAAGCTCACTATAATCACTTGGGTAGCGGTCGTACTGATGTACCTTTTCACACTATCTGCAACAAGAAAAAATTAATGTATCCAAAAGAATTTCTTAAGGCAAATTTTATAAGGCCTGAAGACCTTCATTTTTATGAAAAAATAGGAATTAATTTTTTTAAGATTACCGGAAGGTCAAAACCGTCATCTTGGCTGCCCAAAGCAGTAAAAGCATACTTAGAGAGGAGTTATGAAGGTAACCTTATGCGCCTTTTAGGTACGGATCCTTCTTTAAAAGTCGAGACTTGGATCTTTATTAACAACAAATCACTAGATGGATTTTTGGATAGTTTCCCTAGGGATAAAAATGAGAAAAAAGAAGATTTTTATTGTGATGAATGGATTTCGAAAATGTATACAGAAGGAAGGTTTAAAGTAGAAGATGGAACTAAATATGAATTGAATTCTTCTCGGATGCTCCGTTTTTGTCAGCCTGGTTATCGTGCATCATCTATTATAACTCCAGAAAAATAACAATTTAATTTACAATATTAATTTACAGGAACTAATTTTATATTAGTATGAGTATGAAATAGTTCTTTAAAAAGAAAGAAACAAGTATGATTTTCTTAATTGGTCCTCACGGTGCGGGAAAAACTACTATTGCTGAGATAATTACCTGTTACAACTTTATTTATTTCGATTTGGGTAAAATTTTAAGGGATTATCACAAAAGGAAGAAACCAGAAATTGACTTTAGGTCTTGGTGTATGGAAAATGAACGGATTCACGGCCCCCTTTTTACTGACAAGATAATTATCAGAGAAATCAAAAGAAGATATAGAGAGATGATAAATAAGGTTTGCCAGCCCCAAGACTTGGTTATTGTGGGAAGTCGTTCTTTCCAAGGGATAAAATATATTATTAACGAGATGTCCTCTTTTAATGAGCATGAAAATGTAATTATTTGTATTGAGGCTCCCTTTGATGTTTTGAAAGAGCGATATTGTGCTCGGGAAAAGAGAAAGCTTAGTGATCAGGAATTTCAAGCTATTTTGAACAAAGACAAGCAAATGGGACTGTTAGAAGCGGAAGATCGAGCAGATTTACGAATTTCGAACGTAGTTTCTATGCAGGAATTAAAAGAAAGAGTAAAAGATTTAATTGATGGGGAGCTGGGATATTCTATAATGTGACATTTTATGGCTGATTATTTGAAGAAAGAAAATTTTTTTCGAAAGAGATCATCCTTCCAGGATTATTCATTGTCGAATAATAATATTGACAAAGAATATGCTGAGATAATCGGTGGGTTGTCTTGTGATCAGATGACAAGACTTATTAATCAGTATCCTGACTACGAATACTCTCAACTGCTCAAGATAATAAGAAAAACTTTTAAAGTATCGAAAGTTGTTTTGGGCTGTGGCTCGGAGGATTTAATTATAAGAATTAATGCTATCTTAAAAAAGAGGGGAGGAATAGGAATTTTCCTCCCTAATTTTTATAGGATAATGGAAACTGCGGGAAAATATAAAAAGATTTATATGCAATATGATCTAGATTCTGAGTTCTTAGATTATATAAATGATTCAAGGGTGATAATTAACCAAATTAAAAGCTTGTGGATTTCTAATCCTAATCCGATGATTGGAAAAGTAAGTAAGAGGGGTGATATTATCAGATTGATTAAAAATAACAAAAAGGTTCTATTTATTGTTGATGAATCAGCTATTGATTTTCTTGATAAGCCTTACGATTATTCCGTAATAGATGTCACTCGAGAGGTAGATAATTTAATAGTGGTAAGATCTTTTTCGAAATTGTACGGGATAGCTGGCCTAAGAGCAGCTTTTGCAACAGGTCGAGCAGAAGTCCTGGAAAAGATCGAAAAAGTTGGTCTCACCTTTCCTATTAATGGCGTGGCAGAGTATTTTGTGAGAAAACTTTTGAAAAATGAATCAGCAATCAGGAGGATAAAAAAGAAAATCAAAAACAATAAATTATTACTGGAGAAAATTTTGTCAGAGAATAGAAATATTGTCTTAAGTAAATCAGTGACTAATTGCTTATTTTTTGGCCACAAAGAGAAAGATATGTTTCCTGAATTGTTGAATCTAGGAATTAATGCATTAGATTTGAATAATCAAGATGGTCTTAAAGAAAGAAACTTCGTTAGAGTAACAGTTCACAGTTCAGGGTCTTTATTTAAAAATTTGCACAAAAAATTATCAAGACTTGTTAAAATAATGTGATCTTTTTCAATGAAAAAGGATTTTAAGCCATATAAAATAGGAACAGTCTTCAATTCTCTTGGAGTAAATTATTCTGGGTTGATCCCGGCCTATAAGGGTGTGGAAGTTAATTTTCCTAGTCGCTTGAATGCGATGGCTCTAGATCCTAGCAAGATAACTAGTAATAATAATTTAGTTTATACACCTGGTGAAATTATTTTCGTTGTTAAAATATACAGCAGGGTTACTATTGAAATTTCGAACAAAAAAGGAGAGATAAGAATATCTTCGTCTTCTCCTCGTCATTCACTTATAAATCATGTAGTTTTCTTGATGCGTAAGGCTTTAGCTATTAATGATGGTTTTTATATTAGTGTAGAAAAGGAGGATGAAATAAAACATTGTGGTTTGGGTTCTAGTAGTAATTTAATTGCTGCTGTTGCAGTTGCTATTAATGAGCTTTATGGAAATCCTATAGACTTAGAAACTTTAGCAAAATATGTAGCCCAGAATCATGGGGAAGAAATAGAAGGAGAAGATAATTATATAATGCCCGTTCAATCTATAGGTGGGTCTGCGATTGGTGGTTTTTTCGATGGAGGGATGAAGGTTATAACCGGTGAGACGTGTTTAATTAAAAGTATGGATATCTCAAGGAAATATAAGGTTGTGTTGGGAATACCTAAAGATTTTCAGGAAAAGGATGCTAGAGAACTACTAGATATGGAAATTAATAACTTCGATAAGTTTTTTGATACCGGCCTGAAATTTAAAAATAAGATTGCCTATAATGTTTTACATAAGCTTCTTCCGGCAATGACTACAGGTGACTTGGGAACTATTGGGGATATTATATTTGATTATCGTTTCAATATGGGGAGTATTGAGAATTGCTCTTTTGTATATTCTAAATTGCCAGAAGTTACCGGTGAACTTGTTCCTTTGAAAAAGAAAAAGATTGCGGAAATTTTAGCTATTTCTTCGGTTGGGCCTGGTATATTTTCTATAACAAAAGAACCTCGTTTTTGTGAAGATGTTTTTAAAGCGAATAATTTAGAAACAAAAGTTGTTGAGTTAGAAAATAAGAAATATACGGTGAAAAGGAGATAAAAAATGGATTATAGCGAAAGAATTAAAAAATTTTGGGATAAAGAAGTAAAAAACTTTTCTAATGATGATCCTTCAGAATATTTATTAAATTTTTTTTCACAAATAAAAAAGAGAAAAAATAGAAAAATATTGGACTTAGGATGTGGTGCTGGCAGAAACACTTTAATGCTCTGTAAGTTGGGTTTTAAAGTTTACGGTTGTGATTTGAATAGAGAAATGGTTTTAGAAACACGAAGGAAATTACCTGTACATTTTAAAAATAATATTATTATCTGTGATATAGTTTCGCTTCCCTATTATGATAATTTTTTTGATTTTGTGCTCTCAAACGGTATTTTTCATAATGCTGTTTCTTTTCAGGATTTTGAGAAAGCTATATCAGAAACTACAAGAATTTTAAAAGTAAGAGGTAGTTTAGTAGTTAATGTGTTTATAATGGATCCGACTCTTAAGGGAAACTTAAAAGTTATTCCTCAAAGTAAAAAATTATATCTTACCCAAGAAAAATTACCTATGGTTTTACTTTCTTTAGAAGAATTGATCAGCGTTTTCAAAAAGAAAAAACTCTATCTTCAGAGCTACGGAACAAGAAAAGTAGAGATAGCTACGGGGGAGAGAAAAGTTTTTAAAGGAGTTTTTAAAAAGAGGCTATAAAGTAGAAAACACCGTTTTAATCTTTTCTTTTTTTAGTAAGGTGTTTGGCAATTTTGAGATAGTTTTTTCCCCAGATATCTAATCTTTCCTCTTCGGGATATTCTGTTAAGGTTCGAGATTCGTTTTGGAATCTTATTATACCATTCCATCCTCCTCGAGGATCAGGAACTCTTTCTTCTCTTTCAAAAGATATAGGGACTTTGTATTTATATTCTAAGGTAGTACCATTTGGTTTAGCGTAAACTGTAGCTATTTCGAAATAGCCACTTCTATCCTTTTCGTTATTAAGGATTCTTAGGAGTTTTTTAGCGGGCAGTCTTTTCTCAATAAAACTAGTATAAGGGCCTGGAATACCTAAGGTATTTATAAACAAACTGTGGTCCTCTCTAATAATGGGAGAGTTTAGATCTTTTGCTGCTTTAAGGGCGGTAAATCTAGCAATTTCCAGACTACTATCTGCTTGAATTTCAGGATAATCTTTTCTTGCTTGTTTTATTTCTATACCAAACTTTTTGAATGATTTTACAGCAGCTTTTAATTTCCCTGGGTTTTTTGTTAATATATTTACGATCATAACTTATTGACAAAAAAAACTATTTTGTTATTATTATTATAGTAGTTTGTCGGTTCTTTTACAAGTATTTTTTGCTAAGAATAAAGAAAGGAGGATGTGATGGATAATCAAAAAATAAGAGAAGCCTGTATTAAGGAAAAGGAAGAGAAACTGAGGAAGTTAGAAGAATCTTTTGAGGCTACAAAACAGTATGCAGCTGATGCTCCCGGGAGCTCACAATCTCATTCTGATACCTCAAAATTCCAGCATAGCAACCTAGCCCTTGGAACAGAGATGAGAATTCAGGAAGCAAAAGAAGAATTAAGAATGCTTCAAGCTCTTCCCGGAAGCTCTAAAGAGAAAGTTTTTGTTGGAGCTTGTTTTGTGCTTAGAGATCTTAATAGCGGTCAGGCTGATAATTACTTTCTTATTCCGAAGGGAGGCGGAGATTTCCTTGAAGTTGACGGAGAAGAGATAATGGTCATTTCCGAAGAGTCTCCCATAGCTGAAGCAGTTATGGGAAAAAGAAAAGGAGAGGTCATCTCCTTCAGGGAAAAGAAGCTTATGATTCAGGAGATTCAATAGGCTGGATCATGAGGTGGTTTGTTAAGCGAGCCACCTTTTTTATTTCTTTGGAAATGATAGGATAAAAAATAAGAAGAAGAATAAAAACATATGATCAGAAGAGAAGTATTTAAAAAAGAGCAGGAAATAGTCAGTAGAAACCTGGGTTCTGAGCTTAGCAAGATTCCTGATTTGCCGGACTGGATTAAAGATAAAGATATCCAATACTGGGAGAAACTTCTGTTTTCTGTACATTATTTACCTAAAATATCTCTGGATGAAGGTTTGGATATTCCTTTATGGAAAGATAAAAAAGACAGGCCTTATAAGGTTTTCTATAAGAAGATCCGGGAAGGTAAAATAGAGAAAAAAGCTAAAACCTTAACTGGGAAATGGATTCTTATTGATAGCAGAGACAAGCCCTCTCAAAAGGTGCCCTGGATGACATCTGATGAAGTCTGGTTCTTAAAGAAAATAGGCTTTGAACCCAAAAACTATTTTAAGAAATGGAAAAGGCAGATTCACAAAGAAGAATATTTAAAAGAGATACTTAAAGAAAAGGGCTTTGGCTCTAGGTTCTGTCTCAGTATTAATGATATAGATAGCTTAAAACCCTTTATTTCCAGTTTTTTAAAGGTGGACTTTAGGAAAAACATTCGCCTTCCCTTTTTTGCAGAATACAACTATTTGGCTAACGCTGTTTATAGCCAATGGCAGACAACAAAAACCTGGGAGTGGTTCCAGGATAAATTCGAGGAAAAACAGCATTTAGCCGGGGGAAGCAAGTCTCCGGGATGCGTAGGCTGGGAGCCTCGAGACTTTTGGAGCACTATTTTAACTTTTAGGCCGGTTGTAGAATTATGAGTAGATCCTTAAATAAGAGGAATGATCTGATGTGGTTTTTTACGAATGAGAGGATAGCTAGATTTTTATTAAAATTAAAAGGTGAGCAGTTTAGAAGGATTTTTTCTGTAGCTGGAAGCGGAGATTTTGCTTTTAACTGTCTGGCAAGTTTTAAGGAAGTATCAAAAATAGACGCTTGCGATCTAAGAGAGACGGCAGAGATAACAATTAATTTAAAGAAAGCTTTAATCAAAAAACTGACCTTTGAAGAACTAAAGAGGGTCTTTAAGGATTTTAAAAAAAAGAATAAAGAAGATATCTATCTTAAGATTAAGGATGAATTAGCATCTGATACTAAAGAGCTTCTGGAATACGTTCTGAGTAACTGTGATCTATCTAACTTTATAAACTGTATTAAGAAATCAGGTTATTGGTATAGGCATAGTTTCGGTCAAGCCAAAAAAGATTATCTTTTGTATTTAGACGAAAGTAAATATAGAGAAGTAAAAAAGAATATTGATAAGATAAATACTTTTTACGGCGACTTTAACGAGAAGCTTAAATTATCTAATGACCATTTTTACGATTTAATCTATATCTCCAATATTTTTGATAATAGAAAATACTGTAATAATAGAACTCTTTATCTTAAGACAATCCAGAAGAAGCTTAAAAAGAAAGGATGCTTGCTTGTTGTTACCCAAAAAAGCCCCAGAAGGTTGATAAAGGAAATAAAAAAAGAGGGATTTGAGCTTTACCAGAAGGAATTTCATCGCTTTGATTTATTCGGATCTCTTTTTGGACACTATAGTTATTCTTTTTTACTGTTTCGAATAATCAAAAAACGATAAAAATGATAAGATAGAGAAAATAGAGTATTGGATTTCTAAAACTTAAGAATTGACAAAAATCCTAGAGAATATGAAAATAAGCTTAGTACGCTGAGAAACGTTCTCAGCTTTGAAAAATGAATAACCCGAAATGAAAGCAAAGGAGATAATAGATATGAAACTCCCCTCGAATGCTATCATATGTATAGTAGGAACTTGGTGTAATTTGAGGTGTCCTTACTGTTTTCATCACAAAAAGAACCAGGAAAATAGGCAGCTAATGAGTCAGGACCTTCTCGAAAGATTTATTCGGGAATATCTAGAATTGCCACTACCACTTTTTATTTTCAACTGGCATGGTGGAGAGCCGCTTTTAGCTGGTTTACCCTTTTTTGAACAGATCGTAAGAATTCAAAAAAGGTTTCGTAAAAAAGGCCAGATAATTCAAAATTTAGTTCAAACTAATGGGACACTCCTTAATGAAGAATGGGCATTGTTTTTTAAAGACCATAATTTCGGAGTAGGTGTTAGTATGGACGGCATAGAAGAAATTCACGATTGTTTCAGAAAGGATGGTAATGACAGAGGATCGTTTAAAAGAGTTATAGAGGGCGTGGAAGCTCTTCGAAAGCATGGGGTTGAACCAGGTATTCTCCAAACCCTTACTCGTGATAATATTTCCAAAGGTAGAAATCGAGAGAATTTCCGATTCTTTTTTAGGGATCTTGAGATAAAGAGTCTAGCATTAAACCCTCTTTTTTTCTCTCAAAGGGGAGCAAGATTGTCCAGCCAGAGTATAAGAAATAGAGAATTTACCCTTGTTCTAAAAGATTACATAGATCTCTGGTTAGCAGAAGATGATGGAGATATTCAGATAAGAGAGATTGATAATTTACTCGGGGCTTTATTGAATCATCCAATTCATCATTGTGATTTTAACGGCTTGTGCTGGACGACTTTTTGTTTAGATTATAATGGAAAAATCTATTTCTGTGATCGTTTTTTAAGACAGAAAAGATTTCTTTGCGGTGACTTATCAAGGCAATCATTGTCAGAAGTATTTGCCAGCTCTGCTTGGCAAAGCATTGTTAAGGCTGCTGGTATTCTTCCTCCAGCATGTAAGAACTGTGAGTGGCGAGATGTTTGTCATAATGGATGTTCCCATCTCAGAGTTGGCGGGGTTGGAGGAAGATATTATTACTGTCCGACGCGGAAAGAAGTTCTTTCCTATCTTGGAGAGATAATCGAGGGGGCCTTGTTTCGAGAGAGGAGGTGAGAATTCATGAGAAACAAGGGAATGGCTGTAAAAAGCAGGGAAGTCCCCTCAAGGGGCAGCGAAGCGATTGAAGGATCGCTTCGGCGATTAAGGATCCGAGACCAAAGGGTATCTCCAAAAAGAAAGAGCTCTTCACAGGAGCTAGTTCTTGGTTGGGGAAACTGGTCTAACCAGTTTACCTCTTGAATCGGATTCAAAAGCCCTCCTTTCTGGGAGGGCTTTTTTTTAATAAATTTCCCCTCTCAAATCAGAGAGAATAATTAAGGCTTTTTTAATATAGTCTTTATCTAAGGATTTATTTTTCTGGATATAATTACTGATAAGGCTTTTAAGATCTGCTAATGGTTGAAGATGTTTTTGGGGGAGATTATTTGCGGTGTTTCGGGATTGTAAAACTTTCTTATCCAGAAAACCTCCTGGGAAAGAAACCATTCTCGTTGTGGCTTCTTGGATTAGATCTTTTGACTCTTGGTCACCTGGAATTACTTTATCTAAAAGCGGTAGAAAATAAGCCTTTTCATAGTAGAGGTGAATGGTTTCGTGCCAAATAGCTCCGATAGCCGGTTTAACTTTCTTCAGCGGAAGCCGGGATATTTCTAGTGTAATGGCTTTATCTCCCGTACTTGATCCTCCTCCAAAATTACTTGTAGGAGAGAAAAGCAGATAGACCTTAACATCTCCTCTTAATAAAGGAACATTGTAAAGGGTTGATAATGTTTTATTTATTGAGTTTATTAAAGATTTATTATTGGCTTTTTCTTGGAGTGTTTTTTGCCATTTTTTTAAAAGTGGCAAATCTTTTTTATAAAGAATTTCAAATTTAGACTGAAAGATAGAAAAAATATTCCTAAGAGCAGATAATTCTTTTTTCGATAGTTGTTTTCCTAACATCTTCCAAGGGTCTTTTTCTGAATAAAAGAATTGGCCTAAGTATTTTTTTTCAAAGGGATATTTCAAATGGATATTTTTAAACTTTTTTAATGCCTTTTTTTCTTGAAACGATAAAGGACCGAGTTCTTTTTTCCAGATTTGATTATATTTTTTTCGATTACTAAAATGCCATTCAGAAAGATTCTGAACAAAGAAGTAAAAATTCGCCCATTTATTGATTATAAACAGAAATTTCATAATCCATTCAAGAGATGGTATTCTTATGATAGCAAAAAATTAAAGATAAAACATCTAGATTTGCTGTTTTTATAATTTTGTGTTTAAATAATAATACGGTTCTTTAAAATTGAAATTCAACCAAGGAGGCAGAAAAATGGCAAAGATGACTTTTGTGATTCCTAGAAGTGCTTGGAGGTATAGAGGCTTGCTTCATCCGCCTCTGGGAGTGGGATATTTAGCCGCCATTCTTAGAGAAAAAGACTACTCAGTTTCAGTAATTGATGGGCAGTTTTTAAATGAAAGACAGTTCTACCAAGAGATAGGAGGCATTGAGAGCGAGATAGTGGGAATAAGTGTAACGATGGCTCAGCTTACAGAGGCTGTAAGAGTAGCGAGAGTCATTAGAAATAACTCTCCTAATACGCTTATAGTTTTAGGGGGGCCTGGAGCGAATTTGGTCGAACCACAGACATTTCTTTCTAATTGTGTCGATATTGTTGTTCGAGGCGAAGCAGAAAGAAATCTGCCGTTATTGCTGGAGAGCATAAAGAAAGGGATTTCCTTGAAGCGGGTTCCCAATCTTGCTTATCGAGAAAACGGGAGAACCATTTTTACGGTAAGGAAAGCTCCTTTCCCTAATTTGAACGAGCTCCCTTTTCCTACCAGAGATATTTTTTGTTTAGAGTGTTACTTCGAAAGACAAAAAAGATTTTTTGGAGAAAGATCCCTAGGAGTAATTACCTCTAGAGGATGTCCGCACAGATGTGTTTTTTGTGATAAGAGTATATCGGGGTGTAGATTTAGAACCCGTTCCGCAGAAGATGTAGTGGCTGAACTAAAATTAGTGACAGAGAAATATTCTCTAGATAAAGTTTTTTTCCAAGATGCCGCTTTTACGGTTAGCGAGATACGTGTTTTAAAGATTTGCAGAAGGATTAATGATATTGGTTTGGATATCGTATGGAGTGCTTTAGCTCGAGTAGATGAGGTAAACAGAGAAATGCTTTTAAGGATGAAACAGGCAGGTTGTACAGACCTTAACTTTGGTGTAGAGTCGGGAAGCAATCGGATTCTAGAGTATCTTAAAAAGGGGTTTGATACCTCCCAAATTATCAGAGCTTTTGATTTATGCCACGAAATTGGGATTTTTCCGGGAGCTTCTTTCATTGTTGGTATTCCTGGAGAGAAAGAGGAAGATATCGAGGCGACAATTAGATTGATCAAAAGAATCAGACCTCACTTTCTAGAACCTTCTTATTTAATGCCTTTTCCGCATACCCCACTATATCATCAGACAAAACGCTGGATTTCGATAGACAGTTTTATGGATTTAGAAGAGGCAAAGGGATCAGTTTATCAGTATCCCTTCGAGGTTGATCCAGAAGCGGCTTGCAGTCGGATTTTTGAGGCCTTTAGAGAGACAAACGAGAAAGCAGAAAATTAATCAGGGCGATTTGATTCGCCCTTTTTATTTTTTAACTCCTTTCTTTTTTATAAAAAGAAAAAATGATAAGATAGAGAAAATGGGATATTGAATTGTTAAAATATTATTTGGCATTTTTTCTAAATTTGACAAAAGTTTTTAGAAGTATAAAACTAAAGTTAGTATGCTGAGAACGGTTCTCAGCCTTGAAAAGTGAATAGGTTCAGAGAATGTAGGAAGGAGAATAGCGATGGGTGGTAAAAACCATGCTCCTTGTAGGCCTTATTTAGAGAATTCTACGAAATTCTCCCGTTCTTTAAGTTTGGCATTTGCCGAACTTGAATTGGCTAATGTTTCTTTGGAGGATTGCTTACTTGTGGAATTGAGAGGAGGAGGTACTCCCTCGCTAGAAAAGGCTCTGAGGCACCTCTGTTCCTCGAGAGATGCTTTAATTCAAGCACAAAAAGACTCTGTTTCTTTGAGGCAACAAATGGAAGATAACTGTTTTGCAGATCTTCCGGGTCTTGAGACTACTGATCTTCAAGAAGTTGCAACGTGTTTTTCGGAAAGAGGCCTCGGTAGTATGGACTCATGGATTCGGATCATTGAAGAAATGGAAAAGGGAGGGTTTCGTGCCGCTCTTTCTTATTTTGACGATTTTATCGTTCAGATTATAGAAGGGACAGAAAAACTCATTTCCCAATTTGCCGATCTTGAGAAGAATTCGTTGCCAGCTAACGTAGTGTTGGAAGAAAACCGCTCCGGTAATATTAAAAAGGCGTTTGCACGCCTTTATACTCTATGGACTGTCTTCAACCAGGATTTTCTGGTTTCGAGCCTTTTGTCTACAGAGTTATGGTATTCTTTCTGTGGCTATAGCTCTCTTCTCCAAGAGGAAATTCATCCCGTGACAGCTTAGAAAATAAAAGTCCCTTACCGGTGGTAGGTGGGGGACTTCTTTTTATTTAGACACAAAAAAACAATATCCTCCAACGCTGTAAAAGGCAAATAAGATAAGATCTTTAGGATAGCGTTTTTCTCCCCCGTATTTCCAATGGGGATCTAGGATTGTGTAGTAATTCGGAGTAGTTTTTTTGAGAACTACATAATGTCCCCAAATTCCGCCTTTGTGCTGATAAAGGACTGAGCTATCTAAATACATAATCATGCCTTCTTTGTTCTTAAGGCGTTTTTCTATTTCTTTTGTGGAAATAGGTTGAGGGAAAAACTTTGCTCCCTTTTCCATATTGTAAAGTAAAGCCTGCTGCCAGCTTCCCTTTTTGGGTTTGAGTTTGCTTAGATCTTTGACTATTTCTTGTTGATTCATTTCACGCCACCTTACCGGAAAATGTTTAGCATCCCAAGTATAAATCTTCACCTTATATCCTTTTTTGATAGGAAACTGAGCCAGATCAAAAGGGCCTATTCCGTATTCTTTGCTGATAAACAGTTCTTTCTTTATTTCTTCTACAGAAAAATTACCTCCGATAGAATTTAATACCATAGCAAGACAGGCAGGTCCGCAAAGCTGTGAATTTTTGGGTTGAATTATTTTTTCCATACATTTTGAATATAGCACAATATTTTGTTGATTAAAATATTTTTAGTTCTTCTTCTTAAGAAAAAGGAAAAATGATAAGATAGAGAAAATGAAAAAACAAAAAGAAATTGAGATATTAGTTAGAGGGATAATTCAGAAAAAAGGAAAATTTCTGGTTTGTAAGAAAAAGGGCAAAAAATACTGTTTCTTTCCCGGGGGCCATGTTGATTTCGGAGAAAGTGCAGAGAAAGCTTTAATCCGGGAAATTAAAGAAGAATTAGGCATACCAGTGAGGCTAAGTAATTTTATCGGTGCTTCAGAACATCAGTTTGTAGAAGAGGGAATAAAGAGACATGAAATTAATTTAGCCTTTGAAGGTAAAATAAATGATACAAACCTTGAAAGTAAAGAAGATCATCTCCAGTTCTTTTGGGTGGATAAAAAAGTATTATCCCAAGAGAAGATTTTGCCTGAATCTTTAAAGAAAGGTCTGTTGGATTGGCTGGAAAACGGCGAACCTTTTTGGGTTAGCGACTTATAGCCATATTTAATGCCAAAGATTAAAAAACATTCTTATAATAAAAATTACCCCGAGCTTTTCGAGAAAGAAAAGGATAAAATCCTTGCTGTTATACCCGATTGCGAGGTTTATCACATTGGGAGTACGGCTGTAAGGGGTCTGGATGGGAAAGGGATTATAGATATAATGGTGGCAATAGAAAATTGGGACAAGACAAAAAAAATTGTTTCTAGACTAAAAGATCTTGGGTATCTCCATATTCATCCGAAGGAAAACGAAAGAATATTTCTGAGCAAAGATAGAAGCCTTTCTCTGGACAATATTCATATCCATATTGTTAAAAAGCACAGCAAGCAGTACAAAGAACTGTTAGCTTTTAGGGATTATCTAAGAACCAACAAAGAAGAAGCCGAGAGGTATTCCAGATTAAAGTCAGAATGGTTGAAAGAAAGCGGCGATGAAAGAGATAAATATAGAAAGTTGAAAAGCGAGTATATAGAAAAAGTGTTGGTAAAACTTTCTAAAATCAGAGCTGGTAAATAAAATTAAGCAAACTTATAAAGAAGATTAATATTAATATAATCAAAATTTTTATTTAAATTCTTTATTTCCTGGCTTATCAAATTTTTTATTATCTTTATTGTATTTTCTTTTATTGCAGTATTTCATTTTTCTTTCTAAGACATTGTTAAGTTTGTCTGTTCCGTGCATCTCTTCAGCTATATTGGCAATCTTGCAGGCAAAAACAATTACATCAGAAACTTCAGCCGGTACCTCATTCCATTTTTTTTCTAGAATTGCTTTTGCGACTTCCCCTGTTTCTTCCATTAATTTTAAAACAGCTATTTTAACTGCGGTTTCTTCTTTTTGAGGAATACTCTTTTTTTTAGAAAAAGATTTTTCCCATTCTTGTATGTCTTTAATGTCCATAATTGTTGTAAAGTTAAAATTAATAAATTATTAAGTTAGTCTTAAAACCTTTATTCAAATTAATCAAGGTATTAATAATTAGATTAGTATTCCGAGAATAAATATTTAATAAATTAAACTAAAGAAGAATAGAATTATTTTTTTGTAAGACCTTTTATTTCTCTGAAAACAATAAAAATGATAAGATAGAGAAAATGGGATATTGGATTTTTAGGATTTTTTGATTAAAATTGTTGTCAATCATCTAAAATGTCGTCCTTATCTTCCAGCAAAATGTCGTCTGGGAAGAAAAGATAAGAGCTTTTAATTTAGTTTGAATTATTGAATCAATTCATTTTTGTAATAATAAACTGCGGAGGACGGGCCTCCGCAGATTGTAAATCTTTCCTCTAGACGACATCAGTTCCATTCTATCAAATCGCGACATTTGGCTGAACGCTTGTATATGACATTTTAGCTGGA
>CAZSQP010000004.1:0-37331 GCA_964609075.1 uncultured Candidatus Saccharibacteria bacterium
GATTTCCACCTATTCTTTTAGGTGGTTTTTTGATAGAATAAAATATTATGAAGACATCATTTCACAGAATTAAAACAAAAGATCATTTAGAGCTCCACGGATTGCTTTATCAGCCAGACAATAAAACTGAGACTGTTTTAGCTCATGTTCATGGGATGGCTGGTAACTTCTACGAGAACAAATGGTTGGACCAAGTGGCAAAAATTTTAACAGAAAACAATATAGCTTTTTGTCCTTTTAATAATCGTGGCAACGGGCATGTTACCACCCTTATTCAAAGAAAGGATGGAAAGATTAATTACCCTAAAATAGGAAATACTTACGAGAAGTTTGAGGATTGTCTTATGGATATAGAGGCTCATATTGATTTTTTAGAAGAAAAGGGCTTTAAAAATATACATTTGTCAGGTCACAGTTTGGGCGCTCCCAAGGTCGCCTATTACGCATCTAAAACAAAAGACAATAGGTTGAAGTCAGTTATCTTTCTTTCTCCTTCTGATATGCTTGGTTTAGTTAGGGATGATATGGCAACTTTCAAAAGAGATATTACGGAGGCCGAGAAAAAGAAGAGAAGCGGGAAAGGAAATGAGCTAATGACTAACGATATCTGGGGAGAATGTCCAGTTTCAGCAGATACTTATTTAAGTCTCTTTAGTGAAAATTCTGAAGTAGCAATCTTCAGTTTTCACAAGCTCGATGATGAATTTAAAGCATTATCACAGATTCCCCATCCCATTTTTGCTTTAATGGGTAGGAAAGATGATGTTTTGGTTATTCCTATAGAGAAGATTATGAAAATAATAGAAAAAAAAGCGAAATCAAGTTTAAAATGCGAGACAGAGATCTTAGGAGATGCAGATCATGGATATAAGGGATATGAAAAAAAAGTCGCTAAAAGTATTTTGAATTGGCTTCAGAAATTTTAAATTTCTATCAAACAGGTTCTAATATCATCCAGTCCGTGTAGCCAAGTTGTATGTTCAAACTGCTCTCGTAATAAGGACGGTTTTTTGGTAAAATAAAAATATGGAAAAGATTGTTATTCCTAAACCAAAAAATGATTCTCTTTTAGCACAATTAGAATCTTTGTATAAAACTTTTGAGGGTATTAAATCAAGAAAAAATTTAATTTTTGATTTGTCTTTAATTGATTGGGCTTGTCCTCTATTAATATTACCAATAAGTGCATATGTTAATAGTACCCAGAGCAGTTGCGAAATAGAAGGTTCACCCGTTAAGTCTTATTTAGAAAAAATAGTTTTTCCAAAAGGTGTAGATTCTCTCTCATTATTTCAGAGAAAAGTTCAAAGATATAAAAGTTTCATACCGATAAGTGTATTAAAAAAGGAGGCAGGGGCATCGAGAGAAAGATTGGAATCTTTATTTTCAGAAAAAATATATGAAACGCTTGGCAATGTTTCAGGAGCGCGAAATGCGGTTTGTTATCCAATAGCGGAACTGGTAACCAATATATTTGAACATAGTAAAAAAGATACAGGGTTTATCTTTGGTCAATTTTATCCCACCAAGGGTTATCTGGATATCTGTATTGTGGATTATGGAAGGGGGTTTGCAAGGGCATATAAAGAGGAGAAAGGAGTAGAGCTGTCTGATAGTGAAGCAATTTCTGAAGCCATGAAGGGCAACTCAGTAAAACCAGAGAAAGAAAGAGGATATGGAATTTGGACATCAAAAAAGATTATATGTAATGTTTTAAATGGAGGCGGGTTTATCTTGATATCAGGATCCTCTGGATTGATTGCGAAAAAGCAAGAAGAAAAATTAACTTCTTTTCCGGAGTTTTACTGGCAAGGAACGATTATCGCGTATAGAATACCAAAACCATCAGGGGCACTTGATATTTCTCCGTTTTTAGAGTAGAATTATATGTCTGCATATCTTTTATTAATTATTGTGATATAATAAATAAAAACATGACCAGAAAGAAAACGCAAAAAAAATTAATTATTTCACATTTGTTAGCCTCGATTATAAGCTCTCGTGATGTGATTAATATATTGGAGAAAAACATTAAAAAAACCAATGCTAATTTAGTTATCTTGGATTTTTCCAATGTTAAATTTATTTCTCGTTCTGCTGCTCATGCTTTACTTTTAATGCGAGAGAAGTTGCAACCAAGAAAAGATATTTCCTTTGTGAATACCAATGAAGATGTATCAAACATGTTGCGTATTGTAGCAGCAAACAGAGCTGTTTCTAAAAAGAAAAAACCAGAATTTAAACCCAAGAAGACCAATATTAAATCTTTGTTTGAGTCCTTGGCTTAAAAGGTATTTATTTTTTATCAAATAGGTTCTAACATCGTCCAGTCCACGGAGCTGCTGTACACGTATATCTCAAAAACTTTTGACAAGACTATACAGATTTGTATATAATGAAAGTACTATGATCACTGCTCCTGCCTTCGGGCAAGGGCAGTTTTTTTTATGATATAATGAATATGTTTTGGTATAATAATAAAATATAAATAATCATAAATATATGAACAAAAAACTCCTAATATATATATTAATAGCTATTGTTATAGTTATTACTTTAGCTGTAGGAACATTTTTAATATTAAGAAATGGTAAGTCTTCAGGTGAGGAAAGCGCCAAAACAGGAGAAATTGAAATAGTTGATTATTCTCCCCAAAAAGGGCCTGCTGGCTCATCTGTTTTTTTAAAGCTTAATTCGGTTCCGGATCAGTTTAAAGTAATGTATAACAATAAAGAAATTGCTGTTGAAGGCATATCAGAAGATACTGTGAGAATAGCGACTCCCTATGATATCGGATCAGGAGATATTCAAGTCAAATCAGGGAATAATGTAAGCAATTCAGTTCGCTTTACAGTTGAAGAGATGGAATTATTAGAATTAGCTTCTGAAACAGTAAATCCTTCTTCAGAGAAGCAAACAATAAGTTATGGAGACAAGATTGAAGTAACCCTCTCTCCTGGTTTGCTAAAAGAGTCAAAAAAACTTACCATTTCAGAGGTTAAAAATGCTCCCTCCAGTTTTATCAGCGAACAGACGGAAACTTATTCATTTGATGTCTCCTTAGAAGGAATGGAACAGCTGGACGGATATGTTGAAATAGGAGTGAAGTACGATCCTAATCTTTTGGATCCTGACAAAAATACTGAAGATCAATTTGTAGCTATGCGCTGGGATGAAGATGAAAATTACTGGGTTACTCTCCCCACCAGAGTCGATAACCAAAACCAAACTCTCTATATGCTCACAGATCACTTAACAGGCTTTGAATGGGGTATAATAGGGGCAGCTGTTTTGATCAGCAAGCCTGTTACTTTAGCTGGTGAGAAGCTTCTTAACAATTCTTATGTAACCTCTCAAGGAAACTTTAAAATTCTTTACAGTAAAGACGCAATAGAAGAAGATGTCTCTTTAAATGATGATTGGTGGACAAAAAAGACTTATCCTGATGCAGGCCGGATAGATTATAAGTCTAATTATCCCAAAGTTATACAAGATGTAGGCAGTCTTTTTGAAACAGCCTTAGCCAGTTATATTAATTTGGGCTTTGAAAATCCAGTTAAGATAAAGGAGGAGTGGATAGGTACGGAAACGTATAAAAAACCTATTATAGTTAAAATAGATTCCTGGTGGCTAGCTGTTACCGGCGAGCCTAATTACGAAAAGATATGGCAGAGAATTCATATACCAAGTATAAGATTAAAAGACAAAGACCTCATGAAAGCGACAATAGGGCATGAGCTGTTTCACAGGATGCAGGCAGAATATTATGGCAGAACAGGCTTCTTAGCTCCCAGCAGAGCCTGGTGGATTGAAGCTACGGCAGAATATGCAGGTCATAATGTTGCCTGGCCAGATGATATACCGGGACTAAATAATCAGGTAGGAATAGATTTCTTGAATCATTCTATTTCTACTAAAGGATTAATTGAAGGAAATGGATGGTCCGAAAAAAGATATGAATATGCTTCAGCTGTCTTTATAAAGTATTTAGTTGAAAATAAAAGTTTGAATTTCAGAGAAATGGTTGAATACGGAAAAGAAGGAAATATTATGGAAAGATTGGATTCTTTTATCAGAAGCAAAGGCGGAGATCTCCTGGGTTATTACAGAGATTTTGCTGCCTGGGCTGCTTTTTCAAGCAATTCCTTTTTAGCAAAATATCCTTTGGCTGTATTTGGGGATGATAATGCATCTGATATAGTCAGTAAGAAAAACAGCATATCTTTATCAGACAACCAATCTTCTCTTGATATTGAAATAAATTCAACTGACGGGCAAGATACATTTGTAAGCGTCTTTAAACTAGCGGGAAGAAGTCCAGAAATTCCTTCGCCCTTAGTCAACTTGTCAGTCTTGTCTGGATCTGATCAAACCTCAATTGATGCTGAGCCCGGAGATGTTATATATCTTCTAGCTGTAAAAGGAAGTGGTAACGACAAACCAGTGAATGCCTTTGTTAGGAACAAAGGAGAAGAAAAGGAAGGTGAGGTTAGGCATACATTTAATTTAAAAGATGATTATTCAGCTGAAATATGGGCTGTGAAGATTGAAGGAGCTTTAAAGCTTACAGGGAAATTTATAGGAGGCATAGAAGGGATGGGATACGGCCAAGAAGTTTACAGAGTAGGAAATACACAATACAGAATAGATATTGAAGGAGGAGTTACATTGTACATAGATTCAAATTGTGAGCTCTGGTATCATCCTGAAATAGAAGAGGAAGGATGTGTTTATGATATCAGTGGTTCTTCTGAAGGCTGGTATAATCTTTATTCAAGAGACAAAGTAACCCTAAGCTCTGGTGAAAGCTATTGGGAAGAGTGGGAGCTCCATCCTTATGGAGACGCAAAGCCGGATTTAGCAGGAGACAGCTTGGCAGGAGTTATCAATAGTCTGGAGAATTCATACTATCAGGCAAAATTAAATGATTTTTACTTCTTAATCAGGCCTTCAAAAAATGAGCCGAATATAATAAACAGTTTTCAAGGAGAGTATGATCCTAGTACAAATAAGTTTTATGCCGAATCTTTTGTTAACGCTATTCCCGGCAAAGGAGTATATGTGAAATGGGAAAGCCAGCCAGTTGAGACTAATTTTAAAAAAGAATAGTAAATTGCATCTGTTTTTATGGGAGGATTTTAGTTATTTCTTGCTTTATTGTCTTGGATAGAGCCACTAAATGGTTTTTTAGATTATTCTTTCTCTTTTTAAAAAAGCGGCTCTTGAGGAAATACTAGTACTGTTAGAAAAAAAGAACATGAGATTATTCATGTCATGGAATTTTAAATTATTTAAAAATTAAATTCATAATTAAGAAAAATCTATACTGTCTTAAAATATCCCATATTATTTTCAGTTTTTTTGATTATTATTTTTTTACATCGAAGAAATTTGACAGGGTTTTTTAAAAAATATAAACTAGTATAAGTTGTTCTTTAGATGTCTGCGCGGACGTGCTGTACCAGAGAGGGGTGACACAAGGTCCTAGTTAAGGGAAAGAACATGGATCCGCCCAAGGGTCGTCACAAGGGACGCAAGGAGAGTCACAGCGACCACGCGAACGAAGACGAAGCCCTCGAGCCCGACTAGCCAACACCGGCAACCAGCTCGAGAGAGTATGCGCCCCATTGATAAAAAATGGGGCGCTTTTTTTATTTTAATCTTATGGTAAAATAGTATTGATGAAGTTAAATTATATTACAATACCTTTGATCGTCATATTGGTTTCTTTAACGGGAAGCTATTTTACCTCTTTAGGAATGAGTTGGTATGATACTCTGACTCTTCCTTCATTTACTCCTCCAGGATATTTTATAGGAGCTGTTTGGACTGTTATCTTTATACTTACAGCAATATCTGCTCTTATTTTCTGGAATAAAAGGGAAGAGTTTAAAAGAAAGAAACTGATTATTGTTTTCTTTTTAATTAACGCCTTTTTGAATATCTTCTGGAGCTTTCTATTCTTTACTTCTCATTTAATAGGGCTGGCTTTAATTGAAGCTGTCCTTCTTGAGATATCCGTTATATCCTTAATGATTCTTCTTTATCCTAAGTCTAAAACAGCTTCAGCTCTTTTGATTCCTTACAGCGCCTGGACATTATTCGCTATTTATTTAAATTATTTAATCTTTTCTTTAAATGTCTCAATACTATAATCCAAAAAGAACCTCTAATTTATTTGATCCTGATTCAAGAGAGCCTTTTAGGCTTAGTCGCTCTAAGATAGATTTATTCTTGGAGTGTCCAAGATGTTTTTATCTGGATAGAAGATTAGGTATAGCTCGTCCTCCGGGATATCCTTTCAGCTTGAACAGTGCTGTAGATAAGCTTTTGAAAAAAGAGTTTGATTCTCATAGAGCAGAAGGATCTTCTCATCCTTTGATGGAAGAATATGGTATTGATGCTGTTCCTTTTCAGCACGAAAATATGGAAGAATGGCGTGATAACAGAAAAGGAGTTCGCTATCTTCATAGAAAGGCCAATCTTCTTTTAACAGGAGCTGTAGATGATATTTGGGTAAATCCTAAAGGCGAGCTTCTGGTTATAGAGTATAAGGCGACATCCAAGAATGGAGAGGTTTCTCTTGATGCTGATTGGCAGATAAGTTACAAGAGACAGGTAGAGTTTTATCAGTGGCTTTTAAGAAGGAACGGTTTTCAGGTTTCAGACGACAGTTATTTTGTCTATTGTAACGGGAATACAGATCTAGAAGCTTTTGACAAGAAGATAGAGTTTGATATTAAAGTTATTCCGTATAAGGGTAGTGATAACTGGGTGGAGGATGCTGTTCTAGAAGCTAAAGAATGCCTTATGGGAGATGAAATACCCAAAGCCTCTGAAGATTGTGACTTCTGTGCCTATAGAAAAGAGACTTCTAATGTGGAAAACTCCCTTTCTTTCTAAAAATAGGATATAATGAAGTAACAAAGGTCGCAATTTAAATAGAAATAATATTATGAAAGCTTTAAAAATTATTTCTCTAGTATTAGTTATTATCGGAGGTTTGAACTGGGGTTTAGTCGGCCTGCTTAATTTTGATTTGGTAGCTGCTATCTTTGGATCAATGTCTGTTATTTCAAGAGTAGTTTATGTTCTTGTAGGTTTGGCAGCCCTGGTTATGATCCTTGTTTCTCTTAAGAAAGAGAACAAAGGAGTTGAGGCCTAAACTTCTTTAAATGAAGCTCTGTCTTTTTTGAGGCGGAGCTTTTTTTTGGTAAAATAATGTATGAGAAACTCAAACAAAAGATTAATTATTATTATAGTTTTAGGGCTTCTCGTTATAGCGGGTTGGTCTCTCTATTACTATTTTCTTCTTAGAATATAATTTATGGCAAAGTTATACATTGTAGCTACTCCTATAGGGAATATGGAAGATATTACAAGAAGAGCTTTAGATGTTTTAGAAAAAGCAGATCTTGTTTTGTGCGAGGATACTAGGGTGACTAAAAAAATCTTTTTAAGGTATGGTATCAAGACGCCTCTTTTAAGTTATCATCAACACAGTAAAGTTAAAAGAGTAGAGGAGGTTATAGAGAAATTAAGAGAAGGGAAAAATTTAGCTTTAGTTTCAGATGCTGGCACCCCAGGTATTTCAGATCCTGGCAACAAGCTTATAGAAAAAATAAAAGAAGAGCTTAAAGACAAAGTAGAGATAAAACCTGTTCCAGGTCCTTCTGCTTTGACAGCGGCTGTCTCTGTCTCCGGTTTCCCTTCAGACAGTTTTCTCTTTCTCGGTTTTCCTCCTTCTAAGAGAAAAAGAAAGGTTTTTTTTAAAAAGGTTCTAAACTCAGAATTTCCTGTTATTTTTTACGAATCTCCCCATAGGATTTTAAAAACCTTAAAAGAACTAAAAGATCTTTCTCCTGATTTAGATATTGTTCTTTTAAAAGAACTGACCAAGAAATTTGAAAAAATATGGCGAGGAAAGATAAGAGATGTTTTAAAAGAAATAGATAAAGAGAAGATAAGGGGGGAGTTTGTAGTTATAGTTAAAAGATAGCTTCTTGATGAAGAGTCCCTTTTTGCTATAATAAAGCCATGCAGGAAGGAATAAACCATAGAGAATATAATATAAAGGGAGCTTCTTACCAGGATTCTGTTGGAAAATGGGTTCCTCAGGCTATGATATCTCCTATTAACAGATCGGAAGAGGAAAAGCCTGTTACCTGGCAGAGGAAATTTGAGAGCAAAACAAAAGCTGACGCTTTTGCTACTCAAGGCGCTATTCTATACATAGACAATAATTTATGAAAATATCCAGAGAATTACCTCAATTTGATACAGAAAGAGCTATTTTTGTGGTTACCGGGAAACAGGAAGCCAAGTTTTATCTTGTTAATAAGGGAAAGATAAAGGAAATAGACTCTTTTAAGATAGAAAAACCCAGATATTCTGATAGAGAGGGATGGTTTAAAAGAAGAGTAAGAGGGTTTGTTATGGGATCTGGAGCTCCTTTAGAACCCAAGAAGCAAAAGATTATCAAGGACTTTTTAAAAAAACTCGAGAAGAATCTTAAAGGAACTCTTTCTAAAAATGAGGTAGATTCTATATATATCTTCTCTCCTCATTATCTTCTGTCCAGAGTTAAAAAAACTCTTCCTAGTTCTGCTAAAAAGAAACTAGAGATGACTATAGACGGAGAATACTATTTTCAGCATCCTTTTGAGCTTCTTGAAAAGATATCCTTAAAGAAGGAAGAGAAGAAAAAACCTAAAACAGAAGAAGCTAAAAAGCTTTTAAATAAATTCAAACAGGCTACCAAAGTGATAAAGGGCAAGCCTCCAAAAGAATAATTTTGTGAAAAAATACAGCTGTTTCCTTCTAATTATCCTGTTTTTAGCAACAGCAATAGGAGTTGCTGATTTTTTAAGTTATCCTAAAAAATATCTTGCTAGCTCGGGCATGACTTTTTTAAATCAGAAACTTTTCCTTTCTAGTATAGATAAGATATTTCTTTCCTCTATAGAAGAAGAGAATGAAAAAGAGTTTGATCCTAAAACCGTTAGAGCAGTCTATTTTACCAGTTGGTCTGCTGGAAATTACTATCGTGTTGAAAGTTTAATTAATACGGCAGAGAAAACAGATATAAATGCTGTAGTGATTGATATTAAAGATTATACCGGCCAGATAGGATATAAGAGTAATTTAGCTGAAGCTGAAGAATATGGAGCTGTTGTTAGAAAGATTTATAATATAGAAGCTTTATTGGAAAAGTTTCATGAAAAAGGAATTTATGTGATAGGAAGGATTACTGTCTTTCAAGATCCTGTTTTAGCCTCTGCCCGTTCAGATCTTGCTATTAAGAGCAAGTCTAAATTAGCTTCTCTAGGCGGTTTTAGCTCTCTTTGGCTGGATAGGTCCCGACTTTTCTGGCTGGATCCTTCTTCCAGAGAAGTTTGGGATTATAATATAAATATAGCGAGAGAAGCTGTAGAGTTTGGTTTTGATGAAATAAACTTTGACTATGTCCGTTTTCCTTCAGATGGCGATCTCTCTGATATGAGTTTTCCTTTATGGAAAGGAGAGAGGTCTAAAAGAGAGGTTATAAAGGAATTCTTCTCCTATTTAAGGGAGAATTTAAAAGATGTTAAAATATCAGCAGATTTATTCGGATTAGCTTCTGTAAATTATGACGATTTGGGGATAGGACAGGTCATAGAAGACGCTTTCTTGTATTTTGACTTTGTCTGTCCTATGATGTATCCTTCTCATTATGCCACAGGTTTTCTGGGATTTGAAAATCCGGCAGAGCATCCTTATCAAGTAGTAAATCATTCTACAAAAAAGGCTTTTGAAAGATTGGAAAGAACTGAAGGAAACTCTTCTATCCGTCCTTGGCTTCAAGATTTTAACATGGGGGCTATTTACACAAGTTCTGAAGTGGAATCTCAAGTAAGAGCTATTAAAGAAGCTTTGGGCGAAGATTATAAAGGATATATGCTTTGGAATCCTTCTAACTATTATAATATATTATGACAGAGTCTATTATTCTAGGCGCAATACAGGGAATAGCAGAGTGGCTCCCTATAAGTTCTGAGGGAATGATTGTTTTAGCCAAAGTTAATTTATTCCCTGAAAGCTTAAAGATGACGGATTTAATAAGTTATGCTCTCTTTTTGCATTTGGGAACTTTCTTTGCAGCTTTAATATATTTTAGAAGAGAAGTTTGGGATCTTTTAAAAAGTCTTTTAAGATATAGAGAATCTGTCTTAGAAACTAAAAAGCAGATTAACTTTTATCTTCTAGCTACTTTTTTCAGCTTTCTCTTAGGAGCTGTTTTTTTTCTATTCTTATCTCAAGCAGAAAATATGAATTTGACTGGCAAAGGAATAACTTTGATTGTCGGAGTTATGCTTTGGATTACAGCTTTTTTACAGCTGAAGAAGAAAGAAAAAGGGAAGAAAGGATTTAAAGATTTAAAATCTTTTGACGGGGTTCTCTTGGGTCTTTTGCAGGGTCTTTCTATAATACCCGGACTTTCCAGATCCGGTATTACAGTCTCTGCTCTTTTACTAAGAAAGTTTGAAGAAGATAAAGCCTTAAAAATGAGTTTTTTGATGTCTCTGCCTGTTGTATTAGGAGGAAACATCGCTTTGAATCTGGGAAAACTCAATCTTTCTCTTGAAACTTTAGCAGCTTTCTTGTTTTCTTTCTTATTTGGAATATTAACTATTCATATCTTGCTTAAAATAGCCAGGAAGCTTAATTTCGGCCTCTTCGTCTGTTTCTTTGGAATATTAGTAGCAATATCTTTGTTAATATGAAAAAGATAACTTTTCCAAAAGCAGAACTTTGCCATAAAACGCCTATTGAATGGTGGTATTTTAACGGAAATTTTGGCAGATACGCTTTTATGAATTGTCTTTTCAGGGCAAATTTAAAAGAGGTAAAGCTTCCTCTTTTTTCTGGTATTCCTATTAAAACATTATATTTCGCCCATTCTCTTTTGTCAGATCTTAAAGAAAAGAAGTTCTATCCTTCAATAAAATATATTGTATCTATTTCAGATGACAGTTTCTCAAAAGAGAAGCTTTTTATAAATTACACAGATCCTGTAGCCATAGACGGATACATTAATTCTGAAATAGTAGAAAAAGAAAAGTTTAGTTATCATTTAAAGACAGAGTCTTTGGATTTGGACTTAGAGTCAAAGAAGAAGCCTCTTTTGCAGGGAGGGAAAGGTTATTTTGAACTTGATAAAGTGAGTACTTATTACTATTCTTTAACTAATCTTCAGACAGAAGGAAAGATAAAATTAGAAGGAAAAGAGATAAAGGTAAAGGGAAAGTCCTGGATGGATCATCAGTGGACAGAAACTAAATCCTTTAAAGATAATTGGATTTGGTTTTCCTTCCAATTTGAAGATAATAGAGAATTAGTCTGCTTTAAATACGGAGATGGAGAAAAAACCTATACTTCAGCCAGTATTTCCTATGCTAATGGGAAAGAAGGCCATACCAAGGAAGTTAGGATAATTCCTTTAAGTAAAACCTGGAAAAGTCCTAAAACAGAGAGCGAGTATACTTTGAATTGGAAAATAGAGATTCCTCCTTTTAATATTGATTTAGAGACAGAAGCTTTTATACCTAGTCAAGAAATGGTTTTTGGAAAGATAAATTATTGGGAAGGCCCTGTAAAAGTTAAAGGAGGAGTAGGCTTTATGGAGTTAGTCGGACGTCCCTCTCAGTACAGTAATTTGGACTTTTTAAGGGACTTAGCTTTAGAAGCTGTAGGAAAAGCTAGATCTCAGTTTTTTCATAAAGATAAATGATATCTTATTGATATAAACTTATATTATGTTAAAATAAAGTATTATGGAAAGCTTGTTGAATATCCTAGATTATACTTTTTTTGGCAATACTATTGAAAAATACCTAATAGCTTTAGGTGTTTTTTTACTAGTTGTTGTCCTTTTGAAAATTATTAAGAGTGTAGGTATAAGGAAAATTAAGAAGTTTGCTAAAGGAACAACCACAGATATTGATGATTTAGCGGTTAGCATTTTAGACGCTTTTGGCTGGCTCCTTTATCTCTTTTTGGGTCTTTATCTGGCTTTTCTTTTTATAGATCTCCCTTCTCTTTTAGAAAGAACTATCTCTTTTCTCCTTTTAATTGTTTTAGCTTTCTATGTTGTAAAAGCTTCTCAGAGAATTATAGATTATGGAGTAAGGAAGCTTTCTTTGAAGATGGAAGAAAAAGAGGAAGGAGAGTTTAATCCTTCTGCTATTAAACTTTTAGGAAAAATAGCTAAAGGTGTGTTATGGGGCTTTGCTGTAATATTGGTTTTACAGAATCTTGGTTACAATGTTTCCACTTTGATTGCAGGTTTAGGTATTAGTGGAATAGCTATAGCTTTTGCTGTTCAGAATATTCTAGGGGACATATTTGCTTCGTTCTCTATCTATTTTGACAAGCCCTTCCAGGTAGGAGATTTTATTGTTGTAGGAGACAATATGGGTACCGTTAAAAAGATAGGATTAAAATCTACCAGAATAGAAACCTTTCAGGGAGAGGAGCTGGTTTTGTCTAATAAACAGCTTACAGAGACCGGTATTCACAATTACAAGAAGATAGAAAAAAGAAGAGTTGTCTTTTCTGTTGGAGTGGATTATGCTACTCCAACAGAGAAGTTGAGAAAGATTCCTGAGATAATAAAGGGTGTTATAGAAAAAACTGATTTGGCTGAGACAGATAGAGTTCATTTTAAAGAATTTGGCGATTTTTCTCTTAATTTTGAAGTCGTCTATTTTGCCAATACTTCAGACTATAATGAATACATGAATGCTAGAGAGAAGATTAATTTGGGAATTAAAGAGGAGTTTGAAAAGGAGGGTATAGAGATAGCCTTTCCTACTCAGACTATCTTTTTAAATAAAGGTCAAAGCTAATAATTTTTAAAAAAAATGCTAAACAATTACTGCCAACAGCATAAAGGACTCTTTTTTGTCTGCTGGATTGTCTTTATTCTTCTTTTAGCTAGTCTTTTTATTCTTTCTGTAGTTTTAATCCAAAACGAAATAGAAAGGGGAAAGTATATAAGTCAGAATGTAGAGTCTAAAAACACCATATCTGTTTCAGAAACAGGAGAAGTCTACGCTAAACCGGATCTAGCTTTAGTTGAACTTTCAGTAATCACAGAAAAAGCTTCTGTTTCAGAAGCTATGTCAGAGAATACAGAGTTAATGAATAATGTTATAGATGTTGTTAAAGAAGAAGGGGTAGAGGAAAAAGATTTGAAGACTGTTTCTTTCAATCTCTATCCAAGATACGATTATCTTGATTCTTACATATATCCTCCTTCTGGAAAAAGAGTGCTTACAAGTTATGAAATAAGGCAAACTTTGGAAGTTAAGATTAGGGATTTAAATAAAATAGGGCAGATTATCCAATCAGCTACAGAAACTGGAGCTAATCAAGTTGGTCATCTTCAGCTTACTATAGACAACGAGGAAGAGTTGAAAAGTAAGGCAAGGGAAAACGCTATTGAGAAGGCAAAAGCTAAAGCAGAAAAAATGGCTGAACAGCTCGCTGTTGATTTAGGAGATATTGTCAGCTTTACGGAAAGCAGCTATGCCCCAATCTTCTATATGGAAAGGGCAGAAGGAATGGGAGGGGGATCACCCGATATTGAGATGGGAGAGAACAAAGTTGAAGTTACAGTGAACATCACCTATCAGACTAAATAAAAGATAACTTTATTTATGGAGATAATTAGCAACGCTTTTGAAGATAATCAGGAGATACCTTCCAAATACACTTGTGACGGAGAGGATGTTAGTCCTCCTTTAAAGATCTTAGAACTTCCTAAAGGATGGAAGAGTTTAGTTTTGATTATAGAAGACCCTGATGCTCCAGGAGGCGTTTTCGACCACTGGATAGTTTGGAACATATCTTCGGAGACAATAAAAGAGGGGAGCCTTCCTGAGGGAGCTGTTGAAGGAACGAACAGTTTCGGCAAGAGATCCTACGGAGGACCTTGTCCTCCTTCAGGAACTCATAGTTATTCTTTTAAAGTTTATGCTTTGAACACTACTCTAGATCTTAGTCCCTCAGTGGGGAAAAAAGAGGTTCTATCTGCTATTGAAGGATGTGTTTTAGACCAGGCTGAACTAAAAGGTGTCTATGGCAGAGCTTGATTTTTCCAGGATTTACTCTTTCTCTAAATTAAAGCTGTTTGAAAACTGTCCTAAGCTTTATCATTTTTTTTATCTAGATCCTGTTATCTCCCCAATAAAAAAGCAGTTTATAAAGCCCAGAGATTACAAGACAAAAGGTCAGGCGGTTCATGGGGCAATAACTCTTTTTTATCATCTTCCAGAAAAAGAAAGAACCTTTCCAAATCTTAAAAAGTGTTTAGCTGAGGCCTGGTTTTCAGAAGAAAATCCCTACAAAAAACCTCCTTTAGGAAAGGTGGGGGGATTTAGCAGTTTAAAAAAAGAGAGGAAGACCTATTTGGATTCTTTGGATCTCCTTAAGAATTTTTTTGAGATGGAAAAAGAAAGTCCTTCTTTATTCTTGATACCTACAGTTAAAATTAAGGATTCTTTTGAAGATTACGAAAAGATGATAAAACCCTTGAATAAGGACTTTTCTATCTCCGGTAAGTTTGACAGGATTGACAAGCTAGACGATGGTAGTTTAAGAGTAATAGATTTTAAAACGGGAAACAATGAGAGCGACCATTTTCAGCTTGAATTCTACAAGCTTTTAGCTGAATTAAACTTTAAAACTAAAGTTAAGAAAGTTGGTTTTTACTACCTTTCTAAAAAAAAGATAAAAGAGATTGATGTTTCAGATGTAAAAAAAGAAGATTTAAAGAAAAAGGTTTTAGATAAAATAAAGGAAATAAGAGAAACAGAAACCTTTGATCCTAATCCCGGGAAGTTATGCTATCACTGTGATTTTAAAGAGATTTGTCCTATTTATAATAAAAGGTCGTAATAAAATATGGAACAAGAAAATTCTAAAAAAGAATATCCTGTAAGACTTGAAGTAGATTATCCTCAAGAGAGCTCTAAAACCCTTGCTCTTTTGGGTATTCCTCTTTTCTTTATTAAGTCTATTCTTCTTATTCCCCACATAGTAATTCTCTATTTTCTGAATCTGGCGCTACTGGTTATAGCTTGGTTGAGCTATTGGTTCATTCTTTTTAAGGGAAAGTATCCAAAACTCTTTTTTGACTTTATGGTTGGGGTTATGAGATGGCAAGTAAGAGTTAATGCCTGGCTTTACAGTTTAGTGGATAAGTATCCTCCCTTTGATATAGAGTAAAATGATAGATAAACTTCTTTGGCTTCTAGCATTAATAGGAATGATCCTAGGTATAGTCTTTTTGAGTTATGTTATCTGGAGATTTTTTCAACTTTATTTAATATGACTCTTTTCTTTGTTACTCAAAATAAGAACAAAGTAAAAGAGTTTGGAGAGATTTTAGGTTTTAATATAAAACAGGCAGATGTGGAAGCAGAAGAAATTCAAGCTGTAGAAGTGGAGAAGGTGGCAGAGTACAAGGCAAGAGAAGCCTTTAAGAAATTGGGTAAGCCTGTTATTGTAGAAGATACAGGTCTTTATTTTAAAGAGTGGAATGGTTTACCGGGGGCTTTGGCTAAGTTTTTTGGAGAGAAACTTGGCTGGCAGGGCTTAGCAGACCTTTTAGGAGAAGAGAGAGAAGCTTTAGCTAAGACTGTAATCGGTTTTTTTGACGGAAAAGAGTATAAAAGCTTTTCCGGTTCAATAGAGGGATCTATTTCAGAGAAGGCTTTGGGAGAAAATGGTTTTGGTTGGGATGTTATTTTTATTCCTCATGGATTTGACAAGACTTTTGCTGAAATAGAAAATAAAAACAGTATTTCAATGAGAAGAAAGGCTTTAGAGAAATTTAAAGATTTTTTAGGAAATGAGTGAGGAAACAAAAGAAAATATTTTCAACATACCTAATTTTATAACCTTCTCTAGAATTATTATTTCTTTTATAGTTCTTTATTTTATCTTTGCCGGTTTCAATGTTTTCTATATCATAATAGCTTTTCTTATTGGTATGGCAACGGATGCTTTGGACGGTCAGATAGCCAGAAGGTTTAATTTAAAAACAGATTTTGGCAGAAAGTTTGATATGGTAGCAGATAGAATTCTTCTTGTCTCGGCTGTCTTAGCTGTTTTAATAAAGTTCGGATTAGCGGATAGCGTTACCAAGCTTCAGGTTTCTCAAATTTTCTTGATAACCTCAAGAGAAATAATAGTCTTTCCTTTTTTAATAATGGTTTTTATCTTTTATGGTAAGAAGACACCTATTCCTCAGGTAAGGTTTGTAGGTAAAGCTGTTACTGTGATGCAGGCTTTAGCTTTTCCTTTAATTTTGCTGGATATATTCTATAATACTTTCGGCATTTCACTCTATTTTGCTATTGCTGCCTCTCTTTTAGGTATTATTTCTGCTCTCTACTATATTAGAGATACCAAAAATATAATATGAAAACAGTAAAGATAAAAAATGTCGAAGTAGGGAAAGGGTTTACCATTTTTGGAGGACCGTGCGCTGTAGAATCAGAAGAACAGCTTTTCAAAACCATAGAAGCTGTTAAAGAAAATATAGATGTTATCAGAGGCGGGGCTTTCAAGCCAAGAAGCAAACCCGATAGCTTTCAAGGGTTAGGGAAAGAGGGACTGGAGCTTTTAAAGAAAGCAGGAGAGGAATTTAAAAAACCCGTTATTACAGAGATTATGGATACTAGAGATATTGAATTGGTCTCCTCTTACGTTGACATTCTTCAGGTGGGAGCCAGAAATATGCAGAACTATTCTTTGCTAAAGGAGCTTGGTAAAATCAGAAAGCCTGTTTTTTTAAAAAGAGGTTTATCTGCTACTATAAAAGAGTGGCTTGGTTCTTTGGAGTATATACTCAAAGGAGGAAACGAAAAAGTTATTTTATGTGAAAGAGGGATAAGAACTTTTGAAAGGGAAACAAGATTTACTTTAGATTTGGCGGGAGCTTTCCTTGTTAGAGAAAAAACAAAGAGACCTGTAATAATAGATCCTTCTCATGCTACAGGAAGAAGAGATTTGATAGCTCCTATGGTAAAAGCCTCAAAAGCTGCAGGGTTTGACGGAGTTATGGTGGAGGTTCATTTTAATCCTGAAACAGCTAAGAGCGACAAAGAACAATCTTTAACTCCCGAACAATTTAATGCTCTGCAAAGTTAAAGTCTTCCCTTGTTCTAAAAAAGAGGAAGTTATTAAAAAGTCAGAGGACAGTTTCGAGGTTAAGGTAAAAGAAAAGCCGGAGCAGGGAAAAGCCAACAAAGCCGTTCTAAGAGCTCTTTCTTCTTTTCTAGGATTATCTTTAGGTGATATAAGGATAATAAAAGGTTTTAAAAAAAGAAATAAAATATTAAAAATAGATGGACTTTAAAGAATATCAAAAGCTTTCAAGGAAGACGGCTATTTACCCCAATAAAGATAATGACTTTATCTATGTTACTTTAGGTTTGGCTGGGGAATCAGGAGAAGTGGTAGAAAAGATAAAACATGTATTAAGGGATGATAAGGGTAAAATGACAGAAGAGACCAAGAAGGAAATAGCCAAAGAGTTGGGGGATACTCTATGGTATATTTCCCAGCTTGCTACAGAGTTGGGGTTAGACTTAGAAGATATAGCTTCCTCTAATATAGATAAGCTCTTCTCTCGAAAGGAAAGAGGCACTCTTCCGGGAAGAGGAGATAATAGGTAGATGGAAAATCCTGTTAGAGAGACAACTCTATATGTAGTTAAAAAGTCAGATCAGGTTAGGATTAATAGAGATGATATAGAGAAGGTTGTTCAGAAATGGGCGAAAGGAAAATTATTAAAGCCCAAATGGTCTAAGAAATACTATTTTAAATCCCAAGATAGGAAGAAGACCTTAGACTACCTTATAATCTTAGCCGCTCTCAATTTTTGTTTTTGGTCTAAGGATAAAAAATGGAGCATAAAGTATGGGAACGAAAGATATAATGGATATTACGGTTTAACTTTAGCTTTGAAAAGATTCTTTAAAAAGCATCCTCAAAAAGCCAGTTTGGAATATTTTTCTTCAATACCTTTAAAAGAATTCTCTTTTATACTTAAAGGAAAGGGGGATTTGGCTTTTATGAAAAAGAGATGGGATATAGTTAGAGCTGTCTGCAGCTCTCTTTTGAAAAAATACAAAGACTCAGAGGACTTTATAGATTCTTCCGATCATAAGTTTTCAGAATTAACTTCTCAGATATATAAAGACCTTCCCTTCTTCAACGATATAAGCTATTATAAGGGGAGAAAGATTTATTTTCTAAAGAGAGCTCAGATTTTATGTTCTGATATATGGGGCTCTTTTTCTGGAAGAGGAATAGGTTATTTTAAAGATCCAGAATATTTAACAGCTTTTGCAGATTATAAGATACCTCAAGTTTTATCTTATTTAGGAATTCTGAAGTATTCAGCTTCCTTAAGAGAAAAAATAGAAAAGAAAAGTCTTGTTTTGCAGGGATCTAAAGAGGAAGTAGAGATTAGAAGCGCTACTGTTTGGGCAATAGAATATATTACAGAGGAAATAAATAAGAAAGGTAAGGATTTTTATCCTTTCCAGACAGACTGGCTTTTATGGAAAAAGGGTCAGAGGATGAAAATGAAAAAGCCTTATCATTTAACAAAAACAATTTTTTATTAAAAGGTCGTAAATTAAATTATTTAAATTTATGTTATCCAAACTACCTGTAAATTTAGAAAAAGTCTCAAAAGAGAATATGGATAAAGAGATTCTGAGAGCCGGAATAATAGCAGAACTTGACGCTATCTCTTTTTACGAGCAGATGGCAGCTCTTACAGATAATGAAGATATAAAGAAAGTTCTTCTAGATATAGCCTCAGAAGAAAAAGAGCATGTCGGAGAGTTTGAAACCCTTTTAAACCGAGAAGATCCAGAACAGGTTGAAAAAGGAAAAGAGGGAAAGGAAGAAGTAGAAGAGTTGATAAAATAAATGGCTGAAAAGAATCAAATCTACAAGTGCAATATCTGTGGCAACATTGTAGAGATCTTAGAGGCAGGGGAAGGTAAGCTGGTTTGTTGCGGCCAACCGATGGAGTTATTGTTGGAAAAAACAGAAGACAAAGGGAGGGAAAAACATGTCCCTGTTATAGAAAAGAAAGATAAAGGTGTTAAGGTCAAGGTTGGCTCAGATCCCCATCCTATGGAAAAAGACCATTTTATTCAGTGGATAGAGGTAAGATCTAACGGAAGAGTATTTAGAAAGGAATTAAAACCTGGAGAAAAACCTGAAGCAGAGTTTAATATTAAATCAGACAAAATAGAAGCTAGGGAATACTGTAATATTCACGGTTTGTGGAAATTCTCCGAGTAATAAGTTAAAATAAGAAAATGGTTACTCTTGCTGATGTAAAAAAGAATCCTCAGATTCTCCAATTTATCAAAAAGACAGAGGAATACCTGTCTCAATTAGCCTATACAGACCATGGTCTTCGCCATTCTTCTTTGGTGGCAGAGAGAGCTTTAAAGATATCAAATAAAATAGGTCTAGACAAGAGACAAGGAGAGCTGGCTTCTATTGCCGGCTTTTGTCATGATATGGGAAACTTTTTAGGCAGAAACTATCATAATTATCTGGCAGCTATTCTCTTTCACCAGGTCTTTAAAGAAGATTTTGACCCATCAGAGATAACAGACATAATGCAGGCTATTTCTACCCATGATGAAAGGATAAGGGAGGTAAGCTTTAAAAATCCTGTTTCAGCTGTAGTTGTCTTAGCTGACAAATCAGATGTTCATAGGTCGAGAGTTATGATAAAAGATTTAGAAAAGATTAAAGCTGATATTCATGACAGAGTAAATTACGCCACCACTAAAAGCGAACTGAAGATAGGAAAGAAGAAAATAACTTTAATTTTGAAAATTGATACTAATTTTGTAAAAGTAATGGAGTATTTTGAAATATTTACCAAGAGGATGGTTTTGTGCAGGAAAGCAGCAGAAAGCTTAGGTTATGACTTTGGCTTGGAAATTAATAAGTTTAAATTATTGTGATATGGAAAACACCCTTCTTTTAAATCCTTTAGTTTTACTTTTGATATTCTTATGGACTATTCCTTGGAAAGTAGTTGCTTTATGGAAATCGGCCAAAAACAATCAAAAGGGATGGTTTATAGCTATTTTGATTTTAAATACCTTTGCTATTTTAGAGATAATATATATCTTTTACTTTTCTAAGAAATGAAAGAAGCTACTCTTTGTTTTTTAATTAAAGAAGGAGAAAGAAAAGATGTTCTTTTAGCCATGAAAAAGAGGGGTTTTGGAGTCGGGAAGTGGAATGGCGTAGGAGGAAAATTAGATGAGAAAGATTCAAGCATTGAAGATGCTGTAATAAGGGAAACAGAAGAGGAGATAGGAGTTAAATTAAAAGATATGGAGAAGGTAGCTGTCTTAACCTTTACTTTTCCCTATAAAGAAGACTGGAATCAGAATGTTCATGTATTTTTGGCTAAAGATTGGGAAGGAGAACCTAAAGAATCTGAAGAAATGGCCCCTCAATGGTTTAAAGAAGATGAGCTTCCCTTTGATAAAATGTGGGATGATGATGCTTATTGGGTTTTAAGAGCTTTAAAAGGGGAAAAACTTAAAGCAGAATTTACTTTTAGAGAAGGAGAAAAAATAGATAAATATAATATTAAAAAGGTAAAAGAAGTATGAATATATACGAATTGATAGAAAAAAGAAGAAGCGTTAGAAAATTTAGAGATGAAGAAATTCCAGAAGAAAAACTCAAAAGAGTTCTTAACGCAGGAAGAATGGCTCCTTCAATACATAATGCCCAAGACTATATTTTTGTAGTAGTCAAAGACAAGAAAAAAAGAGAAGCCTTAAAGGAAGCTGCGGCTAGTCAGGAATTTGTAGCAGAAGCTCCTGTAATAATAGCTCCTGTTTCTACAAAACCGGAATATGTTATGAGTTGTGACGTACCGGCTTATGCTGTCGATGTAGCTATTGCCATAGATCATATGACTTTAGCAGCAGTAGAAGAAGATCTTGGTACTTGCTGGGTAGGAGCTTTTGATCAGAAAAAAGCGAAAGAGATATTGAATATTCCTGAAAAATACAAGGTTGTAGAATTATTACCTATAGGTATTCCTTATGACAGACCTAGCGTTAAATCAAGAAAGAATATTTTAGAAATAGTACGTTATGATGAGTTTTCAGAATAATTATGTTTGATAATCTTAAGAAAATAAAAGAACTCAAAGAATTACAAGATTCAATGGCTCAAGAGAGATTTGAGTCGGAGAAAGAGGGGACAAGAGTTGTTATGAATGGAAATATGGAGATAGAAGAAGTTTCTCTTAATCCAGATTTATCAAAAGAAAATCAGGAGAGAGTTTTAAGGGATCTGCTTAACGAGACTGCTAAGAAAGTGCAGTCTGCTATGGCTCAGAAATTTCAGGGGATGATCTAAGTTTGTTGAAAATTTACTCTTGACAAGGTACAATTATGGGTATATATTAGAAATAGAAAGGTTTTTTAAAAATAACTAACTATTTAAATATATGCCATTTGGTAACGGACAAGGACCCGCAGGACAGGGCCCAAGAACAGGAAGAGGGTTAGGCTATTGTTCAGGCTACTCTTCTCCTGGTTATACAAAATCTGGTTTTAGCGGTTATTCTGGTTGGGGTAGAAGTCTCGGTTGGTTTGGAAGAGGAGGCGGAAGAGGATGGAGAAATTGGTACTATGCTACAGGATTACCGGGTTGGCAGAGAGCAGGAAGGGGCTATTATCCCCAAACTTCTCAGCAAGAGAGAGATGTTTTAGAGCAAGAGAAGAATATGATTTCTGAAGAGGTTAAGGCTTTGGAGCAGCAGATGAAAGATGTTGAAAAGAGAATAAAAGAGCTTAAGAAAAAATAGTTCTCTTTATTCTTTTTTAGTGTTAAAATAGAATATTATGAGTTTCAAAGAAGGTTTTTCTGAAAAAGGTAGAGGTCGTCAGCCTGGAGGGTTTAGTTTGGGACCTTCTGGAAAATGTATTTGCTCTAAATGTAAGAAGGAGGTTGATCATGAAAAGGGAATTCCCTGCTATGAAAAAAAGTGTCCTTCTTGTGGGTCTAAAATGACCAGAAAAAGAGAATGAAAATTTGTATTTCAAGTTCAGGTAACAATTTAGAGTCTCCATTAGACCCTCGTTTTGGAAGGTGTCTTTACTTTATTTTCGTTGATACAGAAAATGATGATTTTAAAGCAGTTTCTAATGCCGGTGTTAATGCTATGAGAGGGGCCGGAGTTCAGGCAGCTCAGACTGTTATAAATGAAGGAGTAGAATCTGTAATTACTGGCAATGTCGGTCCTAATTCTTTTGGAGTTCTAAATTCTTCTGGTATCAAAATATTCCAGGCTTCTCCTGGCATGAAGATAAAAGATGTCCTAGAAGATTTTAAAAATAATAATCTTAAAGAAATTACCCAGCCCTTTGGAAGATTCGGTCCTGGAGGCCGGGGAGGGGGCTTTGGAAGAAGATAATGAGTAAAGATATCCTTAAAAAAGGACAAAAAGCTACTAATATAGCAGCTTTAACCACTGTTTTTTTTGCTATAGCAAAAGCTGTAGCCGGGTTTTTATCCGGTAGTATTGTTTTACTGGCAGATTCTATTCATAGTGCTGCCGATTCCTTTTCTACTTTTGCTGCCTTTTTAGGCCTTAAAATTGCTCAAAAAGAGCCTACAGAAAAGTTTTCCTACGGCTTTTATAAAGTAGAGAATATAACAGCTTTAATAATATCAGGATTAATATTCTTCGCTGGAGGAACTATTGTTAAAGAAAGTGTTGATAAAATATTTACAGAATATGATTTAAAGATTCCCTTAATAGCTGTAGCTGTAGCTGTTTTGGACGCTATTGTTTTGTTTTTTGTTGGAAGTTATGAAATGAAAGCTGGAAAGGAAATAAATTCACAGAGTTTGATAGCTGATGGAAAAGAGTCAAGACTCCATGTTCTTTCTTCTTCTGTTGTAGTAGTAGGTTTGATTTCAAGCTGGTTTAATTTTCCTTATTTAGAGGGAATTGCCGGTATTATTATTTCCCTCTTTATCTTTGAGGCAGGTTTTGAATCAGCTAAAGATTCTATCTTGGCTTTACTTGATGTCTCTCCAGACAAAGAAGTAGAAGAGAAGATCAAAAAGATATTAAGAGGGATATCCGGATTGAGAGATTTTGATAATTTAAAGCTTAGAAAGTCAGGTCCTTTTATCTTCGGCGAGGTAGAGGCTAAAATTGGAAAGAAAGTAAATGTTAACAGAGCTTCCGAGATATCAGATAGTATAGAAAAAACTGTCAAAGGAAAAGTTAAGACAGTAGATTCTTTCACAGTATCCATCACTCCTTACCAGACTAAAAAACAGAAAGTTTGTATTCCTCTTACAAAAAAAGAAGATATTTCTTCTCATTTTGGAAGGGCAGAGAGTTTCCTCTTCTTAGAGATTGAAGAAGGAGAGGTAAAGAGATCATACACTAAGAAGAATCCCTATAAAGAAAAAGAGGTTAGAGCAGGACTTAATACAGCTCTTTTTGTCGTTAAAGAAAAAGTAGACATTGTTATTACAAAGGAAATGGGTCCTATTTCTCTTCATACCTTAAGGGACAATATTGTAGACGTCTATAATATAGAAGAAGATAAAGTTGATAAAGTAATTGAAAAGTTCAATCAAGGGAAATTAAAGCCTTTGAAAGAAGCTACAAGGACCAAATTTTAATATGGAGAAGATAGCTGTAACAGGAGGAAAAGGAGGTGTGGGTAAGAGTACTGTAGCTGTAATAATGGCAGCTGATTTTTTGAAAAAAGGAAAGAAAGTAATTTTAGTAGATTGCGATGTAGAATGTCCTAATGATTATTTGTTACTTGGCGCGGATCTAAAAAAAGAAGAAGAGAAAATTTATGGAGAGTTTCCTGTTTTAATTAAAGAGAAGTGTACTAAATGCGGTCTTTGTGTTGAGACCTGCAGAGAAAACGCTATTTTCCAGCCTAGAGATAAGGACGGAAACCTGGACTACCCTGTCTTTATAAGAGATCTTTGCTCTGGATGTGGTGCCTGCTGGACTGTTTGTCCTTTTGGAGCTATAAAGCCTCAAAAAGAAGAAATTGGAAAGATATATTTAAATAAAGTTAAAGATCTTTATTTAATAACAGGAGAGGCTAAGGCAGGATTAGAGGAGACAGGTCCTGTTGTAGAGGGAACTAAAAGTTTTGCTGAGAAGATAGCTAAAAAAGAAAAAGCAGACATTGTTCTTTTTGACACTGCAGCAGGGACCCATTGTCCTGTAATAAACGCTTTAATGAATGTTGATTCAGCTTATGCTGTTACAGAGCCTACTCCTATGGGTAAATATGATTTGAGCTTGATTTTAGATCTCTGTAAAAAGCTTGGAGTTCCAGCAAGAGTTATCTTGAATCAATCTGATTTAGGTGATAAAAGCAATATTCTTAAAGTAGTTGATAAATTCAAAACAGAAATTGAAAGAGAGATTCCTTATTCTAAAAAGATAGTAGAAGCCTATTCTAAAGGTAAATTACTTGATTATGTTTAATATTAGTAAGAACAAATGCGTCGGTTGCGAACTTTGTAGAAATGTCTGTCCTGAAATAATAGAGCTTGTAGACGGAGTAGCAATTATTAAAGAGCAAAATGAAGAATGCTTGAGTAAAGCTGTCAAAGTCTGTCCTCAGAGAGCTACAAAAGAGATCAATCAGGATTTAGTCTTCGCTATAGGCACAGATGATAATGAGAAAATAAAATCAGATGATCACGTAGGAATGTCAAATTATTTTCAGATATGGAGGTACTCTCAAGGAGAATTATCTTTTCAAGAAAAAAGAGAAAATGTTAAATACAAAGAAGATGAAACAAGAATTCATGGAGACCCGGGCAAGGCTAAAGCGACAGCTTCTGCTCTTAAGGGAGTCGATGTTTTAGTTGGGAAAATGATGGGTCCTAATATTGTGAGATTAAGCAGTAAATTTGTGCCAGTAATTACCAGAGAGCCTGAAATTAAAAAATCTGTAGAGATGATTAAAACGAATATAAACGAAATAGTTGAAGAGTATGAAAAAGAGAAGAGACATGGTATAATTTTAAATTAGAAAATGAAAAAAGATTATTCAATTTTAATAGGGGGAAAAGCAGGACAGGGAACAAGAAAGGCAGGTTTGGTAATAGCCAAGCTTCTTTCTCAATTAGGATACAGGATATTTATCTATGATGATTATCAGTCTTTAATTAGAGGAGGTCATAGTTTTTCCCAAATAAGAGCTTCAGATAAAGAGGTTTTATCTCATCGTGAAAAAATAGATTTTCTTTTAGCTTTAGATAAAGATACAGTAGAAAAACATAAAAAAGATTTAGATAAGGAAGGAATAATAGTCTATAACAAAGACAGTTTTTCTCTTGATATTGAAAAATCTAAAGGAATAGCTGTTAAAGATATTGTAGAAAAAGCAGGAGGAAGCCCCATAATGGAGAATGTTGCTTTTGTAGCTTCTTTTGCCAAAATAGTAGGTATTAAGTGGGAGATGTTGGAGAAAGTTTTGAAGAAAGAGTTTAAAAAATACCAAGAGGTTAATTTAAAAATAGCAAAACTTTCTTTTGAAAAGGCAGAGGAGATTATTGAAATTAAGAAATTAAATAAGAAGATAAAGACTCTTTTAACAGGCAACGAAGCTGTTTCTCTGGGGGCTGTAAAAGCAGGATTAGATATTTACATGGCTTATCCCATGACTCCTGCAAGCGGTATTCTTCACTATTTAGCTAGACATAAAGAGGAGTTTGGCATAGGTGTCTGTCATTTAGAAAATGAGATAGGAGTTGCTAATGCAGCTATAGGATCTGCTTACACCGGGGCTAGAACGATGGTTGGAACTTCAGGAGGAGGTTTTGCTTTAATGACAGAAGCTCTTAGTTTAGCAGCTCAAAGTGAGAATCCTTTAGTTATAGTTGAAAGCCAAAGAATGTCTCCTGGAACAGGAGTAGCTACCTATCAGGGTCAAGGAGATCTTCTTTTCGCTTTGACAGCGGGCCATGGTGATATTGTCAGATTTGTTGTAGCTCCAGGAGATGCTGATGAGGCCTGTTTATGGTCAGGGAAGGTAATGAATCTTTCTTGGAAATATCAAACTCCTTCTATTCTTTTAATAGATAAAGAAATATCAGAAAGCACATTTAGCTTTGACGATAATGTTTTGAAGAGAATAAAAGAGGAAAAAAATCTTCTTTGGGACAAAAAAGGAAAATATTTGAGGTATAAGGATACAAAGAAGGGAATTTCGCCTCTTGCTTTCCCGGGAGAGGATAATGTTGTTTCTAAATCAAACAGTTACGAGCACGATGAGTTTGGGATATCTGTAGAAGACAGAGAGAGCATTGTTAAAATGCAGAATAAGAGACTGAGAAAGTTTGAAGAGATGAGAAAGGAAATAGATAAAATGAAAGCTGTTAATGTCTACGGCAGAGGCAGCAAGGCGATTATTGCTTGGGGTTCTACAAAGGGTCCCGCTAAAGAGGCTGTTGAAAAGATGGGTTTGAAGATGATACAGCCTGTTGTTTTGGAACCCTTTCCAGAGAAAGAAATGAAGAAAGCTCTAAAAGGAGTTAAAAAAATAGCTTTGGTAGAAACAAACGGTTTAGGCCAGCTTGGAGAAGTTTTAAAATATCATGGAATAAAGGTAGATAAGAAATTTTTAAAATATGATGCTAGACCCTTTTTGCCAGAAGAAATAGAAAAAGAATTATCTAATTTTTAATTATGGATAAAAAAAATCTTGATACTTATGCTAAAAATACCTGGTGTCCTGGTTGCTCGAACTTCGCTATTCTTAACGCCTTAAAAGGCGCAGTCTCTTCCTTGATAGAAAAAGGAACGAGAAAAGAAGATATTGTTGTAGTTAGCGGGATAGGATGCAGCTCTAAAATTATTGATTATCTAAATTTAAACAGTTTTTCTTCTCTTCATGGTCGTCCTATTATTTCAGCTGAAGGTATAAAGCTGGGGAACCCCGATCTTAAAGTGATAGTATGCGCCGGGGACGGAGGAATCTATGATGAAGGAATTTCTCATTTAATTCATGCTGCCAAAAGAAATAGCGATATTACTGTTTTAGTCCATAACAACAGGCTTTTTGCCTTGACCACAGGACAATTTACAGCTACCTCTCCCGAGAATTTTAAAGGAAAGTCTACTCCAGAGGGGAGCACAGAAAAGCCGATCAATCCGTTAAAAGTGGTTTTCTCTTCAAATGGAACCTTTATATCAAGAGGATACTCTTTAAAGGCAAAGCATTTAGAGAATTTGATTGTTAAAGCAGTAAATCATAATGGATTTTCTTTTATTGATATTCTTCAACCTTGTATTTCTTTTTTCAATAACGTTGCTTTCTATAACGAGAGAATATATGAGTTAGAAGACAATGATTTAGATTCAAAAGAGAAAGCTCTAGAAAAGATAGAAGAATGGGATTATGATAAAACAGAAGGAAAAATCCCTATAGGTTTGTTTTACAATATTAAAGAACCTGCTTATTGGAAAGAAAATTTGGGTAATTTAGATTTTTCTCAAAAAAGAAAAGAGGTCGATTTTAAAAAGTTTTTAAAAGAAAATCATTAAATATGTCTTACAAAGTAAATAAAGAAAAATGTTTAGGTGTTAAAAACTGTGGTGTTTGTATCCAGAGTTGTCCCGGTGCTACAAAAGAGGGAAGCGACGGAAAAGCTGAAGTTGCAGACCAGGAAAAACTAGAGCAATGCGGAGGAGAAAGTGTCTGTCCTATGGGGGCTATAGAAAAGGCGGATGGAGATTCTCAGCCTCAAGCAGAAAGACAAGCTCAGCCTCCTTTCCCTGGGCAAGGTAGAGGAATGGGAGCTGGCAGAGGAAGGGGTCTTGGTAGAGGACCCAGAGACGGCAGAGGAAGAGGAATGGGTGGGGGCGGAAGAAGATAAAATGATTGAAATTACCGGTCAAAACTTTGAAGAGGTAATAAATTCAAAAGAGCCTGTTTTGATTGACTTTTGGAGTCCAGGTTGTCCTCCTTGTGAAATGATAGCTCCTATTATTGAAGAAATTGATAAAGAGTTTAAAGAAAAAGTGAAAGTAGGAAAAGTTAATGTCAGAGAGAATCCTGATTTAGCTCAGAAATATGAAATTATGGGAGTGCCTACTTTGATTATTTTTAAAGAAGCAGAGCTGAAAGAGAGGGCAACAGGACTTCGCTCTAAAGAGGTTATTGAGAATAAATTAAAATCATTGTTATAATTCTATGGCAATTATATCCAATATAGAAAAAGATAAAGCAGAAGAGGAAGCAAAAGGGGTCTACGATAAGTTTGAAAAAGATACAGGTAAGGTTCCAGAATGGGTAAAAGTAATGGCTCACAATCCCAAAGTGGTTAAGGAGTTTACAGAGCTTTTCAAGGTCGTAATGAAAGAGGGATACATAGAGCCTTTATTGAGGTGGAAAATAGCTTATACTGTCTCTCAGACCTTAAAATGCCGCTTCTGTGTTGATGTGACAGAAAAAATGCTTGTCAGTCTTGGAGCTGATAAGGAAACTATAAGAAAAGTTAAAGAGAGAGAAGGACTTGAAGAGAAAGAGAAAGAGGTCTTGGAATTAGTCAAGAAGGTAACTGAAACCGCTCAATGCGATACAGGTCTTTTTAAAAAATTAAAGGAGAATTTTTCTGAGGCAGAGCTTGTAGAAATAGTTTCTATTATAGGTTTGTTTAATTACATTAATAGATTTAATAATACATTTTGTATTCTTCCAGAGTAAGATGTTTAAAAAAACTCTTTTCTTCGTTTTAATCTTAATTTTGTTTTTAAGTTTTTTCTCTCTTGTTTCAGCTCAAGGAAAGATTGAGCTTAATTTCTTTTACAGTAAAACCTGTCCTCATTGCGCCAAAGAGAAGACCTTTCTAGAAAATGAGATAGTTAGCAAATATTCTCAAGTTGAATTAAATAAGCTTCTTATTTCAGAGAATGTGGATTTTCTTAAAGATTTTTACAAAGAATATGATGTTCCAGAAGCAAAGTATGGATTGGTTCCTATACTTTTTATTGATGGAAACTATTTCTTAGGTTTTAATGAAGAAATAGGAGAAGAGATAGAAGAATGTATTTTGAGTAAGATAGAAGGAGAGAAAGAGCCGTGCCCTTCTTCCGAAAAAGAAGATATAGTCAGTATTCCTTTTTTGGGAAAGATAGATGCTAGTAAATATTCTCTTCCTGCTCTTTCCGTAGTTTTAGGTTTTTTTGATGGCTTCAATGTCTGTTCTTTAGGGGCCCTTGTTTTGATTTTAGGCTTAGTTTTGGCTTTAAGAGAAAGAAGAAAGATATTTATCTACGGAGGAGTATTTATAGGGACTACAGCTTTAATTTATGGTCTTTTAATAGTAGTTTGGCATCAGATTTTTTCTTTTCTTGCCTCTTATTTAAGAGGAATGGAAATATTAATTGGTGTGCTTGGTATTTGCGGAGGAGCCTATTTTTTAAGAGAGTTTATAAGGTTTAGGAAGTACGGTCCTACTTGTCAGAACCAGGGTAATATTTCAAAATTTACTCTTAAGATAAAAAAGACCCTTCAAGAATCAGAGAGTATAATTCTGATAATAGGCAGTTTGCTTTCCTTTGCTGCTATAATAACTATTGTAGAATTTCCTTGTTCTGCTGCTATCCCTGTTTTTTTCGCTTCTGTTCTAGCCGAGGCTCAGCTTCCTGTTTCTTTATATCTTCTCTATATAGCTATCTTTGTTCTCTTTTATATGATAGATGAGATTATAGTTTTCCTTATAGCTTTCTTTACTATGAGTATTAGAATAGCTTCTCCTAAATTCACTACTTGGATTACTTTATTAGAATCTGTTATTCTCTTTATCCTCGGTTTCTATTATTTATTTGGTTTTTAATTTATGGATTTTTCGGAAACTTTTACTTGGGTATCTATATTTGCGATCTCAGCTGCTATAATTAATGGGTTGGGTATCTTAGCTATTTTTAGGTATAGAGAATGGGCAGAAAAGACAAAACCCTATTTTATGTGTTTTGCGGCTGGGGTTTTAGTTTCTACTCCCTTAATGCTGGCCTTGCCCCAGGCAGTTAAGAAGAATTCTTACGCAGGTTTTTTTGCTTTAATAGGATTTCTGTTTATGTTCTTTTCCAACGAGCTGATAAAGTATCGTACAAAGCAAAAGGAGCTTGCCTTTGGTATAACAGCAGCTGAAGGTATTGGAATTCACTCTTTTGTTGATGGAATAATTTATGCTGTAACTTTCAGTGTTAGCATATTTACAGGATTTGTAGCGGGAATAGGATTGGTAATCCATGAGTTTGCAGAAGGGGTTATAACTTACCTTGTTTTATTGAAAGGCAATATGAATAAGAAAGTCGCTGCTTTCTATGCTTTTTTAATAGCATCTTTAACTACGCCCTTAGGCGCTTTTATAGCTTATCCCTTTATATCTAAACTGGGGGATGAAAAATTAGGATTAATGCTTGGTTTTGTATCAGGTGTTTTAATTTATATCTCTGCTTCTCATCTTTTACCCGAGGCAAGAGAACACGAAAAGAAGCATTCTACCCTGGCTTTTATAGCTGGAGTATTACTGGCTTTATTTATTGTATTGTCGAAATAAAGTTTTATAAGAGTTATTATTTAATTATGGTTTGTAAGTGGTTTAAAATTTGTCCTCTAAGGAAATTGGAAAAAGAAGAGAGGATTTCAAATAAATGGAGAAAAGAATATTGTGAAACAGAGGATAACTGGAAAAATTGTAAAAGGTATCAAGCAGAAGAAAAAGGTCAACATCACTCTGACAATATGATGCCAGATGGTACTTATGAAAAATATTAGAACTTATTTAGTTTCTTCTCTAATTGTATTTTTACTCATTTTATCTGGGGCCCTCTTTTTTCTGAAGAAAGAAAAGGATTTTACCATTATTGTTCTTCCTGACACTCAGAAATATTTTTTAGATAAAGAAGATTCAGAAGTTTTTAAAGGACAGATCGAGTGGATTCTAGAGAATAAAGATTTAATGAATATAAGGTTTGTAACTCATGAAGGAGATATTGTAGAGAATTGGGATAATGAAGGAGAATGGCAGAAAGCTAAGTCTATCATAAATCTCCTTTTCGAGAATGAAGTACCCTTTAGTGTTGTGCCTGGTAATCATGATCATAAGGGCTATGACACAAAAGGCTCCTCTTTTTTTTACAATAAGTATTTTCCGGAATATTATTTTTCTAATAAGAAATGGTGGGGCGGTAGTTATAACGGCAACGATAACAACTATCAGCTTTTAAATATAGAGGGTATAGAATTTATCTTTCTCAATTTAGATTGGTGTCCTTCTCAAGATGAGATTGAATGGGCTAACAGTATTCTAGATAAATATCCAGAAAGAAGAGCTATCTTAACTACTCATGGATATCTCGATGACGCTACCTCTACCAGAAAAGGAATTCATGGATGTCATAATACCAATTATATTTGGGACGATCTTGTGAAAAAGCACGAGAATCTTCAGATTGTTCTATCCGGTCACGAACACGATGATGATGGAGAAGCTTTTAGAAGGGATGTTAATCTATCAGGTAGGCAAGTTTATCAGATGATGGCTGACTATCAAGGAGAACCCAATGGGGGTAATGGTTGGCTGAGGATTCTTTTATTTTCCCCTTCAGATGATAAAATTTATATTAAAACATATTCTCCTTATCTTGATAAATATGAGGAAGATAGTAACAGTCAGTTTATCTTAGATTATAATATGGCAGGCAATTAAGGGAGTCTAATTAGCAAGAATACGAAAAATGAAGAGTTTAATAATCTACAAATCCATTCATCATAAGAATACTCAGAAAATAGCTAAAGCAATGGCTAATGCCATTCAATCAGACTTAGTCTGTGTTGATGGTCTAGATAAAAGCATTTTATCTGATTATAAATTAATTGGTTTTGGCTCTGGTATTTATTTTGGAAAGCATCATAAAGATTTATTAAAATTAGCAGACAATATCTCCGGTAACAATAAGGTGTTTATTTTTTCGACTAGCGGCTTAAACAACAAAGGAAATTTCTTCAATAATATTCGCCTTGGCGCCTTTCATTTTCATAATCATTTAAAAAAGAAACTCTCTGATAAGGGATTTAAGGTTGTAGGAAAATTTAATTGTCCTGGTTTTGATACAGCCGGTCCTTTCAAGTTTTTAGGGGGCATAAGCAAAGGAAGGCCAAATAATAAAGATATTAAAAGAGCTGAAGACTTTGCTCTTAGTTTAATATGAGAGAAGAATTAAGAAAAATAAAGGAAGAGGTTATAAGCTGTAGCAAGTGTCCTCTTTCTGATTATAGAAATAGAAACAATTATTATCCTGTTATAGGTGAAGGAGATCATAACGCTAAAATAGTTTTTATAGGTGAAGCTCCAGGATTACAGGAAGCTAAGAGTGGACGTCCTTTTTGCGGAAGAGCCGGAAAGATTCTAGATGAACTTTTAGATTCTGTAGGTATAAAAAGAGAAGAAGTCTATATCACCAATATATTAAAAGACAGACCTCCCGATAACCGTAATCCTAAAGGAGAAGAAATTGAAGCCTGCGTACCTTTTTTAGATAGACAGATTAAAGCTATTAATCCTGAAATAATTTGTACTTTGGGCAACTTTGCTACAAGATACATTTTCAAAAGATATGGTTTAGGAGATAAGCTTCAAGGGATCAGCAAGATTCATGGAAATGTTTTCTCCTTAGTCTCTGGGAAGCAAGATTCCCTTTTTGATAAAAGAGGAGTTGAAAAAATTGTGGCTTTCTATCATCCTGCAGTAGCTACTTACAATATTAATATGAAAGACGTTTTAAAAGACGATTTTAAAGTTTTGAAGAGTTTTAAATGAGCTTGAAAGAGTATAAAAAGAAGAGAAGATTCAATGAAACTCCAGAGCCTGAAGGAAAAGTTTCTAAAACTTCAGAAAAAAGATTTGTGATCCAAGAACATTGGGCAAGCCACCATCATTTTGATTTTAGGTTAGAGATGGAAGGAGTTTTAAAATCCTGGGCTGTTCCTAAAGGAGTCCCTGAAAAGAAGGGGATTAAAAGACTTGCTGTTCAGACAGAAGATCATCCCCTTGGTTACATAGACTTTGAGGGAGAAATTCCAGAAGGTTCTTATGGAGCAGGAAAAGTTAAAGTTTTTGATAAAGGAAATTATGAACTAAAAGAGAAAGAAAAGAATAAGATAATCTTTGAATTAAAAGGTAAGAAAGTGGAAGGGGACTATAGCTTAATAAGATTTAAAAAACCAAATCAGTGGCTTCTATTTAAATTAGGGTAGCATTACTTTTTTTCTGAAACCATGTTATTATTTAATATGGGTAATAATTCAATTAGGATTTGAATAACTGAAATACTTTTTATGAAAAAAATAGCAATTGCATCAGGAAAAGGAGGAGTAGGAAAATCAATGCTTTCCTCTTCTTTATCCATTCTTCTTTCTAAAGAAAATGATATTGTGGTTGTTGATTGTGATGTTGACGCTCCCAATCTTGCTGTTTGGTTAGGAGAGCCTGAAAACTGGAAGAAGATAGAAAAGATAAGCGTTTCAGAGAAACCTATTATAAAAGAAAATAAGATAGGAGAAGAGAAAGCAAAAGAGTGTGCTAAAAAATGCAGGTTTAACGCCTTAGAAATTGAAGAGGGCAAGTTAAAACTCAATCCTTTTCTGTGTGAGGGTTGTGGAGCTTGCGAGTTTTTTTGTCCTAAAGGGACAGTAAAAATGGAGCCCGTTAAAAGCGGGGAAATAAAAATTAAAGAGACTAAATACGGTTTTCCTATTTTCTCGGGACATCTTTATCCTGGAGAAACCGGTTCTGGAAAAATAGTCTCTGAAATTAAAACCAGGGCTGAAAAAGCTTCTAAAAAGAAAGACTTCATGCTGATAGATTCTGCTCCTGGAACGGGTTGTCCTGTCATAGCTTCCTTACAAGATGTGGATTTAGTGTTGTTAGTTACAGAACCTACTCCTTCTGCCTTTTCTGACCTCAAAAGAGTCTTGGAAGTTGTCAATCATTTCAATATTCCTTGGTTGGGAGTGATTAATAAATGGGATATTAATAAAAGTTTGAGTTCTGAAATAGAGAATTGGTTTGGAGAAAAAATGATAGGGAAAATATCTTATGATAAGAATGTTTTCAAAGCCATCTCTAATTTGAATCCTATTATGGAAACAGATTTGAAAGCTAAAGAAGAGATAGAAAATATCCACTCTTCTCTTATTTCCATGACCAGTTAAAAGTTGTGGAAAAAGTCTTCTTTTTAAGAAGAAAAAAAGGTTAGATTTGACCTCTTTTTTTATTAGAGATAAAATAAGGTAATTGTCATTTTTTTAGAAAGACTAAATAATAATTGTATGACACCAAAAAGAAAAATCGAGAAAGTTAAGAAGAGAGATGGGAGAATTGTTAAATTCGATTCTACCAAAATAGCTGATGCTGTTTCCAAAGCAATGAAAGCTGTGGAGGAAGGTGATGTTGAAAAAGATCCCTCAAAGGTATCAGAAAGAGTAGTCAAGGAATTAAAAAAGCGTGTTCCCGAAGGCCACATACCTGAGATTGAAGAGATTCAGGATCTAGTGGAGGAAGTATTAATACTACTGGACTTTCCTAAGACAGCTAAGTCTTACATTATCTACAGACGAGAAAGGGCCAGAGTTAGGGAAAAAAGAAGAGCTGTTCCGGATGAAGTTAAAAAACTAGCTGAAAAAAGCAAGAAATATTTTTCTAATGCTTTAGGGGAGTTTATATACTATAGAACCTATTCCAGATGGCTTCCAGAAAAAAGACGTAGGGAAACCTGGGTTGAGACAGTGAATCGCTACGTTGATTTTATGAAGGAAAATCTTGGTAATAAGTTGAAGGAAAAAGAATATGAGGAGATAAAAGAAGCTGTCTTAAATCATGAAGTAATGCCCTCTATGAGGTTAATGTGGTCAGCTGGCAAAGCAGCAAGAGCTGCTAATGTTTCTGTTTATAACTGTTCTTACATTGCTCCCAGAAAACTTGGTGATTTTGCTGAGATTATGTACCTTCTAATGTGTGGATCCGGAGTAGGTTTTTCAGTAGAGAACCAGAATGTTCAGCAATTCCCAATTGTAAAACATCAGACAGGGGAAACCATCCCTATTTATATGATTGAAGACAGTAAAGAAGGCTGGGGTGATGCTTTGACTCTAGGACTTAAAACTTGGTATGAGGGTAAAGATATCAAGTTTGATTATTCTAAGATTAGGCCGGCAGGAGCCAGATTGAAAACTATGGGAGGAAGAAGCTCAGGGCCACAGCCTCTTAAAAGTCTTCTTGATTTTAGTAGAAGTAGGATCCTAAATAATCAGGGTAATAGATTAAGCAGTCTTGATATTCACGATATTATTTGTAAAATTGCTCAGTTAGTCCAGATGGGAGGAGTTAGGAGGTCAGCTTTAATATCTCTTTCTGATTTAGACGATGAAGAAATGAGAGAATCAAAAACAGGTCATTACTATATTACCAATCCCCAGCGTTCCATGGCTAACAACTCAGCTGTTTACAATAAGAAACCTATTGCTACTCAGTTTATAGAGGAATGGCTTTCTTTGGCCAGAAGTGGATCTGGAGAGAGGGGTATTTTCAACAGAGGGGGATTGGAAAAACAGATGCCTCCCAGGAGGTGGGAGAAGTTTAAGAAGTATTATCAGTCCTGCGGGACAAATCCTTGTGGTGAAATTGTATTGAGAAGTCATGCATTCTGCAATTTGACTGAAGTGGTGGCAAGACCTGATGATACCAAGCAGTCCCTTTTAAGAAAAGTTAAGATAGCTACCATTCTAGGAACTTATCAGGCTAGCTTTACTGATTTTAAATATCTTTCCAAAGAGTGGAAGAAAAATTGTGAAGAAGAGAGTTTGTTAGGTGTCTCTATAACCGGTCAATGGGATTGTCCTATTGTTCGTGATGAGAAGACAATTAGCAATCTTCGTGAAGAGGTTATTAAAATTAATAAAGAGTATGCCAAGAGAATTGGTATTAATCCAGGTCTTGCTGTTACCTCTGTAAAGCCCTCAGGAACTGTTTCTCAGTTAGTGAATGCTGCAGCTGGCATGCATCCCAGATACGCCCCCTATTACATCCGTCGTGTTAGAATTTCGGCTTCAGACCCTCTCTTTCATATGTTAAAAGAACAGAAAGTTCCTTATCACCCTGAAGTTGGAGAAACCGAAGCTTCAGCTTCCACTTATGTTCTTGAGTTTCCAGTCAAATCTCCTAAGGGTTCTGTTTTTAGAAATGATTTAACAGCTCTTCAGCAACTTAAGTACTGGGAAATGATCAAAAGAAACTATACAGAACATAATCCTTCCAATACTGTTTTAGTTAGTGATGATGAATGGGTCCAAGTAGCTAACTGGCTTTACGAAAACTGGGATATTCTAGGAGGGCTTACTTTTCTTCCTCGAGATAACCATGTTTATCAGCTAGCTCCTTTTGAAGAAATTAGCGAAGAAGAATATAATAAACTGATTTCTCGTTTTCCTGAAATTGATTATTCTCAAATTCTCGCTTATGAAGAAGACGATAAAACTGAAGGAGGACCTGGAGGTTGCGATGGACAAGTTTGCGAAGTGAGTCCTGGCCAGAAAAAGCTTCTATGATCTATGTCTTAACAGGTGAAGGGAAAGGAAAAACTACTTCAGCTGTAGGAATGGGAATTAGGGCTGTTGGAGCTGGAAAGAGAGTTTTAATGATTCAGTTTTTAAAGACTGGGACTTCTGAGAATAAACTTATTGGGAAAATAGATCACTTTGATATTAAAACCTTTGGAAGAGAAGGTTTTTTCTTACCTAAAAGCAAGTTAGAAAAGAATCCTCAATTCAAAGAATCTGGAGTTAAGCCTTTAGAAGACAAAGATCTTAAATTAGCAAAAGAAGGTTTTAAACTGGCAAAAGAGAGTTGTAAAGAATATGATCTTTTAATTTTAGATGAGATTTTTATAGCCTTAAAGTTTAAATTGCTGGATAAGGAGGAGGTTATTAATTTTCTTGAGAAGAATAGAAGTAATTTAGATATAGTTTTAACTGGCAGAGATTGTCCCGAAGAAGTTATAGAGTTAGCTGATTTAGTTTCAGAGGTTAAAGAAAAAAAACATTATTATAAAAAAGGTGTAGCTCCAAGAAAAGGTATAGAGTTTTGATTATGATGAATTCTATTCCAAAGTGCAACATTTTTCTTTTTGATTGAATACCTCATAA
>CAZSQP010000005.1:0-33438 GCA_964609075.1 uncultured Candidatus Saccharibacteria bacterium
CTTGTTCGGGATTTTCTTTGAAAAAAGTTCGGATTTCGTTCAGAATACGGAGCCACTATTCCTCTCAGAATATGAGAGGATTTTGTTTTATTGATGAATAAGTTTTGGTATAATAATATAAATAACATTAATTTATTATGCAAAAAGGAATATCAACATTTTTCGCTATCTTAGTTGTAGGTATTATAGCTATAATAGGTTTCACGATACTTTATTCTTATCAGTATATTTGGGCTCCAGAGGAGAAGCTTATCTCTCAAAAAGAAGCTTCAGAAGAAGGGATTTTTATACCAGATGATTGGGAAACTTATAGAAATGAAGAATTTGGCTATTCGATCTCTTATCCTGAAAAAAAATTTACTCTTAACATAGTAAATAATTCAGTTATTGAATCAGACACAAGAGACACTGGAGAGCTTATACCTTGATGTGCCACAAGATAATTTAGCGCCTAAAGTTTCTTGGATAATAAATACAGACATGACATCGATCAATGATGAGTGTAAAGACTATTCTAATTATTTAAATACTATTACAGAAATAATCAATGGTAGGGAATGGAAGGTAAGAGAAGGAGTTTACAGCCACAATGTCGGGCAAGTAGGTACATACCGAAGAGAGTATTCTTTCGTTGGAGGGGGCAAATGTGCGCTTGTTTCAACATATATACGGTTAAACAGTTACGAAGATAATACTTCCGAACTAAACGTTCGATTGGATGTCGTGCAGAAAATACTGGAAGAAGTAGCTGAAACATTTGCAGTTAAAGAAGAAGACAAAACAGCGGATTGGAAAACATTTAAAAGTAATGCTTTTAATTATGAAATTAAATATCCCAATGAGTTTGAAGTTAAAAATGCTATAAAACCAATCAATAAGAATCAGGACTCGGCTAGATATAGAAGCGAGGATTATATTTTCTCTTTTGGTATTTTCGCAAGGAATCAAGATTTCTTAGTGGAAGGATGCTTAAAAGACTTATCTGGAAACGCTATTACAAAGACGAAAGAAATCAATGGCAACAAATTCTATGTATATAAGGAGAATAAAATTGGGGCGGGAGGGAGAATGGCATTAAGTGAAGGTGCAATTCTGAATGAATATCATACAATTCACAATAATCATTGTTATTATATTACTTATGTGATTGTGCCCAAAAACCCAAAAACTGTTTCTTTAAACGAAACGCAAGATAAACTTAAAATACTCAACCAAATATTTTCCACTTTTAAATTTACCGAGACAGCACAGTGAATAGATTTAATTTAAGTTCAACCTTGAAGGGACAAACTGAAATAAACAGGTTCTAACATTGTTTAATCCGCGGAGCCAAATTGTATGTTAGAAAGAGGCCGAACTCCCAGGAGCATTTTAGGAAAATTATCTTGCGCCACATAGAGTTGACAACTTGTTGACAACTTGTTTTATCAATAGTACAATGAAGTTGTCAACTAAAATATGAAAAAAGATATCAAAAAAATAATATTAGACCAATTTAAAAAAAAGAATGAAATTAAAGTTGCAGATATCGTTAAAGCGACGGGCTTTTCGCGCGCGTATATAAACAGATTTTTTAAAGAACTTAGAAAAGAAGGTAAAATTGTCTTAGTTGGCAAAGCAAATAATGCTCGATACGTTTTATCGTCTAAGGCAGAAAAAACGAAAAGGAGTATCCTGGCTGTAAATAAGATAGTGAAAAACAAAGATCTATCTGAAGATATTGTATTAAAAGAAATAAAAGAGAATAGCGGGATTTTTTCAGGATTGCCAAACAATGTTGTTAATATAGTTGATTACGCTTTTTCTGAAATGCTTAATAATGCTATTGAGCATTCAAAATCGAATAGAATTAATATTTTTATTGCAGACAAAAACGGAAAAATAGTTTTTGAAATCTTAGATTATGGGGTGGGAATATTCAACAACATTATGGCTAAAAAGAAACTAAACAATGAAATGGAGGCGATTCAAGATTTGCTGAAAGGAAAACAAACAACTGCTCCTCAGAATCATAGCGGAGAAGGGGTATTCTTTACTTCAAAAGTAGCCGATAATTTCTCCGTGCAAAGTTTTGGGAAAAAAATTATTTTTAACAATCTTCTGGACGACGTTTTCATAAAGGATTCATCGGGAATAAAAGGAACAAAGATTAATTTCAGTATAGCCAAAGATTCAAAGAAAGAGCTTAACAATATTTTTAGAGATTACTCAGGCGAATTGTTTGAATTCTCTAAAACGAAAGTAAAAATAAATTTGTACGAAATAGACAACGCTTTTATCTCACGTTCGCAGGCGAGACGAATTCTAGCTGGATTGGATAAATTCAAGGAAATTATTTTGGATTTCAAAGATATCGAAACTGTCGGTCAAGGTTTTGCCGACGAGGTTTTTAGAGTTTGGAAAAATACTCATCCGGATATAAAGATTGGATATAAGAACGAAAACGAGAATATTTTATTTATGATTAAAAGGGCACAGAATACATAAGACAAGTTCTAATATCGTCCAGTCCGCGGAGCTGCAATTTTCCTTAAATGCGAGCAGATTTTTTTGAATAAGATATTCTTAGCTTTGTATACTATAATAATGTCATGATTAAAACCAAAAACCTCACAAAGAAATTCCGCAATTTTTTAGCAGTGGATAATGTCTCTTTTGAAGTTGGGAAAGGAGAGCTTTTTGCTTTCTTAGGTCCTAACGGAGCAGGAAAGACTACTACTATAAAGATGTTGATAACTCTTTTAAAGCCCACATCGGGTCAGGTTTTTTTAAACGGATTCGATGTTTTAAAAGAATCCAATAAGGTAAGGCAGTCTTTCGGCATTGTCTTTCAAGATCCCAGTCTCGATTTAGAATTAACCGCTATGGAGAATATGGAATTTCACGGTATTTTGTACAATGTTTCAAAAGAAGTAAGAAAGAAGAGAATAGAAGAACTTTTAAAGATGGTAGAGTTATGGAAAAGAAGAAAAGAATATGTTAAAAACTTCTCCGGAGGAATGAAAAGAAGGTTAGAGATAGCAAGAGGCCTTTTGCATCATCCCAAAGTCCTCTTTTTAGACGAACCTACTTTGGGTCTTGATCCTCAGACAAGAAAGCATATCTGGTCATATATTAAAGAGCTTAATAAAAAAGAAGGAATAACTGTCTTTTTTACTACTCATTACATTGAAGAAGCGGTAAAGACAGCTGAGAGAATAGCTATAATAGACAATGGAAAAATTGTATCTCAAGGAAGTCCTAAAGATCTTATAGAAAAGACGGAAACAGATTCTTTGGAAGATGCATTTATAAAATTAACGGGCCATAGCATAAGAGAGGAGTCTGCTGGGAACGATCATATACGTATGATGAGACGCATAAGAGGAAAATAATTATGAAAGCTATATACATTCTTTGGTTAAGGCAACTTAAAAGGTATTTTAGGTCAAAATCTAGGATTATAGGATCTATTGGACAGCCACTTTTGTTTTTAGTTGCTTTAGGTTTCGGTTTAGGTCCTGTTTTTCAAAGAGCTGGAGAAGGAAACTATCTGCAGTTTCTTTCTCCCGGTATAATTGCTATGAGTATTCTTTTTACAGCTCTTTTTTCCGGTATAGAAATTATCTGGGATAGGCAGTTTGGATTTTTAAAAGAAACATTAGTGGCTCCCATATCCCGCTTGAATATTATGATAGGGAGAACTCTTGGGGGAGCCACTGTAGCTTTTTTTCAGGGAGTAGTTATCTTTTTGATAACAATACCTTTAGGTTTTGAGCCTAATTTTACTATGCTTCCTTTAGGGTTTATTTTTATGATTTTAATTGCTTTGTTTTTTACAGCCTTGGGAACCTGCATAGCTTCTCTTTTAAAAGACATGCAAGGCTTTCAATTGATTATGAGCTTTATTGTAATGCCAACTTTTTTCCTTTCAGGTGCTCTTTTTCCTATCGAGGGGTTGCCAACTACTCTTAAAGCTGTCTTAACTGTAAATCCTCTAACTTACGGTGTTGACGGTTTAAGGGGAGCTTTAGCTGGAGGAGCTCATTATGGATTAAATGTTAATTTTTTGGTTTTAGCTGGAGCTGCCTTCTTATTACTTGTTTTAGGGAGTTATCTTTTTTCTAAGATACAAATTTGAAAAATTAATTTTAAGATAGTGGAAAAGATAATTATTAATAATAAAATACATAAAGGTTGTGAGCATAAGCTTGTAGAACCTACGGGAAGGAATTTTAATAAAAAGTTTAAACCCTATCCTGATCCAAAAAAAATGCTCGAGCTTGGTGTTTTAAAGGGAAAAAATATATAACAGATCGTAAGGAGGGATTTTTTGATTCTTGTGGAAAAACTACTATAATTCTATCTTAATAGCTGTTATAATCAAACAATCACCTTAAAGGGTGTAGAAGTAAATAAAGTTCAAGGTCGGTATAAATTTTAATTTAATTAGATTTTATGAACGAAGAAAAACCACAGACCCCTCAAAAATCTTCAGGGGGGGACAACAATATGATAGCTATTTTAAGCTATATAGGGATTCTTTTCTTGGTTCCTATGCTGGCTGCCAAAGATAATGATTTCGCCCAGTATCATGCCAAGCAAGGATTGGTTCTTTTTATAGCCGAGATAGCTACTATGCTTATTGCCTGGATTCCCATTATCGGGTGGCTGATAGGATTTGTCGCTTGGATTATATGGTTTATCCTTTCTATTATGGGGATAATCAATGTAGTCGGCGGTAAAAAGAAACCTCTTCCTGTTATCGGAAGCTTTGCCTCGAAGTTCTAAAGGTCGTAAATCTTTAACTCTTTAAAATTATGAAAGCTTATTACCCCAAAATTATAGGTATAGTTTTGGTTAGTTTTCTGCTTTTAGTTGGGGGTTCTGTTAATGCTGTTCAAATACCGGAAGGCGGAAGCAGTTTTGAAGAATCAGTTTCTATTGAACCCGGAAACTATGATGACTTTGTTATAGAGGGAGACGAAGAGATTTACTACCAACTAAATTTGAAAGCCGGGCAGAGAGTAGAAGCCGGATTTCAGTACAAGTGCCATCCAGATGCTTCAAGATATCATTATTACGACGTCATCTGGGGGCTGTATGATTCTAATAGAGCTGCTGTGAATACGGACAGCTTTCTTGTTGACTGCAATAGCAGTGATTACGGTTCAACCGAGATAGCCTGGATGTCTAATTCCGACCAGTCAGAATATGATTATTCTTTAAAGATTAGGTGCGAGAAACCTGGTGTAGGAGTTAGCATAAAAGGATTAAACATCTCTGTTGTTGATCGCTACGATGCTCAGTCTCAGACTGACGCTGGAGGTTCTGTTGAGAGCGCTATGGAGATTGAGCCCGGAGAATACAAAGGATTTCTTTCCGGAGAGCAGGGATCAGATGAGAAGGATGTTTATAAGGTTTCAGCTGAAGCGGGAAAAACTTTGGCAGCTAGGGTTGTTCCCCCTACTGACGAGGTTTTGAATGTAGCTGTTTTGGGCGGAAACAGAAAAGAGATACGCAAAGAGAAATCTGCTAATGAAGGAGCTATTATTGAAAATGAAGTGCCTGTTTATAATAGCGGTGACTACTATATCTCGGTTTCTTGCAGAGATTATCCTACTTGCGAGGGCGTAACAGAATACAGTTTGACCGTAGAAGAAAAAGAAGGAATTTCAGAAGATCTCAAACAAGTAGTTCCTCCTTCCGAAGGAGGTATACCTGAAGTTCCTCAAGATATTGATCAGATTACCAAGCAAATGCAAAAGAGCGGGGAAGAAGCCAAAAGCTTGCTGGAAAAGGGCATCAAAAGCATATTGCTTTATGTGGTTCTTCCAGTAGTCGGAGGCATCATTTTCCTTATTGTCTTGATTGTAGTGATTATAATTGTTGTAAAGAAAAAAGGGAAAGGTCAGGAAGATCAGGAAAACCAGCAAATGGAAGAATAGAGTAAAAAAAGAGAGATTTGGGAAGCCCGGGTTTCTGCCCGGGCTTTTTGTATAAAAATAGGGCAGGTGGTTTAAGCACCTGCCCCCTGCTGTTTTTAGTCATCATCATCGCCGTCGCGAACCCAGTCTGCGGCTTCGGATTCGCCCATGTCATCGTAGTCCCCGGCGAGATCGCCGGAATCGGAATCCATGTCGTCACACATAGTTATCACCTCCTTTCTGTTTAAAAAGAACCATATTATATATTATAATTTTGAGTATTCTTGTCAAGTTGTTGACATCCTTTTTGTTTTTGTTAAACTGAATACAGACTATATTAGTCGGTTATTATGAAGATATCTAAAAGAACACAATACGGAATAAGAGCAATGGTTTACTTGGCCAAAATATTTCCTGAGAAAAGAGTGTCTCCCATAAAAGAAATATCTAAGAAAGAGGGTATCTCTTTTGACTTTTTAGAAAAAATAATGGCAGATCTTGAAAAGTCAGGATTAGTTAAAGCTAAAAAAGGAGCTAAAGGAGGATATTACCTTTCTAGAAAACCCGAGAAGATTAAAGCTTCAGAGATAATGGAAGCTTTAGAGGAGAATATAGCTCTTGTAGGATGTATGGGATGTCCCAAGGCAGGATCTTGCTCTTCTCAAAACTTATGGGATGAAGTAGGAGATTCTTTGGATTCTACTTTAAATTCAATAACTTTAGCTGATTTAATAGAATGAAAGTATATTTAGACTATGCATCTACTACCCCTGTAGATCCTGAGGTTTTTGAGGCTATGAAACCTTACTTTAAAGAGAAGTTCGGTAATACAGTTTCTCTTCATGGTTTTGGTCAGGAGGCAAAAGAAGCTGTAGAGAGATCAAGAGAAAAGACAGCTTCTTTTTTGGGATCTTCTTCAGAAGAAGTATTTTTTACGGGTTCTGCTACAGAAAGCAATAACTGGGCTTTAAAAGGTATAGCTTCTGCCAACAAAGGGTCTCACATTATAATCTCTTCAATAGAGCATCCTTGTATTTTGGAAACTGCAGAAAGCTTGAAGAGGCAAGGATACGAGATAACTAAAGTTCCAGTTGACAAAGAAGGTTTTGTTAATCCTTCAGATATCAAAAAAGAGATAAGAGAAGATACAGTTTTAGTCTCTGTTATACATACTTCCAATGAAATAGGAACAATCCAGCCTGTAAATAAAATAGGAAAGGTGTGCCGTGAAAAAGGAGTTCTTTTTCATGCAGACGCTTCCCAGAGCTTTGGAAAGATTCTTTTGGATTTAGATAATATTGATTTGATGACAGCCAGCTCCCATAAAATGTACGGTCCCAAAGGAGCAGCTCTTCTTTTTGTCAGAAAGGGAGTTAAGATAGATCCTTTGCTTCATGGGGGAGGACAAGAAAAGAGCTTGAGATCTTCTACCTTAAATGTTCCTTCTATTGTAGGTTTTGCTAAAGCTTCAGAACTTTGTTTTGGAGAAATGGAAAAAGAAGGTAAAAGACAGAAAAAACTAAGAGATAAAATGATAAAAGAAGTTTTGAAGATTAAAGAATCTTATCTTAACGGATCTTCTGATAATAGACTACCTAATAATGCTAACTTCAGGTTTTCTTTTGTGGAAGGTGAATCTTTAATGCTTCAGCTTGATATGAAAGGGATAGCTGTTTCTACGGGCTCAGCCTGCTCTTCTGAGAAATTAGAGCCCAGTCATGTTTTAATGGCTTTAGGATTAAAGCCCCAGGAGGCTCACGGCTCTTTAAGAGTTACTTTAGGAAGATATACAAAAGAGAAGGATATAGATTACTTTTTAAAGGTTTTGCCTCAAGTTGTAAAAGAATTAAGAGAGATATCTCCTTATGGGAAATAATATTTATTCTAAAAAAGTAATAGAGCATTTCAAAGATCCTCACAACTACGGGAAAATAGAAGATGCTGACGGAATTGGTAAAGTGGGCAATGTGGTCTGCGGTGATGTTATGTATCTTTACATTAAAATTGAGAATGATGTTATAGAAGACATTAAATTTGAAACCTATGGATGTGCAGCTGCCATAGCTACCAGCAGTATGGTTACAGATTTAGCCAAAGGAAAAACAATAAAAGAAGCTTTGAAAATAGACAAAGATAAAATAGTGGGATCTCTAGAAAAATTGCCCCCTATTAAAATTCATTGTTCTGTTTTAGCTTCTGACGCTTTAGCTGAAGCTATTTACGACTATTTGAAAAAGAATAAAAAGGATATTCCAGAAGACTTGGAAAAGAAGCATCAAAGAATAGAAAAAGAAAAGAAGATAATCGAGGAAAAGTATAAAGAATGGCTAAAAGATTAAAGAGAAGCTTTTATACCAAGCCTACTCTTGAAGTGGCAGAAGAGATATTGGGAAAGTATCTGGTTAGAAAATACAGAGGAAAAGAAATTAAAGGGAAGATAATAGAAGTTGAAGCTTACTTGGGTCCCAAAGATAAAGCTTCCCATGCTTTTTCTGGAAAAGTAACTTCTCGGAATAAAGCAGCTTTTTACAAAGGGGGCTTTGTTTACATTTATCTGGTCTATGGAATGTACTGGCAGTTCAATATCTCCACTTTCAAAGAAGGCGTTCCAGAGTGCATTTTAATCAGAGCTTTAGATATTTTAAGAGAAGATATTTCTGTAGCCTCGGGTCCCGGTAAATTATGTCGTTATTTAAAGCTAGACAAGACTTTTTATGGAGAGGACTTGGTTTTAAGCGATAAAATATGGTTAGAGGAAGGGAAAAAACCTTCTAATATTATTAAGACTGCCAGAATAGGAATAGACTATGCGGGGCCTTATTGGGCTAGAAGAAAGTTGAGGTTTTTAGATAAAGATTACAAGAAATATTTAAAATGAAAAAAGCAATAACAGCCATTTCAGGAGGAGTAGACAGCGCTGTAGCTACTTTATTATTAAAAGAGGAAGGCTTTGAAGTGGAAGCTGTTTTTTTAAAATTATTTGACTCTATAAAAGAAAATAAAGCAAGAGAAGTTGCAGAGCATTTGAATATACCTTTTTCTGTTGTAGATGTTCGGGAAGAGTTTAAAAAGAAAATAATAGATTACTTTATAAAAGAAAACAAAGAGGGGAGAACTCCTAATCCCTGCGTTTTATGCAATAAGGAGATAAAGTTTGATATTCTTTTTAAAGAATTAAAAAAAAGAAAAGCTGATTATATCGCTACAGGGCATTATGTTGTTAAAAAAAATAATAAATTGTTTAAGGCAAAAGATGAAAAAAAAGAACAATCTTACTTTTTATGGAAGCTGAATAAAGATATTATAAAAAGATGCCTTTTTCCCAACGGAAGCTTTAAAAAAGAAGAGGTAAGGAAGAAAGCTGAGAAAGCAGGACTTTCTTTTTCAAGTGTTCCAGAATCTCAGGAAATATGCTTTATTAAAAATACAACAGAAAGTTTTCTTAAAGAGTATTTGGAAAGAAGTCCCGGAGAAATAAAAGATAAAAAGGGAAATATTTTAGGTTCTCATGAAGGCCTTTGGTTTTATACCATAGGCCAGAGAAAAAGAATAGGTTTATCCGGGGGGCCTTTTTATGTTGTAAAAAAGGACCCTAAGAATAATGTTTTAATTGTAAGCAAAGATAAAAAAGATCTTCTTTCAAAAAAGCTTAAAGCTAAAGAATTAAATTGGATTTCAGGAAAACCTCCTTTAAAAGTCAAAGCTAAGATAAGATACGGACATAAAGCTTCTGAAGCTGAAGTTTTAAAGAACGGAATAGTGGAGTTTAAAGAATCCCAAGAAGCTGTAACTCCCGGGCAGTCTGTGGTATTTTACAAGAAAGAAGAGCTTTTAGGAGGAGGCATTATTGACAGAGTATATTAAGTATGATATAATTGGATAAGAAAACAGATTGTGGCGGTCACAGTCTGTTCCACTAGCCCTTTCACAAGAAAGGAGGATGATGACAATGGCAAAGTCATTGATCACATCCGGGCAGAAAAAGCAGTTGAGACGTCTTGCAGAAGACGCATTGGACGAGGTTAGGATGACCTCAGAAGAAGCGCAGCGAGTTCTTGCTCAAGGAGACGAATTTCAGAAGGCGATTAACGACTCTGTCGTGAGGCTTGGCAGGGGAAAATACCCCGACGAAGAAGTGGAATCTGACTATGTTTATCCTCCGGGTTACGGTCCGAAGGATATCACAGACCAGACAAACATTCTTCGAGAGCTCTTTCCCGGCGTAGGCTACGCCAAAGAAGCATTGGCAAAAGCCCCTCTTCCCAAGGGAGCAGAGGCCTTTTTCGCCATTCCCCAATGGCAAAAGATGGCCGAAACCTACGAGAAAGCAGTTGAGAAGGTCCTTGAGGCTTTAGCCTCACAGAGAGCCTTCTACAACTACAGGAAGGGACAACTGGGACCCGAGTACCTCAAAAGAAGCGAGAGAACGGAGAGAATGCTCCAGACCTTAGCTCAACAGCAAGGAACCTGGGACATTCTCGTTGTTCCCGCCCAATTCGGTCTCAGGCACCGAGGAAAGTCTGTAAGGCGTGCAAGAGAGATGTTTACAGCCCAAGAGTTCGGGCTGGGAGCATTCGAAGTGGGAATTATGCTTCTCACTCACACGGAGCGTTTGTCAGCCTACAAAGATCTCTGGATTGACTGCTCTGGAGACGAATACTCTCCGGATGCCGACGGCCACTTCGGCCACGCGCCCTATTTCCGCTTCAGCGACGGCGGGGTCGGGTTCGATGCCTACTGGTCCGTCCATGCCTATGCCCGCTGTAGCTCTGTCTCGGCCTTCCTGCCGCAGTAGGAATTGGATTCTTGGGCTTTGGTTCTTGTTTGGAATCTTAGCTCTTGGATTCAAAATCAATGGGGCTGTTTGCAAAAACAGCCCCTTTTTTATACAATAAAAACGAGAGTAGGTAAAAGCGGCAGTTTAAGGATTGCTGCGCTGAAATCTCTTCTTGAGAAGAACAGCCGGATTTTTGCAGATCAAGGTTTGCAGAAGAGAGCTGTCTTGGGAAGATACTGCTTGTCTTTATCTAGGGCAGGTGTTAGGTTTTTTCTAGCTGCTGCCGAATAAAATACAGGATTGAGAATTTAATAATTCGATTTCCAGTGGGAAAGAAGGATAAAGGCAATTATCCGGATGCCGACGGCCACTTCGACAACGCGCCCTATTTCAACTTCAACGACGGCAAGGTCAGGTTCAATGCCAACTGGACCGACAATGCCAATGCCAACTATAGCTCTGTCTCGGCCTTCCTGCCGAAGTGTCTTCCAGTGAAAAGCGTCTTTTTATTTGGCGCTTTTCTATTTAACAGCTTTCTTGATCCAGCCCCCGGTCATTCTCCCGATTTCTTGAAGTTCCTTTTGAAGTAAGACGTATTTTTTATTATCTATTACTTTCGTTTCTTTGGCTAAGCGAATAAGCATTTTAAGAAGATCGATCTTAATACTTATTTTCTTTAGAATTTTATAGTTTTCTTTTGAATTAACAGCAAGAAAGACTAACTCTATTATTTCTATAATTAAATTGTTAATCTTTCTGCCTAGGGTATATTTATCTTTGTTTGGAAACAACTGGAAGTATTGGTAGAATAATTTGTAAAAATCAAAAACCTTATGCAGAATAGGAAGATTAAAACTGGTCGGGGGGGGGTTAAAAGAAATGTTTTTCATAATATATTTGAGAGAATAATTTCTCTTGATAATTTGTTTTTAGCTTGGGATGAGTTCAAAAGAGGGAAAAGAAAGAAAAGAGACGTTCAATTGTTCGAATATAATTTAGAAGACAATATATTTAAACTTTATCAGGAGCTGAAGGATAAAAGCTACAAGCATTCTCATTATACCTCTTTTTATATCAAAGACCCAAAATTAAGGCATATCCATAAAGCCTGCGTGAAAGACAGGGTTTTGCACCATGCTGTCTTTAGAATACTTTATCCTCTTTTCGACTCTCTTTTTATATCAGACTCCTACTCTTGCCGTCTTAACAAAGGAACCCATAAAGCCGTGGATCGTCTTAAGCTTTTTGCCAGAAAAGTTAGCAAAAACAATACTAAAAACTGCTTTGTTTTAAAGTGCGATATTAAAAAGTTCTTTGATTCTGTAGATCATAACATTTTATTAAGCCAGATTGAGAAAAGAGTTAAAGATAAAAACGCAATTTGGCTTACAGAGGAAATAGTCAGGAGTTTTCCTAAAGACAGAGGGGTTCCTATAGGAAATCTTACCAGTCAGCTCTTTGCCAATATCTATTTAAACGAGCTGGATTATTTTGTTAAGCATGATTTGAGAATAAAGTACTATATCCGCTATTGCGACGACTTTCTTATTCTAAAAGATAATATAGAAGAGCTTAATGAAATTCTTCTAAAGATAAAAGATTTTCTTAGAAACAAATTGAAACTGTCTCTTCATTCAGGTAAGATAAGCATTAGAGCTTATCACAGGGGAACGGACTTTTTAGGTTATGTAAGCTTTCCTTTTTACAGAGTTTTAAGAACTAAAACTAAAAAAAGAATGTTAAGAAGAGTAGAAGAGAAGAAGAATAAGGAATCTTTCAATCAAACTCTTCAATCGTATTTTGGCATTTTAAAGCATTGCCAGGGGTATAAGTTAAGAAAAGAAATAGAAAATGAATACAAAAGTTAAAAAAGGAATATTAATAGCTTTTGGAGAATTGTTTTTAAAGTCAGAGAATGTAAAGAAGCTCTTTCAAAAGAGATTAGTTTCCAATCTTTCTTCTTTTTTGAAGAAAGAGGAGGTTGACTTTAAGATTAATTCTTTCAGAGAAAGAATATTTGTAGAAACGGAAGATATTGAAAAAGCTTCTGAAGTTGTAGGAAGATGTTTTGGTATCGTCTGGCATTCTTCTGTCTTTTACTTTTCCGATGTTTCTTTAGAAGATTTTTCTGACTTTGTTTCAAAACAAGATATTAAAGGATCTTTTGGTATAAGGTTGAAGGTAGAAAAGGGAGTTTTAAAAGAGAGAAAAGAAAAAGTAATAGAAAATATTGCTGAGAAGATTGATAATAAGGTGGATTTAGATAATCCTGACACTGAGATCTTTGTTGAGATAAGAAAGAAAGGATGGTTTTTGTATTTTAAAAAAGAAGAAGGTTTGGGAGGCCTTCCTGCGGGGGTATCTGGAAAAGGTTTGGCTTTAGTGTCAGGTGAAATAGATTCTCCCGTAGCTTCTTTTTTGGCGGCCAAAAGGGGAGTTGAGAATATCTGGGTTCATTTTCACAGCTTTCCTTTGGTTTCTAAAAAAAGTATAGAAAAGATAAAAGAGTTGGCTGAGGTCTTTTTAAAGTACCAGCCCACTTTAAAAGTTTACTTTGTTCCTTTTCAGAAAGCTCAATTAGAGGTTAAAGCTAAAATACCTGCTAAATACAGGGTTTTAGCTTATAGAAGATTAATGCTGAGGATAGCCGAGAGGATAGCTCAAAAAGAGAAGTGTTTAGCTTTAATTACAGGAGAGAGCTTAGGACAGGTGAGCTCTCAGACTTTGGTTAATATGAGGATTGTTTTAGATGCAGTTGATCTTCCCCTTATACGCCCTTTAGTAGGAGAGGATAAGACTGAGATAATAGATAAAGCTAGGAAGATAGGGACTTACGAGATATCAATAAAGCCTCAAGAGGACTGCTGCACTTTATTTGTTCCGGCCCACCAAACAGCTAAAGGAGATCTAAAAAAGCTTGAAGAGATGGAAAAAAAGATTAATATTGGTAGAATAGTAAAAGAAGCTTTAAAAGAAGCTGAAATAGAAAATTACTGAATTTTAGTTGCTATTTTAGCTTCATTCCCCTATAATTAAGAAAAAGTTCTTAAAAGGTCGATTTAAAAGTCAAATAGATATTATTATGGCAGAAGAGAAAAAAGAAGAATATACAGGATATTGCGTAAAGTGCAAGAAGAAAAACGTCAAAATGGAGAGTCCTAAATTAGTTGAAATGAAGGGCAAAGGCAACGTTAAGAGATATGCTATTTCCGGAACTTGTCCTACATGTGGAACAAAGATGTTCAGGATTGTTTCTCAAGATAAGGCTGAAGAATTTAAGAAAGCAGCTTAATCTTATCGTTTTTCGGTTCGAACCGCAGCCCAAGGATATTTATAGTGTCTTTGGGCTGTTTCTTTAAGAATGAAAAAAGCTTGGATTTTAATAATTATTCTCTTTTTAATATCCCTCTTTGTCTGGGGGGCGGTTTACGAATTAAATAGGAATAAAGAGCTTGAGGTAATTTTCTTTGATATAGGCCAGGGGGATAGCATATATATTGAAATGGACAGAGGAAGGCAGGTTTTAATAGACGGAGGCCCTTCTTCTGATATTTTAGAAAAGCTTTCAGAAGAAATGCCTTTTTATGATAGGAAGATAGAATTAGTTGTTTTAACTCATCCTGACCACGATCATCTTTTCGGTTTGATTGAGGTTTTAAAAAACTATGAAGTAGAAAGCATACTTCAGACAGAAGCTTTAAAGGACACCCAGGAGTTTAAAAAATGGGAAGAAGAAGTAGAAAGAGAAGGAGCTAAAGTTTTGATAGCTAAAAAGGGACAGATAATTTCTTTTAAGGAAGCTTTCTTTAAAGTTCTTCATCCTGGAGAGGTTTTAGAGAAGAATGTAAACGATAATTCTGTTGTTCTAAAGCTTTTCCATGGATCCAATACTTTTCTTTTTACAGGCGATATTACAGAGAAGATAGAAAAGGAGCTTGAAGACGTAGACTCGGATGTATTAAAAGTATCTCATCATGGGAGTAAGAGCTCGAGCTGTTCTGAATTTTTAGAAAAGGTCTCTCCTTCTTTAGCTGTAATATCTGTAGGAGAGAATTCTTACGGACATCCGGATAAAGGTGTCTTGGCAAGATTAGAAGAATTTGCTATACAGGTTAAAAGAACAGATAAAGATAATGATGTAGGAATTATTTCCACAGGAGATAATTTTTATTTTAAAAAACCATGAAAGATATAGAATTTCCTATCTTCAAAACCAAAACAGAAGAATACAAGAAGTTTGATTTAACAGACTGCCAAGAGAGGCAGAAGTATTTTGAGTTTAAAGCAGGAGAGGAGATAAAGAAGTTAAGAGAATACTTAAAAGATAAAAGCTTTATCGCTTATCTCTTAGGTCCTAAGAGTTCTGGCAAGGGAACTTATGCTAAAATGCTGAAGGAAGTAGTAGCAGAAGATAAAATAGAGCATTTCTCTATTGGGGATATGGTAAGAGATTTTGACAAGGTAATAGAGGATCCTGAAAAGAAAAAGGAATTCGTATCTTTTTTAAAGGACAACTATAGAGGGTTTGAATCTCTGGATAAGATAATGGAATCTTTGGAGAACAGAAGCACTAAGACTCTTCTTCCTACAGAACTGATTCTAGCTTTAGTTAAGAAAGAAATCTCAGAAAAAGGAAAGAAAGCTCTCTTTATAGACGGTTTTCCCAGAAAAATGGATCAGATATCTTATTCTTTGTTTTTCAGAGATTTAATTGATTACAGGGAAGACCCTGATATTTTTGTCTTAATAGATGTTCCAGAGAATGTAATAGATGAAAGGATAAAATATAGGGTGATTTGCCCTGAATGCCAGACATCCAGGAACTTAAAGCTTCTACCTACAAAAAAGGTAGAGTATGATAAAGAAGAAGACAAATTCCATCTTATCTGCGACAATTCTGCCTGTGAAGGAAAGAGAATGGTGACCAAAGAAGGAGACGAGCAGGGAATAGAGCCCATAAGAGAGAGACTAGAAACAGATAGGGAGCTTATCAAAAAAGCTTTCAATTTGTACGGCATACCCAAGGTTCTCTTAAGAAATTCTGTTCCTGTAGATAAAGCTCAAGAATATGTTGATGATTACGAGATTACACCCGAGTTTGTTTACAATTGGAATGGGGAAAAAGTAGAAGTAAAAGAGAAGCCCTGGGAAGTGGAAGATGAAAAGGGAAGAAAGGCTTACAGTTTAATGCCCCCTCCAGTAGTAGTTTCTTTAATAAAGCAATTGGCGGAGGTTTTAGATGTTGACTAGGGAAGTGGCTTGGAGGTATAATGAAAGTGCCCAGTCATCTTAGTTAGATTCTGGACTATACCCACTATAAAGGGAGTTCAATATTTGTTTAGACTGCGGTCTAAGCGTGCGAACACCCACTTGGAAACTTTTCCAAGAATCTTCTAAAGATGACAGGGCCCCTTTCGGGACAGCTGTTTATTCAGCTGTTTTTTTGTATAAAAAAAGACCCGAGATATTATCTCAGGTCGTATGGAGCTATTCAGCTTTTTTGACAGCAAAGGCAAAGGAAGCATAGGGCGCGATGGTATTGATGAAAGCCAACTCCAAAACCCGGTCATAAACCAGATTCTTAAGAGCGGAAGTGAGCTCGTCCTCATTAAATCCAACTCCTCTTCCAAGAAGCAATAAGTAAATCCTTTCATAGGTACAGGGTTCATCCAATTCTTCCAAATTATTAATTTCATCTGTAAGATTGACTTCCTCCCCGTTTTTCGTAGCCACTTTCTTTCTCTTCTCAGTTAGATCCCTTGTTAAATAGCTCTTTAGACCTTACCACTACAATGATAATCTGTCAAAAAAACCGCCCAAAAAGAGCGGAAACATTCGGGGCACCCGGATTTGAACCGGGAATCGCACGCACCCCATGCGTGTATGTTAGCCAGTTACACCATGCCCCGTTATTTTTTATTTGCTAGTTTTTTAATGCACTTGGCGCAGGCCTTTACTCTTTTTCCTGAAGGCAAAGTAACCCATTGGAGATTGGGGTATTTTCTTTTCTTGATGGTCGGGTTGTATTTTCCACGAAGCTTCTTTCTTTTCTGAACCATCATAGATCCTTTTCCACAAATAGCACATTCTTTTGGCATATGTGGGTATTATACAGGAAAGATATTTTTTTTCAAGTGTTTTTCTGGTATAATGGGAATCATTATGGAAGCAGGTATTACTTTTAAATTATTTCTTTATGTAATAATAGTTATTTCCGCTGTCTTCCACGAGTATTTTCATGGATGGACGGCAAACTATTTAGGAGATCCTACTGCAAAATATGCAGGTAGGCTTACTTTAAATCCTTTAAAACATATGGATTTGATGGGAACCGTTATCCTTCCTCTCTTTCTTTTATTCTTTGTAGGAGGCTTTATAGGATGGGCAAAGCCTGTACCTTATAATCCTTATAATCTTAGAGACCAGAAGTGGGGCTCTACTAAGGTGGCTTTCTCCGGTCCTTTTGCAAACTTCATCTTAGCTCTTTTTTTCGGTCTAGTTTTAAGGTTGAGTGTTGCGTTTGGATTTATTGCTATAGGAAGCTTTTTGTATGTTGCTCTGACCTGGATAGTTTATGTTAATATTTTCTTGGGGCTTTTTAATTTAATCCCTATTCCTCCTTTAGATGGCTCCAAGTTATTGATGGATCTTTTTCCCCAGTCAAGAATTATTCAGGGATTAGGAGGATCTTTTATTGGAATATTTATTGCTCTTATTCTAGCTTTAATGTTCCTTCCCTATATCTCTAATTTCCTGTATAATATTTTAGTGGGAGCGCCATTCTTAGGTTTGGTATTTTAAAGCTGTTGACATTTATTTAGATATTTGATAAGTTTGTAAATTGTAAGCGCTTGGCGCTTAATTTTTATACATGCCAACCATAAATCAGTTAGTAAAAAAAGGAAGGAAAAAAGAAAAGGGGAGATCAAAGACCCCTGCTTTAAGACGTGGATTTAATACCTTAAAGAACAAGCCCAGTAAGTTTCCTTCTCCCTTTAAGAAAGGCATCTGTGTTAAGGTGTTTACCATTACTCCTAAAAAGCCTAACTCTGCTTTGAGAAAAGTAGCCAGAGTCAGATTGAGCAACGGTATGGAAGTTACCTCCTATATCCCAGGAGAGGGACATAACCTTCAGGAGCATTCGGTTGTTTTGATAAGAGGAGGAAAAGTTAAAGATCTTCCTGGTGTCAGGTATCATGTTGTCAGAGGGGTATTGGATACTGGAGGTGTTGAGGGCAAAACTCAGTCAAGAAGTAAATACGGAACGAAGAAACCTAAAAAGTAAAATGGCAGAATCCAAAAAGATAAAAAAACATCCCTTAAAGCCAGATCCAGTTTATCAGAGCACTATAATATCAAAGCTCATAAATCAGATTATGGAGAGAGGGAAAAAGACTAAGGCAAGGAAGATAGTTTATGACGCTTTTGATATTATAAAAAAGAAAACTAAAAAGGATCCCTTGGAAGTTTTTGATCAAGCTCTAAAAAACAGTTCTCCTCGTTTAGAAGTAAAGTCCAAGAGAATAGGAGGAGCAACTTATCAGGTTCCCAGAGAGGTAAAAGGAGATAGAAAGCTTACTTTGGGCATAAGGTGGATTATTAAAGGAGCTAATAACAAAAAAGGAAGTTCTATGGCTCAAAGGTTAGCTAAAGAGATAATGGACGCTTCAAATAACGAAGGTTGGGCTGTTAAAAAGAAAGATGATACCCACAGAATGGCAGAAGCCAACAGAGCATTCGCCCATTTTGCCTGGTAAATAATTATGGAAAGAGAATATCCTTTAAAAAGAGTTAGAGATATTGGGATTATAGCCCATATTGACGCAGGTAAAACTACAGTTACCGAGCGTGTTTTGTTTTACACTGGAATTTCTCACAAGATAGGAGAAGTTCATGACGGAAAAGCTATTATGGATTGGATGGAGCAGGAGAGAGAAAGAGGAATTACCATCACTTCAGCTGCTACGACTTGTTTCTGGGTTCCTTCTGGAAAAGAAAAGAATAAAGAAAACGAGTATAGAATAAACATTATTGATACTCCGGGTCATATCGACTTTACAGCCGAAGTTCAGAGGTCTTTAAGGGTTTTAGATGGAGCTCTGGTTGTTTTTGACGGAGTAGCAGGAGTGGAGCCTCAATCAGAAACAGTTTGGCGCCAGGCAGACAAGTTTCATGTTCCCAGAATGTGCTTTATTAATAAATTAGACAGGACAGGAGCTTCTTTTGAAAACAGCTTTAAATCTATATTAGAAAAACTAACTCCTAATGCTGTAGCAGTTCAGATACCCATAGGAGAAGAGTCAGACCATAAAGGGGTTATAGACTTGATTAAAATGAAAGCTATTTTATTTGAAGGAGACTTCGGCCAGATTATAAAAGAAGAGGAGATACCAGAGGAATTAAAAGAAAAAGCAAAAGAATGGCATAATCGAATGATGGAGAAAGTAGTAGCAGAAGATGAAAAAATTATGGAAGACTATTTAGAAGGGAGAGAAATTCCAGAAGAGAAGCTTAAGGAAATTTTAAGAAAAGCTGTCTTAGAGTATAAATTAATACCTGTTTTCTGCGGTTCCGCTCTGAAAAACAAGGGGGTTCAGCCTATTCTAGACGCTGTTGTCGATTATTTTCCCGCTCCAGACAATATGCCCCCAGTAGAAGGTGTGGATCCTAAAACAGAAGAGAAAGTAGAGAGGACAGCTGATGATAAAGCTCCTTTCGCTTCTCTTGCCTTTAAAGTAGCTACAGATCCTTATGTGGGAACCCTAACCTATTTCAGAGTTTATTCTGGAACCTTGAAAGCGGGCTCTTACGTTTTAAATTCTAATACAGGGGAGAAAGAGAGAATAGGAAGAATAGTAAGAATGCATTCGGCAGAAAGGGAAGAAGTTGATCAGGTTTTTGCAGGAGATATCGCCGCTGTGGTGGGTCTTAAGAATACCAGAACAGGTCATACTTTATGCGATCCGGAAAATCCTGTAATCTTGGAACAAATTGAGTTTCCAGAGCCTGTTATCTCCATTAAAGTGGAACCAAAGTCAAAAGCAGATCAGGAGAAAATGGGAGAAGCTCTTAAAAAGCTGGCAGAAGAAGATCCTACTTTCAGAGTAAAGGGTGATTTGGAGACAGGTGAAACTGTAATCTCTGGGATGGGAGAGCTTCATCTTCAAGTCTTAATAGATAGGATGAAAAGAGAATTTAAGGTGGAAGCTAATATTGGAAGGCCTCAGGTGGCTTATAAAGAAACTGTAAAGAAAGAAGCTGAAGCAGAAGGTGAGTATGTCAGGCAGTCAGGAGGGAGAGGTCAGTACGGGCATGTCTTTTTAAGGGTGAAACCCAAAGAAAGAGGAAAAGGGTTTGAATTTAATGACGAAATAAAAGGCGGGGCTATTCCTCAGGAATTCATTCCTTCTGTTGAAAAAGGAGTCAAAGAAGCTATGGACAAAGGTGTCGTAGCGGGATACCCCATGGTTGATTTAGAAGCTATTTTGTTTGACGGTTCTTTTCATGAAGTTGATTCTTCAGAAAACGCCTTTAAGATTGCAGCTGCTACAGCCTTTAGAAACGCTGCCAAGAGAGCTAAAGCTGTGTTATTAGAGCCAATTATGAAAATGGAGGTTATTGTCCCAGGAGACTTTTTCGGAGATGTTGTAGGAGATCTTTCTTCCAGAAGAGGGAAGATTGAGGAAACAAAAGACAGGTTGAACCTTAAGGTTATTGACGCTAAGATACCTTTAGCCGAAATGTTTGGATATGCTACTACTTTGAGATCAATAACAGAGGGAAGAGGAAACTTCACTATGGAATTTGAAAAATATGAAGAAGTGCCTTCAAACATAGCCCAGGAGATAATTGAGGGGAAGAGGACTTGACTATAGTTAAATCTTCTATTATAAAGGAGATATATGTAAACAAAGGTTGATTTTGTTTCGAATTAAATCAAATTAATAAATTAAAAGAAGGAAAGGTTTAATACCTTTCTTAAACAAATATGGCAGAAAAAGAGAAATTCGAAAGAGGAAAGCCACATGTTAATGTAGGAACCATCGGTCACGTAGATCACGGTAAGACCACATTAACTGCAGCTATTCTTCATGTTTTAAATCTCAGTGGTTTTGGAGCTGTTGAGAAAAGCGTTGATCAGATTGACGCTGCTCCAGAAGAAAAAGCCAGAGGTCTTACTATTTCTGTTTCTCATCTAGAGTATGAGACAGAAAAGAGACACTATGCTCACATTGACTGTCCAGGGCATGCTGACTATGTCAAGAATATGATTACAGGAGCTGCCCAGATGGATGGAGCTATTTTAGTAGTTTCAGCTCCTGACGGACCTATGCCTCAAACCAGAGAGCATATTCTTTTAGCTCGTCAGGTAGGTCTTCCTTCTTTAGTAGTCTTTTTAAACAAGACTGACATGGTAGACGACGCTGAAATTGTTGATTTAGTGGAATCAGAAGTTAGAGAGCTTCTTAAGAAATATGAATTCCCAGGAGATGAGATTCCTATTGTTAAGGGTTCAGCTTTAAAGGCTTTGGAAGCTAAATCTCAGGAAGATGAAGTTGCCAAGCCTATTATAGAGCTAATGAAAGCCCTCGATGAATACATCCCAGAGCCTACTAGAGATATTGACAAGCCTTTCTTAATGGCTGTAGAAGACGTCTTTTCTATAGAGGGAAGAGGAACTGTGGCCACAGGAAGGATTGAAAGAGGAGTAGTTAAGCCCGGAGAAGAAGTAGAGTTAGTCGGTTTAAGAGATACTCAGAAGACAGTAGCTGTTTCTGTGGAAATGTTTAACAAAATGCTTGATGAAGGAAGGGCAGGGGACAATGTCGGTATTCTTCTAAGAGGTCTCAAGAAAGAAGAGGTGGAAAGAGGCCAGGTTTTATCAAAACCAGGTTCTGTAACTCCTCACACAGAGTTTGAAACTGAGATCTATATCCTTACAAAGGAAGAAGGGGGTCGTCATACACCTTTCTTTGCTGGATACAAACCCCAGTTCTATATCAGAACGACAGATGTTACCGGTGAAGTAACTCTACCTGAAGGAACAGAGATGGTTATGCCCGGAGATACTGTCAGTCCTAAAGTCAAACTCTTAGTACCAATCGCCTTAGAAGAACAGCAAAGATTTGCTATTAGAGAAGGAGGAAAAACAGTAGGAGCTGGTGTAGTTACTAAAATCTTAAATTAACATAATTCGCTCATTCTTTAGAGGATGGGCGAATTTGCATCATTAGAATAAAGGAAGAATCAAATGCCGAAGACTAAAAAGAAAGAAGTAAAATCCAAGCTCAGAATAAAGTTAAGAGCTTACGATTACAAAGTGATAGATAACAGCGCTCGACAGATCGTTGATACAGCTCTTAGATATGGAGCTAAGGTAATAGGACCTGTCCCTCTTCCTACAGCTACCAAGAAATATACTGTAAATCGTTCTTCTTTTGTTCATAAGGATAGCAGAGAGCAGTTTGAAATGAGAGTTCATAAAAGACTGATTGATGTTCTAAGTCCTAATTCAGACGTTATTGATGCTTTGATGAATCTGAATCTTCCTGCAGGAGTAGATATTGAAATCAAGATTTAGGGCTTTACAGGGGAGTCTTTTTCCCCTATAATCAAAAAGGTACATGATAACCAGAATTTAAAAAGTTAAAAGCTTTTTTCGGATATAGCCGCAATTGAAGCCGGGCTATGCCCGGTTTTCACTTACTATGAAGTTTATTCTCGGCAGAAAAATAGAAATGAGTCAGATGTTTGATAAAGACGGGAACGTTATTCCTGTAACTTTGATTGAGGCCGGTCCATGTAAGGTAACTCAGGTAAAGAGAGAAGAAAAAGACGGATACAGTTCTGTTCAGATAGGCTTTGAAAAAGGAAAAGAAAAGAAGGCAAACAAAGAAGGCTTTAGATTTTTAAGAGAGTTTAAAGCAGATTCTTTTGAGGGGAAAAAAGGAGATGATGTTAATGTTTCTGTTTTTGAAGAAGGAGACAAGGTAAAAGTTTCTTCTTTTTCTAAAGGAAAAGGTTTTTCCGGAGGAGTAAAGAAGTGGGGTTTTTCTGGAAAGCCAGCTAGTCACGGTACAAAGCATGCAGAAAGAGAGATAGGGTCAATCGGTTCCGCTTATCCTCAGAGAGTAACTAAAGGAAGAAAAATGCCCGGGAGAGCAGGATTTGAAAGGGTTACTGTTTCTAATCTGAAAATAGCAAAAGTAGATCCTGAAAATAATTTAATAGCCGTTAAAGGAGCTGTTCCCGGAAGAAGGGGGACAGTTGTTGAGATAAAAGGATAATGAAAGCTCAAATAAAAAATCTAAAGGGAGAGAAATTGAAAGAAGAGAACTTACCCAAAGAGATATTTGAAATAAAGATAAAACCTGATTTATTGAGTCAGGTAGTTTCAATTCAAATTGCAAATAGAAGAAGAAAAACAGCTTCTGTTAAAGAGAGAGACGAAGTAAGGGGAGGTGGAAGAAAGCCCTGGCGTCAAAAAGGTACTGGAAGAGCAAGGCATGGATCAACCCGTTCTCCTATTTGGAAGGGAGGAGGTGTTACCTTCGGTCCTAATAAAGAAAGAAATTTCAAGAAAACACTTCCTAAGAAAATAAAGAGGAAAGCTTTACTGGGAGTTTTGTCTTTAAAAGCTAAAGACAAAGAGATAATCCTTTTGGACAAATTGTCTCTTGAAAAGCCCAAGACAAAGCTTATGAAAAAGGCTTTAGATAAGATAATTCCAGAAAACTCATCTGCTTTGATTATTACCTCCAAGAAAGAGGACGATATCTATAAAGCTTCAAGGAATATCCCTGGAATTTCCGTAAAGGAAGCTAGAGAAATAAATGTTTTAGATGTTTTGTCCTTTAAATATTTGTTAATAGAAAAAGAGAGTATTAAAGTAATAAAAGATACCTTTTTAAAATAATTATGCCTTTATTCGACGCTTTTAAAAAAAAGAAAGAAGTTAAAAAGGAAGAGAAAAAGGAAGTTGTTAAAGATAAACCTTCCAAACCTTCTCTTTTTCTTGTTTCTCCCCATGTTACAGAAAAAGCTACAGACTCAGGAGAGAAAAACAAATACGTTTTTAAGGTTTTGCCAAAAGCCAATAAAAAGGAAATAAAGAAAGATGTAGAGGATTCTTACAACGTTGATGTTGAAAGCGTTAATATTATCAACGTTCCTAGAAAAAAGAGAAGATTGGGAAGGCAAGAAGGATGGAAAAAAGGATACAAGAAAGCTATTGTTAAAGTTAAAAAAGGGCAGAAAATAGAGATTTTACCTAGATAATTATGAAGAAGATAAAGAAAATTAAAGAAAGAAAAAATTTATCTAAGAAAGCTCCAGAAAAGAAGCTTTTGACCCCTTTAAAAAACAAGGCAGGAAGAGGTAACTCTGGAAGGATTACTGTTCGTCATAAAGGAGGAGGAGCTAAGAGAAAATACAGAATGATCGATTTTGGAGAGAACAAAAAGGATGTTAAAGCTAAGGTTTTAGCTTTAGAATATGATCCTAATAGAACGGCCTTTATAGCCCTTTTAGAGTATGAAGACGGAGAAAAAAGATACAGATTGGCCCCATATGATTTAAAAGAAGGAGACGAGGTTCTTTGTTCTGAAAAAACTCCTATTAAAAAAGGAAACAGAATGAAATTGAAAAATATTCCTGTGGGAACTATAGTTTTCAATATCGAGTTAGAGCCTGGTCAGGGAGGTAAGATAGTGAGGTCTGCAGGTGCTGGAGCAAGGGTTTTGGGCACGGAAGGGAAATACACAAGTTTAAATATGCCCTCAGGCGAGGTAAGAAAGATTTTAGCTGAAAGTTATGCTACTATAGGAACTGTTTCCAATCCAGAATGGAGATATGTCCAGATAGGGAAAGCTGGCAAGAGTCGTCATAGGAGAAAGAGGCCTACAGTCAGAGGTTCTGCTATGAATCCTGTAGATCATCCTCATGGAGGAGGAGAAGGAAGAGCTCCTATTGGTTTAAAATATCCTAAGACTCCATGGGGAAAGCACGCTAGAGGGGTTCAAACAAGAAAGAAAAAGTGGACTGATAAGTTAATTATTAAAAGACGTAAAAAGAAAAAATAATTATGTCAAGGTCGCTTAAAAAAGGCCCTTATGTAGATGAGAGGCTGCTAAATAAAATGAAGGATGCTAAGTCTAAAGATACCGTTATTAAGACTTGGTCTAGGAGTTGTACTATTGTTCCTGAAATGGTTGGGTATACCTTCGGTGTTTATGATGGAAAAGAGCATGTACCTGTTAAGGTTACAGAAGAAATGGTAGGCCATAAATTAGGAGAGTTTGCCCATACTACTAAGTTTTCCAGACATGGAGGAAGGATTCAGAGGGAGCTGGAACAAGGTGAGGCTTCTAAAACAGCTAAAGAATAATTATGGAAGCTAGAGCTAAACTAAACTTTTTGAGAATAGCGCCTAGGAAAGTAAGAATGACAACTGATTTGGTAAAGGGAAAAGAGATTGAGGAAGCTCGAGAGATTTTGTCTTTTACGGTTAAAGGTTCAGCTCAGCCCGTTTTGAAACTTTTGAATTCAGCTGTATCTAACGCTGTTAACAACCTTGATTTAGAAGCTGATAATTTGTATATTTCAGAAATAAAAGTTGATGAAGGTCCTAAATACAAAAGATGGAGAGCAAGAGCCAGAGGTCAAGCTAATTTAATACAGAAAAAAACATCGCATATTACTTTGGTTTTAAAAGAAATAAAAGCCAAGAAAAAGAAAACTGTTAAAAAAGAAAAACCTAAAGTAAAAAGAGTTACAGAGAAACCAGCAGAGAAGCTTTCAGAAAAAGAGAAAAGGGAAAAGAAGCCTGAGAAGGAGATAAAGTCTAAAGGGAGATCCAAAGGCATTAAAAACATATTTAGAAGAAAAGCTTTTTAGGTATTATGGCTCACAAAGCCCATCCAAAATCATTAAGGATAAGAAGGACAGAGGACTGGGATACTAGAGGGTATTACCATAAACCAGCCCCTCATCTAGAGGAGGATTTTAGGATTAGAGAATTTTTAGATGATAAATTAAAAGAAGTGGAAGTTGAGAAGATAGAAATAGAAAGATCTCCTGCTAAGATAAAAGTAATTATATCCAGCCCAAGACCTGGTCTAATTATAGGGAGAGGAGGTGAAGGAGTAGAAAAACTTAAGGAAGAGCTTGAGAACAAGGTTTTGAAAAAAAATAAAACCCCATTTTATATCTATAAAGACTCAGGTCCTGTTAAGAAAGATTCTAGAAATAAGAAGGAGGAATTAAAATTGGAAATAAAGGAAATTAAAAATCCTTGGACCTCAGCTTCTCTTGCCGCCCAATGGATAGCTCAGCAGCTAGAGAGAAGAATTCATTATAGAAGAGCTATAAAACAGGCTATGTCCAAGCTCGAGACTACTAAGGAAGTAGAAGGGGCAAGGATAGAGGTTTCAGGGCGCCTAAATGGAGCTGAAATAGCAAGAAGAGAATGGATTTCATCTGGAAAGATGCCTCGTCAGAATCTGAGAGCTGTTATAGATTATTCTCAGAAGACAGCTGTATGTACTTATGGGGCTATAGGAGTCAAGGTCTGGATTTATAAAGGAGAAAAGTTTGAATAATTATGGCTATTTTAATGCCCAAAAAAGTAAAGCACAGAAAATGGCACAAAGGAAAATCCAGAGGGAAAGCTAAGAACTCAACCGATCTTTCTTTCGGCAGCTATGGATTGAAGTCTTTGGGCTCTAAATGGGTAACTTCTCGTCAGATAGAAGCTGCAAGGAGAGCTATTATAAGATATTTAAGAAAAGGAGGAAAGCTTTGGATAAGGATATTTCCAGACAAGCCAGTTACTAAAAAAGGAACAGAAGTTCCTATGGGAGGAGGCAAAGGAGCTGTAGACCATTATGTTTATCCTATAAAGCCCGGTAGAATAATCTTTGAATTAGAAGGAATTCCAGAAGAGGAAGCTAGAAAAGCTTTTAGCACAGCTTCAGACAAACTTCCCGTTAAAACTAAATTTGTTAAAAGATGAAAGTTGCAGAATTAAAACAAAAAGGCAAGGAAGAATTAAAGAGAGAGCTTTTGAGCCAGAGAGAGAAATTAAGGCAGCTTAAGTTTGATTTGAATTCTGGAAAGATAAAGAATATTAAAGAGATAAAAGAGGTTAAAAAAACCATAGCCAGAATAATGACTATTTTAAAAGAGAAATAATTATGGCAAAAAAGAGATTAAAAGGAGAAATAGTGTCAGATAAGATGGAAAATACACTTGTCGTGAAAGTAGAGAGGGTGAAACAGCATCCTAAATACAAGAAGAGATTTAAGGTGCACAAGAAATTCAAAGTCCATGACGAGACAGGAGAATATAAGGTTGGAGATAAGGTTATGATAGAGGAAACCTCGCCCATTTCAAAGGATAAAAGATGGAAAGTAATATCTAAAATATGATTCAGGTAGGAACAAGAACAAAAGTTACCGACAATTCTGGAGCAAGGATAGTAGAATGTATCCGTGTTTTAGGTGGAAGCAAAAGAAGGTATGCCAGAATAGGAGACATAATCGTAGGTTCTGTAAAAGAAGCTGTTCCCAGAAAAATAGTTAAGAAACACGATGTAGTGAAAGCTGTTGTTGTAAGACAGAGAAAAGCTATGAGAAGAAAAAATGGATCTTACATTCGTTTTGACGACAACGCTGTAGTTATTCTAGGTCAGGACAAAGAGCCGAAAGGAGGAAGAATCTTCGGGCCCATAGCTAAAGAAGTCAGAGAAAAAGGTTTTAATAAAATAGCAACTTTAGCAGCTGATATTGTATGAAGATTAAGAAAGGAGATACAGTAGTAGTAACATCTGGTAAGGATAGAGGAAAGAAAGGAAAAGTTATAGAAGCTTTTCCTAAAGAAGGCAAGGTTATTGTCGAAGGAGTTAATTTAAAGAAAAAACATATCAGGCCTAAAAAGTCAGGAGAAAAAGGCCAGATTATTGAGATGCCTTCTTCTTTTGATGCTTCAGATGTTAAGGTTATTTGTAAAGAGTGTGGTAAGGCTACTAGGGTCGGATTTAAAAAAGAAGGCAATAAAAAAGTTAGAATTTGTAAAAAGTGCGGTAAAGAATTATGAGACTTAAAGAAAAATACCAAAAAATAATACCTGACCTTAAAGAGAAGTTTGGATTTAAGAACATAATGTCTGTTCCTAAAATAGAGAAGGTCGTTATCAATACAGGTCTTGGTAGAGACTTAGTCGATAAAAGTTCTGATGAACAGAAAAAAATTATAGAATCTGTTAAAAAAGATTTAGCTTCAATTACAGGACAGGCTCCTGTTTTGACCAAGGCCAAAAAATCAATATCTTCTTTCAGTCTGAGAGAGGGAATGATAACAGGATCCAAGATTACTTTGAGAGGAGATAAGATGTATGACTTTCTGGAAAGGCTTATCAACGTAGTTCTTCCTAGGACCAGAGATTTTTGGGGCTTGGATTTAAATTCTGTTGATGAAAACGGAAACTTTACTCTAGGTCTAAAAGAACATATCCTTTTCCCAGAAATTTCACCAGAAAAAACCAAAAAGATATTTGGTTTGGAAGTAACAGTGGTTACAAGTTGTGAAAACAAGAAGGAAGGTCTTCAATTTTTAAAATCAATGGGATTTCCCTTTAAGAAAAAATAATTATGGCTAAAAAGTCACAAATTGCAAAATCAAATAAAAAACCCAAGTACAGCACTCGTATAGTGAGAAGGTGTTTTAAATGTGGCAGAAAAAGAGGATATATGAGGGATTTCGGTTTATGCAGGATATGTTTTAGAGAGCTGGCTAATAAAGGCAAGATACCCGGTGTTAAAAAATCATCTTGGTAATATGACAAATCCTTCAGCTGACACAATTGTTAGAATAAAAAACGCTTTAGCTGTCTCTCATATGACAGTAGATGTTCCTTTTTCAAAGTTTAGATATCAACTTGTAAAGGTTTTAGAGAAAGAGGGATATATTAAGAAAGTAGAAAAAAAAGGAAAAGGAAAAAACAAAGTTTTGGAAGTGTCTTTTAATAAAAAGAGAGGAGAAGACGCCCCAGAATCTTTTCAGATTAGGATGGTTTCAAAGCCTGGTCAGAGAATTTATACCAGATCAAGAGAGATAAAATCTATTAGAGGAGGCCTGGGTACAGAGATAATATCCACCTCTCAGGGATTAATGTCTGGCAAGGAAGCCAGAAAGAAGAATTTGGGAGGAGAATTAATTTGCGAAATATTATGAGCAGAATAGGGAAAAAACCAATTGAAATACCAGATAAAGTAGAAATAGAGGTTAAAGATAATTTGATTAAAGTTAAGGGTCCTAAAGGAGAACTTGAAAGAGAAGTTAGGCCTGAAATTAAAGTTGAAGAAAAAGACGGGAGTATTATAGTTTCTCCATTAGGGGAGAGCAAGAAGATAAGAGCTTTTTGGGGGTTGACTAGAGCTCTTATTGCCAATATGGTTAAGGGAGTTACAGAAGGTTTTGAAAAAAAACTTGAGATAGAAGGAGTAGGTTATAAAGCTAAACTTGAAGGGGATAACTTAATTTTAAATATGGGATATTCTCACCCCGTTAGCATTAAAAAACCAGAAGGAATTGAATTTTCAGTAGAAAAAAATCTTATTACAGTTTCTGGAATAGATAAGGAAGAAGTCGGTCAAATTGCAGCTAAAATAAGAGCTGTCAGAAAACCAGAACCCTATAAAGGAAAGGGAATAAGATATAAGGGAGAACAAGTAAGAAGAAAAGTAGGTAAGAAAGCTGCCGGAGCAGAAGGCGAAGAATAATTATGTTAAAGAAACAAGAAAAAAGAAAAAGGAGACATAAAAGAGTGAGATCGCAGATTTCAGGGACTTCTAAAAAGCCTCGTCTTTCTGTTTTTAGATCTTTAAAGCACATCGAAACTCAGTTAATAGATGATGATAAAGGCAAGACTCTTGTTTCAGCTTCAGATAAAGATATTTCTTCAAAGAAAAAAGGAAAAACAGAAAAAGCATTTCTTACAGGAGAGCTTTTGGCTAAAAAGGCTTTAAAAGAAGGAATAAAAGAAGCTGCTTTTGACAGGGGAGGATATAAATATCACGGAAGAATAAAAGCTTTAAGAGAAGGCGCTCAAAAGGGAGGCCTTAAAGTATAATGCAAAAAAGAAAACCTTTTAAAAAGAGATTTAGAAAGAAAAAGGATGAGTTTGATTCTAAGCTTTTAGATTTGGGGAGAGTAGATAGAATGACAGCCGGAGGAAGAAGATTCAGATTCAGAGCTTTGATGATTGTAGGAGACAGAAAAGGAAAAGTAGGCATGGGTATTGCTAAAGGAAAAGATGTAGCTCAAGCTATAGAAAAAGCTACAGCTAAAGCCAAGAAGAGTTTAATAGAAGTTCCTATGGTTGATGAAACTATTCCTCATACAGTTAAGGCAAAATACGGAGCAGCTCGCATTCTTTTAAAACCCCAGATGAAAGGGAGAGGTCTGGTTGCAGGCGGAACAGTCAGAGTTATCTGTAATTTAGCTGGCATCAGAAATATATCATCCAAGGTTCTAAGCAGATCTGTAAATAAAATCAATAATTCTAAAGCCACTCTTAAAGCTTTAAAGAAATTGAGAAAATAATGCTTATTAATCAACTGAAAAAAATAAAGAAGGAAAGAAAGAGAATAGGCAGGGGAGGAAAAAGAGGGACTTATTCTGGAAGAGGAGTTAAAGGGCAGAAAGCCAGAGCCGGAACAAGAAAGAACCAGCCTATTATAAGAGAAGCTATTAAGAGATATCCCAAACTGAAGGGATACAGGCACAAGGTTTTAAAAGGCAATACAGTTGCCGTTAATTTAGATACAATAGATAAAAACTTTAAAGAAGAGGAGGTTGTTTCTCCCTCTAGTTTGCTTGAAAAGAAAATAATTCGTAAAATTAAAGGAAGGAAGCCCAGGGTCAAGATATTAGGCAGAGGAAAACTGACAAAAGATTTAACTTTCAAAGAGTGTAAGTTTTCTTCTTCAGCTAAAAAGATTATTAAAGAAGGTAAAAAATCTTAATGTGGTATCAGAAAGTAATTCAGATATTTAAAATAAAGGATCTTAGAAAAAAGATTATTTTTGTGCTTGGAATTTTTGCTATTTTCAGATTAATGGCAAATATACCTATGCCAGGAGTTAATCCCGAGAACTTAAGGAGCTTTTTTGAACAGTTTCAGGTATTCGGGCTTTTAAATGTTTTTACAGGAGGAGCTCTGGATAAGCTTTCAATTGTTATGTTGGGATTAGGTCCTTACATTACCTCTGTCATTATCTTGCAGCTTTTAACCATGATATTTCCCCAGCTAGAGAAATTATACAAGGAAGAAGGAGAAGCTGGGAAACAGAAGTTTAACCAATACGGGAGACTATTGGCAGTTCCCTTAGCTTTGCTTCAGGGATATGGAATGCTTACTTTGTTTCAAAGGCAAAATGTTATAGGGCAATTGAGTCCATTAGGTTTATTAGCATCTTTGGTTACTATTACAGCGGGCACTATACTCTTAATGTGGTTGGGAGAGCTTATTTCAGAAAAAGGAATAGGGAACGGAGTTTCTCTTTTAATTTTTGCAGGTATTATATCTGACTTTCCCAATAATATTCGTCAATTGATTGTTACATGGGATCCTTCCAAAATACCTTCTTATCTTTTGTTTTTTGGAGCTTCCATTCTGATTGTTGCCGGTGTAGTCTTTATAACTCAGGGAAGAAGAAATATCCCCGTTTCTTATGCTAAAAGAGTGAAAGGAAAAAGAGTTTATGGGGGGGTTTCTACCTATATCCCCTTAAATGTTAATCCTGCAGGAGTTATTCCTATTATTTTTGCTTTAGCCTTAATGACCTTTCCTGTGATGATAGGGGGCTTTGTTGGGCAAATGGGAGGAACCTTGGGCAATGTAGCTCAGATTATAGCTGACTTCTTTGATCCCCAGAAGAATCCTTGGGGCCAGGGAATATTCTATTTTATTCTGGTCGTATTGTTTACTTATTTCTACACGGCTGTCACTTTCGACCCAAAGTCCATTGCCGAGAACCTTCAAAAGATGGGAGGCTTTGTTCCGGGTATTAGGCCGGGAAAGCCGACAGCTGACTTTATACATTTTATTCTAAACCGTGTTCTCTTAATTGGAGCTTTGTTTCTGGGTACCATAGCTGTTATGCCGGCTGTGATAGGAGGTGTTACGAATATAGCGGGCTTTCAGTTTCTGGTAGGAGGTACAGCTCTCCTTATTGTGGTTTCGGTTGTCTTGGAGACCATGAAACAGATAAACGCCCAGCTTCAGATGAGAGAATACGAAACATTCTAACATGACAAAAGAAATTATCATATTATTTGGTCCTCCGGGGGCTGGCAAAGGAACTCAGGCAGAGTTAATCTCTGATAAAAAGAATTTGTACTATTTTGAAACAAGCAAGATTCTAGAAAGAGAATTCAAAAAAGCAGAGAACCTTTCAGAAGATTCCCCTGAAAGGTTTATAGAGGAAGATGGAGAAAAGTACGATATTTTAAATGAAAAGAAGCTTTGGGCTGAAGGTAAGCTTTGCAGTCCGGCTTTTGTCACTCATTTGGTTAAAGAAGAATTAAAAGAACTTTCAGAAAAAGGAGAAAGCTTGGTTTTGGCAGGATCTCCAAGAACTCTCTATGAAGGAGAAAAAATTACACCGGTTTTAAAAGATCTTTACGGAGAAGAGAATATTAAAGCCCTTTTAATAGAAATTTCACCAGAAGAAACTCTTTTTAGAAATTCTCACAGAAGGATTTGCGAATTGATGAGGCATCCTATTCTTTACACGGAAGAAACAAAAGATCTTACTATTTGTCCTTTAGACGGTTCCAAGCTTATTAAAAGAAAAGGATTGGATGATCCCGAGACTATTAAAGTAAGATTAGATCAATACAAAGAAAGAACTTATCCTGTTTTTGACTTCTTTGAAAAAGAAGGCATAAAAGTTGAAAAGATAAACGGAGAACAGTCTGTAGCAGACGTTTTCTCAGATATTTTAAAAGTTTTAGAATGATAACTATTAAAACAGAAAAAGAGATAGCTTTGATGGAAGAATCAGGGAGGATATTGGCTAAAGTTCTGGATAGATTATCAGAAGAGGTAAAACCAGGTATCACTACAGAATATTTAAACAAGGTCGCAGAAGATCTTGTTTTTAAGTTGGGAGGAAAGCCTGCCTTTAAAGGATACGAGGGTTTTCCTGCTACTGTTTGTACTTGTATTAACGAAGAAATAGTTCACTGCGTTCCTTCTAAAAGAAAGCTTGAAGAAGGAGATATCATATCTCTTGACTCTGGAGTTTTGTATAAAGGATATTACTCTGATGCAGCTAGGACCTTTACAGTTGGAGAAGTTTCTCCAGAAGTTCAGAGATTGGTAAGAGTTACTAAAAAAGCTTTAAAAAGAGCATTAAGGAAGATAAAGCCGGGTAATACTGTAGGGGATATAGGGAATAGCGTTCAGAGATATGTTGAAGATCAGGGATTTAATGTTGTGAGAGAGTTAACAGGGCATGGGATAGGAAAAAAGCTTCATGAAGATCCTCAAATACTAAACTACGGTAAGAGGCATACAGGAGAGAAACTAAAAGAGAATATGGTTATTTGCGTAGAACCCATGGTAACTGTAGGGGATTGGAAGATAGAAAAAATGGAAGATGGGGGATTCAAAACAAGAGACAATTCTCTCTCAGCTCACTTTGAAGATACTATTCTTATCACAGAGAGAGGTTGTAAGGTGTTGACAGAG
>CAZSQP010000006.1:0-31828 GCA_964609075.1 uncultured Candidatus Saccharibacteria bacterium
TATTACGCTAACCAGATTTCTTTTAAAAGTGTAAACAACGCTTTACAAAGTTACATTTTATATTGACAAAATATTTCAGTATGGTATAATGTAAGTAGAATTGATCGAGCTCTTTAGGGAGATAACCATGAACACCTATACCGGAAGACTCTTCGAGTCAGAGGTTCTTGGGTGCTGTCTCTGGTCGTGGCGAGGCGCTGGCTATCTCTCATACGATAGGTGTGTGAGAGAGGTAATGTGTCATCAGCCGGCAGATCCGACTGATCCTGAGAATCGGGCTGCCAATGATCTTCATTTTTTTGTAGCTGATGCTTTGGGAGAAGAAGACCTCTCTCAGCTCCAGCTACATACTGCTGTGGGAAGTCCTTTGGACAGATACCACAGCGTAGACGGTTTCTTTTTCTGGAACGGGGCTGTGGTCACCATCGATCTTACCTGCAATGGTAAGAAAGAGGTGTACCGGGCGGACTTCGTTCTTCATGAAGAAGAGCTTTATACAGAAGACGGGCAAGTAAATCAGGAAGCTCTCGAGAGAAGAGCTTCCTCGATAGCTCATCTTCTGAAACGGAGGGGATCCCGAGGTCGGGTCCCTCTGTAGGCAGCTTAAGCTGCAAAAGGGAGAGTCGATGACTCTCCCTTTAACTTACTTGACTTTATTTCAATATTATGTTAAGTTTTAAATACTACTTAAAACCAGAAAAGAAAGGAGAGGGGAAATGACAAGCTACTGGATTCAATGTCCTCATTGTGGATCGTACGAGATTACAGAAAAGGCTGCTCAGCCTTTTCTTTCTCCGGAAATGAGAAAGAAAATCAGGGTGGAAGTTGAGAATGGAGCTCGGGCTATTATTCTCGAATTTGACAGAGAATGTCCCCGTTGCTCTTCTACAGGAGAAAGCACAGGGAGAATCAGGGTGTTAAGGCCTTTGCAGGTCCAAAACCCTTGACAAGAATTTTCTCTGTGCTATAATCCTAATATGACAGTTCTTTAGAGGGGTGGATCGAGAGACAGAAGGGGAAAACGTAACCGCACTGAGTTTTCCTCTTTAAGAACAGAGCTAAAAAGCGGATGCGGCAACTTGTCTCGGGGTGAGACAAAGCAAACCGTGCAACTCTGTTCGTCTCCTTTCCTTCTGTTGTGGAGACATCTGGTTGGTCGGGGCTAGAAGAGACCTTTAGCTCTTAGTCAGCGGAAAGCTGATCTAGGTAAGAGCGTGTAGGGCTGTCAGGTCGTGCACGGCTTACAGCTCGGAGGTTTCTGAGTCACCCGCCTGCGGATTTCCTAGAGTCCAAGGGGAAACGACTATTCCAAAAGGAAACCCAGTCAGATGTTTCCAACTCATGGGGCGATCGAAGTTTTGATCGCCCCTTTTTTTATTCTTTAAAAAATGGTATCTTAGAGTAAGATATGACAGATTTAAGAGATGAAGTCGAAGAACTAGAAAAGAAACTCCAGCATTTGCTGGACTGTCTTTGACATAGATGAAAAAGAAAAGAGAATAGAAGAACTGGAAGAGGAGATGCAAAAGCCTGACTTTTGGGAAGACAAGGAGAAAGCTGCCTCTTTAAACCAGGAACTGTCAGATTTAAAAGAAGAAGTCAGCAATTTAAAAAAGATTGAAAAAGAAGTTTTAGAGGTAAAAGAATTGAGTGATGTTTCAGAAGAAGATGATCTTTTTTCGGAATTAAAAAATAAAGTTTCTTCTTTAAAGGAAAAGATTAGAAAAGAAGAGTTTAAGACTTTTCTTTCTGAAAAATACGATAAGAAAAACGCTATCTTGCAAATACAGGCAGGAGCCGGGGGAGTTGACGCTCAAGATTGGGCAACAATGCTCTTAAGGATGTATCAAAGGTATTGTCAGAGAAAGGGATTCTCTTTCGAAGTTATAGAACAGTCTTTTGGAGAAGGAGGCGGACCTGAAGGAAGAATAGGAACCAAGTCTGCTACAATAAAGGTAAAAGGATCTTACGCTTACGGTCTTTTGAAAAAAGAGTCAGGGGTTCATCGCTTAGTCAGAATATCTCCTTTTTCTGCTAAAAGTTTGCGTCATACCTCTTTTGCTTTAGTAGAAGTTCTTCCTACAATAGGGAAAGGGGAAGTGGAAGTAAAGCCAGAGGATTTAAAGATAGATACCTTTAGAGCTTCAGGACCTGGAGGGCAATATGTAAATAAGAGAGAGTCAGCTATAAGGATTACTCATATTCCTACAGGAGTAGTAGTAAGCTCTCAAGCAGAAAGGCTTCAAGGAAAGAATAAAGAAAAGGCTATGGAGGTTCTTTATTCCAAGCTCTACAAATTGGAAGAGGAGAAAAAAGAAAAAGAATTGAAAAAAGTAAAGGGGAACAATATTTCTGTTTCCTGGGGAAACCAGATAAGATCTTACGTTCTTCATCCTTATCAAATGGTAAAAGATTTGAGGACCGAAGTGGAAACTTCCAATGTTGAAAATGTTTTAGACGGAGATTTAGAGCAATTTATCTTATCCGAAGTTAAATTAAATGATAAAGATAAAAGAAGTCAGTAAAATATATCCTTCTTCTTCTGAAAACGGACCTACCGTAGCTTTGGACGGTGTTTCTTTTGAGATAAAAGAAAAAGAATTTGTTTCTTTAGTTGGAAGATCAGGAGCTGGCAAAACTACTTTGCTGAAAATGATCTTAGGAGAAGAGGTGCCCACAGAAGGCGAAATTCATTTTGACGGAGTTGATATTTTAAGACTGAAAAAGAAAGAGCTTCCTTTTTTAAGAAGAAGAATAGGGACTGTCTTTCAGGATTACAAGCTTTTTGAGAATAAGACAGCTTATGAGAATGTGTCTTACGGCATGGAAGTAATAGGAGCTTCTGATAAAGAGATAAAAAGAGATGTCCCTCAGGTTTTAGATATTGTGGGCTTGAGGGATAAGTCCTGTAATTTTCCAGCAGAATTGTCTGGGGGAGAAAAGCAAAGATTAGGAATAGCTCGCGCTTTAATTCATAGACCAGATGTTATTTTAGCTGACGAACCTACGGGAAATCTTGATCCTTACCACACTCATGATATTATTCAATTATTGGTTAAGATATATCAATCAGGGACAACAGTTATCTTAGCTACTCACGACAAGGAAGTGATAAACTCTCTAGGGAAAAGAGTTATTACCCTGGAAAGAGGAAAAGTAATTAGAGATGAAGAAAGAGGAAGATTCGTATTATGATGACATCTTTAAAAAGAATAATTAAATCAGGTTTTAAGGGTTTTTTAAGAAATACTGGTCTTACAGTAGCCACTGTTTTTATAATGTTAATGGTTATATTCCTCATTTCCTCTTTATACCTTTTTAATGAGGCTTCTGATATTTTAATAGCTTCCATACAAGACAAGGTAGATATTTCAGTTTACTTTAAAGAGGGGACTTCTTCTCAAGAGATAATAGAGTTTAAGTCAGAAATTGATGGAATGTCAGAAGTAAAGGAGACAGAATACGTTACTAAAGATCAGGCCCTAGAAGAGTTTACAGAGAGACATAAAAACGATCCTGTTTTAATGGAGTCTTTGGCAGAATTAGGAGTTAATCCTTTTCTTGCTTCTTTGAATATTAGGGCTTCTCAGGCCTCCCAATATCAACAGATCAGCTCTTTTTTGGAAGATTGCTCTTTTGCCGGCTCCATAGAAAAGGTTGATTATTACAGAAGAAAGCCTGTAATAGATAAACTTTTTTCTTTAACTTCTTCTTTAAATAAAGGAGGCTTGATTTTCAGTTTAGTTTTGGGTATTATAGCTGTCTTAGTAGCTTTTAACACTATAAGGATAGCTATTTACAATTCAAAAGAGGAGATATCTGTTATGAGGCTGGTTGGAGCCTCAAATTGGTTTATACGAGGTCCTTTTGTAATTCAAGGCATTACAGCAGGATTGGTGGCTACTTTTATCGCTTTAATTTTGACTTTTGTTCTTTCTTATAGCTTAGATTCTACAATAAGGGAGATAGCACCTGATATTTCTATTTTTAAATTGTTTTTAGGAAATTTCTGGATTCTTCTCTTAATTCAGTTATTAGTAGGAATAGGGCTTGGGGCTTTGTCTAGTTTAATAGCTGTAAGAAAGTATCTGAAGATTTAGTGCCGGGTCGTCTAATGGTAGGACGAATGCCTCTGGAGCATTAAATCCTGGTTCGAGTCCAGGCCCGGCAGCATGTTCTCTAGTCAACAGCTCAAGGTGTATTGACAGTGATTAATTATTATGATATAATGTAGGTAGAATTAGCACCTTGCAATACAGCATTTATCTGGCTATAACGCTCACAGCTCGCAGGAATAGGCACCGGCGTGTTGCCAAAGCCTAAGGTCAAAAAGACCGTTCCAATGAGCAAGAGCGCAAAAGGGAGGAAGTGTCATGAAGCTGGTTCTCAAGGAAACCTTTTTTAAGTTTGATGTTAGGGCATCTGCTTTCGTCTGTCGTCTCTCTTACGGGGAGAGGGCGGGCAAGCACGACGAAACTTCTCTTGCAATAGCCTCGGGAGTTCCCGTGCAGAATTACTATATGTTGCACGACAACACCCAAGGCGTAGGTTTTGTGAGAGTGTGCAGTTCTCGTTTTTCTTCCAGGTATGGAGAAGTATCACTTCCAGCGGAAGGAAAGTTCGAGGTTGCAAAAGTAGATGAGGTTGTTTTTCTTCGTTCCGGTCAGGATGATACGGACAGGGTTCTCGCTTTTGTGGGTTGTCGGGTTGAACGTGGCTCAGTGAGTATTTACGAACGAGCTACCACAGGCAGAATCTTGAAAGAATGCGAGGCTCACAACGAGAAAGAAGGTCACATCGATGTGGCTCTTATTCTAGAGCCGGGTCAAAGGATCGTTTTCCACCGGGAAAGCGAGAGCCACGGAGTAGATTCTCTCATCGGCTACGAATGGGATGGAGAAAGTCTTTCTCTTGTCTTAAATCGAAGGAGAGAAGAGTGGGAAGAAGAACAGAAGATTGAGGAGATGGCCTCCAATTCCGAGGCCGAGGTGCTGTAACAATCAAGCCCCTAAGCTTTAAGGTTTAGGGGCTTTTTTCATTGAAAAAAGATTTTTAAAAAGGTAAGCTAAAAATATATAATAAATATAACTCATGGAAAATAAACCAAAAGTAGGAGTTGGAGTAATGATCTTTAAAGACGGAAAGATTCTTTTAGGGGAGAGAAAAGGTTCTCATGGAGAGGGGGAATATGCTTTTCCGGGGGGACATTTAGAATATATGGAGAAAATAGAAGATTGCGCCAAAAGGGAAGTTTTTGAGGAAACTGGAATTAAGATTGAAAACATTAAGTTTCAATTTGCAGCCAATGTTTTAAAATACAAGCCCAAGCATTATCTTCATATAAATATGGCAGCAGATTACAAAGAGGGAGAAGTTGAATTAAAAGAACCGGATAAATGCAGAGGATGGGGCTGGTATGATATAGAAGACCTTCCAGAACCTTTATTCTATATGGTAAAGTTGGCTTTAGAATCATATAAAACAAATCAGATTTATTTTGAAAGAGAATAAATGTTCAGTTTTAAAAAATTAAAGTCTAGCTTTAAAGCAGCTTTCGAAGGATTGAAAGAAGCTCATACAGAGCAGACTTTTAAGATTCTTTGTTTTTGCGGTTTTTTGGTTTTAATTTTTATGTTTGTTTTAGGATTAAGTTCTTTGGAAAAAACAGTTATAGTTTTTCTTGTAGCTTCCGTTTTAGCTTTTGAGCTTTTAAATACTCAAATAGAAAGAGTTCTTGATTTCTTAGAGCCCAATCACGATCCAAGGGTGAAAAGAATTAAAGATATTTCAGCTGGAGCTGTTTTAGTAGTTTCTATTGGAGCTGCTGTAATAGGTCTTTTGATATTTGTTCCTTATTTTTTAAAGTTATTTTAAAAATATGAAGATAACAATTTGTGGCAGCATCGCTTTTTTGGAAAAAATGAGTGAATCAAAGAAAAAGTTGGAAGATATGGGGCATGAAGTAAAGATGCCTCCCCTTGAGATAGAAGATGGTGGGGGGAAAATGATTCCGGCAATTGAATACTATAAGATAAGGAGAAAAACTACTCAGAATGAAAGTTGGGTTTGGGACAGAAAAAAATGGGCTATGAAAAAGCATTTTGACAAAGTTGCTTCTTCAGACGCCATACTGGTTTTGAATTACGACAAAAACAATATTAAAGGATATATTGGGGGCAACACCCTTTTAGAGATGGGTTTGGCTCTTTATCTGGGAAAGAAGATATTTATGATAAATCCTGTTCCAGAAGTGTCCTGCAAAGAGGAGATATTGGGCATGAAGCCCGTTGTTTTGAACGGAAACTTAAATTTAATTGCTTAAGTTATGAAGGATTTTAATAATTTCTTGGAAGAATTTAGAAAACTCTCTCTACCGGACAAAGAATACGCTATCTTTGGCAGTGGCCCCTTGGCTGTTCGAGGAATAAGGAAGGCAGAAGATATTGATGTTATTGTTACAAAAGAGCTTTATCATAAGTTGAAAAAAAAGTATTCAGAGGAAGATGAAAGAATTCTTATTGGAAATATTGAAATAATCTCTCCAGAGTCAGTCATAGTAGAAGAGGATGACGAAGTAATTGAAAGAGCTGAAAAGATAAAGGGATTTAGATTCGCTTCCTTGAAAGACATCATAAAATGGAAGAAGAGAATGGGCAGAGAAAAAGACCTAAAAGACATTAAGTTAATAGAATATTATTTAAAAAGCAGTCAAAAATGATATCTTTTTTTAAAAGAAACAAAATAGTAATAGCTGTTATTGTTGGAGCTTTGATTATAGGAGCTGCTGTTTATTTCTCCTCTGGCAGAAAGGCCTCTTCTGATGGAAGTATTGAGTGTTTGGCTCCAGAAAAGGTATTAGTAACCAAAATTATAGACGGGGACACTGTTGTTGTGGAAGGAGGCTATCATGTAAGGCTGTTGGGCATTGACGCTGATGAGTCCGGCTCTCCTTGTTATGATAAAGCCAAAGAAAGATTAGAAGAGCTTGTTTTGAATAAGGAAGTAAGGTTGGAGAAAGACAAGACAGATGTTGACCAGTATGACAGGTGCTTAAGGTATATATTTTTGGATGAAAGAAACATTAATCTTCAGTTGGTAAAAGAGGGTTTTGCTATAGCCAGGTTTTACCCTCCAGATTTAAGGTATAAAGAAGAAATAACTGAAGCTGAAAAGGAAGCGATTGATGAGAAAATAGGATGCAAATGGTCTTCTTCGGTTGAAATTTCAAAAGAAGCTGATTTTCAATGGGAGGAGTTGACTACAGAAAAGCTGGGTTATGATGTTATTGGAGCTTGTCTGGCAGGCAATTACTTAGGAAGAGAGCTAATCGTTGAAGGCAAGGTTGTAGACAGCTATCATGACTTGGAGAGTAATACCGTCTTTTTGAATTTTGAAAAAGCTTACCCTAATCATTGTTTTGTGGCTGTAATATTCAGTTCCGATTTGTATAAGTTTGTTGAGAATCCGGAGGACTATTATTCAAACAAAACGGTTAGAGTTATGGGAGAGGTAAAAGAGTATAAGGGAAAGCCTGAGATTATTTTGGAAACTCCGGATCAGATAGAGATAGGAAGGTAATATTAGATATGCTTTTAAAAAACAGAGGGTTTGCATTGGAGGCATTAACGATTGACAACACCTCCCCGCTTTGGTAATATAAGACTAGTACCTCCTTTCTGTTAGACGAGAGGGAAGTGTTTCTCCGACTCCCGGAGAACAGACCCCCCCAGTGCCTTTTCCCTCTCGTCTTACAAATCAAGGGCTCCTCTAAATAGCAGGAGCCCTTTCTATTTGCATTGATATACTTTTTAAGAGAAAATAGAATATTATGGAAAAAGATATAATATTTAAAAATAAAGAGGAACTGGATAAAAAGAAAGATATTATTTCAAAACAAGGAGCAGAAAAGCTTCATATTTTAGCTGATTTTGACAGAACTTTAACCCAGGCTTTTGTTAAAGGAGAATATATTCCAGCTATAATTTGGGTTTTGTACAACGGAAACTATTTAGGAGAGGATTATGTTTCTAAAGCTCAAGCTCTTCATGAAAAATACCATAAAATTGAGACAGATCCTGAAGTTCCCAGAGAAGAAAAATTAAAAGCTATGAGAGAGTGGTGGATGAAACACTTTGATCTTTTAATAAAATAAGGGCTTTCTCTTGAGGTTATAGAAAAGGTTGTAGAATCTGGGAAGATAAGGTTGAGAGAGGGAGCTGAGGATTTTATAGATTATTTAGAGGAAAAAGATATCCCTCTTGTTATAATGTCCTCTGGAGGTTTGGGAGGAGACTCTATATCAATGTTTTTAAAGAAAAAAGGAAAACTTTATGACAATGTTCATATTATCTCAAATTCTTTTGAGTGGGATAAAGAGGGGAGAGCTGTTTCTGTAAAAGAGCCTATTATCCACGGCATGAACAAGAGAGAGACCGCAGTCAAGGATTATCCTGTTTTTGAGAAAGTAAAAGACAGAAAGAACGTTCTCTTATTGGGAGATAGTATAAATGATATTGATATGATAGAAGGATTTAACTATGATAATCTGATTTCTGTTGGATTCTTAAATAAAGATATAGAAAAGAATCTTCAATATTACAGAGAGCAATATGATATAGTTGTCTCAAATGACGGTTCAATGAGGTATTTGAACGACTTTTTAGAGGATATTTTTTAGCTTGATTGTTTTCTTTGTCTGTGCTAAAGTAAACAAAGGATATTATTTAAATACTTTTACTATCAAAAAGAAATTCAAAAAAGTAAATAGAAGACATTTTGATACTCCGCACTATATTAAAAAAGAAACTCTTAAAGAAGAGGACAGGTCTAAAGATGTTATTTTTGTTATAAAGAATAGGGATTGGGAGGTAAGTTGCGATAGCGCTGATTTTGAAGAATACATAGAAAAAGTTTTAGAACAGGAAAAAAAGAAAGTTTACAACACTCAGGTTGTATATGAATGGATATCGAATGATTTTTACAAGCAGACAAAGAGAAAGGCTAAAAGGTCGTTAATTTAATGAAGGTGTTTTAAGACACCTTTTTGTTTTTTATGGAAAGACCCGAAAAACCAGAGGAAATAGAGATAAGTATAATGCTTTCAGGAGTTTATCTTTTAAACTTTCTCGGACTTGTTTTTTTATTCTAAGGTTGATTTTTAATTTTCAGAAAAGTAGAATGGATTCAGCATTTGTTTATGGCTAAAAATAAAAAGAAAACTAAAAAGAAGAGCGACTTTAAAAGAACAAAGGTAAGGGTTATTGGTATTGGGGGAGGAGGTTGTTCTATTGTTTCAGAGATTGCCCCTAGGATTAAAAGGGTTGATTTTGTTTCAGCTAATACAGATACTCGAGCTTTGAAGCAATCAGGAAAAAAGGTAAAAAAGTTTCATTTTGGAGAAGAATCTACTCATGGTTTAGGTACTGGTATGAATGTAGAATTAGGAGAAGCGGCTGCCCAACAGGCAAAAGATAAAATTAAAGGTCTTTTTGAGGGGCAGGATTTTTGCATTATAATAGCTTCTCTCGGAGGAGGGACAGGATCTGGAGCTACTCCTACTTTCTCTAAAATCTCAAAGAGAATGAACTGTCTTACCTTCGGCATATTTACTCTTCCTTTCAGCTTTGAAGGGGAAAAGAAGATGGAAATAGCCAAAGAGTCTCTTAAAAAAATAAAGCCGCATTTAAACTCTTTTTGCGTTATCCCAAATGAAAGGATTTTTAGAATAATAGATAAAAATACTCCCTTAAAGGAAGCTCTTTCTGCTATAAACAGCCAGTTAGTTGATAATATAGAGGGCTTAATAGAGATGATTTATCTTCCTGGTATGATAAATATTGATTTTGCCGATTTGAAGACTATTTTAAGGGGAAGGGGAAGGTTGAGTTATTTGAATACTATAGAAATAGAGAAAAATAAAGGGGAAGAGTCTTTGAAAAAATTAATCTCCAGCCCTCTCTATCCCTATACTGTAAAAGGAGCTAAGGGTATATTGTATAATATTACAGGAGGTAAGGGGATAGAGTTGTCTGAAGTTTCTAAGATATCAAAAACTATTTCAGATTTAACTAATAGAAGAGCTAAGATTATATTTGGTATAGGCCAGAAAAAAAAGCTTGGAGAGAGAATAGAAATTACTCTTTTTGCTACAGGTTGTTCTGTTCAGAATGTTTTAGAGAAAAAGAAAAAGCCTAAAAAAAAGAAGAAAAAACCTGTTAAAAAAGAGAAGCCTAAAAAAAAGAAGAGAAAAAAGAAGAAAAAGCCTAAAAAAAAGGTGAGGAGAAACGCTCTTGAAGTTAAAAAGAAAGCAGAGAAAGAAGAAAAAGAGATTCTTGATCAGGAAGAATTTTGGGAGACCCCCGCTATTTTTAGGAAATAAATATGAAGGAAATTAAAAAAGCCATTATACCAATAGCAGGAATGGGGACTAGGTTTCTACCTCTTTCCAAGGTAATTCCCAAAGAGCTTTGGCCTTTAGCTGACGTACCCGCTGTTCAAAAAATAGTTGAAGAGGCGGTAAATTCTGGCATAGAAAAGATAATATTTGTTACAGATCCAAAAAACAAGCAGATCTTAGACTATTTCAAACCTTCTCCTAAAATAGAGAGGGTTTTAAAAAGCAGAGGTAAAAAGAATATATTAGAGGAGCTTAAGAATTTTCAAGAAAGGTTTAAAAATATTTCATTTTCTTTTGTAGTTCAAAAGAAACCTATGGGAGACGGACATGCTCTCTTACAGGCCAAAAAACTTGTAGGCAAGGAGCCCGTAGCTTCTCTTTTTGCAGATGATATAGTTGATTCTAAGACTCCTTGTCTTGCTCAACTGAAACAAGTATTTAAGACTTGCCAGAAGCCAGTTCTTTCCCTTTACAAACTTCCTAAAGAGGAAATTTCAGCTTACGGTACAGTTGATATAGAAAAGATAGCAAGCCGTCTTTTTAAGATAAAGAAGATTATAGAAAAACCTTCTCCGGAAGAAATTCCTTCTGATCTTGCTATGGTAGGCAAACACATTCTTACTCCTGAGGTGTTTGACTATTTAAAAAAGGCGAAACCTTCAGAAAAGGGAGAGATTATCTTGGCTGAGGTTTTAGCTAAAATGATAAGAGAAGGAAAGCTTATCTATGGATATGAATTTGAAGGAAGATGGCTGGAATGTGGAGATAAAATGAAGTGGCTTAAGTCAAATCTCTATTTTTCTCTTAATCATCCTCGCTACGGACAGGAATTAAGAGCATTTCTAAAAGATATATTATGAAAACTATTACCAAGTCTGTTCTAAAAGAAGCTTATCCTAGAAGGCCCTTTCATTCTCATAAATATGATTTTGGCCTTCTTTTAGTTATAGGGGGCTCTCGCTTTTACACCGGTTCTCCCGCTTTTTCTGCTTTGGCGGCTTTTAGGTCGGGAGTAGATATGGTTCATGTAATATCTCCCAAGAGATCTTCTGATATTATAGCTTCCTTTTCTCCTAATCTAGCATCTTTCCCTTTAGAGGGAAAAAGAATAGGGAAGGATCATCTGTCAGCTCTTTTATCTATGACAAAATCTGCTGAAGCTGTATCTAAGGGCAAAACAGCGGTTGTTATAGGGGGAGGTATGGGAAGATCCGAAGAAACTCAAAAAGTAATTTTAGATTATCTTTCTCAGACAACTATTCCTGTTATACTTGATGCTGACGGAATTCATGCTGTTTCAGGAAAGAAAGAGGTTCTAAAAGAAAAAAGATGTCTCTTTACTCCCCATGAAAAAGAGTTTGAAGTTCTGACGGGAAAAGACGTTTCAGAGCTTCCTTTTGAGGATAGAAAGAGAGTAGTGAGAGAGCAGGCAGGAGTATTAAAAAGCGTTATTTTATTAAAAGGGGAGAAGGATATAATTTCGGACGGAAAAGAGACAGCTGTCTGTAAAAAAGGAAATTCTTTTATGACAGTAGGAGGCACAGGTGATGTTCTAGCAGGTATTGCCGGAGCTTTAATGGCTAAAGGTCTGAAGCCTTTTTTATCAGCTCAAGCAGCAGCCTTTATTTCAGGTTCTGCCGGGGAAAGGGCTGCTAAAAAGTATGGAGTCTCTCTTTTAGCTACAGACGTGATAGAAGAGATTCCTTCATTATTAAAATAATAATTTTAAGATATGCCAAAATTAAAAGATAAAGTAGCAATTATTACAGGAGCTAGAAGGGGTATGGGTAAAGCTCATGCTTTAGTCTTAGCTAAAGAAGGAGCTAAGGTAGTAGTTTCTGATATTTCAGAGGAAGAGTGCCAGAAAGTGGTAGAGGAGATAAAAGAAAAAGGGGGAGAAGCTATAGCTGTAAAATGCGATGTTACTAAAAAAGAAGAGGTAGATGAGATGATAAAAAAGACGGTTGATGAATGGGGAAAGATAGACATTCTGGTAAATAACGCCGGGATAGCTCAATTCAAGCCCTTCTTGGAGCTTACAGAGGAAGAGTGGGATAAAACAATAGATATTAACCTTAAAGGATATTTCTTGGTAGCTCAGGCTGCAGCAAAAGAAATGGCTTCTCAGAAGTCAGGAGTGATTATTAATATAGCTTCAGTTGCTATGGGACAGGTAGGAGTAGGATTTGCCAACTTAGCTCATTATTGTGCTACTAAGGGAGGAATTGTGGCTATGACAGAGGAGATGGCCGGTGAACTGGCTCAGTACAACATTAGAGTTAATGCTGTTTCACCCGGAGTTATTGAAACTCCCATGATAGATCCTATTAAAAAGGATCCTAATCAGGAAAAAGCTATTTTAGCAAGAATTCCTATGCACAGAGTAGGAAAGCCGGAAGAGATAGCCAAAACGGTATTATTTTTAGCTTCAGACGATTCTTCTTACATAACAGGTTCTGTTGTAGTAGTAGACGGGGGTTGGCTGGCAGTATAGTATTTAAAAAGCCTTCTTTAGCAGGGGGTTTTTGATTTTACCAACCTCCACCTCCTCTACTGGGAAGATACATTAAAAGAAATCACCCCCGCATCTTTCGGGCAACCGAGAGACTTTTTACAGGTCCCTAATGCACTCTAGGGACTTTTTTTGAAATAAGAAGTCTCAAAACTATTGACAGAATAGAAATAGTATGATATAATGTAAGTAGAATCAAGGATGTTCCTAAGAAAATATAATATTAAGGAGAGAGCTATGAACGCGCTCTTCCGAAAAGCTGTGGAAGCTATCAGAGAGGACGCCGCTGGCGTTCTTCACCAGCTTCTGGACAACAATCCGGAATTGGTGAAAGAAAGACTGCCAGTGGATGGAGATAGTTTGCTCCATCTAGCAGTTCGACGGGTCAGGGTAGACGGGGATTCGATCAATCCAGTTATCTCTGTACTCTTAGAGTACGGAGCGGATTGGAACACTCCCAACACTATGGGAGAAGAAACTCCGAAGGATCTGCTTTTGCAGATCCAAGCAGCACCCGCCATTTCCTTTTAAGGATTTGGCGGGCTTTTTTTATTCTCATTATTTTTGTATAATGGAAAAATGAAAGATAAAATATATGATTTAATAATAATAGGAGGAGGTCCCGGAGGAATGACAGCCGGTATGTATGCTGGTCGTCAGAAGATGAATACTCTTTTGATTACCAAAGACTTTGGAGGTCAAATGGCAGACAAGTCAGTTGATATCTGCAACTATCCCGGTTTTGAGAGTATATCTGGAACAGATTTAATAAAAAGGTTTAAAGAACATCTTCTTTCTTATGAAGAGGTGGTTATTGAAAGAGATGAGGTTCTTAACGTTGAGAAAGAAAAAGATATCTTTTTTATTACAACCTCCTCTAAAAAGAATTTTCAGTCTCGAGCTATTATTGTGGCCTCAGGAGCTGATCCAAGACCTCTTGAGGTACCTGGAGAAAAAGACTTTTTAGGAAAAGGAGTCAGTTATTGTCCTCATTGCGACGGTCCTTTGTTTAGAGATAAGGATGTAGTTGTTGTGGGAGGAGGAAATTCTGCTTTTGAAGCAGCTTTGTTCTTATCAAATTATGTAAATAAAGTATATATCTTAGAATATGGTCCTGAAGTTGTTGCTGATAAAAGAAACCAGGAGCTAGTTGAGAAAACAGGTAAAGCAGAGATAATAACATCGGCAAAACTAAAAGAAATATTAGGAGATAAGTTTGTAGAATCTGTAGTTTATGAGGACAAAGAAGGTGAAAAGGAGCTTGAGGTAAGTGCTGTTTTTGTAGAAATAGGATATCAGCCAGCTACAGCTTTTGTGAGGGGACTAGTTCTATTTACAAAAAGAGATGAGATAATAGTTGAGTATGAAACTTGTCAGACAAAGACGGAAGGTCTTTTTGCTGTAGGAGACTGCAACGCAGGCAAATTTAAACAGATTGTAACAGCAGCAGGGGAAGGAGCTAAGGCTGCCTTGTCTGCTTACGAATATCTTAAAAATGAGTAAGATAAAAAGCATAAAAGGAGAGGAGATTTTAAACTCTAAAGGGGAGCCTACTGTTTCAGTTAAATTGGAGACAGAAGAAGGATTATTCTCAGCTTCTTGTCCTTCCGGTACCTCTACGGGTATTTTAGAAGCAACAGAACTCAGAGACGGAGGAGAAAGGTACAAAGGAAGAGGAGTTCTAAAGGCTGTAAGGAATGTTAATGAAGTTATAGCTCCAGAGCTTATAGGAAAGGATCCTTCCCATCAGGAAAGGATGGACAAGATAATGTTAGAGCTAGACGGAACAGAAAACAAGTCAGAGCTTGGAGCAAATGCTATTCTTCCGGTTTCAATGGCAGTTTGTAGGGCAGGATCAAAGGGGTCTCTCTTTGAACATATCTCTAAAATAGCCAAAACAAAGCCTTCTTTGCCTCTGCCTTCTGTCTTAATGATAGAAGGAGGAGTTCATGCGGGAAGCTTTCTTGCTTTTCAGGAGTTTATGGTTGTTCCTTCAGAAGAGAGTTTTTCTGAGAATATTAGAAAAGCTACAGAAACATATTTCTCTCTTGAAAAAATACTTGAGAAAAACTATAACAAGACAGCCACTAATGTTGGTTTTGAAGGAGGTTTTGCCGCTCCCTTAGAGAGTATAAAAGAAGCTCTTCATCTCATTACAGAAGCGATAGGGGATAACAATCTTAAAATATCCTTGGACGCTGCTGCCACCTCTTTCTTTTCAGATAATATCTATAAATTAGAAAGGATAGCTTTTACCAGAAAAGGTCTTTTAGGATTCTATACTGACATTTGCAGAAACTTTCCTGTAATTTCTATTGAAGATCCCTTTCACCAGGAGGACTGGGAAGGTTTTTCAAAGATTACAAAGAAGCTTGGCAAGAAGGTTGATATTATAGGTGATGATCTTTTGGTGACCAATACTGAAAGAATAAAGGAAGCAGAAGAAAAGAAAGCCTGTACAGGAGTTATTCTAAAGCCAAATCAGATAGGGACTATTACAGAGACTATAGAAGCTTTTAAGCTAGCCAAATCCTTTGACTGGAAAGTTATGGTTTCTCACAGATCAGGAGATACTGTTGATGATTTTATTTCAGACTTGGCTGTTGGTTTGGGAGCTGACCTTATTAAATCAGGAGCTCCTTCGAGAGGAGAAAGAGTAGCTAAATATAACAGACTTCTAGAGATAGAGAAACAATTATGAAAAAGATAATTTTTATTGTTTTAGATGGATTGGGAGACGAACCTATACCTGACTTTGAAGGGAAAACTCCTTTGGAAAAAGCTCATACTCCTAATTTGGATAAATTGGCTCAGAAAGGGGGTTGTTTTTTAGTAGAGCCTTTTCATCCCTGTACTGCTATCCCTACCTCAGAGGGAGGACATTTTTCTCTTTTTGGATATGATCCTAAAAAATACAAAATAGCCCGTGGAATCTTTACAGCTAAAGGAGCAGGTTTGGATGTTAAAAAAGGAGATGTTGCTTTAAGGGGTAATTTTGGTACTGTAGATGAAAATATGAATATGATAGACAGGAGAGCTGGGAGAATAAAAGATACTCAGCCTTTAATTGAAAAGCTTGACGGTATGGTTATAGATGGAGTCGAGTTTTTAATAAGATCTGCTAAAGAGCATAGGATAGGAATAGTTATGAGAGGTAAAGGTTTAAATTCTGAAATTTCAGACGGAGATCCTCATTATGGAAAGATGGAAGAGAAAGCTAAAAAGATAAAACCCTTAGTTAAAAACAAGGAAGCTGAGTTTACCTCAAACGTTTTAAATAAGTTTTTAGAAAAATCTCGGGATATTTTAAGAAACCATCCTTTAAACAAAGAAAGGGAAAAGAAAGATCTTCCTTCAGCAAACTATATTCTAACCAGAGGAGCTAGCAGTTTAACAAATATTCCAAGTTTTAAAGAAAAATATGGTCTTTCTTCTTTTTGCGTGGCAGGAAAACCTCTTTACCAGCAGATAGCAGAAAAACTAGGAATGGATTTGGTTTTGGTGAAAGGAGCTACCGGTCTTCCAGATACTAATTTAAAAGGCAAGGTTGAAGCTGTTTTGGAAAATATTAGAGATTACGACTTTGGCTTTTTACATATTAAAGCTACAGATAGTTTAGCGGAAGATGGTAACTTTAAAGGAAAAAAGAAATTCATTGAGAAGGTGGATAAAGAGATAAAGCCCTTTTTAGATGTAGAGGCTTTGGTAGTTGTTACCGCAGATCATTCTACCTGTTCCCTCTTGAAAAGTCATTGTAAAAGACCCTTTCCTCTTTTGGTTTCAGAGAATGGGGGAGGTTCTCGCTTTTCTGAAAAAGAATGTAAAGAAAAAATAGGCCAAATGGAGGTTATGGAGAAAGTTCTTTCTCTTGCCAAAAAATAGTTTTTTTGATAGAATCGGAGATAGTTGTAAATATTAAACAAATATATTATGGACAACAAATATTTAATAATAGCTGTAGCCATTATTGTAGGAGGTCTTTTAATAGGGGGGGGTTTAGCTTATGATCAATTTGCTCAATGTTCTTCTGAAGATCAAGAAGAAGTTCTTTCTGAAGAAGAGGTATCAGATAAAGCTTTAAACTATATTAACAGAAACCTTTTGAGAGGAATGGCTGAGGCTTCTGTTGAAGAAGTCTTATCAGAAAACGGATTATACAAGATAGATATAGATGTTCAGGGCCAAAAGATAAGTACTTACGCTACAAAAGATGGGGCTTTATTCTTTCCTGAGGGAATTAAATTAAGTGAGACAGCTTTAGCTGCTGTAAGTAAAGGAACTACAGTAGGAAACTTTAATGTTTCAGATGAAGAGATTTGTATGGAAGATGAAAAGCCCGCAGTTTACTTTTTCGGATCAGATTCCTGCCCTCACTGTTCTTGGGAGCATCCTATTGTTAAAGAAGTAGCAGAGAAGTTCGGCGACAAGATATCTTTTAATGACAATATGGGAAATCAAGAAGACATGGATGTTTTCCAAAAATTTAGTACAGGAGGAGTTCCAGCTTTGGTTTTAGGGTGCAGATATTACAGAGTAGGTTCTGGAGAACAGAAAGGAGAAGAATTAGAAAAGGATAATTTGACAGCTTTACTCTGCAAGCTTACAGGGGAAGAACCCTCTGATGTCTGTTCTGAAGTAGAAGATATAATTAAGGAGATAAATTAATTATGGTAAAAGTATATTCCACTCCCTCTTGCCCTTATTGTGAGACCTTAAAGCAATTTTTAAAAGAAAAAGGAATTGAGTTTGAGGCAGTTGACGTTTCAGAAGACAAAGAAGCCTTAGACGAAATGGTTAAGAAAACAGGTCAGATGGGAGTTCCAGTAGTGGATATTGACGGTCAAACAGTAGTAGGTTTTAACAAGGAAAAGATAATGGAATTATTAAATCTGGAATAAATTAAAAGCAGCGGTTGTCCCGCTGTTTTTAAATTGATATAATTTAATTATATAAAGCTTAAATTTAATTTTATGACCAAAATCGCAATAAATGGGTTTGGCAGAATAGGTCGCCCAACCTTTAGAAGGATACTGGAGAATCATCCCGATCTAGAAGTAGTAGCTATCAATGACTTAACAGATAATGAAACCTTGTCTTACCTTCTAAAGTACGACTCAGTTTACGGAGTTTATAAAAAAGAGATTGATTATGATAAAGAAAGCATAACCGTAGGAGGTCAGAAGTTTAAAGTTTTTGAAGAAAAAGATCCAGAAAAGCTTCCTTGGAAAGAATTAGGAGTAGATGTTGTTTTAGAATGCACAGGAGCCTTTAGGGATTTAGAGGGTGCTGGAAAACATCTTAAAGCCGGAGCTAAAAAAGTGATAATTTCAGCTCCTGCAAAATCAGAAGAGATACCCAGCTATATTCTAGGAGTCAATGCTGATAAATTTGATCCTAAGAAAGACAATATTATAGACATGGGTTCTTGTACTACGAACTGTTTAGCTCCCATTGTTAAGATACTTCAAGACAATTATGGAATAGAGAAAGGTTTAATGACTACAGTCCACAGCTATACCACCAATCAGAAGATATTAGATCTTCCTCATAAGGATCTAAGGAGGGGAAGAGCTGCAGCTTTGAATATCCTGCCTACTACTACAGGAGCTGCTAAGGCGATAGGAAAAGTTGTACCGGAAGTAGAAGGAAAAATGGATGGAATAGCTTTAAGAGTGCCCAGTCCGGTTGTTTCTATTCTAGATCTTATAGTTTTATTGAATAAAGCTCCTAAAGATGAAAAAGAATTGAATGAAGTTTTTGAAAAAGCGTCTTTAGAGGGTATTTTCAGAGTGGAGAAAAAACCCCTAGTTTCCACAGATTTTCGTCAAGACTCTTATTCTTCCATTGTTGATTCTGAGTTTACAATGGTAAGAGATAATTTAGTTAAGGTTTTGGGATGGTATGATAATGAATACGGATTCTCTTCTCGTTTAGCGGAAATGGCTGAATTCATAGGAAAGAAGATATAATTTTCCTAAGTAAATAGCCCCCGGCTTTTCAGTCGGGGGCTTTTCTGTGCCTTAATCCCTCCTAGGCACAGTTAGTGTGATCATCGGAAACTAACTGGCTGATCCCTTGGGAACGGGGATCCGGTCTTTTGTCTCCCGCTTTTTATGGCGGTAGATAAAAAACGGGACTAGGATTTTTCCCATCCTACCTCTTCTTTAGGGGTCTCTGCTGTCCAGGAGAAAGGCAGCTATCCCTAAATACTCCGATAGGATTCCGTGTCAGCTGCCACCGACCTTAGTCCGTTGCGAGAAAGTACTACTCCTGACCGTAGGCTGCTGGCGGTAAAAGGACCGCCTGCCATTTAGCAGAGCTGCCAGTGCGGGGACCGTTATGGCCTTCCTATCCCAATTTATCCCCTCCGATGATCTTTAGGAACTAATTTTATATTATCCTTTACCCTTCTTTTGTCAAGTTTTCCTCTTTTTCTTTTTTTTAAAAAAGGTATAATAGAATAACATTATGGAAAAGAAAGTTCCTATAGAAGTCTCAGCGAGACATATTCATTTATCCCAGAAAGACCTGGAAGCTCTTTTCGGTGAAAGTTATCAACTAGAAAAGCTTAAAGATCTTACTCAGCCAAGCGATTTTGCAGCTAAAGAGACATTGGATATTTTAGTCGGAGAAGAGAAAATAGAAGGAGTAAGGATTATAGGTCCTGTGAGAGAAAAGACTCAGATTGAGCTTTCAAGAACAGATGCTATTCAGTTGGGGGTTGAAGCCCCCTTAAGAATATCAGGAGATCTTGATGGAACTCCGGGTGCTGTTTTAAGAGGACCTCAAGGAGAAGTTGAAATTAAAGAAGGGCTTATAGTAGCTAAGAGGCATATTCATGTTAGTTTAAAAGAAGCAGAAGACCTTGGTTTAAAAGATGGAGATCTGGTTTCTGTAAGAGTGGAGGATGATAGGTCTTTAACTTTTCATCAGGTGAAGGTAAGGGTAAGAGAAGATTATAAATTGTGTATGCATATAGATACAGACGAAGGGAATGCCGCTTCTGTTGATAAAAAAGGAGAGGGCTTTATACTATGATCTTGGTTTTAAACTGCGGAAGCCAATCTATTAAGTGGAAGTTGTTTGAGGATGATTTGAAAGAATTTAAAGGGGGAAAAGTTACAGATGTTAGAAACTACCAGGAAAGCTTAAAGAAAGAATTAGACAAAGTCAGTTCTTTTCAAAAAGATATTAAAGTAATAGGGCATAGATTAGTTCATGGAGGAGATAATTTTAGAGAGCCTGTTGTTTCTTCTAAAAAGATTTTGGATGATTTAAGAAAGATTGATTTGGCTCCTCTGCACAATCCTTTTAACATTATGGGAGTTGAGACAGCTTCTCAAGTTTTTCCTGATGTAAAACAGGTCTTGGTTTTTGATACAGAGATTTATAGAGATCTTCCCTTTAAGGCTTTAAGATATGCTCTTTCTGAAAAGAAATTCAGAAGGTATGGATTTCACGGTATTTCTCATGAGTATGTAGCTCTGAAGGCCTCAGGCGATGACTTTAAAAAGCTTAATATCATCAGTTGTCATTTGGGAGGAGGTTCCAGCCTGACAGCTTTTAAGAAAGGTAAGGTTGTAGATACTTCTATGGGTTTTACTCCCTTAGAGGGTGTAGTTATGATGACAAGACCGGGTTCGATAGATCCTGGCATAATTTTAAAAATGATAGAGGAGGGGTCTTTGGAAAAAACAAAAAAGATTCTTAATTTTGAGTCTGGTATAAAGGGGTTATGTGGAGAAGAAAAAATGCTTAAGGTTTTAGAAAGGATAGATAAAGGAGATAAAGAGGCTAAAAAAGCCTTAGATATATTTGTCTATTCTGTTCAAAAATATATAGGAGCTTACTTTGCTGTTTTGGGCGGGTGCGATCTTCTTGTTTTTACAGGAACTATAGGGTTTGGTTCTTTAAAGATAAGGAAAATGATATCTGATCTTAATATTTTAAAAAATACCAAAATATCAGCTGTAGAGCCGGATGAAGAGCTGGCTATAGCTGAAAAAATAATATGAAGAAAATTCTTATAGCCATAGATAATGATTTTATCAGAGAGGCTTATGAGGAAGTTTTTCAAAAAGAGGGTTTTGAGGTTTTTGCTACTAATGATGGAAAAGAAGCTTTAAAGAAGGTAGAAAAGGAAAATCCAGATGTTGTTTTAGCAGATGTTCTTTTGTCTAAAATGACAGGTTTAGATATTCTAGAAAATCTTAAAAAATCTATTCCTGTTATTATTTTTGCCCAGATAGAGAGAACGGAAACCAAAAAGAAAGCTATGGAACTTGGAGCAAGAGATTTTATTACCGCAGCAGGGGTTTCTCCTGTCGAGGTAATAAGGAAGATAAAGATCGTTTTAGGAGAACAGAAGACATATAAAGTAAAGGTTGATAAAAAAGCTCTTGATATCAAGAGCTTGGCAGAGGATTTAGGTTATGATCCTTCTTTAAAGTGCGAGAAGTGCGGAGGAGATCTTGCTCTCTATTTTATGAGAGACCTTTCTTCCGGTGAAAAGCATTTTATAGTTTCTTTTGTCTGTCCAAATTGTAACAAGTGATTTTTAATTTTATGTCTCAAGATATTCTTTGGCTTAGAGAAATTAGTTTTAAAGATGTTCCCAGAGTAGGAGGTAAGAATGCCTCTTTGGGGGAAATGTATAAATCTCTTTCTAAAAAGGGAGTTAATATTCCTGACGGTTTTGCCTTGACTACTTCTGCTTACTGGAAGTTTTTGAAGGAGAATGAGTTGGATAAAAAACTCTCAGATCTTTTTAAAAAGTATAATCCAGGAAGCATAAAGAGTTTGAAAAAGACGGGTAAAAAAGCCAGAAAACTTATCTTAAAGTCCAATTTTCCTAAAGACTTAGAGGAGAATATTGTAAAAGCTTACAAGAAATTGAATAGAAAGTACGGTAAGAGTATTAGTGTTGCTGTCAGGTCCTCTGGTGTTGTTGAAGATATGCCCGACGCCTCTTTTGCCGGTCAGTTTGAAACCTTTTTAAATGTAAAAGGAGAGAAAAAATTATTGGATACAGTTAAAAAGTGTTTAGCTTCTACTTTTAATGACAGAGTTATTTCCTATAGAGAAGAAAAGAAAATTGATCATTTAGAGTTTGCTTTATCTGTAGGAGTTTTAAAGATGGTAAGATCCGATTTGGCCTCTTCCGGTATAATCTTTACTTTGGATACAGAGACAGGCTTTTCCGATGTTATCTTGGTAAATTCTATCTGGGGGATAGGAGAGATGATAGTAAAGGGTAAAATAACTCCTGATGAGTTTTACGTTTTCAAGCCCACTCTTAAAAAGAAGTTCAAGCCTATTATAGTAAAGAATCTTGGGAGAAAGACAAGGAAGTATGAATACGGCAGAAAGAGCGGATTAAAAGAGGTTCCAGTTGGAAAATCTAAACAGCTTCAGTTTTCTCTTACAGAGAAAGAGATTATGACTTTAGCCCGCTGGGCTGTTTTAATAGAGGATCATTATTCTAAAAAGATGGGAAAATGGATGCCTCAGGATATCGAATGGGCAAAAGACGGAGAGACAGGAAAGCTCTTTATTGTCCAGTCAAGGCCGGAGACAGTTCATGCTTCTAAAAAGGGAAAAGTTTACAGAGAGTATGTTATAGAGGCTGACAAAAAGCCTGTTTTGAACGGCATAGCCGTAGGAGACAAGATAGGCAAGGGAAAAGTTAAGGTTATAACAGATGTTTCTAAAATAGGAAAGTTTAAAAAAGGAGAGGTTCTGGTTACTAAAATGACAGATCCTGACTGGGTCCCTGTGATGAGAATGGCTTCAGCTATCGTTACAGATGAAGGAGGAAAGACCTGTCATGCGTCGATTGTAGCTAGGGAGCTTGGAATTCCCGCTATTGTAGGAACAGAGAAGGCAAGCAAGATTTTAAAAACAGGAGACACTGTTACGGTAGACTGTACCCAAGGAAGAGAAGGAAGGATTTTTAGAGGGGAAGTTCCTTTTAAAGTAAAAGAGTATGATCTAAAGAAGATTCCCAAATTGAAAACTAAGATTATGATGAATGTCGGAGCTCCTGAGACGGCTTTTCGTTCAGCTTCCTTACCTGTAAGGGGCATAGGTTTAGCTAGAGAAGAATTCATAATAGCTGAGAAGATAAAGGTTCATCCTTTGGCTCTTTTGAATTTTAAAAAGTTAAAAGATAAAAAACTTAAAGATAAGATAGAAAAAATTACAGTAGAGCATAAGGACAAGAAGGAGTTTTTTGTAAAGGAGTTGGCAGAGGGTATAGCCCAGATAGCTTCTTCTGTTTATCCTGAAGAGACTATAGTTCGCTTTTCTGACTTTAAGACAAATGAGTATAGGAATTTAGTAGGAGGGTATCTTTATGAAGATGAGGAAGCAAACCCTATGATGGGCTTTAGAGGAGCCTCAAGATATGTTTCAGAAGAATTCAGGCCTGCTTTTGAGATGGAGTGTGAAGCTATAAAGAGAGTGAGAAAAGTTTTTGGACTGGATAACGTTAATGTAATGATACCTTTCTGCAGGACTGTTAAAGAAGGAAAAGAAGTTATAAAGATTATGAGAAAAAAGGGTTTAAGAAGAGGGAAGAACCTTAATGTTTATGTTATGTGTGAGATTCCCTCCAATGTTATTCTAGCAGATGAGTTCTTAAAGATATTTGACGGTATGAGCATAGGGTCTAATGATTTAACCCAGCTTTCTTTAGGTTTAGACAGAGATAATGGAAGAATAGCCTATATCGGGGACGAAACAGATGATACTGTTAAAAAAATGATTAGTAAAACAATAAAGCTTTGTAATTCTAAGGGCAAGTATTGCGGTATCTGTGGGGATGCTCCTTCTTCTATACCTTCCTTTGCCAAGTTTTTGGTAAAAGAGGGGATTCCTTCAATGTCTTTATCTTCTGATGCTGTTATGAAAACTATCTTTATTCTCTCTAAGAAAAAATAATTATGTATGATGTAATAACATTCGGTTCTGCTACCTGGGACATATTTTTAGAACCTAAAAAATATAATGTTAAAAAAGATAGGTCTTTTTTTACAGGAAAAGGAGTTTGTTTTAATTTAGGATCTAAAGTGAATGTAGAGGGGGTTAGTTTTTCTTCTGGGGGAGGAGGAACTAATTCTGCTGCTACTTTTTTATCTCAAGACCTTAAGACTTGTTTCTGTGGTTCTTTAGGAGAGGATTTTTCAGGGAAAGAAGTAGTTAAAGAATTAAATGACTTGGGTATAGAGACAAAAGTTTCTCTTAAAAAAGAACCGACAAATCTTTCTGTTGTTTTAAATCTACCAGAAGAAAGAACAATTTTAGTTTACAGGGGAGCCTCAGAGCTTTTGTCTGAGAAAGATATTGCTTGGGATGAAATAAAAGCTAAGTGGCTTTATCTGGCTCCTTTATCTGGAAAGCTTTCTAAAATGACAGAGAAGATAGTGGACTTTGCTTCTGATAAGGGAATTAAAGTAGCTTTGAATCCGGGGAACTCTCAGATATCTGAAGGCTTGGATAAGGTTTTTAAAAAGGTTGATGTTCTTCTTTTAAATCAAGAAGAAGCTTCTCTTTTAACAGGAATAGATTACAAAAAAGAAAAGAAAATATTTGGAAAAATAGATAAACTTTGCCCTGGAATCACTATAATGACAAAAGGGGACAAAGGATGCTTAGTTTCAGACGGTGACAGTCTCTTTTCTGCAGGTGTAGTTCCTGTTAAGGTTGCAGATAGGACGGGAGCCGGTGATTCTTTTGGAGCGGGCTTTGTTTCAGGTCTTATTGAATCAGGGGATATAGTATACAGTATTCAATTGGCTACAGCTAACGCTGCTTCCTGTTTGGAGAAAGTTGGGGCTAAGAAAGGTTTACTTAAAAAAGGGAAAGAATTTAAAAAAGTAGAGGTTAAAAAACTATGAACTTAAAAGAATATTTTAAAAAAGCGCAGAAAGAAGGTTGGGCTTTAGGCCAGTTTAATTTTTCTGTAATGGAACAACTTAAAGGAATTCTTAGAGCCGGAAAGTCTTTAGATAGCCCTCTAATCCTGGGAACCTCTGAAGGGGAGAGTAGGTTTTTAGGATTGGCTGAAATTGTAGCTCTTTCTGCTATAAAGAGTAATGAGTACGATATTCCTTTCTTTTTAAACTTGGATCATGGAAAAGATTTGGACTGGATAAAGAAAGCTGTAGATATGGGTTATCACTGCGTTCACTTTGACGGGTCAGACCTTTCTTTTAAAGAAAATGTTAGGAAAACAAAAGAAGTTGTTTCTTATGCTCATAAAAAAGGTGTTCTAGTGGAGGGAGAATTAGGAAAGATAACGGGCTCTTCCGTTGTTTCTTCTGGCAAGGCTGTAATCGAAGAGAAGGATCTCACTTCTCCGGATCAGGTTGAGGATTTTGTTAAGAAGACCGGAGTAGACAGTTTAGCTGTGGCAATAGGAAATATACACGGTGTTTTTGATAAAATGCCAAAGCTAAATATTGACCTTTTGAAGAAAATTAGAGAGAAAACAGATGTTTTCTTGGTTCTTCATGGAGCTTCAGGTACATCTTTTTCTGATATTAAAAAAGCTGTCAAAGAAGGCATGGTTAAAGTAAATAATAATACAGAATTAAGAGTGGCTTGGAAAGAATCTTTAAAGAAGTCTCTGGAAAATGAAGAGGTAAAGCCATATAATATTCTTCCTTCTGTAGAAGAAGCTGTTCAAAGAAAGGTCGAAGAAAAGATAAAATTATTTGATAGTAAAGGTAAAATATAGTATAATTTTTTTATGGAAAGGAAATCGCTATTTACAATATTCTTAATTTTAGTTATACTCGTTGTTGTACTGATAGTTTTAACAGAGGCTATAGATCTAAATAGTAAGGCTTCTGTAGCAGAAGTAATTACAGAGAAGAAAGAATATGAACCGGGTGATTCTTTAAGAGTAAAGATAAGGAATGTATCAGATCAGGAGATTTGCTTCTCTGACTGTTATCCTTACTACATTGAAGCTGAGAAAGAAGGATGGAAAAGCTATGATTACCAGCCTTGTTCAAAAGATAACAGTGTAGACAGCTGCGTTGCTCCGGGTGAAATTAAAGCTTTCCAGCTTTCTTTACCAAAACTTGAAGGAGGTCTTCACAGACTGGCTATTCCAGCTTGTATGAACTGTCAGAATAAGGAATTTTTTGAGGACGAGTATTGGTTTTACTCTAATCAGTTTGAAATAAAGTAATTTTTAAGTTAATATTCCACTCGAGTATTTTTGAGTAGAACTGTTTAATTATGAAAATAATACAAGAAAGAGAAAGATGTATAGGGTGCGGAGCTTGTACAGCTGTTTGTCCTAGGTTTTGGGAGATGGCAGATGACAGAAAAGCTTCTTTGAAGGGCGCTGAAAAAGTAAATGATAATTACGAGCTTGAGGTTGAAGAACCTTACTGTAATGAAGATGCTGAAGCCTCATGTCCTGTTAATATAATTCACGTAAAAAAATGATTTCATTAAAGGCTAAAAAAAGAGAGAGAATAGGGAAGGAAGTAGATGAAATTCGGAAACAAGGGCTTTTGCCTGGGATTTTATACGGTCCTAAAATAAAGAACAAGACAATTGAAATAGATCTTCCTGAATTTAAGAAAGTTTTGAAAGAGGCAGGAGAGAGTTCTTTGATTTCTTTGGAGGTAGGAAAAGATAAGTTTTCTGTTCTAATTCATGAAGTTAAACTTGACCCTCTAAGTTCAGAGCCTATTCATGTAGACTTTTATCAGCCTATTCTTACAGAAGAGACAGAGGCTACAGTTCCTTTGGTCTTTGAAGGGGAGCCTTTAGCTGTGAAAGAACTGGGAGGTACTTTAGTCAAAGAGATTCAGGAGGTTGTTGTTAGAGCTCTTCCAGAAAAGCTTCCCCACGAGATAAAAGTTAACGTGGAGGATTTGAAGACTTTTGAAGATGAAATTTTAATAAAAGATTTAGAGTTGCCAGAAGATGTAAAAATAGATAGGGAACCAGATGAGATAGTAGCTTTAGTTGTTCCTCCTACGAAAGTTGAAGAAGAGCTTGAGAAGCCGATTGAAGAGGAGGTTGAAGAAGTGGAAGAGGTTGAGAAAGAAGGAGAGGAGGAAGAAGAAAAGACAGAAGAAGTTCCTCAGGAAGCTTCAGAAAAAGAGGAAGCTCCCAAAGAGGAGCAATCTCAATGAGGAGATTATTTTTATTAAAAATTATTTTATTTCTTATTTTTAGCTCGGCTTTGATTTTGCCGGGCTTTATTATTGGAGAGGAGGATTTGGAGAGTATTTGCAATCTTAATAATATTGAATCAGAGTGCGAAAGGATGAGTGATTCAGAGTGTACTAATCTTTTGAAAAAATGTGAAAAATACTATCAAGAGGAGCAAGAGAGAATATCAGCTGATATTAATAGGACAACTCAGGAGAAGCAGACTCTTCAGAATAAGGTATATAGTATAAGCAAGAAGATACAGAATCTGGATTATCAGATTTATCAGAGCAATTTAGTAATAAAAGATTTAGGTATCCAGATAGACGACACAGGAGAATCTATTGAAAGGACCTCTTCTAATGTTGAAGAAAAGAAGAAACAGCTTTCCGTTATTCTGCAAAATATCTATGAGCAGGACAAAAAGCCTCTTATTGAGATTCTAATAGCAGAAGAGGATATTTCAGGTTTCTTTGATGACTTAGTTGCTTTGGAGATTTTGAATTCTAAAAACAAGGATCTTTTAAAAGATATTAAGCTTTTAAAAACCAATCTGATAGAAGAGAAGAATGAATTGGAATCAGAACAGAGTGATTATAACAAGGCGGTCCAGATCCAGCAGCTTCAGAAGCAGGAAAGTCAGCAAACTAAACAGCAGCAGCAATACTATTTAAATATTACAGAACAAGAGTATCAACAGCAGCTCCAAGAGAAAAGAGAAATTGAAGAGAAAGCAGCTGAGATAAGAGCAAGATTATTTAGGCTGGCAGGAACTCCTACTACAGAAGCTCCTACTTTTGGTGAGGCTTTGGAGATAGCAAAGAGTGTTGAAGATAGCACTGGAGTAAGACCTGCTTTCCTTTTAGCTATATTACAGCAAGAATCTGCTATAGGAAGGAATGTGGGCCAATGTTATTTAAAGAATACCCAGACAGGAGCTGGTACTGTAGCTTATAATGGAAAAACAGTAGCTAATGTAATGAAGCCCTCCAGGGATGTAGGTCCTTTTTTAACTATAACAAAAGAACTTGGAAAGGACTGGAAGAGTACTCCCGTTTCTTGTCCTATGAGTTTTGGATATGGAGGAGCTATGGGTCCTGCCCAATTTATACCTTCTACTTGGATGATGTATAGAAGTCGTCTTCAGGGTATTTTGGGAAGGCCTGCTAACCCTTGGGCTATTCAAGATTCTTTCTTGGCTTCAGGACTACTTTTGTCTGATAGCGGAGCTTCAAGTCAAACAAGAAACGGAGAATGGAGTGCTGCTATGATATACTTCTCAGGCTCTACAACTAATTCTAGATTTTACTTTTACGCCAATCAGGTTTTAGCTAAAGCTGATTGTGTTCAGCAGTTTATAGATAACAGTATTATGTCAGCTGAATGTCAAAATATGATAAATCTCCAATAGCCCTTGACAAGATTTTTATACTATGATATAATGGGATTAATAATCTCAGAGTCGGGATGAAACGAAGTAAGATTACCGGATAGCTGGTGGGGAGCAGACCATTAGTTCTGCTGGTGAGAAAGAGCCTAGGATCTTTCTCACTCTGGATTCTCTCAACAAAGTGGCTAGAGAGCTCCTTGAGAGCTCCGTCGGAAGGGGAGTTTGGTCGAGTGAACCCTTCTTGAGTGCCCAGCTCGACTGAGAGAATCCGCCCACTAGCTGTCTATTTGTTCTTTTGTATGAGGAGCTAGCTGAAGCAGAATTCATTAAATGCTGTAATTCTGCTTCGGTGATGGGTAGACTGGAAGCGACAGTAACAGGGAGCCGGCCTAAAACGTCGAACGGATGCTCCGAAGAAATGGAGCCCAACCTGTTGTAGGTTTGACCCCTGCCTACCCGCTCCTCCCACCTTAAAAAGAGCTGCACAATTGTGTAGCTCTTTTCTATTGATTTTGATAGTATAGTATGATATAATATAGGCAGTACACACAAGGGAAACTTTTGAGGAGAAAAAAGATGAAATCCTCTCGCAATGATGTTGTTCGGATGATAGTCTTGGGAGTTGTCTTGGTTGTCTTTCAGTTGACTGTCATTTTTGGTTTCTTCTCTCTTGGAGTTTTGCTTCAGGGAGAAGGGAAGAATTACGAGGTCGAAGAGGTTCTGAGTACTCCTGAGGGAGTGCTTGAACTGAACAACGGTGGATACATTAAGTTCATCGAGAAGAACGGCCACGAATATGCCGGCGTGGTTATTCCCAACGATAAGCTTGTTGGGAATAAGGTTCCGGGTCTAGACCGTGAGCGAGCTAAAATGTGGCTTGCGGCAAAAGATCCTCACGCTGGACGAAGGTGGCTGGACGAAACGCAAGAGCAAAAGAGGGGATACACAGTTTTCTGCTTCCGTGCTATGACGGAAGAGGAAAAGAAAAAAGCGGAAAAGACAAAGAAGGAGATGTCCCGTCCGCTTATTCCCCAGTAGTTTCCCAAGAGCGGTTCTTTTAAACCGCTCTTTGTTTATATTTCTTTTTCTAATTCTTTTATTATCTTATCTAGGTTTCCTTCCATTATTTCTTCTATATTGGTCCAGGATTTCTTTATTCTATGATCTGTTATTCTATCCTGGGGGAAGTTGTATGTTCTTATCTTTTCTGATCTTTCAGCTTTTCCTATCTGTTCTTTTCTTTCACTTCCTATTTTGGATTCTTGTTCTTTTTTCTTTTTTTCTAAAAGCTTGGCAGAAAGTATTGCCATAGCGTTTTCTTTGTTTTTGAGCTGATTTCTTTCGGTTTGAGAGCTTACAACTATTCCTGTGGGGATGTGGGTTAGTCTTACAGCAGTTTCTCTTTTATTTACGTTTTGTCCTCCCGGCCCTGAAGATTTAAAGTGATCCGTCTTTATCTCGTCAGACCTTATCTTTATTTCTTTCGATTTAGCTTTAGGGAGGACAGCTACGCTGGCTGTGGAAGTATGAACTCTGCCTGATTTTTCTGTTTCCGGAACTCTTTGGACTCTATGAACTCCTCCCTCATATTTCATTTTAGAATAGGTGTCTCCGTCTTTTAATTCAAAGACTACTTCCTTATATCCTCCTAGTTCTGTCTGATTAGATTCTAAGACTTTTAGTCTCCAGCCTTGGTTTTCTGCGTATTTGGAATACATTCTGAAAAGATTTCCTGCAAAAAGAGAGGCTTCGTCTCCTCCAGCCCCAGCTCTAATTTCCACTATTACAGATCTGGGCTCTGTTGTTTCTCCTTGAAGTAGGTTTTTTAGTTCTTTCTTTGACTTCTCTTCTTTTTCTTTTAATTGTTCTGTCTCTTTCTGGGCCATATCCATTAATTCCTGGTCTATTTTCTTTTGGTTTAGGATTTCTTCATTTTCCTTTATCTGTTTTTGGACGTTTTCTATCTCTTTTTGTTTTTCTACCATTTCTTCAAGGTATTTCTTTTTTTTGGAGAGCTCTTCTGCTTTTTTCCAATCTGAAATCAACTCAGGGTCTCTGAGTTGATCTTGAACTTCTTGATATTCTTTTTTTACTTCTTCAATAGAAGTCATTTCTTTTTGGACTTCTTCTGGAGTTCTTCTTTTTTCGCCATTCTCTTCTTGAATCTTTCAACTCTTCCTAGAGTATCTATAGTTTTAGCTTTCCCTGTGTAAAAAGGGTGGCATTGAGAGCAAATCTCAGTTTCCATCTTTTCCTGTGTAGATCCAATAGTAAAAATGTTCCCGCAAGCACAGGTTATTTTGGCCTTTTTGTAATATTTTGGATGAATATCTTTTTTCATAATATTATTTATCTTAACAGAATATTTTGAAAAATCAAGAGATTAGGGTGGAATATGAGCATTGCGTAAATCATTGACAGATTATTTAACTAATGCTATAATTGATAGATAGTACTTTAATAGCTGTCATTTTGGCAGCGAACCTTGCCTCGGGAAAGAGGTGGAATCTAGCGGACAACCTAGTCCAAGGAGGATGTTATGAGCAATCAATTTGCAGCGAAAAACCTGACAGTAGGACAGCTGAACGCAGTCGTCAAAAAGATGGGTGGCGCAGAGAATGTGATGCAGTTCTTGCGCGGTGAGCTTGTTATTAAAACCTCGGACCTACTCCGGTGCGTCTCAACGGTCGAGGTCTGTGGCACAAAACATTTTGTCGCTAAGGACCACCTAAAAGAAGCCAAGGTCGGTCTGAACTGCGACAAATTCAAAGACCTGTTTATTGACAAGGTCGAGGAGGATGTCGAGGATGCTATTCTCGTAATCAGTGATCTGGAGAGGGGTTCTCTGGACGTCTCGATCCTTGCTGAGCTTGGCTATCGCGCCGAAACTTCGCTGGCTTATCTGTTCGCTCTTCTCAAGAAGCAGAACAAAGGCGAGGAGGGTCCTTTGCTTACCAACGGCCTTGTGAACATTTTCTATGTTCGCGGAACCGATGGTAACCTCTGGGCCCTGCTTATCCGTTGGGTCTCGGGTGTCCGTTATTGGCTTGTCAAGACCTATTCAGTTGGGCAGCTGAAGGAGTGGGCTGCTGATTGGCGAGTGTTCTCTCGCAATTCTTAACTCCTTAGTCTCTTTGAGACTCTGGATCTAAGAATCTAAGGCTCTCTGAAACTTTCTAAAAGAAGTAGGAGAGCCTTTATTTTTGCAGAGAATAAAGTAGATAATTTTAAGTTGGGCATAATTTTTATTACCTCTAGATTAGCAAAAAAGTGCAATATGTGTATACACATTACCTAGATGAATTCTATTCCAAAGTGCAACATTTTTCTTTTTGATTGAATACCTCATAAG
>CAZSQP010000007.1:0-26603 GCA_964609075.1 uncultured Candidatus Saccharibacteria bacterium
TTTACTAACCTCTCTTTAGTTGTGAAAGTGTTAACAACCCTATTTTAATTTACAGCATGACTAATTTTTAATCTTGTATTACTATAAAATATCATGTGAACATTGACAATTACCCAGAACAGAAAGGGGCTGACAATGTCTAACAAAAGAGATTTAGTGGCAAAAACCGCTTCGACAATTAAAAAATATCGGATGATCCCAGACAGAAGTCGTCCTGTCCCCGTTGCATTTTCGGGTGGGAAAGACAGCCTAACTGCAATTATTGTTTTGCAAGAGCTCGGATATAATATCCGTCCGGTTATCGTAAACCGAGGCGATGATCCGGCTTTTCAGCCAGGCAAGATTTCTGAGACTCTGAAAGTCCGTAAAGGTTTAGATGTTGATATTTTACATCTTCGCAACCTGGGTCTCGTTCCCGGTCTTAAAGATTCTGAGGCAGAACAGATCAGATCCTGCCTACATAAAGTCGACAACCTTGGCCCCAATGAATCGATGTGCACTCCGTGCTATAATGCAAGAACAACAGCGTTGATTGCTTATGCTCGGAGTCGCGGAGCCAAAGTGTTCGTCATCGGCCAGCACCTTACTGATATGCTGACTTCTTTAATGAAGTGCTATTGGACGGAAAAATATTTCCTATTTTTCACCAAGCCCCAAGGCATTGCCTATGACGGCTATAGGATGGCAGATTTCATTGCGTCCAGCACTATTAATTTGCAATATATCGAGGATATGGCCAAAAGCGGCCGGGCCACTACCGACGACCCGCCTATTGAGAACATCGGCGATGGTATTCGTCTGATTCGACCGCTTGCAGAGATAAAAGAGAGGGATATAGCAACTTTTGCCGGCAATTACCCTCACACCAGTAGGAACTGCACATGGCGCGAACGCATGCCGTGGCCATTCAGACTTCTCGTACAGAGGGATTTGTACAAAAGAATCGCAGCAAATCCAGAGATAGAGGATTTTCTTTTTAGACTCGTATTGCTAAACATCAACGACGACGGAGCGTTAGAGCACAGGCCGAGAAATCAAAGAGAGAAGTTTTACCCTGGATTCAAACCCTTCATCAAAAAATTTTAAAAGGAGATACATCATGATCACAGTTTCAGCGTGCTTAGCAGGAATTCCCTGCAATTATAATGGTGAAGCAACATCCAATAAGCGAGTGATTTCTCTAATTGAAGAGGGGTTAGCTTTTCCTATCTGCCCTGAGATTCTCGGTGGCCTAACGATCCCGAGAAGCAGAACACGCATAATCGAAGGTGATGGCAATACTGTCCTGGATCGAAAAAAAGGATTGCTGATTACTGCTGACGGCAGAGATGTAACTAATCAATTTCTGAGAGGTGCTGAACTTACCTTGAAAGTTTTACGTCTGCTGGAAATTGATACGATGATCCTCAAACAAGACAGTCCATCATGTGGATATGGCCGTACGCTGGGTGGCTTACTTGAACCCACCAAAACTAAGGGCGATGGTGTTACCACAGCTCTGCTCAAAAAAGAAGGTATTAAAGTTTATCCAGAAGAAAGATTAGCTGATAACAAGTTTTTTGAGAATCTAAAAGACAAGCATTCAAAGAGCCGAAAGGAACTCGTTTTAGTAAGTATGTGTGGACTTGGCATTCCTTGTCAGTATCGTGCACGCTCTTTTTTAAGAAGAAAATTCATCGCTAAGCTTAAGGAAAAATACACTCTCTGTCCGCTTTGTCCAGAACAGCTTGGGGGCCTGCCTACACCAAGAGTGGCTTGCTATTTGAAATCAGGCCGAATCATCGGTAAAGATGATAAGGATTACACACAGCCATATCAACGGGGGGCATCTATTGTTCTTAACTTCGTCAAAATGGCTGGTATAAAGAAAGCTTATATGAAAAAGGGGTCCCCTTCCTGCGGAGTAGACGGAATCGCGAGAAAGATGCTTGAGGAGACGGGTATTAAAGTTTGCCTTTTATGAGTAAAACCAAAAGAGCGTCAAATGACGCTCTTTTTTTTACTTCGGCCAGTTTCCAGCTATAAGATCTTTTTCAGTAAAAACTTCAATTCCATTTTTCTTTAAGAGAGCAGCTGCCACACCGTCGCCTTTGATTAAATTCCGTGAGAATGTTCCGTCATAAATCCACCCTGCTCCACATGATGGACTTTTAGCCTTTAAAATCGCTAATTTAACATTGTTTTCTTTTGCTATTTTTAAGACTCTTTCTGCCCCTTTTAGGAATTGTTTTGTCACATCCTTGCCTTTTGCGGTTTTAACTTTTTTGCCGACTATTTCAGCTCCATCACGTGGGATAAGCAGACCACCCAAAACTTCTGGGCATACAGCAATGAAATTCCCTTTGTCTTTAAGAAATTCCAGAAGTTCTTTCGTAAAATCGCTCTCACCGTTATACTGACAATTAACACCTAAAAGACATGCTGAAACTAAAATAGGATTTTTATTTTTCATTATGTTTTTTATTATACCAAAACTTATTCATCAATAAAACAAAATTCCCTTATAATTTAAGGGAAATCGTGGCTCCGCACTCTGAACGGAGCGCCGAAGCGCTGAGGCAACAAACGCCGAACATACAATTTGGCTCCGCATGATAGAGTCCGTTAGAACCTGTTTAATGGAGAATTAAGCTGTTTATAAGTCAGAATACCCGTTACGTTACCTGCAAATATAGAGCAATCCAAGGAATTACCGCCATTAACATTAATATCACCCCTAAAACCAAGTATATCCAAGCGAATTTATTTTGTTTTTTATTCTGAAAAAAGAATATAGACAATACTACTATTCCACAAATTGCAAAAAATAAGGTTATTGGTATTGGCACATTGTTATTCTATGTGTCTTTAAGACAAAGAAAATAACTTATTAATCGGCACTTTCAATTCCTCGGCTATTTTAAGAGCAAGCTTTAAAGAAGGGCTATATTTCCCCTGCTCAAGAAAAACAATCGTTTCTCGACGCACCCCAACACGCTCGGCTAATTCTTCCTGTGTCAAACCTTTTTTGTTCCTGAACTCTTTTACTCTTACCTTAAGAGTTTTCATCTTTCCTTTCGTATATTTTAAATAAGACGGCGTAAACAAGCATAATGAAAGAAGCGGAATACAATAAGGCAGTAGCTGTACCGAATAAAATCCCCTCTTTTTCATTCATCCCCATAGTATAGAGAACCAAACCAACGATAACTGAAACACCAAGATATATTCTCATTGACCAAAGAGAAGCCTTGCCAGCTGTCATATAGTCGCGTTCGTCAGCCATAATCTCTTTTACGTTTCGCCTTAAAGCATAAAGAAAAATCCAAGAAGCGACTATGGCTGCTAACGGCAAATACCAATTGCCGTAGTTAATGGATGTACTAACCACAATAGCCACAATAATGACTGCGATAAGCCTATAGATGCTGAATGATTTTTTAGTCATAAAGATTAAAATTATTTTTGTTATTTAAGAATATCGACCTTTTAGGTTAACTATTTCTAACTACTTTAATGTTAGAAAAAGATAACACTATTGTCAAGAGGGTAAAATAAAAACCCTTTATACAATAAAAGGTAAAAACACATTTTATTTAAGTAAGTTTATTTACAAATCGGTATATTGGCTTAACTTAACCGAATCTATAAGATACTTCTCTTTCTCTTTAATCACGATTAAGGTCTCATCAAAATATCCTATTCTGCCCTGACCTGTATAGTCCTCATAGATTCTCACTTTAAAGCTAAATTGATTATTGCCTAATTGTTCTCTCTTTAAAATCTCGAAATCAGCAAAGTGAGGATTGGAAAGCCCTGTTAGAGGACGGTCGCTCCTCAGAAGATATCCTCTCTCACCATTATCTGTAAGCCAGAATAGGGCTAACTCCTGGTCTCTTTGGATGCGGGCTTCCATAAAAGCAACCACCGCAGATTCAGCCAATCTCTCCTCAGTTGATTTTCCAATCATCTTGTAGCAGTCTTCTTTGTTATGAACTCCGTCAAACCCTTTAATCTCATCGCATGCTTCTCTTGCTTGTTCTGTGTCATAAAAAGAAACAACTTGAGCAATATATCCAAAACAACTATCTTTTTTAGGGACATCTTCCATATCTCGGCATAACCGCATTGCTTTTTCAAAATCCGAGCTCTCAGAGTCGGTGCTTACCGTATCCATCATCTCGTAAAAGTTGCAAATATTCTTTCCGTAAATAATCCTGCATTTAGTATTAGAATCCAGCCCAGCCCAAACACCGAGAAACAATCCCCCAATAACCACAAATATAATGATAATTTTAATAGACTTCTTCATACTATTTTATTGTATCAAAAAAACCGCTTCCTTATTAAGGGGAGCGGTAAATTTAATAATCACAGTATAATTACTTCTCTTGTTTTAAATTGGGTTCTCTATCCAGGTCAACCTCAACTTCTCCAGTTTTTAATTTCTTCCTGTTTATCCAAACAAAGCCTTTATTTGGAGTAATAACCGCAACATCAACATTGCCACCAACCCCAGGCATATCTCCAGGGTCAGCTGCAATACCATCAGAAAATCTCTGAATGGCAGAAGTAGTTTGAATCATCAAAACACAAAAATCAATAGCATCCTGAAGGGTCATTGTTCCCCACTGAATAACATATTCCAAATTCCTAAGTTGCTTATTTATTTCTTCCTGCCCGTGATTTTTAGTTGCCTCGCTAACAAATTTTATATTCCCGATTCTGCCGTCCCATCCTAAAACAATTCTTGAAACCACATCAATCTGCCCAATCCAAGAAGCCCCATATTCTTTGCCTTTCTCCTTGCCATCTCTCTTCTTCTGGATTTCTCCAGGAATATAGCAAACATAAACTTCGTGCGAACCATCTATATTATATCCAGCCACAAGGAAATTTATCACATCAACTCCAGCTACCCCATTTTTTAAATTGCCTTTAGGGTCTTTAAAGCTAAATTTAACTGCATATTGTTCTTTCTTAATTTCTACAACCTCGCAACCTTGCCTTTGAAGGTCTCCTCTAATTTTTTCTGGCAAATTGTCTAATTGCTCTTGCCAGTTATATTTTTTATTAAAAAGATAATGAATCTTTTCAGCTACTTCTTTAACACTTAAATCTTCCACTTCTGTCTCTCTCTTGAACTGGTCAATGAACTTACTGATATTTTTCATTACTCCATCTTCAGGCAAAAAAGCCAAGCCCGTCACAGCTACTCCAATCCTTTTATTTAATTGAAAAAGCTTAGAAGCATTATCGCTTCCTATCCTTGCCATCCCCTTCCGATTACGAAAAGACTGCCGACTGTCAGCGGCTAAAACAATTCCTTCTGGGGTTGTAGTATTAATTACTAAAGACATATGAATTAAGGATTTGAGTTTACTGGTTGAATCTCTGTATTTATTTGACTGTTTTCTTTGTTAATATCGGGGTTTAATTTTAGTTTAAAAACAAGACTCCCTATTAATCCTAATACTATTAATCCAATAAACAATCCTATTAAAATTCTAAACTTTTTCCACCAACTTTTATCTTCTTTTTCATAAGAATGAATGACCAAAATTACAGTAAGTATTATTATGCCCGTGAGTGCAGCTAAAATAATTGAGAAAAGAATGGCACTTAATAAATCAGAAACGTTTCTAAAAATCTGGATGTTAACCGAAATAAAAGTGAAAAGTGCAACAAAAATACCAAGCGTTTCTATTATTCTTATTTGATTAGAAGACAGTTTTTTTATCTGAGAATTAAGACCTCTAATATCGCCTTTTAATTTTGTTAGTGATTTGTCTTCTTCTTCTTTTCTTTTGTCTATTTCATCCTTCCATTCTTTAAATTTATATAACTCTTTCCAGAGCAACTCTCCTTCGGTGGGTTGTTTCGGGGTTGCCCCTTCTGGTGATTCTACAGGTTCTGCAGAAGTTTCTTCATTTTCTAAAGACGCTTCTTTAGTTTTTTCCTTGCCTTCTTCTTTTTTGATTTCTTCCTGTTCCATAACAAATAATTAGATATTTATGTTAGGAAAGTCTTTTTGAATTTCGGTTATTTTCTGAATAGCGTAATTTAAAATACTATCAATCTTTTCTTGGCTAAAATCGCTACTTGTCATAACCTCTGGCACAGTATTAATATCAGTTTCTAATACTAATTTATTGGCAGTTTGCCCAATGATTTTTAGTAAATGATTAAAATCAAAAGAATCATTTTTTGCTCGCTTATTATAAATTATCCTTAACTCTCTGGGGCTTTCTAATTTGTCAGCCACTAAAAATGTTTCTTTTAAATACTCTGCCCCTGATTTATTTTCAATCTCGGACAAAAAGGCAACAACGAACCCAACTCTATTAATTACCACATTTTTTCCTTTAAAGAAATCGTAAATTTTTTTAATTTGTTCTTTTTGATTAGCCAAAATATCTTCTAATTTTTCCTGTTCATCTTGGGGCTTATTCCTAAAAATATCTATTCTGTTTAAGGAGATATTACAACTATAAATCCCTCCTTTACTATTAAGAATTATTCGAGGAATATCTAACGGAGCATCGGATGGAAATGGTAGAACTGTAGGTTCAGCGTCAAAAATATTACCAACACTATTTTTGAGCTCCCCTATAAGAGAGTATTTATCGTATCCTGTGATATTAAAATCTTTAATAAATAAAGCTGTTTGAATTTTTTGTAATTTGAAATCCATAGAATTAATATAATGAAATCTTGACTCTTTAAGTTTAACCCTATTTTGATAAATTATCAACCTTTTAAAGGAATAAACAATCTAACGATGGAACAATCTAATTAATTGTGATTTTTATTTTACTTTTACAAAATAAATTATTTCTTGGACTTTATCATCGGGCACTTTATAATGCCTGTTTTCATGGTCTCTTTCGGTACGAAAACGCCTATAATCTTTGGTATATACTCTAACGTCTCCTTTTTTATTTAATGTGTCTAAAATAAATTTACGAGGAATAATTCCTTCGTTGTTATAGCTCATTAAAATATACTTAGCTTTAGCTTTATTTATAAGGTCAGAAAAAGCATTTTGGCATTTAGTGCGTTGAGAATAAGCTGATTTTTGCTCCTCATAGGGTCTTAATCCTGTTTTGCCGTAGACTAACGGAGTATCCCAACAAGATAATGTTTCTAAAAGATGGAAATTAGCTGCGTACTGACGAGTATTATAGGGCGGGTCAATATAAAGAATATCTCCTTCTACTTTTTCTATAATCTTGTTTGAATCTTCTTTATGAACTTCGTGCTCCAAATTACTTTCAATTAAATTGGGAACTAACATTGTAAATGGTTTTAAAGCCATAGAACGCCAAATCTTTAAATAAGCACCATAAGTTCCAGAAATATTAGCAACAAAATCAGCTGCGTCAACAAGAGAAGCAAGCAAAACGTAGAATTCATTTTCATTAACCAACCCCTCTTTTTGCCAATTATCAATTTGCTCCCTCGTTGCGTCTATACGCATAGCATTCTCATTAGAAAAGAACTGTCTTCCGAATTTTCCGCTTGGTGCGTACTGAGTAAAAATAAATCCTTTTTTTCCTGGTAATCTATTTAAATAATCAATAATAAATCTTAGCGGTTCACGCTTATCATTAAAAAGATTATGGTTCGCATTAAAAGATTTTGATTGTAGAAGATTGTTAAATTTGGGAAATTGGTTGTTCCCTATATAAGCTTGCTGAAAAACATACGAATATGTCATAAAATCATTAGCTATTATTTTATAGCCTTTCTTTTTATAGTGTTGAGCTACACTGGTTGTCCCTGCAAAAATATCAATAAAGGTTCCTCCCTGAGGCAATCTTTCTTCTTTTATCACGTTGTCTATGAACTCTAATAATCTCTGTTTGTTACCAATGTATTTCATAGAATTATAAAAAAATCTTTTTGAACATATCAGATAACTCTTTGGAGAAATCTTTAGAAAATACCAGATTAAAATTAGTTTTATTGCCTTGCCAATAAGTCAAGATACAGACCCTTCCGCCTTCTACGGGCGGTAGTTTGTCAATCACATTTTTTACTAAATTAATCTCGTTATTAATAGTCTCATCAAAAATATCCCCTTTCAAATTAGTCGTATCAATTCCGATAATATAAGAGTAGATTGGTTTAATATTGTTCCCTTTTAATGTTTTTATACGATTAAAAATTGACTTTATGCTCTTATCTATTTTCTCTCTTTCGTTAAGAATTTGCCTAAAAAACTCTTTAGCCTCTGCCACATAAAACAAACTGGTCTTATTTTCTTTTTGCATCACTAAGTCGGCTCTTTTCTCGTTTTTACCAATATAAAATCTTTGTTCTATTTTATTTTTCAAAATCTTCAATTCCTGCCAAGCTCCACCTGGAGCATTTATATAATTCAAAAACCAATTATCTTTAACTCTGTTTAAAGTAAAGTAGACAGAAATCAAAACACACTCTTCTGTGAATTTCTTTGGTCTTAATTTTGTTATTTCATCAAATTTCATATATTTTTTCGTTTATAATTAAACAATCCGCATAATGCTTAATCGCCTTAAAAAGTTTAGTGTTAGTACTAAAGTTATCTGGTCCAGGAACATGTACATAAATTAAAACATTCATGCTTTTATTGCCTTGTAAATTTTTACTAAACAATTCAGCAAAAGCTGCGATTTCGCCAGTGCCAGGGTCAACTTTATAAATATATTTATCGTCTCTTTTTTGAAACATCAAGGTAGGAATTATTAATGTGGGAATTTCTCTATTAAGTTTTTGTTCGAACTTACCGCTGTCTTTCGGGTAAATCTTTTCTAAAAGTTTAATTAAATATGGGGTATCTGAAGTAAAACCAGCTTTTGTTGTGTTCTTTAAATAAGACAAAAGTGATAACTTATTGTTCGAAAGAAGCTTGAGTAAACGAGTTTTTTTATATCTGTGATTCCATTTATAAAAGCTGCTAAACTTCCAATCAATTAAATTGAAGTTTTTATCTAATGCTGTGTCTCCGTTTATATAATTAACAACGTAATTTATAAAATCTTCTCCCTTAGTTTTCAAAATCTTATTAGTTGGTTGGACTGGAAAATCTTTATCTATTCTCTTGATGTTAGTATTTCTATAAGGAACTGACTCATTAATAAAACTCAGCATATGTTTAAAAATACTGTATTCAATCCTCTTTTTATCCTCTTTGTAGCCACCGTTAATACTATTTAACAAACAGATAGAAATATAGTCTCTTAAAAGACTCTCTCCTTTAGTCTTGTTTCTATTAAATCCTATAAGCGAATCGTATTCAGGATTTGGATAATAAATAACAAAAGAAGGAACTTGATAACGAAGTGAATATATAAAATGATTAATAGCTTGCAATGACGTTGGTTGCCTTACCTGACCCTGGGCTTTTCCTCTATCAATTTCTTCAGGTGAAAACATTGAACGGTCTGTCCCAGAATAATAAGTTTGATAAACCATTGGTATTTTCTTAAGAGCAGCTGAAATTTTACGTCCTTCTCTTTGCCATTGAGAATTGCCTACATTAGCAGTGCCTGTTGTCTCCCCCACAAATACCTCTTTATTTTTTTCCTCATTAACTATTATAAAGTCTGGTTTATCTATAAAATTTATAAGGTCTGAAATTTTCGGCGGCAAATTCCAATTTTCGTATCTTCCAAGCACCTTAATACACATATATTTCTCATTCTTTATTTCTTTAAAGAGATAGATTGCTTGGTCAATCGGTTCATAGCTCACTCCAACAAGCTGTAAAAACTGATTACTCTCTGACAACAAATCTAAAATGTTTATACTCTCTAAAATGTTATCGGAATAAATCAAAAAACAATACGGGTTTCTTTTTTGAATATCTGAATTTGTTATTCTTGGTAAAGACATGGATTCTTTATTCTTCTTTCCTAAAAATTAAAATGTTTTGATGTATCATAGATGGTATAAAAGCATAAGGCTGACCATACACATGAAGATTTTTACTAACGTCATACCAAACTAAATTTGCCTTCAAAATAAACTTTGTTTTCTTCTTTATGGCTTCCGCTAAGTCAGCTGATAATATATGATATTCTTTACCACGATACATATCACCAATAAAAATAGCCAAGTATTTTTTATTCTTCAAAACTCTATAAGATAAATCAAAAATCTCTGTAAGCTCATCAAGCCATTCTTGCTTCGTTTGAACTTTTTTACCATTAAATTGTGATAAATTTGAATGAGCGGCTACCTTACTTCTGGTCTTTTCTACTCTATCCATATTCCAATAAGGAACATCTGTTAGAATAAAATCAATTGAATTCTTGCTTGCTTTTTTGATGATGTTCCTGCAATCATCGTGAAATGTTTTGAATATCTTTAAATCTTCTAACTCACATATCTCTTTATAAATATCAATCCATTTTTTATTAATCTCAATCCCTATGGCTTTACGTCCACATAAAGCTCCCCCGATTAAAGTTCCACCAACACCCATTAGAGGGTCGAGAACTGTTTCGCCTTTTTTAGTAAATGTTTTTATTAAATCAGCACACAAAAGAGGTGGCTTCTGACCGCCATGCTTTTTTCTTAAATTATGCTGAAAATCTGGCGGGTAAGAACGAGTAATAACTGACTTAGACATAAATTTCCATTCCTTCCCCGTTAAATCATTTAAGACATTTCTCTTGTCATAAAAACCTCTTTCTCCTAAGTCTTTCCTGAAAGATTTAGGCGTTCTTTCCAATTCATCTCCTTTGCTTTTTTCCAGTTTTTTCTTCTCGCCAACAGGAATATCAATATCTTCCTTAGAATTTCGCTCTAATTTAAATAATTTATTTGATTGATTAATCTTTCGAGCCATATTAATTCTTTATTTTTTTAGAATTACGCTTTATAAAATCATGCAACTCCTTCTCAGATACCCGCCAATAGCCGACCTTGATTGCTTTCAAACGTCCAGCTTCAATGTAACGAAGCACAGAGCGTTCGCTGACCCTTAAATAATCGGCAACTTCTTTAATGGTTAAGAGTTTGTCTTTCATAAGTTTATTTAATTATAAACCTTTAAAATCTTGTTGTCAAAAGTGACAAAATCTGTCAAAATAGAAGTATAGATGAAAATTACCATGAATTTACCAAAGACAATTTTAATTATCATCAAAGTCATTCAGGACAAATTAGAAATTGCCCCCGAAAAAGACAAATTGATTGCTATCTCTTTGTGGGATTTCCGAGATGAAAACGAAGATACAATACCTAAGAATGACTTGAAAAATGGTTTAAAAAAACTGGCGGAAGACGAAAAACTCTTTCAATTAAAAGATATCCGATGTCTTGATAAATTGGGAAGGTTTGCTGGCGAGAAAATAGAGTTTGAAATTAACCGTGAGCGATTTAAGAAATTCTATAAAGAACACAGACAAGACCTGGAACAGATAAAGCAAGCGTCGGTTATTGATGCAAATAAAATAGTAGAATTTTTAGATGACGAGCCAGCCCTTAAACTTGGCGATAGAAAATGTGCCCTACCACCATATAAAAACGAACACTTCTTTTGTAGAACAGCTTTTGAATATAAGTTGAATGAGCCAATTGACTGGTCATTGGTTTATGAAAAAATGGCGGGAGAAGAACCAAAAAACCAAGAAAAGAACAAACGAACCGTATATGACACTTTAATAGCCATAAACAAAAGAGTAAAAGAAGTTTTAGGCATTGAGCAATTATTTAAATGGGAAGGAAAAACCATTAAAAGAACCCGATAAAATAAACTAAATTAGTGAGTCACTGTGATTCTCATGTGACTCACTCCCCCATAAAGTAAGCTACGAGTGTAAGCTTACTTTTTTTATTTGCTAAAAAATTGATGATTATGAACAAAAATGAATTTTCAACATTTGATTTGGGACTGGCAACCGTATTGGTAACGTTGAGCTACGAACTATTGGAACTGGATAAATCTAATCCCAAAAAGGTTAGGTTTATGTTCAGACGAGAAAAGAACATTGAGCAAGTAATGACTGATTATTTTAATGACAAGATAGAGCTCCCCGCCCAGACCCTATTCAATAACCAAAAGAACCTTAAGTCCCGCCTCTACTCGGGTGCGTGATTTTTGTTTTTATGATTTCTCAGAAGTCACTGGAAAAATTCAAAGAATTGTATAAGAAAAGATTTAAAGAACAGTTAAGCGATGATGAAGCGTTGCGGAAAGCGACACGCCTTTTGAATCTTTACAGAACGGTCTACGGCTCATCTCTCCGTAGCTCAGCTGGAAATAGCCAATCAAATGAAATGAAAATTAAGTCAGATGATAATTACTATGAACCAAAAACTTAGCGATTTCATTATTCTTCCCAGAAAAATAAGGGATGACTATATTGAGGGAAAACTTACCAAAAACCAACACGATGTTTTAGTCTGGATTTTTGAGAACACCAATCCATACAAAGGCTTTTTCCAAACAAACTATGAGGGGTTAATTCAAGATTTTCGTGGAAAGATTAGCTATGACAATATGAGAAAAATAATCTCTTTCCTACGCAAAGCACAACACATTCACTTTCCAAACCACAAGGGAAGAAAAGGGTCATTCCCAATACATCCTATTGGTTTTACGCTCACCAATGGGCAAATTCAGACTTTAGAGTATTTAAAAAACAAAGAAGCAATCACAAGCCAATCACAACCCAAAGAACAACAAGAAGCCAAACCAGAGAACAATCCAACCGATGCTCATCACAACTTTAAAGAGCAAAAAGACGCCTTAACAAAGGGATTTTTAATAGATAGCCCGAATCCGCAAATCACAACTTTTTATAATGATAATGAAAATAAGAATAAAAAAGAATCGATTATAAATAAATCTTATAAGAAAATCGATGTTAATGATTTTTCGCCCCACAGCTATGAAGAACAAAAATGCTGGGAAATAGCGAAGTCGCTCAGGGAGACAGATATGAGATTTATATTAAGTTGCTTAAGAGACTACGGAATTAACCACATAGAAACAACTTGGGGAATTTTCAAAGAATTGCCGAAAGACAAAATTGGAAACCCCCGAAAATACTTTAATAAACTAATCAGGGATTTGGCTAAAGAAAAAGCCGAGAGCATCCAATCTTAGCCCCGAATTACGCAAAATTTGGGCTTGTGTGAGACTTTGGGGCAAAAATAACATAATTACACCTTTATGGAACAAGATGAACCAATAACAACAGAAATACCAGGGGAAACCAAACGACAATATATGGCATGGCTTCTTTACTGCGAAACGGAAAGCATCAACAGATTATTGAGAAAATGGAAGGAAATCCAAACAGGCAAAAGCAAAGCACCAGAATCACTAAAAGGAATCAAAGAAAATTTAGGGAGAATACCCTCAAGAGGAACAGTTGTTAATTGGTCAAAAAAATTTCGCTGGGTTAAAAGAAAAGAAAAAAAGCTAACAGAAGATTCAAAAATTATTTTAGAGAAAATAAGGCAAATCAAAATAGAAGAATGGGTTAAGATTCTCGAGATACTCCCTAAATTATGCTCTACAAGAAACGAACCGATAAATGAATTCGTGACAAGAATAAACAAAACTATATCAACCTTAAACCAAAAAGACACTGATACTGCACTGAAATGACACCAGAATCTGGATAATTCAAGTATAAAATACGGACGGATTAAAACTATGACCAAAATTAAACCAAAACATCGGCAAAGGTTGGGCAAACCTATGGCAGAATTACACTGAATTGCATTAAAATAACGCCCCAGAATAATAAAAACCGATGTGACTAAATGCGACTGAAATGCGACCAGAATTTAAAGGAACGAGTATCGCAACCTCTGACACCTCTTACAACCCCCCTTAAAAGATTTATATTGAAAAAAGGAATAAATGAAGGTATTATGAAAGTGCGACCTACAGTTTTGGATACAGGCACGATGGCGTGCTTCTTCCGAAGCCCAATTGCGGGCTGAAAGGGGCAGCCATCCTCCACAATTGGTGCCTTCGTGCATCCAATACTGTGGGTCGCAGGCTCTGGCTGTCCCTTTTTGTTTTCCCCTTGACTTGTTTCCTGCTTAGAGCAATGTTGTGGTTGCCAACACTAAATAGCGAAAATGAACAAAACCATCAAAGTCATCATAATAGGAGTGGGCGTAGCACTGGCAATAATAGTCATTGGTGTCTTCGTATTTTATCAGCACCAATTTTCAGCCCCGCAGAGAGGGGCAGAAACAGAAACAATCGTAGTCAACTTGGCTACAACAGAAGCAGAGCTGATTCCTAAACTGAAAGAGCAAGGCTACATCAGAAGCGAGTGGGCATTTAATTACGTGCTGAAAAAGAAAGGCTGGCAGGGAAAAATCCAGCCAGGGGCATATAAGGTTTCAAAAGGAATGAATGCATGGCAGTTAGTCGAAGTCCTGGCGAGCGAACCATACATGAAATGGGTCGTGATTCCCGAAGGACTGCGGAAAGAACAAATCGCTGAACTTATTGGAGACACTCTCGGCTGGAATCAGGAAACAAAAAGAAAATGGGTCGGCAATTACACCGCAATGAAATATGATGAAATCGAAGGCATTTATTTCCCTGACACTTATCTCATACCGACAGACGAAACACCTCTCCAAGTCGCAGACCGACTGCGTGCAAAGTTCAACGAAAAGTTCCAGCCATACGCCGAGAAATTCCTGGAAGCGAACATTAAATGGACAACGGCACTAAAAATCGCCTCGCTTGTGCAGAGAGAAGCGGACAGCAAAGCCGACATGCCACTGATTGCGGGAATCATCTGGAACAGATTGCTCTATGACCCGCCGATGAAGCTGGAAGTAGACGCCACAGTGCAATACGCAAGAGACAGCATAGCCCACTACGGCGAAGAGCCAAACGACGTCCAGCTTTCGGGATATTCAGGCAAAGGCGACTGGTGGACTCCAATTAAGATAGAGGACAAGCAGATAGAATCTCCCTATAACACTTACCTCAATAAAGGACTCCCGCCCCATCCAATCTGCAATCCAGGACTGGACGCTATTGACGCAGTAATTCATTCGGAAGAAACAGAATGCCTTTACTACCTGCACGACTCAAGCAGTCAAATTCACTGCTCCAAAACCTACGAGGAGCACAAAGAAAACATTGAAAAATACTTAAAATAAAGGTCGATTAAAATAAATAACAAAATTAACATGAACAAAAATAATTTACTTATCATAGGAGCAATAGTAATTGGATTAGGGGTTGGCACAATCATCGGTTTGGAGCAGATAAGGAACACTGATGTGACAACCGCATCGCCAGAAGCAAACCAGGAAGAAGCCGTCAGACAAAAATTGACGCCAGAGCAGGTATTGGCAGAATATAACCAAACCAGAACCGTAGGACAAAGAGATGAAGCGATAGCAAAAATTAAATCCATCTTTGGAGAAAACTTGGAAATAACTTTCAAAGAAGCAAAAACAAGATACTATTCTTATGGAACTCCAGACCCTGCAATAATAACGGATTTCGTTCAGCTAAAAGTGATTGAAATCTATGAAGACAACAAAGGATTCACAACAGAAGTGGACACAGGAACAAACGAGATTCTGAAAAGAACCAAAGACTGCGTAAGCGGAACGGCATGGATTACCGCAGACCAGGCAAAAGAAGATACTGAAAACCTTCTGGCAAAATTAGTGCCTAACCCAGAGAATTACAGATTAAGCCACGAAGATGCTTTTGAAAGAACTTACTACACTGACTGGAGAAAAACCAGCGAAGGCGGTTTCTACGACTTAATTCCATCTGGCAAAGGTCAAAGTTTAGCACAGGGCGACTGGAGAACAATCGTAATCTGCACTCTCAGCGGAGAACTCTTCTCTTACGAACACAAGCCCGCCCTGACCGAATCGGAAGTCACTAAAATGGCAAGCCAGTGGAAGCAGACTCAAAAAGAAGACATTGAAGCATTAAGAGAATTCTCAAACAAGCCAGACGCAAACTTCACTTTCGTAAATTGGGTAAGTCATGGGACAGAACAGAAAGAAATTAAAAACGAAGAAAACGAACCAATAGCAGGACTTTATGATTACAAAACCTTCAGGGTCTACCGAGACGAAAACGGCTATTGCTATGAAGTGGGCGAAGACGGAAACATAAATTATACGAATGAACCAGTCGGCTGCAAAATTCCTAAGCTATGAAGAAAGGCGAGAGAATAATCGCCATCACCGCAATTTTAATTATTATGAGTGGTATTGCCCTCGCCTATTGGCAACGCCACCAGGACAAAGATTTTAATAAAATGGTTGAATGCCAAAAATTAGGCAAAGAATTTTATTATAATCCTGAAAGCAATGAATGCGTGGACGGAAGCTATTGTGCTTCCAACCCTGACAAATACTGGTGCAGATAACAATAAAATAAATGGGCTGACACTCCAGCCTCAAAAATGGCTCGGGTGGAGTGTCACCTGAGCCATTTTTGGAATATGAAGCAACAACAAGAAAAAATTAAATACTTCCTTTATGCCCGCAAATCATCGGAAGCGGAAGACCGCCAGGTGGCTTCCATTGGCTCGCAGATAGACGAGCTGACCAAACTTGCCAAAAGAGAAAACCTGGAAATAACAAATACCTTCTCTGAATCCCAGTCAGCTAAAGAACCTGGACGTCCTTTGTTTAATGAAATGATAGACAAAATCCACAAGAAAGAAGTTCAAGGAATTATTTGCTGGAAACTGGACAGATTGGCTCGTAATCCAGTGGACGGCGGACAAATCAACTGGATGCTCCAGCAAGGGATTATAAGGCACATTCAGACCTTTGAGAGAAGCTACTACCCGACTGACAATGTTTTAATGATGTCTGTAGAATTCGGCATGGCTAATCAATTCATCAGGGATTTGAGCCAGAACACCAAAAGAGGTTTAAAAGCAAAAGCGGAAAGAGGCTGGTATCCAACATTTGCTACCCTCGGCTACATGCATAATCCCCTAAAGAAAAAGGGTGAAAAAGAAATAATCAAAGACCCAGAAAGGTTTGACCTAACTAAAAAGATGTTTGACTTAATGCTGACTGGCAACTACTACCCGCCAAAGATACTGGAAATAGCCACTGACAAGTGGGGTTTGAGAAACAGAACGGGCAAAAAGATTGCCAGAAGCAGTATCTACCGAATCTTTAAAGACCCTTTCTACTATGGAATGTTTGAATACCCAAAAGGAAGCGGAAACTGGTATCAAGGAAATCACGAGCCAATGATAACAGAAGAAGAATACAACCGCATTCAATCTTTACTCGGCAGAGAGGGTAAATCCTGCCCTAAAACGCATAACTTCACATTTAGAGGACTGATGCGTTGCGGAGAGTGCGGAGCTATGATTACGGCTGAAAGAAAAGTAAAGAGGCAGAAAAACGGAAACGTCCATAAATACATTTACTATCACTGCACCAAAAGAAGAAAGCCCAACTGCTCCCAGGGATGCATTGAAGAAAAAGAATTAAAAGAACAGATTCTTAAGACCTTGAAGAAAATAGAGATACCGTCTGAATTCCACGACTGGGCGTTAGACGAGATTAAATCGGAAATTGAAAAAGAAAGCACAGACAGAAACAAAATCCTCACTAACCAGCAAAAAGCATATAACGATTGTCTGGCTGAAATAGACGGGGTAATCAGCATGAGAGCCAAAAAAGAATTAGACGAAGAAAACTACAAAAGGAGAATGGCTAACCTTACCAAGGAAAAAGCCCGCCTTCAGGAATTGCTTCAGGACACTGACGACAGAGTTAACAAGCAAATTAAGAAAGCTGAAAAAGCCTTCGCCTTTGCCCGAGACGCCAGAAAAGAGTTCCAAACTAACGACCCAGACAAGCAAAGAAAACTGCTTTCAGATTTAGGTTCGAACCTCTTATTAATAGACAAAATACTCACGATTTCAACGGAAAAACCCCTTCTTCAGATAGAAAGGGTCGTTCCAGAGGTTAAAGCTATACATAGCAAGGTTCGAACCTCTAAAAATGGCGAAAATGAACGGACTTTGAGGCAATTATACGCTCAGAGTCCGACGTTGCTCCGGGGGTCGGACTCGAACCGACAACAAACTCCTTAACAGGGAGCCGCTCTACCATTGAGCTACCCCGGAAAGCAATAATATTATAATAGAATAAAGGCAATAAATCAATACCCCTTTAATTTCTTCAATTTCTCGTGTTCTCTTATCTTCTCCAAAGCCTTAGCTTCAATCTGCCTTATTCTTTCTCTTGTAACTCCAAACTCCTGCCCTACTTCTTCTAAAGTATGGGTTATACCGTTACCTAATCCAAACCTCATAGAAAGTATCTTTTGCTCTCTAGGAGTCAAATCAACTAAAACCTCTTTTAATCTCTCTTTCAAAAGAGATCTCCCTGCCTGAGTAGAAGGAGAAAGAGTTTTATCATCTTGTATAAACTCAGCTAAAACGCTATCTTCTTCATTTTCTCCCACAGGAGTCTCTAAGGAAACTGTCTCTTGAGATATTTTCTGGATATGATGAACTTTATCTACATCCAAACCCATTTCAGCTGCTATCTCTTCAGCTAAAGGCTCTCTTCCTAAATCCGAAAGAAGCCTCCTTCTTACGGCAGTATACTTAGATATTGTTTCTACCATATGAACTGGTATTCTAATAGTTCTGGCCTGATCAGCCAATGCCCTTGTTACAGCCTGTCTTATCCACCAAGTAGCATAGGTAGAGAACTTATACCCTCTTCTCCAATCAAACTTTTCTACAGCGCGGAAAAGCCCCATATTCCCTTCTTGAATCAAATCAAGCAAGGTCAAATTAGGAGACTTACCTACATATCTTTTGGCTATAGAAACCACCAATCTTAAATTAGCTCTAGCCAACTTCTTTTTAGCCTCTTCATCTCCTTTTTCTATCTTCTTGGCAAGATCCTTTTCCTCTTCCGCCGTTAAAAAAGAAACCTTTCCTATCTCTTTTAAATAAAGTTGGACAGGATCTATTTTCAAGCGCCTCATCTCCTTTACCCTTTTCTCTTTTCCTTCTCTATCTTTTTTACCTAAAAGCTTTCTGCCTTCTTTTATCTCAATTCCAGTATTTTCCAACCTGGAATAAAGTCCCTCTAATCCCTCTATATCTTTCTCAACACTGGGAAAGATACGCAGAATCTCAGAGGTGGTAACAAAACCTCTCTGTTTTCCCTTTTCAATCAGTTTCCTAACATCCTCTTCTTTTAAACTCTTCTTTCTTTTACTAGTTTTCTTTCTAGAAGTTCTTTTTTTAGCTGTTTTCCTTCTAGAAGTTTTCTTTTTAGAAGTTTTTTTCTTTAAAACCTTCTTCTTAGTGCTCCTCTTTTTGGTTTTTTTCTTAGGGGTCTTTTTTTTAGGGGTTTTCTTTTTTGCCATAAAATTAAGCTGTTTCTAAGTCATTCCATGACTTAGAACATTTATTAAATTCTTCTAAAAGTTTTTTAACTTTATTATAGTCTTGATCTTTTTCAGCTTTCTTAATCTGATCTGAGATATTAGAAAGCTTATTTCTAAAACATAAGGATTTAAATTCTTTTAAACAATTCAGGCACTCTTCTTTAACATCATCTTCAGAAGAAAATTCTTTCTCTGCTTTTAGATAAAGAAAGTCTGCCATTTCTTTCAAATTATCAGGGAGAGAATTCAGATTCACTCCTTCTTTTTTAAAGTGGGAAAGCATAGAAGAGACATCAGAAGAGAAGAACTTTATCTCTTCTTCTGAAACCATTTCTAGGTTCTCAGGATATCTTATAATAAGAGAAGCTACCTGTTCTTCTAAAAGCTGTTTTCTGGTCTTTTTAATAGGTTCTTTTTCCTCTAAAACCTCCTCTTCCCTTCTTTCTTCTTTTGTTTTATCCAGCTCTTCTAAAATATCTTCTTCTTTAACTTCTAGCTCTTCTGCTAAATCTTTTACCCAAACGCTTCTTTCGATCCTATTAGGTACCCTTTTTATAACAGGAAAAATAACCTTGGAAATGTCCTTTTTCCCCTCTATTGTGTTTTTGTCAAAACGAGAGAAGGCTGTTTCAAAATAGAAGTCGTGTATTGACTTAGCTCCTTCAACAAGCCCTTTCCACTTTTCAGAAGATTCCAAGACAATATCAGCTGGATCTTTATCCTGAGGCATTGTAATAATTTTAATATTAAATCCTTCAGCTTGGGCCAAATCAATACCTCTTTTTGTAGCAGAATTACCTGCTACATCCATATCAAAAGCAGTTAAAAGATTATCAGAATACCTTTTTAAAACCTTAAGCTGAAAAGGGGTAAGAGCTGTACCTGAAGTAGCCACCACATTAGAAAATCCTGCCTGATGGGCAAGTATAGTGTCTGTGTAGCCTTCCACTAGAATACAGGCGTCTTCCTTCCTTATTCCTACTCCTGATTTATTCAAGCCGTATAATATCTTACTTTTATCGTATAAAGGAGTAGCAGGCGAGTTAATATATTTTGCCTCTTTCTGGTCTTCTGATTCTTTAAAAACCCTTCCTCCAAAACCTATCACCTGAGAGCTTAGACTAAAAACAGGAAAGATTATTCTTCCTCTAAATCTATCGTAGAAATTACCTGTCTTTCCAGACTTTAAAGCCAAGCCAGCTTTAGCTATATCTTCCCTCTTAAAACCCTTTCCCACTAAAAAATCAGATAAAGCCTGCCACATTTCAGGAGCATAGCCTAGCCTCCATTCTTTAATACTTTCCTCCTTTATTCCTCTATCCAATAAATACTTTTTAGCTTCCTTCCCAGCAGAACTCCCTTGAAGCTGTTTTTCAAAAAAAGAACAAGCCAATTCTGAAATATCACGTAGTTTTTGCTTCTCACTTCTAACTTTAGGATCTTCTCTTTTAAGCTCGACTCCTGCTCTCTGAGCTAGAATCTTTAAAGCTTCTTTAAATTCAACACCTTCAATCTTCATTACAAACTTAAACATATCTCCTCCTTCAGAGCACGACCCAAAACAATGCCAAGTCTGACGAGCCGGACTTACAAAGAAAGAGGGATTTTTCTCAGAGTGAAAAGGGCATATAGCCCTGTAATTGACTCCTGCTTTCTCAAGTTTAATGTAGCTTCTGATTACATCAACTATATCGAGACGATTTTTAATTTCTTCAACTGGATCTGCCATATTTACAGTGTTATCTTAACACAGAAGAAGCTTTAAATCCAGCTTGACAGAGACCCTGGGCTTGGTACTATAGAGTATTAAAGAAAATCCCGTCAAAGCGGGGTTTTAAAATGGTTAAATGAAAATAGCTCAGTTAGTATCCAATTATCATACTACAGCTCCCTACTCAAACCAGGCAATATACTCTCATGTAGCCTGGCTTACAGATAGTCTTGTCAAAAGAGGACATGATGTTTCTTTGTTTGCCTCAGGGAACTCTGAAACTAAAGGAAAACTGGAATATGTAACAGAAAAACCGACTACAAAAATGAACCTTCCAGAAAAAACAATAAATCATTATTTAAACTTTCTCATTTCAAGATGCTATTCTCAATCAAGTCAATTCGATGTTATTCATTCCCATTTTAATCTTTTAAGCTGTTTCTATTCAAAACTGGTGAAGACGCCTACTGTCCACTCGATCCACAGCCCCATAACAGACAGAATAAAACCCTTCTTATTAAACTTTAAAACCAACAGGTTCATATCCTTTTCTCTGGCCCAGAGAAAGGCAATGCCGGAATTAAACTGGATAGGAAATATCTATCACGGAGTAGACACCAATATCTTCTCTTACAATCCAAACCCTAAAGACTACCTCCTCTATATCGGAAGAATAACGAAAGAAAAGGGAGTTCATTTAGCTATTAAAGCTGCCAAAGCTGCAGGAGAAAAGCTAATAATAGCTGGCCGAAGCTATCCTGAAGAGGGATATTGGCACGAGCATATAGAGAAGCATATTGATGAAAAGAACATTAAATACGTTGGAGAAGCTGATTTTAAAGATAAAATAAAGCTTTATCAGAACGCTAAAGCTCTTCTATTCCCCACCCAGTACAAAGAAGTATTCGGATATGCCATGATAGAGGCTATGGCTGCGGGAACCCCTGTTATAGGATGGAAAAAAGGATCTGTACCAGAGATTGTAGCTGATAAAAAAACAGGCTTTGTCGTAAAAAGCACAAAAGAGATGATAGAAGCTGTAAAGAATATAAAGAAGATAAGCAGAGAAGCTACAAGAAAAAGAGCTGAACTTTACTTCAGCCTTGATAAAATGGTTTCAGGATACGAAAAGATATACCAAAGAGTAGCAGAAGAAGAGGAATACAAAACTAACGGGAAAGGTTAGAAACCGAGTTTATCTGTCCGTTAGGAATAAAATGAATTTCTTTTCCAGAACCCCCTAAAACAGTTCTTCTCAAGTTAAAGTCCAAAACTTTCCCTTCTTTCCCTAAAATATTCACTTTTTCTCCTATTCTGTATTGGTCTTCCAAAAGAATAAAAATGCCAGATAAGTAATCTTGGATCAAACTTCTAGCTCCCATCCCAACAGCCAAGCCCACTAATCCAGCTCCAGCCAACAAGGGAGCTATATTAATTCCAAGCTCAGGGAGAATAGTCAAAACAGCTATTATCCAAACAATAAATCTCAGAGAAGAATAAAAGACACCCACCAAGGTGTCTATTCTTTTATTCTGCAAACTGGAGTCTCCTACTTTTTTATCGCTCTCTTTTACAACAGAAGAAACTATTTTAATAATAAAGGCTCTCCCTATTCTAGCAACAAGCCAAGCAGCAAAAAGAATGATTATGATCCTAAAACCGCTCTCTTGAAACCAAACTTTTAAAAATAATAAAAATTCTTGATAATCCATTAGTTTCCTAAAATTTCATTAATTTTGGCCCGGGTGGTTCTAGCTACATAACCTGTGCCTGAAGTAAAGCCCCAAGGATCCAGAATATCTTTTGAATATTTCTCCTGGAACCTTATTACAGCGGTTTTAGTCAAAGGCCCAAACCAGCCAGAAACAATCCCTTCGGGATAAATCTCAGAACCTTGAGTCTTTAAGAATCTCTGTAAATATTCTACTTCTTTTCCTTGGTCATTATAAATAAGGTTTTTTTTAAATCTAAATCCTGCCGGAATTCCCTCTATTTGAGAAGAACCGCCCTTAAGCTGAGCAATTAAGGTTTTAATTTGAATCAATAAAGATCTAAGCTCTGAAAGGCTCATTTCAGATATGTCTCCAAGAGGAGAATCTAAGACAATAGAATCTGAATAGGTTTCAGAGCCAACATTTCTAGACGTGTAGAACCTTACATAAATGGTTTTTTTGCCAGAACCTGAAGATAAAGTAAACTCTTTTTCATCCTCATAAGATTCAAGCTTAATCCCTCTAAACTCTGGGTCTTCTGTCATAAAGACCTTAGCTGCATCCGGTCCTCCTCTCAAAGTTACAGTAACTTCTCTAGAATCTGTCTTTTCATCTCCTCCGTTTATTAAAACGAGAAATCCTCCTTCTGGACGAGTAGGCGAAGGAAGATGGGTACCAGAAGGAGAGGTAGTACTTGAACTAGAAGAAGCTGATCCAAAAATACCAAAAGTAGAAAATGAATCTGTCTCACAAGCTACAGTATTGGCTATAGTATTAACGCTACAGTTTGAAAGCTCACTCCAAGCAGCTCCTGTCCACCTATATATCTTAAGGGTAGACTCATCATAACCGGTAACATCAGAATCCGAATAGCTCAAAGTAATAGTAAGGTTTTGGCTGAAGGTAGTTACAGTGGTAGAAACATCTGTAAGAGTTTTAAGTTCATAAGCTTTAGTCCCGATAGCGTACTTACTTGAAGGGGTTCCAGCAGAAGAAGTAACATCGGAAAAGCTAATCTGCTGGGAGTGGTAATATGCATTCTGGTTTGTAGCTCCACTTGGCACAGTAAGACTTAAGTTTCCATGAGACAAAGTACCTCCTGTGTCCTTATCAATAAGAGAAGTTTCATCAGAGTCTGGCGTAGAATCTCCTGTACATCCTGTTGTAGTAAAGGTAGCATCTGAACTGCTTGCTTCATTACTACTAGAATCTTTACTTAAAACCTGATAATGGTAAGTCGTACAACTTTGAAGACTGGATAAATCAACTTCATGGCTTGTCACTCTTGGAGAAGTATCTGTCTCTGAAGTAGTTGTTCCATAATCTGAAGTTAAACCGTAAGAAACATAACTGGAAGAATCCTCATTTGTAGTCCAGCTTATAGCAGCTGAAGTTGAATCTGCGCTAGCTGAAACAGAAGATATGGTAGGAGCGTCATTATCCTCTTCTTCAAGTTTTAAAGCTGATAAATAGGGTTTATCTGCAGGATCTCCATCATGTTCAACACCGGCAACCGTTAAGGTAATAGAGCCCCCCGTAGGGCTAATACCTGTCCACTTGGCAATATAACCTTCGTTATAGTTATCTCCACAGTTATAGGTTACAGTATCGTTTTCTGTAGTAGTAGTTGATAGCTCTGTACCAGAAGAACTGTCATTAGTAAAACTACCTACCCCAGAAATAGTATAAGAGCACCATCTATCAGTATATTTCCCTCTAATGCCGGCAGTTACTAAGGTGTAGGTCTTTTCTGAGTCTAAACCTGTAAGACTGACTGTTAAGTCTCCTGTATCACCATAACTTAAACCTGCTATATTAATTTTCTCTCCGAACTCTGTATAAGCGTCAGTTCCTTCTACAGAATAAAGAGGTACTTCTCTTTCTCCAGCTTCGGCATGCTCTGCTCCATATCCTTCCAAAAGATCTCCAGAGAGAGCAATGTCAACTCCTGTGTCTGATCCATCGCTGTAATTTAGAAGATTCCCAGAAGAGGGTGAGTCTTCCCCTCCAATATTAGTTACATTTCCTGAACTGTCCCATCCGCTCTGACCGCTTTCTGCATCATCTCCACAGTCATTATAAGCTGTCCAATATCCAGAAGATACTGTACTCGTACCCGAAATATCTAAGGGGGTTCCAGAAACTGAATCATCTGTAGTTAAGCTTTTAATCTGTATTTCAATCGTGTCTCCTGCATTAGCTTCCGATTTAATGTCTCCTCTGATAATTAAGTATTTATTGGAACTGGTTACAGTAAAGTTTTCTGTAAAGATAGCTTCTCCGTCAGCTCCGTCAAAATTAGAAGTAGAACCCAATTGGTTATCTCCTGCATCCCAACTGTCATCCTCCGAAAGCCACAATTCTATATTCTCCATTTCTGTTGAAGCGTCTATTGTTCCTCCGTTTTCTTTAAGAGTTACAGCTGTTACAGTCCCTGTGGATACGTTTCTAACTATACTAGCAGATCCTAAAGAATTATCTGTAGAAGAAGGATCAACAGAGGAAGTCTGATCGCTTGAAGAACTTATTGTAATAGTAGGAGTTGTAATAGCTATCGTCTTATCATCTGTAGCTACTGTAGAACCATCATTATCTGTTTCTAATTCAAGGTTATCTGAAGAAGAGGTATCTGTGAAATCCGTAAAAGATAAATCCGAAATAGTTAGAGTATCTCCTCCAGAAAAATCTTCCTGAACATCTAGAACCAAGGTCTTTCCATCATCTTCATAAGAAACATCAACGCTACTTCCCCCTCTTACATAGATAGGATTACTCCAAGCGTAAGCTGAGTCGTCACCTTCTGTATAAGTAGCTTTAATTCTTACATATACATCATCTGTAGAAGCCGTATATTCTCCCGTAGTGGTTCCGGCATCAGTTTCGGAAACAGTTCCTCCTGAGGTTATAAAGTCAAAGTCCACTGCCTTATCGGTGGTTGCTGTTATAGTCATATCGCTCACAGAAATACTCTCAAATGAAGGAGGATCTGGCAGATTGGCATACTGTTCTGATTCTGGAGGAGTTTTGTTGTTATTTCCTCTTCCTACAGCAAAGAAGTTACCGTTTTGTATTTCAGTTACAATGTCTGATTTAGTAATAGTATCTGTATCTTTTTCACTGTTTACCACTATCCATCCTCTATAAATTTCACTTATCTGATGCTTATCGTCTGAGGCAAAAAGCCAAAACTCTTTGTCGTTACTCAAAGCATAATCTACCTTCTCGTAAGCATAAGGATACCTGGCATTCCATATTTCTATTCCTAAAAAATTATTAATAGCTAAAATTTCAGCATTAGACCACCCAGAAGAGCTAGCTTCTGGATGAGCTAGAACAGCAAATCCTCCTTCAGAAACCGCGTTATCTATCTGTTCCTGCCTGGTCCCAGAATAATGACTAGGAATATTTAAAGCAAGCATATGGTTCCCCCCGGAAGAGTACTCATCTCCCCCTATATGAATTATTCCATCAACTCCAGGATCTGCTGTGCGTTTATCGTGATCTGTAATAGCAGAAGCGGTAAAACCTAAATTCTTGTATTCTGTTAAAGTATCTGTAGGAGACTGGCTTCCATCACTCTCTGTAGTATGAACATGGGTAGCTACTTTATGCTTGTAATTTATCGTCTCATAAGGAGATTCTAGAGTAGTTCCTGTATCAAATTTTCCTGAAGCTGTCCCCCCTATAGTTGCCGTAGTATCTGAAGTATCCCAGCTCATATTAAAGGAATCGGGTATCTTTATCCTAATGTCATCGGAGGCGGTAATAGTTCCCACAGCATCATCATCTGTAATAGTAATAGTCTCAATAG
>CAZSQP010000008.1:0-14105 GCA_964609075.1 uncultured Candidatus Saccharibacteria bacterium
GATTTGAACTGGGACTAAATCCTCCCAAAGGACTCGTGCTGCCGTTACACTATACCCCGTTAGTGATATAGATTATATCAGCTATTTTTTGTTTGGTCAATCTTTGTTACAATATTAATAAGAATAATGATATAATGAATTATTATGGCTTTTGATAAAATATTAAAGAGCTTAAATCCCCTGTCTCAGTGCAGAGAATACGGAGTTCCTTTATGGCAGTGTCCCCAGTTTCTCTTTTTAATAATGGGGTTTTTTATTATTTTAGCCTCTCTTTCATCCTATTTTCTGGGCACTCTTTTTGTAAACGATCCCGGTATTGTAGCTTTAGCTGATATTGTTATTACCGCCGTCTTGTTTATTATAGCTGTTATTATAAGCAAGAGTTTTGAAAAATTAGCGGAAGCTTCCCAGATGAAATCTGAATTCATTAATATAGTTTCTCATCAATTGAGATCTCCTTTGACTAATTTGAAATGGGGTATCGAATTCCTTACTTCAGACGAATTCAGAATGCCTAGGGAGAAAAAAGAGGAATATTACGGTAGCCTAAAAGAAAATACTACTCGAATGGTAGAATTAGTTGACGATCTTCTGGTTGTTTCCAGGATAGAGAGGGGCTCTCTTCCTGTTAGAAAAGAGAAATTCAGTTTAGAAAATATGACAGAAGATTTAATAGAAAGATTTAAACTGGTAGCTGAGGCTTCAAACGTTAAAATGGAGCTACATACTCCAGATGATATCCCTGATGTTTATGCTGATCCTTCTCAGATAAAGATAGTAGTAGAGAACTTAATAGATAATGCCGTTCGTTATTCAGATGGAAAAGCTCATATTGATATCTGGCTTAAGAAAAAGAAAAAAAGCCTTTTATTTAAAATCAAAGATACAGGAGTAGGTATTCCGAAGTTAGATCAAAAGCATATATTTGAGAAATTTTTCAGGGCTAAGAATATATCTAAAAAAGATACCAGAGGTAGCGGCCTGGGTCTTTTTGTCTGCAAATCGATAATAGAGAAAGCAGGAGGTAAAATATGGCTTGAATCCCAATTGGGGAAGGGAACAACCTTCTATTTTGCTTTACCTACAAAATAATAATATTCATTGTTTAAATGTTTTTACAGGGGAACAATGATTAAAACATGAAGAAAATATTGTTTGTAGAAGACGAAGAAGCTCTCCAGAGGACTTTTGGAGATATTCTTAAAAGAGAAAACTACAAGGTGATTAAAGCTTTAAACGGAGAAGACGGCTTAAGATTAGCTAAGTCAGAAAAGCCTGATCTTATAATCTTGGATTTGATTCTCCCTAAAATGAAGGGTTTTGAGGTTCTTCAATCTCTAAAGAAGGATAAAGAGACAGAAAAAATTCCTGTTATTATCCTTACTAATCTAGAAAAACCTCAGGATGTGGAAAAGGCTTTAGACTTGGGAGCTACTACTTATCTTGTTAAGACCAAGTATGCCTTAGAAGAGATAATAGATAAAATTAAAAAAGTATTTAAAGAATAACTTTCTTTATGAGAGTTGAGCCAAAAAGGTTAAAGGCCTTTCTTTTAGATGCTAAATTAATCAAAGCTCGTCAATTTGAAAAAGCTTTTAAAAAAGCTGAAAAGAAAGGTGTTAGGGTTGAAGATATTTTGGTTTCGGAAGGACTAATTGGTCAAAAAGAGCTTTTAAAGATGGAAGCCTATATTCTAGGTATTCCTTTTGTGGATTTGAAGGGAGAGGCAATTGATTCCGATGTTTTAAAAATAATACCAGAGCCTATTGCCAGAAGGCACAACATTATAGCTTTTAGAAAGGAGGAAGAAAAACTTGAGGTGGCTATGCTTGATCCTGAAGATCTGAGGACTATAGAGTTTGTTAAAAAGAAAGCAGGTTTGAAGATCCTTCCAAGGCTTACTACTCCAGAAAGCATTAAAGATGCTTTAAAGCAATATCAAAAAACTCTTAAAGCTGAGTTCGGAGATATAATTGAAAAGGAAGCGGGACAGATAAAGACTGTTACAAACGAGAAGGAAACTAAAAAGGAGGAGGAATTAAGAAAGGCTGCAGAGGAAGTTCCGGTAATAAGAATAGTTGATACCCTAATAAAACACGCTATTTTACAGAGAGCTTCTGATATTCATGTAGAGCCGACAGAAAAAGAGATTATTGTTCGTTATAGAATAGATGGTATTTTAAGAGATGCTATGACTCTTCCCAAGAACATACATTCTGGTATTGTAGCTAGAATTAAAGTTCTTTCTGATTTAAAGCTCGACGAACATAGATTACCACAAGACGGGAGGTTTAAAATAGAGTCGGAGGAATATAAGTATTCTATCAGGGTTTCTGTCCTCCCTACCATTAACGGAGAAAAAGTGGTGATGAGGCTTTTACCAGAGACATCCCAAAGTTTAAGTTTGGAAGAGCTTGGCTTAAGGGGGCAGGCCTTAGAAGATGTTCAACACGCTCTAAAGAGACCAGTGGGTATGGTTTTAGTAACAGGCCCTACAGGGTCTGGTAAAACAACTACTCTTTATAGTGCTATGGAAATTTTAAGCACTCCCGAAGTTAATATTTCGACTGTTGAAGATCCTATAGAATATCAGATGCCTAGAGTTAACCAAACTCAGGTTAATGCCAAGATAGGGCTTACTTTCGCCTCTGGTTTAAGATCTTTAGTTAGACAGGATCCGGATATTATTATGGTAGGAGAGATAAGAGATAATGAAACAGCATCTCTGGCTATAAATGCCGCCTTAACAGGACACTTAGTTCTGTCCACTCTCCATACTACTAATGCTGCAGGGGCTATTCCTAGATTGATTGATATGGAAGCAGAACCTTTTCTTATTTCATCCACTTTAAATGTTGTTATAGCTCAAAGGCTTGTAAGAAAGCTCTGTCCGAGTAAGGAAAAATACAAGCTTAAAAAAGCTGATATAGATAATCTTTCTAACTACTGCGATATAGATAAACTTCTTGAAACTCTAATAGAGCAGAAAGTTATAAAACAGGGCCAAGGATTAAAAGATATTGAATTTTACAAGCCAAAAGCTACCAAAGAACATCCTGAAGGCTATTCTGGCAGGGTTGGGATTTTTGAAGTTTTAAGAATGACAGAGTCCTTAAAAGAAATGATTGTAAGTAAGAAATCTGCTGATGATATTCAGAGAAGAGCTAAACAGGAAGGTATGGTTACAATGGTAGAAGACGGTTTTATCAAAGCAGCTCAAGGAGTAACCAGTATTGAAGAAGTATTGAGAGTTATTATGGAATAAAAATGCCTCGCTATCAATTTCAAGCTAAAACTTCAGAAGGTAGGCCTCATACAGGGGTTATGGAAGCTAAAGATGAGCATCAGCTTGCCAGAATCCTTCGTAAAGAAGGATATATTTTGATTGAGGCTAAAACTCAGGAAGAAAAGAGAAAAGGAAGAAAGCTTCTTTCTTTTATCCCTTTCATTAACAAGGTTTCTTTAACAGATAAAGTAATGTTTACTAGGAACCTTCAGGTGATGATTTCAGCTGGAGTGGCTCTTCCCAGGGCTCTAGAAACTTTATCAGGACAAGCAGACAGTCAAAAACTTAAGAGAATATTAAAAGAAACTTCAGATAAGATTACTAGAGGAAAAACTCTTTTTGAGGCTCTTTCAGAACATCCTTCTGTTTTTTCCGACCTCTTTTTAAATATGATAAAAGTAGGAGAAGAAGCGGGGACCTTGGAGGATGTCTTAAAGGTTTTGACTCGTCAAATGGAAAGAGAGCACGAATTAAAGTCTAAGGTAAAAGGGGCTATGGTTTACCCTTCCGTTATTGTTTCTTTTATGCTTATTATCGGTATTTTAATGATGATTATAGTTATTCCCCGTCTTTCTCAGACTTTTGAAGAGTTAGAGATAGAGCTTCCCTTTACCACAAAATTGGTGATAGGGGCTGGCAACTTTTTAGCTAGTTTTTGGTATCTTCTTCCAGTAATAGTTTTAGCTTTGATAATAGGTGTCAGGGCTTTATTGAAGACCAAAGCAGGGAAAAGAGTTTTCGACACTTTAACCTTAAAAATTCCTTTTATCTCAGGCATTATAGAAAAGACTAATTCTGCCGCTACCACCAGAACCCTGGGTTCTCTTGTCAAAGCAGGTATTCCTATCGTCAGGGCTCTAAAGATAACAGCAGGCACCTTAGGAAACGTTTATTATCAGGAAGCTATTCTTGAAGCTTCAAGAAGAGTTAAGAAGGGAGTTTCTTTTTCTTCTGTCATAAAAGAATACCAGGACCTTTATCCTTCTTTGGTAGTTCAAATGGTTTCTGTAGGAGAAGAAACAGGAGAGATAGGCTCTATGTTTCAGAAATTAGCTGAATTCTACGAGTCGGAAGTGGCCAGAATTACTCAAAATCTCTCTTCTGTGATAGAGCCTGTTTTGATGATTATTATAGGAGCGGCAGTAGGCTTTTTTGCAATATCAATGCTTCAGCCAATTTATAGCATGATGTCAGCTTTTTAAACTATGAAAAAAGGATTCAGCTTAATAGAAGTTTTAGTAGGAGTCTTTTTAGCTTTAATAGTGTTTCTGGCAGTTTTCGGAGGCTACCAGCTTATTCTTAAAGTTTTAAGTCAGAACAGAAGCAGGGTGGCAGCTACTTCTATTGTTAATGCCGAAATAGAAAAGATAAGAAATCTTCCTTATGGGGATATAGGAGTGGTGGATAGTTATCCTGACGGTATCTTAGAAGAAGAGACAGTAAAAACTCTTAACGGTAGAGACTATACTGTTTCTAGGAGAGTTGATTTTTTTGTGGATGATGCAGACGGTATAGAAAGTCCTGAAGATGAGTGCCCCAATGATTATAAGAAGGTAGAGATAAGGGTGAGTTGGTTAAGTCCTTTTGAAGGAGAAGTGAAAGTAGTAAGTAATATAGCTCCAGAGAATATGGTTCAGGAGTGTGGAGAAGTAGGAGGCATTGTTTCAGTTTCTGTTTTTGATGCTCAGGGCATTATGGTGGAAAATCCTTTAATAGAGGTAAAGGACCCTGAGACAGAAGAGATAATTAAGACAGCTACCCCAACAGACGGAAAACACTTTTTTTCTCTTCCTGCCCAAGACTATAGAGTAGAGGTTTCTAAAGAAGAATACAGTAGTTCTAGAACTTACAGTATAGAGGAAGTAGCTATTCCAGAAAAACCCAATCCTTCGGCTATAGAGGGAAAGATGGTAGAAACCAGTTTTTCTATAGATGAGCTGGGCAGTCTTTCTATAAATACGCTTTCTCCCTGGAGTAGCGATAACTTCTCAGATTCTTTTGTTACAGACGGACATATTTCAGCTTCTTCTACTATCGATGTATCTGAGGGAAAAGTTGAGATAGCTTCAGATCATACTTCAGGTTACTTGGTTTCAGAAGGGATAAATCCCTCTTTAATAACCAGTTGGGAAGAACTCTCCTGGAATGATGAGGAAATAGCAGATACTGAGATTGTCTATCAACTTCTTTATTTTAACGGAGAATCTTGGGTCTTAGTCCCAGATTCTGTCCTTCCAGGTAATTCTTCTGGTTTTTCTGTCTCTCCAATTGATTTGTCTGGTTTGAGTTCTTCTATTTATTCTCAGCTGAAAATAAAGGGAGAGCTTTCAAGTTCTGATATTTCTGTTAGTCCTTCTCTTTTTGACTGGCATCTTTCTTGGAGAACTTCAGAACCTGTTCCTATCCCCAATGTTGACTTTAACTTAAGGGGAAGTAAAGTTATAGGAAAAGATTCAGAAGAAGATCCAATATATAAGTATTCTCAGACTCATAATTCAGGAGGAAGCGGCTCTATTTATCTCTCTAATATGGAATGGGATCTATACACTTTTACTATTTATTCTGGTTTAGATCTTTTAGAAACAAATCCCTCCCCTGTTAGTCTGGCTCCAGACGAGAATCTCTCTGTAAATCTTTTTCTTGAAGCTCAAAACTCTCTTATGGTCAAAGTTCAGGATCAGGACACGGGGGACCCTGTCTTTTCAGCTGAGGTCAAGCTTTTAAAGACAGGTTATGACAACGCTCAAAACACCGATCAAGAAGGCAGAACTTATTTTATACCTCTAGACTCTGGAACTTACAGTATAGAGGTTTCAGCTCCCGGCTTTTCTGATTATTCTGGTTCAGTTTCCGTTTCTGGAGATCAATCAAAAATAATTAATTTAGAAAGAGTAGAATGAAAAGGAGTTTTACCCTTATAGAGACCTTGGTTACAGTTGGGGTTTTTGCTTTAGTAATGGGAGCTGTTTTCGGTCTTATATTATATCTTTACAAAACTCATTCTCTTGCCTGGCAGCAGGTCTTAGCTATTCAAGAGGCGAGAAGAGGAGTAACCGTTATGGTAAGAGAAATAAGGGAGGCTGTCTCTGGAGAGGATGGCTCTTATCCAATTAAGAAAGCAGGGGATAAAGAGTTTATTTTCTTTAGCGATATAGATAAAGATGGAGATATAGAGAGAGTGAGGTACTTCTTAGGAGGAGTGAGTTCTGGAAATCAGGAAAAAGAGTGTTACAGTTTTTCTGATGGGGGAAGCTGCAGTGCTTCCTTTTCTGATATTCTTACAGGGGATTTGAATACAGCGGAATTAAAAGTTTCTGTAGAAGGAGATTTAGGATGGGGTTCAGAATATGTAGAGATTTATGCTGACGGAGAGTATCTGGGCAGTTTATGCCAAGGAGGTTGCTCTGATTGTGCGGGTGCTTGGCAGGGAGATGCCACTTTTGAAATTACAGATAAACTCTTAGACGGAGAGCTTCAGCTTTCAGCTGACTCTAGTTGGCGGGTAGATGCTTTCTGTGATTGGGGGGAAAATAACCATGCTATTAGAGTTAAGTTTGAGTTGAGTTGGCAAGAACAAGTTCCAGATTTGGATCATGAATTTAAAAAAGGAATAGTTAATCCAACAGGTTCTCCCCCAGTTTATCACTTAGATCAGGAAGAAACTTCTATTTTAAGCTCTTATGTTAGAAATTCTCCTCCTATTTTTGAATATTATGACAGCGAAGGCAATAAAATTAATGAGGTCCCGGCCAGGCTAGCCGATACAAAGCTTATGAAAGTCTTTTTGGTGGTAAATGTCGATCCAAATAGATCTCCCGGAGATTTAGAATTAGAATCATATGTTAAACTTAGAAACCTTAAAGATGAATAAGGGGAATGTAATCACACTGGTTTTGGTTTTCGGCTTTATTTTTATGATTCTCTTTGTTTCTATTACAGGTTTTGTTCTTTACCAGATGAGAGCTTCTGTTAAAAGAGTGGCCTGGGAAGAATCTCTTCATATTGCAGAATCTGGAGCTGATTACTATAGGTGGTGTCTTAATAATGAGGCTAACTGTCTAACAGAAAAAGATTACTACGATATTCAAGGGAACCTTATGGGTCATTTTTCTCTTGATGTGGAAACGGATACTCGTTGTGGCGATGTTACTGGAAGAGAAGTTATTTCTTCTGGAAATACAGGTAGCTTTCCTGAAGCTGTCAGAAAAGTAAAAGTCTCTTATGGCCGTACTTCTGTAGCTAAGTTTGCTTATCTTTTAAATGATAATGTTTGGGCAGGAGAAGACAGAGAGATAAAAGGTTTTTACCATTCTAACGGAGGAATAAGGATGGACGGGGAAAACAAATCTTTAGTTACATCCTATAGGGAAGATTGGGTTTGTACCGATTCTTTTGGATGTGATATTTGTCCTAGCGACTGTCATATGAATGGATGGGACTGTGTTTGTCCCGGGGTCTTTACCACTACCGGGAATGCCCGTTCAGATCTCTTTGAATATCCTGTTCCTTCTTTTGACTTTGATGGAATTACGATTGATTTAGCTCAGATGAAATCTAAAGCTCAAAGCTTCGGTATATATCTTCCTCCTGTCGAAGATATTGACCCTTCAGGAGAAGGTTATTATCTTATTTTGAAAAACAATGGTACTGTTGAGGCAAGAATTATTACAAGCCTTTCTTTTGTCTGGGGGTATGATGAGGAAGATGGTTGGAACAGAGATTACTTTATAATCTCTGATGATTACCTTTATGACACTTTTTCCATTGCTTCTTCGTGCCCTCTTCTATTTGTTGAGGATGATCTTTGGATAGAGGGAGAAGTAGAAGGCGAAATCACGGTGGCTTCAGCGGATCTTGAAAATCCTAATTCTGATACTACAGTTGTCCTTCCTGGGGATATAGAGTATTATCCTGAAGGAGAAGAAGATGGTTTTGCTCTTATAGCAGAAGAAGATGTTCTTATATCTCCTTCTTCTCCTGATAATATGGAACTTAAAGGAATTTATGTCGCTCAGAAAGGGCATTTTGGAAGAAATCATTATCCTGGAAATATCAGGGAGAAATTGGAGATTGTAGGCTCTGTTATCAGCAATGGAAGAGTTGGTACTCAGTGGATATCTGGAAGCGTTACAGTTTCTGGTTACAGAGAAAGGGAAAACTATACAGATACAGAGCTTATTTACAATCCTCCTTCTTTTGTTCCTAATATTGAAGCTGAATTCGGTATTATAAGATGGGAAGAGCTAGAATAATTTGCTATAATAAAGTATGTTTCAGTTTTTAAAACTCAAGGAGCAAGCCTTTGGTCTGGATATATCAGACCTCTCTCTTAAAATAGCCAAGCTTAAAAAGAAAGGCAGGCATTTTACCTTGGCTTCTTGGGGTGAGTTTTCTTTAAAACCCGGTATAGTTAAAGAAGGAGAGGTAAAAGATCAGGAAGCTTTAGTTAAAACTATTAAAAAGAGCTTAACTAAAGTAAAAGGAGAGAAGATAAAAACTAAAAAAGTAGTGGTCTCTCTACCAGAGAAGAAATCCTTTGTTCAGATTATATCAATGCCTAAAATGAAAAGAGAGGAGCTTAAGAAAGCGGTGCCTTTTGAAGCCGAGAATTATATCCCTCTTCCTGTAGAAAGGACTTATATTGATTTTGAGGTTGTAGAAGAGAGAAAGAAAATAGATGTTCTTATAGCTGCTATTTCCAAAGAAACAGTGAATTCTTATTTTGATTGTTTGAAGGAGGCAGGTTTAGAACCCAGAGCTTTTGAAATAGAGTCTCAATCAATAGCCAGAGCTGTAGTTGATAAAGCTAAATCTCCTCTTTTTATAGTGGATTTTGGAAGAAGCAACACTAGCTTTATAATATTCTCTTCCTCTTCTTTACGATTTACTTCCTCTTCTTCTGTTTCCTCAGAGGCTTTAACAGAAGCTATAGCTAGAAAGTTAAAGGTTGAGAAGAAGGAAGCTGAAAGGCTAAAGATAAAACATGGCCTATCAGGAGATTCTTCAGAAGGTAAAAAGGTTTCAAAGGCTCTTTCTTTAGCTCTAAAAGAGTTAGTGGGGGAGATAAAGAAGTATAAAGAGTATTACAAGACTCACTCCTCAGAAGACGTAAATAAAATTGTTCTCTGTGGAAGAGGGAGTAATTTAAAAGGTCTAGCTGAGTTTCTATCTTCTGAGACAGGCATTTCTGCTTCTAAGGCAAATCCTTGGATTAATATTCTACCGCAACCCCTAAAAGAAATACCAGAGCTTTCTTATGAAGATTCTTTGGGTTATACCACAGCTTTAGGTCTCGCTCTAAGGGGAGTGAGAGAAGATTATGATTAATTTATTACCTCCAGAAGAAGAAAAAAAAATTAAAGAAGAAAGAAGAAAAAAGATAGCAATTATTTTCTCTTTTCTCTTTCTTTTCTTTATTTTGATTTTAGGGATAATGCTTTTTTCTCTTAATGTTTATCTTTCTCAAAGAGTTTCTCTTTATGAAAGAAAACTCGAATCCGAGCATTCTTTAAACCAAGAGGGTACTGGGGAAATAAGAGAAAAGGTTAAAGGAGCCAATCAGAAGCTGTCAGAACTTAAAAGGTATTATAGTAGAGAAAGAGATTATTCGGTCCTTTTAGAAAAAATAGATAATCTTCTTCCTCTCGATATATACCTGAATAACTTTTCTGCGGTTTTGTCTGAAACAGAAGAAGAATCCTTGTTAAAAGTTTCTCTGTCTGGATTTGCTTTAAAAAGAGATAATCTTTTTAATCTTAAAAGGAATTTAGAAGAAGAATTCGAAGAAGTGAGTTTTCCTCCGGCAAATTGGGTTCAATCGTCCGATATTAATTTTTCTGCAAGTTTTAAGGTAAAATGAGTATTAAAAAAGAAACAATATTAATATCTCTTGTTTCACTTTTTGTGGGTGTTGCTATTCTTTTTTCTATAGTTTTCTTTCTTGGGGGAGAGATAAAGAAAAACTCTGAAAAGATAATTGAAATCAGAAGGAAGCTAATTTTCTCTGAAAGGGAGAGTGTTTCTGATATCCAAAGTCATTTTGATGAAATTAAACCTGATTTAGAAAAAATAGACAGTCTTTTTGTCGACTCTGATGCTCCGGTAGAGTTCATTGAATTTTTGGAGAAAACAAGTACCAGGTCAGATATTTTTTTAGAGATTAACCCAACTAGTTTAGAAAAAGAAGAAAATTCTATTTGGGAAGGAGTGGGTTTTCAGATAAAAGCTGTGGGGTCCTCAGAGAACTGTTTAAGATTTTTAGAGAAGTTAGAATATTCTCTTTATATGACCGAGATCCAGAGTCTTTCTTTCAGTAAGCTTAAAAAGGAGTCTTTAAAGTCAGAGAGGTATGAAGAGTTTTCCCTCGGAGACGTTATTTTAAATATTAAAATCAAAGCTTTTACAAAATGAAATTTGTTAATAAAAAACAATTTAAGACTTTCTTCTCAGGATGTAAAGGTTGTTTTCTTACCTTGGCAAAACACCCCTTTATTTCTTGTTTCTTTATCTTTATTCTAGCTTTAATTCTTTCTTTTGTTCTTTACTACCATTATGGTTTTCTAGCGGAAGAAAAAGATATTGAGAAATCGAGTTCTCCTTTCGAGTTGAAAGAGGAAGACTACCAAGAAGTTCTTAAGGTATGGAAGGAAAAGAAAAATTCTTTTGAGGAAGCTGATGACAAGGATTACCCAGATCTTTTTAAACAGTTTATCAAGGAGGAAGATTGACCAGTTTTCTATTTTGATGTATAATGTTATTTGTATCTTCAGTCCCTGTAGTTCAATGGATAGAACACAAGCCTTCTAAGCTTGGAATGGGGGTTCGAGTCCTCCCGGGGACACTTTTATGGCGGTCGTAGCTCAACCGGTAGAGCGCTTCGCCGTGGCCGAAGTGGTTGCGCGTTCAAGTCGCGTCGGCCGCCCATGTTTTTAAAAATAGCCCACAGAGGAGCTTCAGGTCTAGAGCCGGAGAATACTCTCTCGGCTTTTAAGAAAGCCTTAGAATATAATCTTGATATGATAGAGTGCGATGTGCGCTTTCTCAAAACGGGGGAAGCTATTGTTTTTCATGATAAAAAGACAAGGAGAATTACTGGTGTAAGGGGGAAGGTGAAAGAGATGACTTTTGATCAGGCCAGAGAGCTAAAAGTTGGAGGTAAAGAGAAGATACCTACCTTGGATGAGGTTTTAGACTTAATAGGGAGAAAAGTGAAGGTTAATATAGAAGTGAAAGACAGAAGAGTAGATCTCTTAGCTAAAGTTATTGAAGAAAGGGTAAATAAAGGATGGTCTTATCAGGACTTTTTAGTTTCCTCTTTTAATTATTCTGCTTTAAGAAAAATGAAAATTCTTCTCCCTGAAGTTAATTTAGCTTTGAATTTCAGAAAGGCTTCTCTATTAAAATTTAAAAAGGCGTGTAAGTTAGGTGTTTACTCTGTTAATATTACTCTTAAGTCAGCCAAAAAGAAATTTATTAAAAAGGCACAAAGAAAAGGGTTCAAAGTTTTTGTCTGGACAGTTAACCAAGAAAAAGATATAGAGAAGGTTTTAAAGAGGGGAGTAGACGGTATTTTTAGTGATTACCCAAATAAAATATGTTAGGTGTCTTAAATAAAAAAGTCTCTACTCCTGTTGGTATCATCGTTCTTCTTTTAGTTGCTTCTTTCGTGGGCTGGATGATACTCAATGAATACCGTAAAGTCGTAGAGACTAGGTATGAGATGATAGAAATTTCTGCTTTTGAGAAGTAATTATTTTCTTTCTTTAAGTTTTGCTTTTATATCAATTCTCTTTTTATTTCTTAGGACTTTCATTTTTATCTCCTCTCCTATTCCAGCTTTTTGGAGGATATTAGAAAGAGGGTTTTTAGAGGTTATTTTCTTTCCGTTTGTCTCCAATATTATGTCAAATTCTTTTAAGCCTGCTTTCTCTGCAGCAGAACCTTCGATGATAGCAGATTCTCCCAAGCTTTCTCTAACAATTAAAGCTCCATAGTCTACAGGGAGCTTGTTTTTTTTAGCTATTTCTTTTGTTATTAGAATATGCTTTATCCCTAGAAAAGGAACTTTTATCTTTCCATATTTTTTTACCTCTTTGAGATCTTTTTTAGCGCAATTTATAGGAATAGCAAATCCTATATTCTGGGCTCCTCTCACAGCAGCTGTGTTGACTCCTATCACTTTTCCTTCCATATCAATTAAAGGTCCCCCCGAGTTTCCAGGATTAATAGCGGCATCTGTCTGGATAAGTCCTCTTAAGTTCTCGGCCTCAAGAGTCATTTCATTAGTTGCTCTAACAATTCTAGAAATACCAGATATTATCCCAGAGCTTATAGTGTCGTGGAATTCTCCAAGAGCATTTCCTACAGCGATTATATCTTCTCCCAATTCTATTTTGCTTGAGTCGCCAAGTTCTAGATAGGGAAGGTTGTTGGCGTTAATTTTAAGAATGGCCAGATCGTTAATAGGATCTCTGGCTAAGATTTTAACCTTATGTTTCTTCTCAGGTTCTAGCACTGCTGTATATTCTGCTTCAGGATCCTGAACTACATGACGAGAGGTTAAAATGTGTCCATCTTTTGAGATGATAAAGCCAGAACCTCCTCCGATTTTTACCTTTTGGTTTTTACCCTTTTTTAATTTAGGCATAATAACACCTTTTCCTTTTTTAGAGGGAACGAGATAAAAGCCCTCCACCTGAGGGAGGTCTTTGGAAGCTACTATAGTTATTACAGCAGGGCAGACCTGTTTTGCTATTTTGACTATTGGTGTTTTCTCTTTCATATGTTCTATTTTAACAGTATGTTAGCTTGTCAACAAGTGGAAAACCTGATAGATTAGAATTAGGCCCCTGTAGTTCAACGGATAGAACACAGGTTTCCTAAACCTGTAATGTAGGTTCGATTCCTGCTGGGGGCACATTGTATACTCTTTTATTGGATGCTATAATTAAAATATTCCCTTGAGGCAAGTATATCTAGGCTTGCTATCCCTTAACAGCAAGGAACAGTTACAGATAGGGATTATTTACTTGTAAAGATGACAAAATCTAAATACACAATAAAAGACTTTAAAAGAGACTTCCCAGACGATAACGCCTGTTTGGAGTATTTGTTTAAAACCTATTACGGCGGAAAGGACTACAAATGCCCCAAATGCGGCAGAAAGGGCTTTTACAGAGTTAAAAAAAGAAGGGCCTACGCCTGTTCTTTCTGCGGATACCAGGTTTATCCTACAGCCAATACTATATTTCACAAATCCTCTACTCCTCTTACCGACTGGTTTTTTGCTATGTTTTTAAAGTCCCAGTCAAAGCACAAGATCACAGCTAAAGAACTTCAGGGTTATTTGGGCTGCACCTATAAGACAGCTTGGAGAATCAACAAGAAAATAGACAGTTTAGGTTAGTACTGGATATTTTTTATTTTTTTCAACCCCCTAATAGGGGGTTTTTATCTAATACTATCCCATATAAAATATTGGTTATCCAATAGTTTTCCACAAGTTTTGGATTGACAGCCCTGTTTCATAAAGAGATAATAAAGGCATAAAAGTGTGTAATAAAAAAAATGGCCAAAAAAGAAAAGGATAAGTTAATCTCCCTTAAGGAAGCAACGAAGTACTGTAGCTACTCTCCAGCCTATCTTAATTTAAGAGCAAGACAGGGAAAACTGAAAGCCGTTAAGTTCGGAAGAAATTGGATGACTAAGAAAGAATGGATTGAGGATTATCTGTCCGGAGTTGGTAAAGATAATAAAAACTATATTTCCCTTAAGGAAGCAACGAAGTACTGTAGCTACTCTCCAGCCTATCTTAATTTAA
>CAZSQP010000008.1:14205-23544 GCA_964609075.1 uncultured Candidatus Saccharibacteria bacterium
GTAGCTACTCTCCAGCCTATCTTAATTTAAGAGCAAGACAGGGAAAACTGAAAGCTGTTAAGTTCGGAAGAAATTGGATGACTAAGAAAGAATGGATTGAGGATTATGTCTCGAAAATAGAAGAGAAAAAAACAGAAGAGAACTATATCTCCCTTAAGGAAGCAACGAAGTACTGTAGCTACTCTCCAGCCTATCTTAATTTAAGAGCAAGACAGGGAAAACTGAAAGCCGTTAAGTTCGGAAGAAACTGGATGACTAAGAAAGAATGGATTGAGGATTATCTTGATCAGTATAGCAAAGGTAAAAAAAAGAAAAAGCCAGAGAAAAAAGTTCTTCATAATTTGCCAGCAGGAGAATTCAGAATTTCAGAGCCTGCCAGAATAATTGTAAGAGAATTTGGGAAGAGGAGAAGGTGTCTCAGTTTAGCCTACGCTTTAACTGTTGCTGCCCTTTTCTTTTTCTCTATTTCTGCTTTAGATTTCATCCAGGGGAAAAATTATACCGAGAGGATTTTTACAAAAACATATCAGCTTGTAAATTATATAGAAGAGGAAGGAGAAGAGACTCGAAATGTTTCTATCTCGACAGTTAAAAAATTTGCTCTTTCTCAAAAAGCAGAGATGGAAGAAGGTCTCCTTATAGGATACGGAAAATGGGTTTATAGAAAAATAACATCTTTAGGAAGCGCTTTGAAAATTAAAATAGCCAGTCTCTTTCTTCCAGAGAAGGGCCGGGTCGAAGAAGGAATGGTGGTTGTTCCTTCTACCGAAGAAGACGAGAAGACGAAAGAGAAAATTAAAGCAGCTTTTTCAGACGAAGTAAAGATTAAACCAGATGATAGAAGCTCCGGCATCATAGTTCCTGTATTTAGAGAGAGTGTTGGTGAAGATTACATGTATTTACTAGTTCCCACTAAAGAAAACAAAAAATAGTATTAAAAAGGTCGAAAACAAAAAGAAAAAAGAAGAATGAAAAAAACAATAAGTTTAAGCTTGATAACCTCCTTGGTTTTAATGACAGGCTTTATATTTTTAGAGCCTGAGACTGTCCAGTCGGTGGCAGACGATGTAAACGTTTCTTTAACTGTTACCTCTGAGATAAGTATTTCCAGTCCTTCGGATGTAGATATGGGTAGTATGCAGGGTTTAACAAACGACTCAGCTACGGGAGAATGTACTTGGACTGTAATAACGACAGACAGCGCTGGTTTTTCCATGACCCTGGAAGAAAGCGATGCTGCTCCTGCAATGTCGGGTCAGTCAGAGGGTGACAGCTTTCAAGATTACACAGAGTCAGATGCTGGTACCCCGGACTACGATTGGTCAGTAGAGGACAGCACTTCCCAGTTCGGTTTTACTGTAGAGCCAGAGACAGACGCGGATGCTGTACAGGCGTTTTTAGACGACGGTGCGAGTGCCTGCAATACCGGTGCTACCCAAACTACTGATAAGTGCTGGCTTGGTTTTGACGGAACAAATGCCATTAACGTCATTAACCGAAGTTCAGAAACGAGCTATGACGGAGAAGACGAGAAAGTGAAATTCAAGGCAGAGCTTTATAACTCAGATGGCGTTCCCAACGATGCAAACGGCGTATTAGTAGAGGATACTTATCAAGCGACTATTACTGCTACTGCAACAGCCAACTAAAAAGGAAGGCCCTGAACAGTCCTTATAGATATGGGCTGATAAAGGAAGCCACTAACTTAATATGAAAAAAAGAATTTGTTTTATCGGATTGGCCCTCCTTTTAGCCTTTGGTTTTCTTCCCTCTGCTGCCAAAGCCTATAGAGTAGAGGATATGAAGATGTCAGGCGAAGCGCCGGGAGACTTCGTCTTGGGTCCGGGTAAAAGCGAAATGCTGATGAATCCGGGTGAAACAGCCACTAAACAACTCTACATATCCAACCGTCTAGGAGAGAAGATGAAGTTTAAGATTGAAATAGAGGACTTCACCGGTTCCAGTGACCCTGAAAAAACAGTCGTTCTTTTAGGAGAAAAGAAGGGACCTTATTCTCTCAAAGACTATATCAATCCTGAACTGACAGAATTTGTCTTAGAACATGGAGAAAGGATGGTTATGTCGGTGGATATTTCTATTCCGGAAGACGCCGAACCGGGAGGACGCTACGGAGCTGTTTTGGTCAAAAGTATGCCTTCGGGCCCTGGACTAGAAGAAGAGGAAGGTAAAGCTGTTTCTGGAATAAAGCTTATCTCTAGACTAGGCACCCTTTTCTTTGTCCGAGTTAAAGGAGATGTTAACGAGGAAGGTTTTTTAAGCGATTTCAAAACCAAAAAGAACTTCTACGAAAATGGCCCCGTTCCCTTTGAACTTCTTTTTCAGAACGAGGGAAGTATTCATCTTACGCCCTTTGGTGTAATAGAGATTAGAAATCTTTTAGGAAAGAAAATAGAAGAAATAAAGTTGGACGCTTGGTTTGCTATGCCGGGATCTTTGAGATCTAGAAAAGTAGAATGGGAGAGAGATCTCCTGTTCGGCCGTTATACTGCTACAGCTAAAATTAACCGTGGATACGGAGATGCTATAGACGAGAAAACGGTTACTTTCTGGGTGTTCCCCTGGAAGCTTGCTTTAGCCGGTTTAATAGCTTTAATTCTGATCATATGGTTCTTAAAGTGGATATTCGGTCACTTTGAAATTAGAAGGAAACCCTCCAAAAAATCAGAACAAAAGACCTTTGAGCGGGAACCTTTAGAGTAAAATAAAGTGTGTAATTTCAAAATCTAAATAAAGAAGGTCCCTCCACAAAGCCCTTGAGTTTTTTTGGCCCTCCTTTGAGCAAAAAAGTGTGTAATCTCAATAAACTTTGTTTCTGAGACCTTCCGATTGTATTTTGTCCGTTTTAAGATTATTTGTCAAGGGTTTTTCTAAAAAAATGGAGAAATTTCCTAAAATTACCCTTATTATTGTTTTTATTGCCTTTTTAACAACAGGATGCTCTCCTGTTTTTGCTTTAAAAATGGAAAGCAACAGCTATAAGCTTGATTTAGAGCCGTCTGATATAAAATCCATATCCCAGGCTTTTAAGGGAAATAATCAGAGTATTCTTTCTGCAGGTAGTGATTCTCGAGAAAGCTCCCCTGTTTTTAGTTGGAAGATCGCGATTGCCTCTCTTTTTTCTTTAATATTGATTATTTTAATTATGAGAAAAGTGAAAATGAGCAAAAAAATATGAGAAAAATTATTATTGCTGTCTTATTTTCCTTCTTAATTGTTTTTTCTTTCTCTTCTGTGGAAAAAATCGGAGCTGTTAGTACAAGTACAAATTATAAAATATGGGGTAGCGATGTTAATGTCGGCGGGGATGAGTATCAGACTTCAACTAATTACGAAATGTCAGATACTATCGGCGGCTTTACTCCTGGTGAATCTGCCAGTGATAATTATAAAGTGAAGTCGGGCTATCAGCAGATGGTAGCAAGTTTTTCTCTGAGTATAAGTTCTCCTTCTGATGTTGATATGGGTTCCATTCCCGGTTTAACAGGGGGTGCAGCTACAGGAGAAGCTGATTGGACGGTAATTACTGATAATCCGGCAGGTTATTCTTTATCTGTTAAGTCTTCTACTTCTCCTGCTCTTCAGGGCCAGTCGCAGGGAGACAGTTTTGCAGATTATACCGAAGCGGAGAGCGGGACTCCCGATTACAGCTGGTCGGTGGCAGACAGTACAGCAGAATTTGGTTTTACGCCTGAAAGCGGTCACCTTGTTTCGAAATACAAAGATAACGGATCAGAATGCGGTGTGGGCAGCAGTGATACTGCTGATAAATGCTGGTATCATCTTTTAGATTCTAATGAGAATATCTGTAACAACTATTCTGCGAATCATCCCTCGGGCACTGTTACCACCTTAAAATTTAAAGGCGAGCTCTATAATGCAGACGGGATTCCTGATAATGAATCCGGAATGTTGATAGAAGACAGTTACCAAGCCGCTATTACGGTTACGGCATTAGCCAATTAACTTTTCTTAATGAAACGATTTCTTGTATTTTTAATTATTATATTTGTTTTTTCTTCCCTTTTTGTTTCTAACTTGTCTGCTGTCACAGATTCAGTTGATGTTTCTATCGATATCAGTTCTTCTTGCGGTAATAATATCTGCGAGTCAGAGTACGGAGAAAATTTCTCTACCTGTCCTCAAGACTGTCTTTGCAATAATAACGGTATCTGCGAGCCCAATCTTGGAGAGACCTATCAAAACTGTCCTAATGATTGTCATCTTCCTCAAAAACCGGGAGGGAAAGTTGATATTGCCGAGCCTGTTGTCTTTAATGTAATTGTCAGAAACATTACTCTCACTTCAGCTGATGTCCATTGGGAAACGGATGAGCCGGCTTTATGCCAGTTCTTTTGGGGGAGAACCTATGAGTATAAAGAGGAGTCTATCAGCGAGAGTTCTCTTTCTCAAGAGCATCTTGTGAGTTTAGCCAGTCTTTCTCCAAACACTGTTTACCACTTTAAAATGAGATGTCGGGATAAGAGGGAAAACGAGGAAGAGACAAAGGATTATCATTTTTCTACCTTATCTCCTCCCGATGAGATACCCCCGCCCAATATTATTGATTTTGAGGCGATAGCTGGAGACAAAAAGATAGATCTTGGCTGGAAAAATCCCCTTGATTTGGATTTTTCCGGAGTAAGGATAATGAGGAGCACTCAGTTTTATCCTTCTAACCCCTGGGAGGGGGAACCCGTATACGAAGGCAGGGCTTCCTCTTTTACAGACAAGGATCTTGAGAATAGAGTAAGATACTATTATACCGCTTTCAGCTATGATGAAGCCGGCAATTTCTCTTCAGGTGCTGTGGCTTCAGCCGTCCCTCAATCTCCTCTTGCTCCTCCGGTATATCCTTCTCCGCCAATAAAGCCTCCGGTAGAAGAACCGCCTCCTGAAATAGAAGAAATAGATATTACCGATTTTAACTTTGTCCAAGATGAAGAGAAGCTTTCTCTGATTGAAAAGAAAGGAATTAAGGTCAAAGGCGGAAAGCTTCTGGATATTTCTATTAATTATCAAGAGGTTCCCGAGGTTTTAAAAACCATAATGGTTACTCTTGAGAAGGAAGATAAATTCTTTTCTTTTCTTCTAAGAGTTAACAAATCCAAAACTGTCTATCAAGCTACATTGCTTGTTCCTGTCGAAGCTGGAGTTTATCCTCTGACTATTAATATTCTTGATTACAAAAACCAGGCCTTGAAGGAGATAAAGGGGTTTTTTATGATAGAAGGGGAGAAAAAAGTTCATCCTGAGAAGCTTTCCTGGTACAGGGATTTAGATAACTGGAAATGGATACTCTTTTTCCTTCTTTTGATAATTTTAGCTTTAATTTTAAGACATATTTTAAAAGAACACAGAAAGAAGAAAATAAAAAGAGAAAAATCCTATTAATTTTAGGCAAAATAGAGGTTTTTTAACCCCTTTTTGAGGGGTTTTTAGTTTTCCACAGTTATGCTTGATTCTAGCTTGACGAAACCCCTTGATTAGTGGGAAAATAAAGGTAGAAAAAGAGTTTCTAGTTTAGACGATATTAACTTAATTTTAATCTTGTTTAAACGAGATAAGCAAATAATTTGTAAATAAAGATGGAAAACTTAATTTCTCTAAAAAAAGCATCTCAAATATCAGGTTACAGCCCCGATTATTTAGGTTATCTTATTAGAAAAAAGAAGCTTGGAGGCAAAAGAGTAGGCAGGGATTGGTTTACCACAGAAAAAGCTCTTACTGCCTATCTCTCAAGCAAGAAGTTTGTTCCGGTTAATAATTTTCTATCAGTTAATTTTAAACCTAAATTTAAATACATTTTTATCTTTTTATTGGTTTTAATAATGAGTGGCGCTATAATTTTAGCCCTTAATCCTTCCGTGGTTATTCATACTCTTCCTGGAGACAAAACAAAGGAAAAACTGGGAAGCAAGCAGATTATTATAGAAGACGAAAACGAAGAGCAGAAGGAGCTCGAGATTACCACTTACCGTTCAGATGAGACAGGTGAATTAGAAATATCAGTAGAAGAAAAACCGTAATAAAGTTTATCTAAAGGTCCTCCTATGTTAAATCGGCCCTCCTCAATATACAAGCTATTACTAGTAATCCCTATTTTGGTGGGGATGTTTTTGGGGTTGTTTAACCTTGTCCAAGCTTCTTTCAATGAGCAGATTAATTACCAAGGAAAACTAACAGACGATAGCGACGTAGCAGTTTCTGATGGGAGTCATTGTATGAAGTTTCGCTTAATGGATGCTTCTTCTGATGGGAATGAGCTTTGGTCGGAAGAATGGGATGCAGCTACTTCTCAAATAACCACCAGTAGTGGTTTGTTCTCTGTTTTATTGGGAACTCATCAAAGTTTATCCAGTGTAGATTTCAACCAAGATCCTCTTTATTTAGAAATTCAGTATGATCCTGGGTGCGATGATATCTATGAGGAAGTTTTTTCTCCTAGAAAGAGACTGGGGGCTGTTCCAGCTGCTTTTGAAGCAAAGCAGCTAGGAGGATATACCTGGGCTAATCCTGGATCTATAGGTTCTTCTACTCCGGACAGTGGTACTTTTACCACTTTGTCGGCCTCCAATACTTTTACAACTTCTAATGGTTCTATTCTTTCTTCTGCTAGTGGTGTTTTAGCCTTGGGAGGATCTGGAGGAGCTGATAATGAAAACCTTACTTTGGATTTTGAAACTACTTCCAATGAGGTAGCTTTTGGAACAGGGACGGGGGTTACTACTTTAGATTTTGGTTCTTTAGTCCTCACAACCACAGGAGCTTTAACTACTGGAGGAGTAGACCTAGACGGAAATTTTTTAACCATAGACACAGACGGAGATACCCAAATGAAAGCTTATACAGATGATATAATCTCTTTTGATATAGGAGGAGCTGGAACAGGAGAGTATTTATTCTCCGGGACAGAATTTAATTTATCAGATAACAATCTTACTACTACAGGCACAATTCAAGCAGAGCAACTGACCACAACAGATGATTTTACAGCACAAGGGCATTATCATAGTTTCGGAGATAACACTGATACGAACATAGTTTTATATTTTGACGGTTCTACGGATGACGCTTCTATAACTTATGTTCCTGCGAGCTATAAATTCAATTTTGGCTCTGCAGAAATAAGTGGGGGACAGGGTTCTTTTTCAGATGGATCAAACAGCGTTTCAATCGCAGATGGAACCTACCTTTTTTATAATTTAAATGCACAAATAGACAACAGTGGAAATGCTACTTTTGCAAGCTTAAGTTTAGATTCGGGATCTTTTACTGTAGGAACCCTCACTTTAGGATCAGGCTCTATTACAGACAGTGGAGGATCCATTGACTTTGGAGATGAAAACCTCTCTACAACAGGAACTTTCACTTCAGGAGCTGCTACTTTAGACAGTACTCTTGCTTTAGCTTCAGGTTCTATAACAGATTCTGGAGGAACAATAGATTTTAGCGATGAAGATTTAACTACTACAGGAGTAGTTACAGCTTCAGCTCACGATATCTCGACCAAAAAAGTAACCGTTACCACTTTTACTTCAGCAGGTATTAATGCTGCTATAGGTGCTTTAGGATCTGACGGAGGAGAAATATATATGCCTGAAGGAGAATATTCAATAACTTCAAGCATTGTTATAGATTATGATAATACCACCTTAAAAGGAGCGGGAAGAGGAACAATTTTAAAGGTGCCCGACGGTACTAATTTAGATGACGCTATTATTGATATCAATGATAAATTCGGTTGTGTTTTTAAAGACTTTTTAATACAGGGAAACAGAACCAATCAAACTTCCGGCGATCAGCAGGGGTTTGAAATAACAGGAGGAGGAAGACACAAAATAAGTAATGTTTTTGTTTATAATATATATGGAACAGAAGGAAACGGTATTTATGTTTCGAACACTCCTTACGATATAGTTATTGAGGGATCTACTTTTTACAATGTTCAAGATGACGGTATAGATATTAATGCCATGGCTAGAAGTGAAATAGTAGGGAATTACATTTCCAACTCAGGAGACAATGGGATAGACACGGAAGGTTCAGAATATGTTACTATTTCAGGGAATGTAATTTATGATTCTGGAGGACACGGAATAGAGCTAGAAGAGGAAGGATCAGGAGTTACCCAATATTGTACTGTAACGGGAAACTCAGTCTATAACTCAGGGCAAAACGGTATTCATGTCGAATCAGGAAGTTACAACTCTGTTACAGGGAATGTGGTAAGAGATTCTGGGAATGCTGGTGTCTATTTGGGAAAAACGGGATCAGGAGATAATGCGGAATATAATGTCGTCTCCTCTAATATGATTTCAGGGGGAAGTGCCAGTTACGGTATCTTAGAGGAATCAGGAGAAACGGACTATAACTTTATCTCTAGTAATAAGGTTACAGGAGCTCCTGTCTATGTTGAAATAACAGGAGGTGGAACAGTAACCTTTCATCAGACAGAAGACACAGGAGTAGCTCTGGGGTATGATCCTATAGCTTCAGGGGCTAAATCATTTTCAATTGGTTATCAGCCCGAAGCAACTGCAGAGTATAGTTTTTCTATGGGGTATAGAACGATGGCAGGCGGACCTTATAGTATGGCAATAGGACGTGAAACCTCAGCAGGTGGGTTCGCTAGTACGGCCATAGGGTATGGGGCGTCAGCAAGTGGAAGTGGCAGCATGGCAATAGGACGTGATACGTCAGCCAGCACTACTCACAGTATCGCTATGGGAAGAGAATCTACAGCAAGTGGTGTAGGGAGTTATGCTCTCGGAGGTTATTATAATAGTGCGGAAGACAACCCTTCGGGTCCTACAGCATCTGGTAAATCAGCCTTTGCTATAGGTCATAGCTTTACTAATAATACAGATAATAGTTTTGCTGTAGGTTTTGGAAAAGAAAATTTCAGCATTACAGACGGAACCATAACTATGGCGGCTACAGAAGACCTAGCTTTTGACGTGTCAGGAAGTGTAGCAAATAAAATATCTCTTTCTTCTAGTACTGGCGTAGATACGATAGACTTCAATTCTTTTGATATTACAACCACAGGCACTATTACATCAGCAGGACTGACAGCTACTGGGGCTATAGATTTAGATGGGAACTTTCTAACCATAGACACAGACGGAGATACCCAGATGAAAGCTTATACAGATGATATAATCTCTTTTGATATAGGAGGAGCTGGAACAGGAGAGTATTTATTCTCCGGGACAGAATTTAATCTATCAGATAACAATCTTACTACTACAGGCATAATCCAAGCTGAACACCTTTATACCACAGACGATTTACAGGTTGATGACAATGTTATAGTAA
>CAZSQP010000009.1:0-18065 GCA_964609075.1 uncultured Candidatus Saccharibacteria bacterium
GTATAGTGTAACGGCAGCACGAGTCCTTTGGGAGGATTTAGTCCCAGTTCAAATCTGGGTACCCCGATGCGGGTGTAGCTCAATGGCAGAGCTCTAGGTTTCCAACCTAGCGACGAGGGTTCGAGTCCCTTCACCCGCTCCATTTTTTACCTACGCTGTAATTTAGAAATTCCTAAAAAATGAGTTCGAGCGAAGTCATAAAGATGCTCCAAAACAAAAAGCCCCGTCTTCTGACAGGGCTTTTTGATTATCTAGCGTACTCTATAACTCTGTTTTCTCTAATGACTACCACTTTTATCTCCCCTGGATATTTAAGTTCTTCCTGGGTCCTTCTAGCTATATCTCTAGCAAGAACCTTAGCCTTGCTATCATTTATCTCCTCTGGATTAACAAAGACTCTTATCTCTCTTCCTGCCTGAATAGCATAGGCTTTTTTAACACCCGAGAAAGAAAGAGCTACATTTTCCAGATCTTCTAATCTCTTTAAGTAGTTTTCCAGAGTGTCTTTTCTGGCTCCCGGTCTTGCTCCTGAAATCTGGTCTGCTGCCTGGACTATAATAGCTTCTAAAGTCTCTGCTGGGTACTCTTCGTGATGGGCTTTCATAGCATCTATTATCTCTTTGCTTTCTTTGAACTTTTCTAATATCTTGATTCCAATTTCAACGTGGGATCCTTGAACCTGGTGGTCTACTGCCTTCCCGATGTCATGAAGAAGGCCTGCCTTTTGAGCTATTTTGACATCAGCTCCAAGTTCTGAAGCTAAAGCTCCAGCCAAATGGGAAACTTCTATAGAGTGCAAAAGAACGTTCTGCCCATAACTGGTCCTAAATCTTAGTCTTCCCAGAAGCTGGACCAGTTTGGGATCTAGATCAACTACTCCTGTCTCATAAGTAGCTTTTTCCCCTGCTTGTTTTATTTGGGAAACTATCTCAGACTCTGCTTTCTTTACTGTCTCCTCTATTCTAGCAGGTTGTATTCTTCCATCCTGAATAAGCTTCTCAAGAGCTATCTTAGCTATCTGTCGCCTTACAGGATCAAACCCGGAAATAACAACTGTCTCTGGCGTATCATCAACTACAACCTCTACTCCGGTCAGTCTCTCCAAGGTATGAATGTTTCTTCCTTCCTTCCCTATAATCCTTCCCTTTATCTCATCCGAAGGGAGACTAACTGTAGTGGTTGTCAACTCCTGAGCTTGAGATAATGAATATCTCTGGATAGCCCAGGCTAGTATTTCTTTAGCTCTCTTTTCATATCTTTCTGTTCCTTCCTCTTCCAGCTTGGTCATTTTTTCCAAAATCTCCTTTTTCTTTTGATCTTCTACTCTTTTTAATATCTCCTTTTTAGCTTGATCTTTGGTAAGATTAGCCACTTTCTCTAGCCTATCTATCTCTTCTTGCTTCATTTTCTCTAAACTATTTTTGATCTCTTTTAACTTTTCTTTCTTATCTTGAAGCTCTTTTTCCTGCTCTTCTAGTTGAGAACTTTTCTGGGAGATATTCTTTTCTCTCCTAACCAAAAGCTTTTCTGTTTCAAAAAGCTCCTCCCTTTGGGATTTTACATCTTTTTTAGCTTTTTGTACTATTTGACTCGCTTGCTCTTCTGCTTTAGAAGTTATCTCTTCAGCATTTTTTTTGACTTGAGCTATCTTCTTTTGAAGTGTAGTTTCTATGGTGTCCGCTTTCTTCCTGGCTATGGACTGACGGGCAAAGTATCCCAGAACAGATCCTGCAGCTAAAGCAATAACTCCCACAGAAAGTAGGATAATTGATATCATGATTCCGTATTAGAATTTGGTTCTTCATATGTCTAATCTTTTAAAGAATTTACCAAAATTCCAAAGTTATTTTTTAGCCTTTTCATTTTAGCAGAAAGAAAAACAAAAGTCCAGCTTCGAAAGCTGGACTATTGTTTACTTTACTTCCTCTTTGCTTTCTATCACTTCATCTATTAAGCCGTATTTTTTAGCCTCATCTGCTGAAAGATAGAAATCTCTTTCTGTATCCTTTTCTACTTTTTTTAATTTTTGGCCCGAATGTTCAGATAAAATCTTATTCAACCTATTTTTTATCTTGATAATCTGACGAGCTGTAATCTCAATCTCTGCTGCCTTTCCTGTAGCTCCTCCTGCTACTTGATGCAAGAGAACTTCTGTATTGGGAAGAGCATATCTTTTTCCTTTTTGGCCTGAAGCCAGCAATACAGCTCCCATAGAACCTGCCAATCCAAAACAAATAGTGGCTACAGGACAACTGATATACTGCATAGTGTCGTATATAGCTAGGCCCGCTGTAACAGATCCTCCGGGAGTGTTAATATAAAGCTGAATATCTTTTTTAGGGTCTTTACTGGCTAAAAAAAGCATCTGGGCTATAACAAGGTTGGCCACTGTGTCATTAATTGGACCTGTTAGAAAAATTATCCTCTCTTTTAAGAGCCTTGAGTAGATATCATAAGCTCTTTCTCCATATTTTGTTTTTTCTAAGACTGTTGGTACTAAATTCATCCTTCTAAAACTTTAAATATTTTTTCATTATAGATTACTTCTCTAGTATAGGCCTTTAGTTGTTCAGGGTCAATGTTTTCTTTAGCTTTTTCTACTGACTGATATTGTTTTAAGATCTGGTTGGATCTTTCTTCCACTTCCTCTTCTGGAACCTGGATATCCTCTTTCTTTCCTATGGCTCTTAAAATCAAATACTCTTTTATTCTCTTTTTAGCTTGAGAAAGAAAAGACTTTTTAAGATCCTCCTCTGACTTTTGCATCTTCTTTATGTACTCTTTAAAGGGGAGTCCCATTTTTTGAGTAACTTGGTTTTTCAGATTTTCCATCATCCTGTTTTGCTCTTTTTGCACCAAAAACTCTGGAGGCTCTACTTTTACCTTTTCTGCTATCTTGTCTAGGATTTCAGACCTTCTTCTTTGGGCTTCTGCCTGCTCTTTTTCAGCTTTCAATCCTTCTCTGATGTTCTTTTTCAGCTCTTCCAGGTTGTTAAACTGGCCTAAGTTTTTGGCAAACTCGTCTGTAAGCTCTGGTATTTCCACTCTTTTAACGGACTTTACTTTAAGATCCACTTTAATCTCTTTTCCAGCCAACTCTTTTTTGAAATGGTTTTCTGGGAAAGATACAGGAATCTGCTTTTTTTCTTCTCCTTCTTTTACACCATAAAGAACCTTTTCAAATCCAGGAAGAAATTGGCCCTCTCCTAAGATAAAAGCATCTGTCTCTGGTTTCTCAAGTTGAGGAGATCTGTACTCTATTTCTACAAAGTCTCCCTTTTGAGAAGGTTCTAATTTAGCTGTCATTTTAGATCTTGACTTCTGAAGCCACTTTAAAGCATTCTCTATTTCCTTATCTTCTATTTTTACCTCTTTCTTCTTTACAGAAAAAGCTATCTTCTTATAGTCTGGAAGATCAACTTCTGGAAGAACAGAAAAATTAGCTGTGAAAGAAAAAGGATTACCCTCTGCTACCTTGGTAACGTTTACCTGGGGCTGAGAGATAACTTCCAGATTGTTTTCTTTTACAGCTTTCGAATATGATTCTTGAACTGCTGAATTGGCAGCCTCAGAAATTATTTTTTCCTGACCCACTTTCTCTTTAACAGCTTCTTTTGGAGCTTTTCCTTTTCTAAAGCCTTTTATTTCAACGTTTTCTGACAGTTTTGAAACTGCTTTGTCTATATATTCCTGGAACTCTTCTGAAGAAAGCTCCACATTCATTTTAACTTCTGATTTTGGTAGATTTTCTATTTCAACTTTCATTAAACTAAGAAACTTACAATTAATAATGCGACAATGTTTAAAACCTTTATCATGGGATTAATAGCTGGACCTGCAGTATCCTTGTACGGATCCCCTACAGTATCACCTGTTACAGCTGCCTGATGAGCCTTAGAGCCCTTTCCCCCGTAGTTTCCGTCTTCTATATATTTTTTAGCATTATCCCAGGCAGCTCCTCCCGTGGTCATAGAGATTGCCACAAAAAGACCTGTAACAATACTTCCTATTAATAGTCCTCCTAAAGCGTCAGGCCCTAAAAGAAAACCGACTAAGATAGGGAAGACAACGGGAATTAAAGCGGGAACTATCATTTCTTTAATTGAAGCTTTAGTTACAATATCAACGCAGGTTTCATAATCTGCCTTCTCTTTTCCTTCCATCAGCCCTTTTATCTCCCTGAACTGACGCCTTACTTCATCCACTACTTTAGCTGCAGCTCTTCCCACAGAAGATAAAGCCAGAGAAGCAAAAAGATAGGGCAGAAGGCCTCCTATAAAAAGGCCTGCTATTACTTTGGGTTTGTCTAAAAAGAATTGGACTTCTCTTCCTAGATCTGATAATTCTTGAGCGTAAGCTGAGAAGAGAACTAAAGCTGCCAGTCCGGCAGAACCTATAGCGTAGGCCTTGGTTACAGCTTTGGTTGTATTCCCCACAGCGTCCAGAGCGTCTGTGTTTTCTCTTACCTTTTCTTCTAATCCTGCCATTTCAGCTATTCCTCCGGCATTGTCTGTAATAGGACCGTAAGCGTCCAAAGCTACTACAATGCCCCCTAAAGAAAGCATGGCGGTTACAGCTAAAGCTATCCCGTAAATACCAGCTAAAAAGTAGCTCGCCAAAATACCTGCTGTAATAAGGATTATGGGCCATCCGGTAGACTTCATTCCCATAGCCAATCCTGTAATAATATTAGTAGCGTGTCCTGACTGAGAAGCCCCAGCTATATCCCTAACAGGTTTGTGCTTGTAGGAAGTGTAATATTCTGTAATGACAAACAGTCCTGCTACAATGATAAGTCCTGTTAAGGAAGCTAAAAAATAGTTTAAAGGATTATCTACGTTTAATCTTTGGATAATAAAGTAAAAGCCGACAGCAGACAATAATCCCGAGATAGCCACTCCTTTGTAGAGAGCTGACATAATGTCTTTCTTTTTGCCCAGCTTTACAAAGAAACTCCCTATAACAGAAGCTACTACAGATACTCCTCCTAATAATAAAGGAAGATAGATAAACTGAGGGTTCTGGGGAAAGACCAGGCTTCCCAGAATCATAGTGGCTACCACTGTAACCAAAAAGGTTTCAAAAACATCAGCTGCCATGCCGGCGCAGTCTCCTACGTTGTCTCCTACTTGGTCCGCTATAACAGCAGGGTTTCTGGGATCGTCCTCTGGAATACCTTGCTCTATCTTACCTACTAAATCAGCTCCAACGTCTGCTGCCTTGGTATATATTCCTCCTCCCAGTCTGGCAAAAACAGATATTAAGCTGCTTCCAAAGCCCAGAGCTATCAAAGCTTTAAGATCTCCTGTCAAAAGATAGAATCCTGCAACAGAAAGAAGACCGAATCCTATTACTAAAAGGCCTGTTACCAAGCCTCCTTTAAAAGAGAGATTGAGAGCGGGTTCCAATCCTTTCTTCCCTGCCTCTGCTACCCTGACATTGGTCTTGGTGGATATCATCATCCCTATAAATCCCGAGAGGGCAGAGAAGACAGCTCCTATTAAAAAGCCCAGCCCCGTTTTAAAGCCAAGCAGCAAAGTTAAAAGGATAAAGAGGACAGCGGCTACAATACCTATCGTCTTGTACTGCCTTTTAAGATAAGAAACAGCTCCCTTTTTGATGCTCTCGCTTATCTCAACCATTTCTCCCGTTCCTGTAGGAGATTTCTTTATCTGATTTATTAAGAAATAAACAAAACCTAAAGTGAAGACTGAAACTAATATAGGAATGTATAAAGGATTCATTTTAAGTTAAAAGGATAAGATTACTTATCCTCTTTTTTAGTTTTTTTATTCTTAGAACCTTTTTTAGTTTTTTTTGTTTTCTCTTTTGTCTTTGTTCCTTTCTCTTCTTTCTCCTCTTCTTCAGTTTCTTCTGCTTCCTGCCCTTCAACAGTTACTTCTTCTCCCTCCGGAGTTTTAACATCTATCTTCCAACCTGTTAGCTTAGCTGCCAATCTTACGTTCTGACCTTCTTTTCCAATAGCCAATGATAACTGATCTTCAGGAACTACGCAAAGAGCCTTGTTCTTTTCTTCTTTTTTAACTTCAAGAACCTTAGCGGGAGAGAGAGCGTTTGATATGAACTCGTCAGGATCGTCAGAATATTCTACAATATCTATCTTCTCTCCTCCCAACTCGTTGATTATAGCCATAATTCTAGTTCCTCTTTGGCCTACAGCACTACCTATGGGATCTATTCCTTCCTCATTGGAAAAAACTGCTACTTTTGATCTGGAGCCTGCCTCTCTGGCAATAGATTTTATCTCTACTGTACCTTGAGCTATCTCTGGAACCTCCAATTCAAAAAGCTTGGTTACTATTTTAGGATAAGCACGGGATAAAAAGACTACAGGACCCTTTGGGGATTCTTCTACCTTTAAGAGATAGAACTTCAATCTCTGACCCGGCCTGTAGAACTCTCCTCTTACTTGTTCTTCTCTTGGCATAACTCCTAGAGTCTTCCCTATATCCACATAAATATTTCTTCCCTCCACTCTCTGAATAACTCCTGAAATAAGCTCCCCTTGTTTTGATTCGTATTCTGACAAGACAACTTCTCTCTCTGCTTCCCTTATCTTCTGCAAGATAACCTGTTTTGCTGTTTGAGCGGCTATCCTTCCATAATCTTTTCCTGTTTTTAAAGGAATCTGAAGATAGTCTCCTTCTTTGATTTTAGAGTCTTTCTTTTTGGCTTCCTCTAGCATTATATGTTTTTCTGGATTGAATCTCACTTTTTCTTCCTGTTTAGCTTCTTCTCCTTTTTCTTTTATTTCCTCCAGCTCTTCTTCCGTATAAAGCATATCTTCTGTCACAACTAACTTTTCCTGCCAAAAATCAGCCTGTCCTGTTTTAGAATCAAGCTTGGCTTTGACTATCTGTCCTTTTTCTCCGTAATCTTTTTTGTAAGCGGCAGCAATAGCTGTCTCTATTACTTCGATTACTTTCTCTTGAGAAATTCCTTTTTCTTCTGCTATCTGAGAGATAGCTGCTGTAAAATTCTTTAAGTCCATATGTTTTTGATGGTTTTAATAAAAAGGTCCGTTTCCCAACGGACAAATACTTTTCATACCTTATATCATAAGTTTATCAGAATAAAAGCTTTTGTCAAGACTTTAGCCTGTCCTTCACTTTCTTTACTATCTCTTTCGGAGTATTGTCTGCTTTAGTAATATACTCTTCTGCTTTAAGCTTCAACCCTTTCTTTTTAACATCCTCGCTGCTGTAGTTAGTAAGAATAAAGACAGGAATGTCTTTTGTCTTGTCTGCCTCTTTTATTTTCTTTAAAATATCTATCCCGTCCATGTCAGGAAGAACCAAATCTAAAAGAATAAGGTCTGGCTTTTCTTCTGCCTGTTCTAGGTTTCGGATAGCTTCCTCTCCAAGCTTAAAAGAATTTATTTTAAAGCCCTCTGCCTCAAAAGCTGTTTTGTATATCTCTACAATAGTAGGTTCGTCTTCAATTAATAATATATTCTTTTTCATATATTTAATTATATCATCTTATCTCTTCAAATCAAGAATAAAAAAAGAACAGAGGTTTCCCTCTGTTCATAGTTTTTTACAATTTCACTGGGTTTTCTCCTGTTTCATAATCTCGCTTAGTTTTCCCGTCTCTTCTCGGGAAAGCTTTTTGAGCTTGAACTCGCTGAAGACAATCTGAGCGTTCCAAGCATGAAGAGCCAAGACGTTTCTGGACTGCTTCCATTCCGGAGGACGAATAGTGGAAATTTTACCTTCCCACCGATTGATCTCTTTGTCGTCAAGAGTCACTGTGACTTTAACATCCTCTCCTTTCTTCTCAACCTTGACGTCAAGAGAGTATTCCTCCTTGTTTTTGAGTTTGCCCGTGTGAACCCACTCTCCACCTCGGAATCCTTCATCGTCTGTGGCATAGACCTTCTCAATGCCATGACCCCATCCGTCAAAACCGTCTAGGACAACGCCGAGAGCCTTGTTCCCCACAGGGAGAAGAAGGCCTGCCTGCCCTTTCCCTTCAGTACGTTGGAAAACCACCTTAACTTCATAGCTTTCCGGCGGGGAAACGGGAGCTGCCAGTAGAGAGCTGCTGGGAGAGCTTGCAACAACCAGAACTCTGTTTTTCGCCCATTTCCCAAGAAGGGAATGCCTGGAAGGATTAATTCCTTTCATAAGGTTCAACCAAGGAGCAAATCCTGCAACTTGTCCTTTAGGCCCCATTCTCTGAAGAGAATTACAGATCTTCTTAAGAGCCAGATTTGCCTTGGTCTCTAGAAGATCTTTCTCCTGATGAAGAGAGAGGAACCTTTCGTAGTACTCTTTAGCCCGCCAGAGAGCAGTGGCTTTACCAGAAGATGTTTCGGCTTTCTCTGACAAGCTGTCATACCATCTTCCCATCTCTAGGCAAGCGAGTTCCGGAGCTTCTTTCAGCGGTTTGGTTGCCGCAAAGATATACTTCTGCAACTGCTTGCTTAAACTTTCGTCTGTCAGTTTAGAGGCTCTTTCTGTATTGTCCATATCAAGCAAGAAAAGAAGAACCAGTTTTTCTCGAACCTTACTATTAGCAGGGTTTTCGAGAAGCTGTTTTTCAAGAAAATCAGCTTTCTCTTCCACTTTTTGGCGCTCAAGAATAGCATCCAAGCACTTTTGGAGAGTATCCCTTTTGTAGGAATCCAGAAAACGACTGACTCCAAGGGCGTGCTTAAGGGTTCCTAAAGCTTCCTTTGAATCTTGAACTTCCGAGATCTTCAGGAGAGCATTAATGAGCATTCGGCCGGCTTTTGTCTTGTCTTGCCCTCTTGCTCTTCTGTACTCTTCTTGAAAAAGATCAACACAATTCTGGAGAGCTTCCTGCTTTTTTTCTGGATCCTTACTGTAAACCATCTCCATAGCGACAACCGCTGTGAGATGGCCCGAAGGATCTTTTCTGCTAAGTTCGTACGCTTTGTTGCAGAATAGAAAGAAGAGTTCCGGCTTGTCCTCAGAACTGCGAGCACACTCAAGAAACTCTGCTGCTAGAAGGATATCGTCCTCAAAAGATGATGAGGACTGGGCCTTTTTCATCCTTTCTCCGTAAAGAGAAAAAAATACATCTTCTGCCTCTTCGGAGGCGAAAGAAATCCCCGAAGAAAGAATAAACAGAACAAACAGGATTTTCCCCGTGAGATTCATCTTATTCCTCCTTTTTCCAGTTCACTTGTTAAAGCTGAGAACATCTCAGCACTAACTCTAGCTTACAATTTTACTTTGTTTTAGTCAAGTTTTTAAACAAAAGAAACAGAGCTGAAACTCTGTTTCTTTTCCACTCTTAAAATACTACTTCACAGGCAATTCCACAAAGAAAGTAGATCCCTTTCCTTTTCCTTCAGACTCTGCCCAAACCTTACCGTTATGAGCTTTTATTATCCTGCTTGAGATAAATAGTCCTATTTCTTCTTTAAAAAATCTTTTTCCTCGACTTCTGCTAATTGTAAAACGCCTTTTAGGGTCCCCTGAGCTAGTTCTTTATGAAGAGGAACTATCGTTGTAATCTTTTTGCCCTTGACTTTCTTTCTTAATTTTACATGGCTTCCCTTTTGAGAAATAAAAGAAAAGCCGAACTCTCGGCATAAAATCTTAACCACCTTCCTACCGGAAAGAGTTTTAGGCATGTTTTAGCTCAAAAGTGGTAATCAACGGTGCTTTCTTTGAAAGATATTTCTTGCTTTTTGGCTGATCCTCTAAATAAAGCTCTACTGCCTCTTTGAGATTTTCTTGGGCTTTTTCAATCGTTTTTCCTTGGCTTGTCACTCCTAACTCAATACATCGGGCTACATACCATTTGCCTTCCTTATTAATAACTGAGGTAAATTTATATGTCATAATATTCTATTCTTATTATACTAGAATATAAAGCCGAGTCAATCATTTTAGCTAACAGGCATTTCCACAAAGAAAGTAGATCCCTTTCCTTTTCCTTCTGATTCTGCCCAGACTTTACCGTTATGAGCTTTTATTATTCTACTGGAGATAAATAGTCCTATTCCTTTTCCCGTAGTAAAGACCTTTTTGGCCTTTTTTCCTCTTTCAAAGATCTTGCCGAAGAGATTAGGCAGTTCTTCTTCCGGTATTCCTATCCCTGTGTCTTTTATAGCGATTTTTAAACTATGGTCTGTTGTTCCAATATCTATACTAACTCCTCCCTTAGAAGTATACTTTACAGCGTTATCTACAAGATTGAATAAAGCTACTTTTATCTTTTCTTCATCTGCTTTTACCTTGGGCAGTTTTTCTTTGGGCTTTTTGAGCTTCAAGTCAATTCCTTTAGATTTAGCTTCAAAGCTCAATTCTTCCACTATTTCATCTATTACAGCTTCCATGTCCACTCCGGGCTTAATGTCCACTACCTGTTTTCCAAGCTGAAACTGGGAAATATCCAGTATTTCATTGACTATTCTAATTAATCTTTTTGTGGATGTTTGGAGTTTTAAAATAGGGTCTTTCATCTTTTTTGGGACCTTTCCATAAGTACTGGAGAGTATGAGGTCTATGTATCCCATCATAGAGGTTAAAGGAGTTCTTAAATGATGCTGGGTTGCCATAATGAATTGGTTTTTAGCTTCACTTAATCCTTGCAATTCATGGTGGGCTTTCTTTTCTACCTCATAAGCTTCCTGTATCTCTTTTGTCAGCTTTTCCAGTTTTTCTCTCTGTTTTACTTCTCTTAGGACGCTGCGGACTAGTAATCCACTAAATATAGATATCACTACTAGCAACCCAGCATTTATTAAAAGATCTTGGAAATCTTTTGCAATCAATACCCTAAAAAGTAGAAAAATTAATATTGCTAAAGTGAATAGCTCTGTTGCTATTACATGACTATGAAAAAGATGGTGTTTAAGAACAGAATAAGTAATAAAAAAAGCATATAAAACAACTAAGAAATTACCAAAAGGAAATATATTTACAGAAAATACCTGAGGAATAAAATTCATAATTCCTCCTCCAAAACCAAATAATATAGCTATTAATAAATAATTAATTTGTGTTCTTTTAATCTTTTCTGCAATTTTTCTCTCTTTGAAAAGAAGGTAGATAACTCTTAAAAAATAAATTACAAAGAATGCGAAAAATAAATAATAAAGAGGACCTACCTCTATCCAAAACCTAAGTCCGGAACTAGGAGGAACTCCCTTAACGAATGAAGAGCTAAAAAGATTAAAAGAAAGTAAAATAAGAGCAAAAAAATAACCAATAACTAAATATATCTTTTCTTTTGTCTCTTTTTCAAGAAATAAAACCACAAAATGGTAGAAAAATATCGGAATGAATATAGCTCCAATGTTAAGAATTTTATTCCAGAAAAAAGCAGTATTATAATCAGGGGAGGAAACTTCCATTGCTAAAGAAAAACTCCAAATAGATATAGCTATTGTGGTAAAAAACCACATCCGGTTTTTCCAGTCTCTCCAATTTTTAGAAACAACAAAAACACCAAGAAGAAAGCTTGCTGCGGCCGTAAGAAAAGAAGTTATAGTAAATAATGTGTTAATCATTCTCTTCTATTTTCTTTTTAATATGTTCTAAAGTTTTTTTAATCGTAGGGGGACACATTTTTAGATTTTCTATATTCCTTCTTTTTGAAAAGCGTTCCGTACATCTTCCTATAGTAATACATTTTTCGTCTTTCGGTAAATCTAAATCATCAGCTCTTCCTATTACAATATTTATCTTTTCTTTCCCAAAGAGAGCCTTTTGAATAAATCTCCTATTTGCAATAGGTCTCTTTTTTATTATTCTACCAGATTCGTTTAAAGCTGTAATACATCTTGAGCAGGCAGTAGTGGGCCAAACATAGATATTTTTTCCAAACTTATAACATTTCTTTGCTTTTATAAGCTCTTCGGTTCCTAGATCACTAATTTTTTTTAGCTCCTCCTCAGAGGGGTATTTTCCTACTTCTAACTCCTCTGCCTGAGAAATATGTTTTACTTTTCTGAAATCAAAACCTATATAAAAAGAAACAATTGAGTCCAGTTTGACCATATCATTGCCTGCTACTATTATCCCTAATTCTTTGGTTCTTCCATGATGAGGTCCATTTCCCTCCATAGCTTTTATTCCATCTATTATATTCAGGTCTGGATTAATTGCTTTCCCTAATAGAGAAATTAATCTTTCTAAATTATTCTGGTGCATCCCTATTCTCTCAACTGGAGGCAATAAACCCATCTGATTTTTTAAAGACAGACTCACGGTAGTTTCCATGTGGGTTTTTACCTTAGCAAGATTTATATAAAAATCGGATTGCTCTATGATAGTTGGTATAGAAAAATTAAAATCATCGCATTCTATTTTTTTCCTTTCTTCTTTATCAAGATCAACTAATTTAATTCTTTCCTTGTTTTTTAAATAATTATATCCTCCTTTTTCAATTATTTTCTTAAGGGGGAATTTTTTATAGGGAGTCCCTAAAAGACTACCATGACCTACCATTACTCTCTTAGCACCTTTATTAAGCACCACCTCTAAAAGAATCTCCAGGAATTTAGGGTCTGTATTCTCTCCAGGAATAATCGGTACTCTGCCTGAAAAATTAGGCTTAATAAAAACCTCACTGGAAGAAAAATTTAATTCTTCCAAAATTAAACCTATCTTTTCTTTTAAATTGTTATAATTACACCCCTTTAAAAATTTAAAATCCATTCTAATTACCTTCCCTTAAAAGCTTTTTAATCCTATCCATTATTTTATCCGTAATCTCCCTAAATAAATCCTTATTATACTCTTTAGTATAATATTCCCTAAAAGTTATAGCTTTGCCTATGTTAATTTCTGCGTTTTTCTTAAACCTTGGAAACTTGTCGAATCTGGACATAATTTCAAAGGTTCCTTTTATGCCAATAGGAATAACTGGAACTTTATTCAATAATGTAAATTGTCCTACTCCGGTATATGTCTTTTCTATCTTTCCTTTGGGAGAACGGGTACCTTCCGGAAAAATACCTATAATCCCTCCTTCTTTTAATACTTTACTTACTTGATGATGAACTTCTAACTTGTCTTTTTTCTTTCTTTCTACTTTTATCTGTCCCGTTAGTATCATTATGGGTTTCCAGAAAAAACTTTTAAAAAACTTCTCAGCTGCTAAAAAATGAACCCTTCTAGGTAAAACAGCTACAAGACAAATAAAGTCAAAATAGCTGGAATGATTCGCAGCTATTATACAAGCTCCCTTTTTAGGAAAATTGTTTAATCCTTTTACTTTTTTAATCCAAATTAAACGGACAATAGGTCCAAATAATATTTTAACAATCCAATATCCCATTTTCTCTATCTTATCATTTTTATTGTTTTTAAAAAAGAAAAAATAATTAAATAAAAAACGGCCTTCTCTGACCGATAATGATTAAACAAATAAATATAAAGCAGCTAATTTTAATAGCTAGTGTAGCCGCACTGTAAAAATAAATACCCTCTAAATCTATTTCTTTTTACTGTTCTTTTTTTTACTCTTAACTCTAAGACTTTTCACTTTCTTAGAATCGAGTACTGCCTTACATTTAGACATATTTTTTACTTTATCTTTTTATGCTTTTATTGTAAAATATATTTGATAAAAGATCAAGGCCTGATCAATTTTATTATTTCCCAAGAATCTTTTCTTTTTTCTAGCTTTGCTATTTCTTTCATCCAAAATTTTTTTGGCTTTGAGATAAGATTGACTTCTTTAATCATTTCCAGATAATTATTAACAACACTTAAGGGTGCTTTTTCAAAAAAATTAATTACTTCTTTAGAGAGACACTCTTGTTTCTTTTCTGTCAAAGAAGAAATGTATTTACAACCCAAGCTTAATCCAACAATTAGACTATTTTTTTTAATTTTGACTTTAATCGGATATAATCGACAATCAAGCGGCCTCTCTTTGTATATTAGACACTTACCTTTTTTATAAAAGAGACACCTAGGAATCTTATTAAAAATTCTTTTCTGCTTTTTATTTCTTACAAAAGAATCAAAACAATAAAGATTTTCATTTATTTTGATAATTGGATAACCCTTTTCAAAAAATTCTTTCACCTCTTCCTCTAGCAGCCACCCATAGGTTCTACAACAAGTATCACATTTCTGACAAGCTTTACTAATTTTGGGAAAAAGTTTATCTGCTAACTTATATGTTTTTTTAAGTTCTTTATTCACTTCAGTTAACTTAGATCTTTTATTAATGAATTAATAATTTTTTCACGAGCAATCAGATTTATCTTAGCATAACCTTTGTATTTTGGATTTAAAACATCCAGAGCTTCATTATTAAGCCAGTAATACTTGTGCCTTGCTTTTTTCTTTTTTAAAACAAAATCTAGATCTGCAAACATAAAAAAACCACAGTTGGGAACTATATGCTTTATTTTGTTCTTAGAAAAAACCTTTTTTAAGACTTTATACCTTTCGCTGGCAAATAAACCTATAGGGTTTGGTTTCTTCTCGATCATTTTCTTAAAAACCATTTCTCTCTGAAGATGGCCAAAATAGCAGCTTGATCCAGTATTAGCTATCGATATTCTGGCTACTTCTTTTGAAAATTTCTTTGGGCATAAAAGATAAGAAAAACGCAAACCATGAAGACATAACGATTTGGTGGGACACACTAAACGAAAGGTTAAATCGGGACGAAGTGCGACAGAAGGCTCCCTTTTTATCAAAGTATTCCAGTCCATATAAGAAAAGGAGTTGTCAACAAATATTATAGACCCTGTCTCCTTCTGCCATTTAGCTAGCCTATTAAACACCTCTTCCGAATAGTGTCTACCTATGGACCAAATAGGATCGGTGATGAAAAGAAAGCTTTTTCTTTTGGGGAGATTTAAACTGATATTACTAGAAAGAGGAAAATCATCATTGCAAGGAAGAATGTTGATACCCACCACATCACACATCTTATGAATCGTAAAATACAAGGGAAAAAGACTATGGATTTTATCAAAGCCGATCTTCTTTGCAAATAAAACCATAGCAGCAATCATGGGAGTTGAACCTTCGCTTATAAAAACCGTGAAGCTACCCCTAGGAAGACCTTCTTTAATATGGAAATTCTCGATAGATTCATTAAGCTTTCTATTGGTATCCGGAAAGGTGTATTGAAGAGGAATAGTAGGTCCAATTTTAAAATTATTTTTATCAAAAGAAGCATACTTATGAATTTTTTTGTCAAAAAACCATTCTGATAGAAAATTAATCTTTTTCTTGTCAAAACATTCATCCACTGAATAATCGAACTCATCTATTTGACCGGAGGAAATATCCATTTCAAAATTATTCTCGAATACCTGTCTTTTATATTTTTCGTTGTTTTCCCAAGCTTTTTTAATATTCATAAGCTATTTGCTGAATTTACATTTTACTGATAGATCATTTAAACACAAAGCGAGATTGTCTCTAACCATAAATTGATAAGGACATTTTCTAGGTTTTGATTTTATATATTCTCTTCTTCTTTTTTTGAAATTTTCTTTGCTGATACCCAAAATATTACCTAAATGATTATCCGGTTTTTGCTGATAAATCTCTATACAGGGATAAACAAAACCCTTAGGAGAAAGAAAAATATTTTTATTATCTATTTCACAAGAATCAAAAAATAAAAAATCTTCGTCCCGATAACCAAATTTTTCAAAAGTTTTGAATAGCTGGCTTTTAAGATTGAGCTTTTTTCCCTTGCTGAAAGCAAGCTTTTTTCTGTTTCTATAAGCTCTACCCCTTAAAGATACCTCGTTCACCCTAACACTCTCAACTTCTAAAGAATTGATCAGTTTAAATATATTCTCAAAATCGTTTATGTTTAATTTGCAAATAGTACTATAAAGACTAACAGGAATTTTGTATCTTCTTAAAATCTTGATACTATTAATAATTTTTTCAAAAACACCTTCTCCTCTTATTAAATCATTAATCTCAGAAGAAGAACCATCTAGGCTTATTCCTATCTCATCTATATATTTTTTAATCAGCTTAATGTTTCTCCTATTGATTAAGGTTCCGTTAGACAACAAAGCTATTTTTATTCCATTATTCTTAGCTTTTTTAAAAATAGTGAATATTTCTTTCTTCGCTAAAGGCTCCCCACCAGTAAAATAAAGCTCTTTGCAACCCCAATCCTTTAAAATATCTATTACATCCAACACCGACTTCGTATCCATTTCTCCTTTATCACCCGTAGAGGAAATACAATGAATACAGTTTAGATTGCATCTTTTTGTTATTTCCCAATTGCAGGTTTTTATAATGTTTCTAGATTTCATTAAAATTATTTTAAATCTATAGCATCTATTTTTATCAGCTTACTAACAAAGCTTCTAATTTCTTTTTCTTCAGCTAATTTTTGAAACCTATCGATCAGATCTTTTTCAAACTCAACTCCATTTCGAATTTCTTTAATTATTTTAACAGCTAAGTTATTTAAAGTGATCGTTTGATAACGAGTAACTAAATAGTTTTCTTCGTGCTTCAAATTAAGTTTAGTATATTTATTTGCGAAAAATCTTCTGTATTTTTTAGAAAATTTCTCTAAATTTTTCTCTTTATTAAAAAATATTTTTGCCAGTTTTTTTAATTCTTTCAAATCAAGTAACTTTCCTTTGTTTTCCCTGACTGCATAATCCACGCTATATTTTTTGCAATAATTCAAATCAACCTTGCAACCACAGGTACAATAATGAAGAAAAGGGCAATCAGTACATAACCCTTCAACCCATCCAAGGTTCCTAAACTCATTAATTTCTCTTTTATTCCAAATATTCTCTATTGGTTCTTTTAATACATTGCCATAAATAATATTAGATTGATTACAAATCCTTAATCCTCCTTCTGGATTTACAGAACAGAAAGTTACTCCAGCTCCACAATCAGCCCACATATTATCTTTTATCAGCCTTTCATCAAGGCAAAAAGGAATAGCTGTGCCAAAACCCACTGGTATATTAAAATCATCTCTAGCTTTTATCATCTGGCCTAAAGCTTCCTTAAATTGAGGAAGAGAAGGTTTCAGCTTATCTGCAATTTTACTTCCGATCCCGCCGCTCTCAAATCTATCAATGAAAACGCTTTCCATGCCTAGATCTTTGGATAGTTTAATTACATCATACATTTGATCATAATTAGCTGACATCAATACAGGAATACATCTAACATCAAAACCATCTTTGACATACGCTTTTATTGTTTTGATGACCTTTTCATATCCTCCTTTATTATTGGTTAGCATTTCGTGGGTTTTTTCATTTCCGTGGATAGGAACACCTATACAAGCTAGCTTATCTGAAAGATCCCTTTTATAAATTAGTCCGTTTGTAACTATTGTTACTGATGATCTCTCTGATAAGAGATCTATATATTGATTAAGCTTTTCAGTCTTTAGAAGAGAAGGTTCGCCCCCAATAAGATATATATGGGGAATATGAGCTTCGTAGACAGCCTTAACTATTTTATCGATTTTGTCATAATCAATCGGACTTTTACGATAAGGATTATAGCAAAAAATACAATTGGAATTACAAGCATAACTCATCTCGATATGAAGTAAATGGGGGATACTATAGTGTTTTAATTTGTCCATCATATAAAGAAAACAGGCATACTTTTGTTTTGTCAAGTATGCCTGTTATTTTTGAAGAGGTTTTTTAGAAAGTTCTATAATTTTATCGAAATTGTCATCTGAGGCAGCTTTAACTCTATGTTCAAAACCGCACCTGGTACAACGGTAGTGAATGATGCTGTCCCTAGCTTTGATTTCAACGCCAATTGGTTCCATTAAACCACCGCAGTCAGCCTTCCTGTCGCCTGGATTAACATCCACATGCTTAGACCACAAGCAAACGGGGCAATGATCAGTATACCCCTTTCCTTTTGTCTTCTCCCCGCATCTTTCGCAAACAAAATTCTCAACGCGTTTTTGAAATCTTTTTTCCCGCATAATTCACCTCCTTTCTGTTTCGACCTCTTTTCTAGCATTACATTACTACGGATATAATATTTTGTCAAATTTTATGTTGTCTTCCAGCTAAAATGTCATATACAAGCGTTCAGCCAAATGTCGCGATTTGATAGAAT
>CAZSQP010000010.1:0-17189 GCA_964609075.1 uncultured Candidatus Saccharibacteria bacterium
CCGCCAATTTTCACTTTTTGCTGACAGAATTAGTTTGTTTTTCTGTTTTAGCGTGTTAAAATGGAATAATGCCTGAATCGGTAAATTCTAAAGATAAGAGGGTTATTTTCCCTCCCGGCGAACAAAGTCGTTTTTTATTAACAGCAAAACAGGATTCGGGGCTTTCATGGCTAGGATTTGCTAAAAAGATAGGGGTACATAGAAGGACGCTTAACGATTGGAGGAGGGAGAAATATTCTGCATCATTAAAGGTGATTCAAAAAATTTCTCGCCAAACTGATAAAAAAATACCCCGAGACGTAGAAATTAAAGATCCTTTTTGGTATGTTGGTGCAGCTGGTAAAGCAGGTGGGGTTGCGGTATATAAGAAGTATGGGCGGGTTGGTGGTAATCCAGAACACCGGAAGAAAAAATGGTATGAATGGTGGGAACGAGAAGGAAAATTCAAAAAGGATTCAATCATTAAGCCCTGCTACCCCATTAAAAAGCCAAGAAAATCTAAAGAGCTTGCTGAGTTTGTTGGAATAATGATAGGAGATGGTGGTATTACTGAAAGACAGGTCAGAGTATGGCTCAACTCTGAAACCGATAAACTTTATATTATTTTTCTGAAAGATTTTATTAAGAAACTTTTTAATGTTGAACCAAACATTAACCCAAGGAAGGATCAATTAGTAGTTGAAGTTATTATTTCGCGAACACTTTTGGCAGAGTTTTGTAAATCGATAGGTTTAAAGATTGGAAATAAACTAAAACAGAATTTAGATATCCCTGACTGGGTTAAGCAAAAGAAAGCCTTCAAGGTTTCGTGTATAAGAGGATTAGTAGATACTGATGGCTGTTTCTTTAATGAATGTCACAAAATTAAAAAGAAGATGTATTGTTATCCCAGATTAGCTTTTTCAAGTAGTTCAGAACAGCTTCGTTGCTCTGTCGTCGAGATATTGAAGGAGTTAGGTTTTTCACCGAAAATTCGTACTAAGAGTGGGAGAAATATTCAGCTAGAAAGCCAAGAGGATATTGTAAAATATTTTAATCTGATAGGTACAAGTAACCCAAAACATAAAAGAAAATTTAAAGCATCTTTTGGAGGGGTCGGATAACGGCTATTCCACCAGTTTTGAAAACTGGCGTCCAGAGATGGACTTGTGGGTTCGAATCCCACCCCCTCCGCTTTTATTCTCCAGCCACAATGAGAGCAGAAACTTTTTCTGCTCCTTTTTGTTTTAATTTTTTAGCTTTCTTATCTAACTTTTCTCTGTCTAAAATTATATCTATAAGGAATATTTCTTTTCCCTGGTTTGTAAAAGGGAGAAGTTCTTTTGCTATTTCCGTGGCAGGATCATATCCTATCCTCTTTATCTTTTCTCTCTTGATAGGAATCAGTTCTCCTTTTAGAGAAGGGGGCTCTTTTAAGCTGGCTAAATGTGCTAGAATTAAAGAAGAGAGGGGTTTAGTTGTTTCTCTAACGTATGGCTCTTCTTGGAATTGATCAATTAGTTTTTTAACGATAAAGTTTTTATAAGGGGCAGCACAGAATATGTTGTCGAGGTATTTTGTCGGAGGTTGAGGCTTTTCTAAGATATCTGTTAAAGAGAGACAATCTTCACAGAGATAACTTCCTTCTTTCTGGCAATTAACGCAGAAAGTAGGAAAAAAGAGGTCTAAAAAGAATTGTCTTATTTTCTCTTTCATTTTGTTATTGTAATAGAAATAGCTTTTTCCACATAGTTTTGCTTTTAATTTGTGGTATAATTAAAAAAGATTAATTAGAGAATAATATTAAATGTTCTGGAATTTTTTTAAAGGGGGGCCAAAGAATTTTTTAGGAGTGGATATAGGAACTTCAAGTATAAGAGTAATTGAGCTGAAAAGAGGCAACCCTCCTAAACTGGAAAACTACGGAGAATTAGGAACTTCTTCTGGTAATGGTAAGTCTTTCAGGGTTTTTAAAAAAAACTCTCTTTTGTTGTCAGATAAAGAAGTATCAGAGGCCATAAAAAACATCTGTTCTGAAGCGGAAATAAAAACCAAGGAGGCTAATTTCTCTATCCCAGACTTTTCAAGCTTTTTCACTACTCTTGAATTGCCCACCATGGGCAAAGACGAGCTTTACGAAGCTGTTAAATATGAATCAAGGCCCTATATTCCTTTGCCTGATAATGAGATTACCTTGGACTGGGTTATCACAGAAGGAGAGCTCTCTAAAACTCCAATTAAAGTTCTAGTGGTGGCTATACTAAACGATGTAGTCTCCCAGTATCAGAAGATAGCTAATCACTCTGGTTTGGAACTTAGGCTTTTGGAACCGGAAGTCTTTTCTCTGGCTAGAAACCTGAAGAAGACCGAAAAAAATATAGGTGTTGTTGATGTTGGAGCTAGAAGTACTACTTGCAGTATATTGGAAGGAGGTGTTTTAAAGATAAGCCACAGTTTTAATGTAGCTGGAAACCAGCTCACAGAGACACTAGCTAGATCTTTGAATATAGATTATAATAAAGCTAATAGGCTCAAAGAGGAGAGAGGCATATCTTCAGAGCAGGATAAAGTTAAAGAAATCCTCCTTCCCTCTATAGATTCTATTATTGATGAAATAAAGAAGGCCTTCAGAGAATTTTATCAAAAAGAAGGAAAAGAAATAGAAAAGGTCGTTTTAGCTGGGGGAATGGCTAAAATGCCCGGTCTAAGGAATTACTTCTCTTCTGAACTTAAAAAGGAAGTAGATCTCTTGGATCCCTTTTCCTCTCTTTCTTATCCTGAAGTCTTGAAAAATACCCTTTCAAAAAGAGCTTCTATATATGGTGTGGCTGTAGGAGCTGCCCTCAAAGGTTTTGAATAAAAAATATAATTAAAAAACATGGCTATAGAAATAGCGAAAAAATCAAAGCTTAAAGGTCCTCTCTGGCTTTATATCTTGCTAATTGCCGGAGTTGTTCTGGTTTTAGGTCTTGGAGGAAGCTATTTGTATTTCTATTTAACAAGTAAGTCTATTAACCAAGAAATAGATGAATTGAGCCAACAGATTAAAAAGACACCTGAGGAAAAAGAACTGGAAGATAATATTCTTGCTAAAGAAAAGAAAATAGAGGACTTTAAAAAGCTTCTTGCTCAACATAAAAAGGTCTTAAGCGTCTTTAGCTTCCTCCAGGAGAAAACTCATCCTGAGGTCTGGCTTTCAGATTTTGACTTTAAGCCAGATGAGGCCATAGTCTCTGTCTCAGCTAAGTCTGAAAACTTTGAGTCTGTGGGACAGCAGATCATGACTTTAAGGGAGGAAGATATTTTGAAAAAAATTAATTTATCTGACTTATCAACAAGCGAGAAAGGGGGTGTAGTTTTCTCCCTTAAACTTGAATTTGATCCTCAGATCTTTGAAGAATAATGCCTAGATCAATAATTATAGCAACAGTTCTTCTATTCCTGGTAGCCATAGTAGGAGGATTCTTCCTTTGGTGGCCAGAGTATCAGGAGTTTATGGCTTTAAGAAAAGAGCTTCGAAAAAAGGAGGAAGCTTTACAAGAAAAGATAGCTTATTTTGAGGATCTAAGGAAAGTTTCTGAAGAGCTTGAAGATTATTCGGAGGAAATGGAAAAGATAGAGTCAGCCCTGCCAGATCCTCCCCTAGAGCCTGCCTTCTTAAGGTTTGTCAAGATTATCGCTTCAGAGAACGGATTGGTAACTAATAATCTGGGTAGTATTTCCTCTTCTCAGAACAGAGGGATTAGAGATATTACTTTCTCAGGCAGCTTTTCTGGTTCTTATTCTTCTTTGAAGAGTTTCCTTTCCGCTATATACAAGAATGCTAGAATAATTGATGTAGAGAGCATTAGCTTTACAGGAGGAAAAGAAGGAGAAACTTTATTTGACTTCAAATTAGGATTTAGAACACATGCTTTCTCTGAAAAATCAGGTGCGGAAAGTACAGAAGAAGGAGGATTTCCCGCTCCTGAAGGAATTAAATAATTTAAATTGTTAATATGGCTATTACTATTGATAAAAAAAAGAAAAAACAAAAGTATCTCCTTTTTGTTCTTCTAGGAGTTATAATTATAACGGTTGTTGTTTTGTGGTTTGGCTTTTTTAAAGAAGAAAAAGTGGAAATAGCTTCTTCGACTCCCAGAATAGCTAAAGAGATCAAGATTGACTTTGATTTTTTAAAGGGAGAAAAATTAGGAGACCTCAATGTTTTCAGGAAAATATCACCTATAGAGGAAACAGGAAGGGAAAACCCTTTCCTTTCATACTAAATGTCTCTGATATCACAACTAAAAGAAAAAGGAATTATAGATAAGTCCAGAGCTACTTCTTTGGAATATGAAATAAAAACTTCAGGTAAAAAAGAAGAAGAAATTATTTTAGAAAAAGAAATTGTTTCAGAAGACTTTCTTTTCAGTTTAAAAAGCAAGAATCTGAACATTCCTCTGAAAACTGTTTCTCCAGATGATGTCTCTTTGAAAATATTAGAAACTATACCGGAAGAATCAGCCAAGTATTATCAAATGATGCCTGTAGGGAGAGAAGATGACAAGCTTGAAATAGGGATGGTTTATCCCGAGAATTTGAAAGCAAGAGAGGCTTTGGACTTTTTGGCTCGTCAGAATAAGATAAAGTACAAGATATATCTTATTACAATATCCAATTTCGAACAGCTTCTCAGGAAATATCGTAATTTAAAAAAAGAGGTAAGCAAAGCTTTAGAGGAACTTGAAGAGGAGATTAAGACGGAAAAGAAAACTAAAAAGGAGAAAGCAGAAGAGGTTCAAAGGATAGTAGAAGAGGCCCCTATTTCTAAAGTGGTAGCTGTTATCTTAAGACATGCAGTAGACGGAAAGGCTTCTGATATTCATATTGAGCCAGGCAGAGAGAAGATAAGAGTAAGGTTTCGTTTAGACGGTATTCTCCACTCTAGTCTTTTCCTACCCATGAGAATTCTTCCTGCAGTAGCTGCTAGAATTAAAATTCTTTCCAGTCTAAAAATAGATGAAAGCAGAGTACCTCAGGATGGGAGATTTTCTACTATGTTTGAAGAAAGGCCAGTAGACTTTAGAGTTTCTACTTTTCCAACCACTCTAGGAGAAAAAGTTGTGATTAGAATTTTAGATCCCAGCCAAAGAAAAATAGAGCTAGAAGAATTAGGAGTAAGAGGAAGGAACCTGGAAGTTATGGAAAAAGTTTTAAAGAAAACCTACGGTATGATTTTAGCTACAGGTCCTACTGGCTCTGGTAAAACAACTACTCTTTATTCAGCTATGAGTAAATTGAATAGAGAAGAGGTTAACCTTATGACTCTAGAGGATCCTGTCGAATACTTTATGGAAGGGGTTAATCAATCTCAGGTAAAACCTGATATAGGGTATGACTTTGCTAACGGTCTTCGCCATATGTTAAGACAGGACCCTGATATTCTAATGGTAGGTGAGATTAGAGATGAAGAGACAGCTTCTTTAGCGATTCATTCATCTTTGACAGGACATTTAGTTCTTTCCACTCTTCACACAAATGACGCTATTGGAGTTATCCCAAGACTAATTGATATGGGGGTTCAGTCTTTCTTAATACCTCCTACTCTTAGTTTGGCCCTGGGTCAAAGATTAGTTAGACAATTGTGTCCTCATTGTAAAAAAGAAGTTACTCCGACAGGAAAGGTTAAAAAAGAAATAATGAAAGAAATTGAGAATCTTCCTCCTAAGATAAAAGAGAAAGTGAATATTCCAAAAGACTTTAAAATATATAAGCCAGTCGGCTGTAAGAGGTGTAACAAGACAGGGTATGTTGGGAGAATGGGTATTTTTGAAGTTCTTGAGATGACAGATCAGCTGGCCGATATTATTTCCGAAGGACCTACTGAAGTTAAGATAAGAGAAGAAGCTAAGCGTCAGGGAATGGTAACTATGAAACAGGACGGTATATTAAAAGTTTTAGACGGAACTACTTCCTTTGAAGAAGTAGCCCGGGTAGCAGAAACATGATGAAATCAATTCTACTTGTAGAAGACGACCCCTTTTTAATAGAAGTTTACTCTACCAAATTCAAAGAAGAAGATTTTGAAGTCAGGGTGGCCAAAGACGGAAATGAATGTTTTGAGAAAATAGAGGAAAAGAAGCCAGATCTTATCCTTTTAGATATCGTCCTGCCAAGTTTAAGCGGATGGGAGATTCTCAGAAAATTGAAGAATGAAGATAAGCTTGATGATTTGAATATAGTGATACTTTCCAATTTAGGCCAGAAAGAAGAAGTAGAGAAAGGGATGAATCTGGGGGCTGCCAAATATTTAATAAAGGCCCATCATACGCCTACAGAAGTAGTAAGAGAGGTTAAAAAAATATTAAAGAGCTAAATTTATGGACTATTCTTCAAAGCTAAATGATATTTTAAAAGCTGCTCTTGACCAGAGAGCTTCAGATCTTCATATTTCCGAAGGTCATCCTCCTGTTTTGAGAATAGCAGGGAGATTGACTCCTTTAGTAAAAAGAAAGAAGTTTTCTTCAGAAGACACTAAGGGCTTAGCTTTTGCTTTAATGACAGAAGAACAGCAGAGCAGGTTCTTAAAAGAAAAAGAGATCGATTTTTCATATAATTTTGAAGATAAGGTAAGATTCAGAGTTAATGTCTTCTTTCAAAGAGGGAATGTTTCTGTTGCTTTGAGGATGATTCCTTCTGAGATAAGGACTATTGAAGAACTTAGCTTGCCCCCTCTTTTACATGACTTCATTCGTCATCCTCAGGGATTTTTCTTAATAACAGGACCTTCGAGTCAGGGAAAATCAACTACATTAGCTGCCTTGATAGATGAGATAAACAAGACCAAGGCTAAGCATATTATTACTATTGAAGATCCTATAGAGTATGTTTTTGAAGATGAAAGGTCTATTATAGATCAGAGAGAGCTTTATCATGACACCAAGAGTTTTGCCAGGGCTTTAAAATCTACTTTTAGAGAAGACCCTGACGTTATTATGGTAGGAGAAATGAGAGATCCAGAGACTATAGCAACAGCTATTACAGCAGCTGAAACAGGACACTTGGTTTTAGCTACTCTTCATACTAATAACGCAGCCCAAACCATACACAGAATAGTAGATTCTTTCCCTGCTGGTCAGCAGGCTCAGATTAGAGCTCAATTATCAGGTTCTCTACTAGGAGTTGTTTCTCAAAGATTATTGCCTAGGATAAAAGGAGGATTGATACCTGCTTGTGAGATTATGATTAATACGCCAGCTATAGCTAACCTTATCCGTGAGAACAAGGTTCATGAAATTCCTTTGACTATTACCACTTCAGCTGAAGTAGGTATGATTTCTCTGAATAGATATTTGGCTAATTTAGTAAGATCCCGAGAAGTTGATATGGAAACAGCTCAGAGCTACTCTCTGGATTCAAGGGAATTAAGAAGATTGATTAAGAGATAAATATATGAAATTTGACTATCAGGCCAGAAGTAAAACAGGAGAAATACAGACAGGAACAGTGGAAGCTTCCGATAGGAGCACGGCGGTGGAGATTTTAAAATCCAGAAACCTTTATGTCACAGCCATAGATGAGTCTTCTGTTCCTGTTTACGCTAAAAAGCTAAAGATGTTTGAAAGGGTGACCCAGAAAGATATTGTCTATTTCTCCCGTCAGCTTGCTATTATGTTAAAGTCAAACGTTCCTTTGGTAGAAACTCTTCATACTTTAGCTAACCAAACTAAAAATTCAGCTTTAAAGGAGAAAGTCTTTAGGATAGCAGAAGAGGTAGAGGGGGGAACTCCTTTATCTAAAGCTTTAGCTGTTTTTCCCAAGATTTTCTCTCCCTTCTATATCAATATGGTAAAGTCTGGAGAGGCTTCCGGTAAGCTTACAGAAGTCTTTGTTTATATGGCAGATTATCTTGAAGAGCAACACGCTTTTAGGTCCAAGGTAAGAGGAGCTATGGCTTATCCTGGCTTTATCCTAGTTGTCTTTATAGCGGTAGTTTCCATTATTGTTACCTGGGTAATACCTCAGCTGACTACTGTCTTAAAAGAGACGGGTCAAGAACTGCCTTTGCTCACCAGGACAATGATGGCCATAGCTGAATTTTTAAGAACTAAAGGGTGGGTCGTTTTAATTGTTTTAGCTGCCTTGATCGTTTTGTTTTACAGATGGGTTAAGACAAAACAGGGAAAGAAGGTGCTTGACGAGACCCTGATGAAAATACCTATTGTAAACGGATTTTTGAAAAAGCTTTATCTTGCCCGTTTTGCCATGAACCTTTCTACTCTGATAGCAGGAGGGCTTCCTATAGCCAAATCTCTGGAGATTACAGCAAAAGTGGTAGGCAACACTGTTTATGAGAGGATTATTCTGGAAACGCGAGACGAGGTTAAAAAGGGAGAGCAGATAAGCAATGTTTTAAAGAAGCATCCAAGATACATTTCCCCTTTATTTCATCAGATGATACTTGTAGGAGAAAAAACAGGTACTTTGGATGATTCTTTAAAGAATGTAGTAGTTTTCTATAAGGATGATGTTAATAGAAACCTGGATAACTTCACAAAATTATTGGAACCTCTGTTTATTGTAGTTTTAGGTGGAATAGTGGGTCTTTTAATGGCAGCTGTAATAATACCTATTTACTCTATTGGAGGAGGGATATAGTTTTCCACAGACAGAATTGCTTGATTGTGATATAATTTAATAAGGTTGAAAATTAAAAAGGTCGATAAATTAAGATTTAAATCTTAAGTTACAATGAAAAAAGGTTTTACACTTATTGAGTTATTGGTAGTTATCGCTATCATTGGTATATTAGCTGCTATAGTTTTAGTTTCTTTATCTGGGGCTAGAGATAGGGCTAAAGATGCGAGGATAACAGGAGATATGAACCAAATTAGGAGTACGGCAGAAATCAAATTTTCTGAAGATGGAGATTATTCAGATGTAGGTTGCGATGGAACAATAGCTGACTCTGCGGGTTGTTCTAGTTGTACCAATAGTGATATTCAAAGTCTTTGTGAAGATATGTTTGATCAGGGGGCAACTAGTGTGATAATTCAGGATGACGGTACCGATGGTAGTGGTTATTGTGCAGAAGCTCAACTGAACAGTGGTGATTACTGGTGCGTAGATGGAAATATGGTTTCCAAGAATTATGGTACGACTGATCCAGACTGTGATGCTACTTCAGGTTCCGAAGTTTATACCTGCGAGTAATAATATAGGAAATCATGGTTTGAAATGTGGACTCACGCAAGGAAAGATCTTTTGCCTTGCGTGAGTTTTCAAATAAGTATGCTTAAAAGATATTTGGAAGAAGAGAATAAAGGTTTTACTCTGATAGAATTGTTAGTGGTGATTGCCATAATAGGTCTTTTGGTTAGTTTAAGTGTAATTGCTCTTAAAAGTTATAGACAGAAAGGTAAAGACGTGGCAGTAGAAAATAATTTAGCTCAACTGAGAAGAGTAGCCTCTATGATTTCTAACGCTGAAAGATCTTATGAAACTCTTTGCAATAATGGCGCTCTCAATGGAGGAAATAGTGATTATCCTTCTTTAGGTTTTATTGAAGATGATATTTTAAAGTTTAACGGTGGGAATGAAATTGACTGTTATGCTACTGAAGGAAATTATTGTGTTCAAACAGTTCTTCCAACTGGAAAGAGTTACTGTATTGATGGAAGGGGATATGCCGGGAGAGAAAATACTAATTGTTCAGATAGCAATGTTAAATGTTCCACGCCTTAATAGGAGACACGTATTTTGAAATGAAAGAAAAAAACAATGCGTAGGCATTGTGTTTTATTTTAATTCCATAGTTCTTGTTTTTCGGTCTATGCTAAGTTAAAATAATTTAATGGAATTTATTCTTTATATTTTTATCTTTCTTTTGGGGCTTGTTGTAGGAAGCTTTTTGAATTGCGTAATTTACAGATTGGAAAAAGGAAAGAGTTTTTTAAAAGGGAGGTCTTTCTGTCCTCTTTGTCATCGTACTTTGGGTTTTTGGGATTTGATTCCTTTATTGAGTTTTCTTTTTTTAAGAGGAAGATGCCGTTATTGTAAAAAGAAGATTTCTTTTCAATATCCTTTAGTTGAGCTGCTTGTTGGGATTATCTTTGTTTTGGTTTTTAGGTATTTTGGATTGGAAAGTCTTCTCTTTCTTCTTTTAGTTTCTTGTTTTCTTGTTATAATCTTTGTTTTTGATTTAAAACACTATATCATCCCGGACAGAGTTATCTATCCTGCTATTTTAATAGCTTTTTTTTATCGCTTGCTTTTCTATTTTAGAGATTGGCATTATTTGTTGTCTGGTTTAGGAGCTGCTTTATTCTTTCTTATTATAGTTTTAATAACCAGAGGAAAAGGAATGGGTATTGGGGATATTAAGCTGGCTCTCTTTATGGGCTTTTTATTAGGATATCCTAATATATTAATAGCCTTGTTTCTTGCTTTTTTAATAGGTGCTATAATAGGAGTAGCATTGGTTTTACTGAAAAAGAAAGGAATGAAGAGCGAGGTTCCCTTTGGCCCTTTTCTGGTTTTAGGAACCTTTTTAGCTCTTTTTTGGGGAGATATTATAATTAACTGGTATTGGAATTTATTTAATATTACTCTTTATCAATGACCAAAAAAGGATTTACTTTAATTGAACTATTGGTGGTTACAGCTATGATCGTTATCCTAGCTGCTTTGCTTTTTACTAATTATAGATCAGGACAGAAGCAGTTAGCTCTAAACAGGTCGGCTTCCAAGCTTGCTCAGGATATTAGGAGAGCTCAGGAGATGGCTATGGGGGCTGAAGAGGTAAACGGAGATGTTCCCGAAGGGGGTTATGGAATATATCTAAGGAGACAGCTTTCTCCGCAGACTTTATATATTTTGTTTGCTGATTTTCCGTCAGGAGATAGTGGTGATCCGCCGAATAAAAAATGTGATTTTGGAAGTGAGGAAATTGAAAAGATTGAGTTTGAAGAAGGAATAAAGATTAAGAGCTTGGAGGAAAATCATCTTAATATAATTTTTACTCCCCCTGATCCAAGTATTCTTTTTACAGACGGAGATGGAAATATTTTTGATCTTGCCGAGGTTTCTATTGAAGTTTCCCTGGAAGATGAGTCAAAAAGTAAAACTATTAAAGTCAATAAAGCGGGTTTAATCAATGTTGAATAAAAAGTTTAAAGAAGAAAAAGGATTTACTCTTTTAGAGCTTCTGATCACTATTTTCATAATAGCTGTAGGTTTGATTGGAGCTTACATTGCAGCTCAATATCCTCTTTCTCAAATTTCGGTTTCTATAAATCGCTTGACAGCTGCCTATTTAGCTCAGGAAGGCATTGAGATTGTTAGGAATGTTAGAGATACTAATTGGTTGGAGGGGCAGAACTGGAAAAATGAGTTGTTATGTGACAGTTGTCAGGCAGACTACACAAGCACAACTATTAGCCAGTCCTATAATGATGAAGCCTTCTTGAAGCTTGAAGCGAATGGTTTTTATAATAATTCCTCAGGTTCTCCTACTAGATTTAAAAGAGAAATTGAAGTAGAAGACGCTGGAGATAGGGTCAAGGTAATAGTCACAGTGAGATGGTCAGAAAAAGGAAAAGACTATTCTTTTGATCTTCAAGAAAATTTGTATAACTACTGGGGAGATTAATTATGAATAAAATAACAAAAAAAAGAGGATTTACCTTAATAGAAATGCTAGTTGTAGCCTTGATTCTTGTTATATTAGTAGTAGCTATAATAAATATCTTTGTTTCTGTGGTTCGGGTTCAAAGATATACTTTAGCTGCTCAAGCTATGTTGGATCAGGTGAGCTATAACATGGAGTATATGAGCAGGCATTTAAGAATGGCTAAGAAAGATACAACCGGGAATTGTGTTGGCGAGGACTATAATTATGCCTATCCCGAAGGAGGCAACGACGAGGGAATAATCTTTTTGAATTATAATAAAGAGTGCCAAACTTTTATTAAAGAGCAGGGAAAAAATAATTTAAAAAGTTGGAAAGAAGAAGAGACTCAGCTGCCACTTTTTTCAGATAAGTTTACAGTTAACAGCTTTAATGTCAACTTGATGGGTCATGATGGGGGAGAAGATGACGAAAAACAACCCAGAGCAACCTTTTTACTAGATATAGAGGGAGATGCTGGAGGATTTAATCCTAATATGAAGATACAAACAACGGTTTCTCAAAGAGACCTTGATATTTAATTTACTCTTTCGAAGATTAAATAAGGAAGAGTTTTAAAAAAATGTTAATTCTCATTATAGTCTTAGCTGTATTAGCCGTTATAATTCTCTGGGCTGTCTTTGTTTACAACCGCCTTGTTACCTTAAAAAATAGGGCAAAAGAGGCCTGGTCTGACATAGATGTTCAGCTAAAGAGAAGGTATAACTTGATTCCTAATTTAGTAGAGACGGTCAAAGGGTATGCTTCTCACGAGAGAGAATTGTTTGAGAAGGTTACAGAAGCTAGAGCCAAAGCTATAAAAGCTGGAAACGTTAAAGAGCAGGCAGAAGCAGAGAACGCTCTTTCCTCTACTTTAAAGAGCTTATTTGCTGTTGCTGAAAATTATCCTAATTTGAAAGCTTCAAATAACTTTTTAGAACTTCAAAGAGAATTGAGAGACACAGAAGATAAGATTACTGCCGCCAGAAGGTTTTACAACGGAAATGTTAGGGATTTGAACATTAAAATAGAGAGATTTCCAGAGAAGCTTATAGCTTCTATGTTTAGCTTTGAAAAGATGGATCTTTTTGAAATAAAAGAAGTTGCTACCAGAGAGCCTGTTAAAGTTGACTTTTAGCTTTCATGGCCACTTTATATACTCATAAGGAGGCCAACATTAGAAAGACCTGGCTCTATATCTTTTCTTTCTGTCTTCTTGTTATAGCTTTAGGAGCTGCTGTATCCTACATTTTAGAGAGCTGGATTGTTTTGATTGTAGCTATGGTTTACAGTATTTCAATAAGTTTTCTGAGCTATTGGAAATCTGACAAGATTGTCTTGAGAATGACAAAGTCAAAGCCGATAGAGAAAAGAGATAATCCGGAGCTTTACCGTATTGTAGAAAACCTCTGTATTACAGCAGGCCTGCCCCTTCCTAAAATATACATAATAGAGTCTGATCAGCCTAATGCCTTTGCTGCAGGAAGAAACCCAGAACATTCTGTTATAGTCGTTACTAGAGGATTGTTGAATAAGTTGGAGAGATCTGAATTGGAAGGTGTTATAGCTCATGAATTGTCTCACATTGGAAACAGGGATGCTTTGCTTCAGACAATAATAGTAGTGTTGGTAGGAGTAATAGTGATGATGAGCCATCTTTTCTGGAGGATTAGCTTTTTTAAGGGAAGCTCTTCTAGTAATAAAAAAGGGAGTTTGGGAGCTATCTTAATGATAGCAGGGATAGTTTTAATTGTTCTGTCTCCTATTTTTGCCCAATTGATAAAACTTGCTATTTCCAGAAAAAGAGAGTATTTAGCTGACGCTTCAGGAGCTCTTTTGACAAGATATCCAGAAGGATTAGCCCGGGCCTTAGAGAAAATATCTTCAGATCCAAATAATTTAAAGGGAGCCCGTCCCTCTACAGCTCATTTGTTTACAGCTTCTCCTTTGAGGGGGAAGGAGGCTAAAAGCTGGTTTTCGGGTCTTTTTTCAACACATCCTCCTATAGAAAAAAGAGTTAAAGCTTTAAGAGATATGAAATTATGAAAAAAAAGCATTTAATTACAGATATCACAACAGATAAAATGTGTCCTAAGTGCAAGGTGCCTCTTTCTAATACAATTGTTTCTGGGGTGGAAGTTGATTATTGTCCTAAATGCTACGGTTTATTTTTTGAAGAAGAGGAATTAGAATGGGCAAAGAATGAAAAAGACAAAGAGCTAAATTGGCTTGATGTTGATTTATGGAAGAATGATAATAAATTTAGAGTGGCTAGGGGTATAAGGTTATGTCCTCATTGCAGGGTTCCTCTTTATGAGGTATACTATGGGGATTCGGGAGTAGTTGTTGACGTTTGTAATTTGTGTCACGGTATTTGGCTAGACAGAGCAGAGTTTAAAAAAATAATTGATTGGCTGGAAAAAGAAAAGAATTATCAGGTTTTAAATAAATATACTTCTAATTTATTAAAAGAGCTGGGAGAGGTATTTTTAGGACCAGAACCCTTAAGAGAAGAATTGGATGACTTTCTAATGGTATTGAAGATGCTCAAATACAAGTTTTTAGTTCAGCATCCTGTAATATCAGGACTGATATCAGACTTACCAGGGTAGGGTGACTGAGAGGACGAAAGTGCCAGTTTGGAGAACTGGTGTAGCTTAACTGCTACCGTGGGTTCGAATCCCACCCCTACCGCTATTGATCTCTCTTTTTGATTTGATAAAATAAGGTAATGTTTATTGAGAATATTAAGAAATCCATGTAGTGAGTTTCTCTTTTATGTCAGAGAAAAAAATAATAAAATTTATAACCCTTTTTCTTATTATATTAATAGGAGGCTTTTGGTTTTTTTCAGGCTGGCCGCAATTATCTGAAAATATTCCTCCTCAGCCCGAGAAAGCTTATGCAGCTGTTTCTTTAGTTCAACAAAAAAATAATAGGGATGCCTATCAATCCCCTTCAAATCCTGGAACTATTTCTGTTACTCTTGATTCGGAAGCTACAGAAGGTAATTTGTTGGTAACAGGAGTCGCTATAGATAAAGCTTCTGGAACTATTACAGTTCCCACTGGTTTTACTCTAGTTCAGAAAGGAGAAGGCGGTATCTCTTCGGGTGCTTTGGCGTATAAGATAGCAGAGGGTGGAGAAACTTCTATTACCTGGAACTGGACAGCAGAGGAAGAGGGAAATGTTTGGATAGGAGAATATTCAGGTACAGCTACAAGTGATGTTTTAGATAAGTCAGCGGAAAACGAATCCTATTTAGATACTTCAACAGACTCTATGAGTACGGGGACTACGGGAACTACTTCTCAAGCAGATGAGCTTGCTATAGCTTTCTTTGTTTCAGATTCAGGTGTTTCTGTAGGAAGTTCAAGATCATGGACAAATAGCTTCTCCACTATTACAGAAGAACCAGTTCCAGAAGAGAGTGGCAATCCTTTCTTCAATGTAGCTTCGAAGACTTTGTCATCTACTCAAACAGTAGAATCTACAATTTCACATGATGGTGATGATGAGTCATACGCTTTAATAGCTACCTTTAAAGCTGCGTCAGCAGCCACTATCTCCTCTGCCTCCAGCCAAACCTTTGGTGTAGGAGATTCTTCTACTGTAATAGAAACTATTACAATAACAGATGATGACAGTACCCCAACTATTACAGCTGCCAATGACATTAGAATAAAGATACCCTCTGACTTTAATATGGATTGGGATAGTACAGATACCACAGCTACCATAGGAGGAGCAGCTTCAGGTAAAGTATCTACTACAGTAAGCTATGAAGATGATGATAAAACACTAGTAGTTAATGTAACAGAGAACTTTGCAGCTTCAGACTCTATTACAATATCTGATCTATCTTTTAAAAACTTCACAGATACCTCTTCTGAAGACAATCTTGAACTCGAGGTAGGTAACGACGGATCTACAGTAGCTACAGATGACAAGACGATAACAGTTGTATCTCCTACTATCACAATAAGTTCTTCTACCAGCCAGATTGTTTCAGTTGATTCTCCTTCTACAGATAATTCTTTAGGATCTGCTAGTATAGTTAGAAACGTATCCACAGGGACTGTAACAGCTGTAACTCTTAAAGAAAACGGAGGAACAATAGACGCTTCAACAGAAATGGAGAATATAGAATTGTGGCTTTCGGAAGATGACAGTTGGGACGCAGGGGACGAACAACTAGGCTCTGCTTCTAACTTTGACGGAGCTGACGGAGAAGTGACCTTTACAGAATCTTTTAATGTTACAGATACTACTAAATACTTAATAGTAAGAGGAGATGTTACATCAGGAGTAAGTGCAGGTACCACAATAGAAATACAGATTAAAACCTTAACTACAGATGATTCTGTTTCTGGAACTCCTTTGGATATTTCAGGGACTAGTACTGTGCCTGATGAGTGGTGGGATGGTTCTTGGACTTATAGAAGAAAATTGACCTTTGATAACTCTTCTCAATCAGAAAGTTTGACTAACTTTCCTGTATTGGTAAAACTTACCTCTTCTAATTTTGATTTTGCTAAAGCTGAGTCTAACGGAGAGGATATTAGGTTTGTTGATCCAGATAATGTGACAGAACTCAAGTATGAAATAGAGAAATGGGATAATTCGGGAGAAGAAGCTATAATATGGGTCAAAGTTCCTCAGATAAACGGATCGTCAGATTCTGATTACATATATATGTATTATAATAACGGTAGCGCTTCTGACGGACAGGATACAACTAATGTCTGGACAAATAGCTACGAAGCAGTTTACCATTTTGCAGAGACCTCTGATAACTATCTTGATTCAACTTCCAATAATCATGACAGCGATAGCGTAAGTGTTTCTTCCAGGTCAGCCTCTAGTCAGTTTGGAAATTGCCCCCAATTTAATGGTACAGACAGCTATATTACAATTCCAGACTCTGATGGTTTTGATATTACAGACTGGACAGTTTCTGGATGGTTTGAGGTAGCAGGTGCTGGGACGGGTGCTAACACAGGCTCTGGGGGAGATATATATTATCCAATTATTACAAAAGGAATGGCAGAGGCGGAAAGTGCCGCTGCGGATATAACTTTTTTAGCTGGGATAGATACGGACAATAATAAAATAGGAGGTGATTTTGAAGATGATACGGGCGGAGGAAATAACCCTCTTCCAGAAGATCCTTCTAGTGAAGGTACAGCTGTTAGTAATGATACATGGTATTCTTTTGCGGTGAGAGTAGATACCTCTAATAATCTTTTTAAGGCCTATAGAAACGGAGCTGAAGATAGCTCCAGAAGCGTAACAGATCAGCCCAATCAAGAAAATACGGTTAAAGTAGGAATAGGGACGGCTTTAAAAACAGATAATTCTACAAACGGATCTTTTAACGGTTTAATAGATGAAATTAGAATATCTACAGTTGATCGTTCTGCTGATTGGATTGCTGCTCAGTATCTTTCAACAAATGATGATTTAATTACATACGGTTCAGAAACACAGTCGAGTGTAGCCACCATCTCCTCTACCTCCAACCAAACCTTTGGTGTAGGAGACTCTTCTACTGCCATAG
>CAZSQP010000011.1:0-9098 GCA_964609075.1 uncultured Candidatus Saccharibacteria bacterium
TATTACGCTAACCAGATTTCTTTTAAAAGTGTAAACAACGCTTTACAAAGTTACACGTTTTTCTTGACAAAAGTTTTTTCTTGTGATAATGTCTAAATCACAATGAATAAGAAATTTTTATTCCTATTCTCTATACTTGGATTGCTTATAATAGCAGGAGTAGCTTCTGCCTCTTGTCCTTCTTGGTGTTATGTTCCCCAGTCTGGTTCTCCCCAGGGAAGCTTGTCTGTTTCTAAGACTAATGTTTCTATTGGGGAGTCTTTTAATATTACAATTACAGCTCAGAATAGCAATCAGGTTTGTCTAGACGGAAGCTGTAAGAGCGGAAACTCTGGAACTTGGAGCATTACAAAAAATAGTCCTGGGACATATACTTTCTGCGGTCAGATTTCAGGGTATGGATATAGTCAGGCTTTTGTAAACTTCTGGTGGTCAGAAGATGAATGCTATCATGAATGCTGCGAAGACGAGGAAGAAGATGATTATGAGGAGGACTGTTTAGATAAATTCCATGGAGATAGTTCCAGGCATACTATTACAGCTAATACATCTCCTAATTGTGTAACTGTTACAGTAGAACAGGATGAACCTGAGTTTTTCTGTTATAACGATGATGTCTACAGGGAGACTGATGGCGGTTTTTGGAGTTCTGGAAGAGAAAAACAAGAAGAATGTGGTTCAGATTCCTGGACTAATAACTATAGATGTTCTGGCAACACCGTTCAAAGGGAAAAGAGAGAAAGGGGTTGTGAAAATGCTTCTTGCTATGAAAGAGATATCTGGGAAGATTACGAGACCTGTAGGTACGATGAAACTTGTCAGAATGGAGAATGTGTAAGGGATGACGACGATTTAAGGGTTTCTTGTTATGCTTCTCCCACTCATGCGGAAGAAGGAGAGAGGGTTATTTTCAGATCTGATGTTTCTGGGGGAACAGGTTATTATGATTACAGGTGGACAGGAGACTGTGATTCCTATTCTTCCACTTGTTCTGAAAGATATTATGATACCGGAACTCAGACAGTTACTCTTCGTGTTAATTCAGGTGGTCAGACAGATTATGATACCTGTTCTGTATATATAGAGGAGGAAGAAGAGGAAGATTATCTTTCCTGCTGGAACGGAGATGTTTACTGGTATGACGAATATGGTCACAGAGAAAACAAATACAGAGAATGTGGTTCTGATTATTGTGAGAGCTGGGATGATAACTACTGTTCCGGAGGAGATGTTTACAGAAAAAGGACTTGCTATAACAAGGGGTGTTCTGATGACTCCTGTTATTCCAATTCCTATACAGATAGAGATCTTGTAGAAAGATGTGATTCAGATGAAACCTGCGATGATGGAGAATGCGTCAAGGATTGCGAGTGTTCATCTGGTCCTTGTTGCGATGGATGCCATTACAAGTCTTCTTCCACTGCCTGTAATGTTGATACTGATGCCCAATATAGTTGTCCTTGGGGAACGGGATGTGGAAGCGATGTAGGCAAGAGAATAAGGTCAAGGTTTCAATATTGTTCAGGAAACAGCTCTTCCTGTTCGGGCTCTTGGAGCGGATGGACTGATTGGGGAAATTGGCAGGTAACAGATAACTGTTCTGCTAGTGAGGTATGTAGGATAGGAAGTTCTGTTTGCCAATATAATTCAAATTGTGTCTATTCTCCTCCAAGCTATTACCAATACTATACTAGAAAATGCTATAATAACGATCTTTATTGGTATGATTCTAATAATATAAGGCAGACAATATATCAAGATTGTTCAGATGACAACGAGTGTACTTTAGACTCTTGTGAAAATAACGTCTGTGTCAATGAACTCGTTTGCGACGGTTCCACCTGCGAGACAAGTTCTGAAGATTACTGTGAAAACTGCGAGCACTGCGGAGATAATGTCTGCAATTGTGAAGAGGACAAATGTACTTGCTCAGAGGACTGCTCTTCTGTTATTATCTCAGCTTTCGGCAAAACTTTAGATTCTGTAGACTGGGAGACTTCTTTGGCTTTATCAGAAGAAGAGAAGGAACTTAACTTTCTTGTTGTTTTAGCTAACAGCGGATTTGAAGAAGCCGAAGATGTTTTTGTGAAAGCAGAGCTTCCAGAAGGTATTTTATACAAAGGAGATCTTAAAATAGACGGAAATTCTATAACAGGAAATATTACAAAAGGTATTACTATAGATTCTATTGAACCTGATAAAGCTGAAACTATAACTTTTAAAGCTGAGATAACAGATACAGCTGGAGGGGAAAAAGAAGTACTTGTAAGAGCTGATATAAGGGGACTTTCTTCAATAGATACTATAAAGCTTAATCTAGGAGAGGGGAGCCAGAGAAGTATTGCTGCTGCCGGATCTTTCCTCAGCTTTTTGGCTGAAAGATGGTATATCTGGCTTTTAGCAGCTATTGCCATATTCTCTATTATCTGGATATTAAGAAAAGGAAGCTAAAAACACCCCGAGAAAGGGGTGTTTTTGATTTGACAAATATTTTAAAAAGGTGTATAATGTAAGAAAATAGTACCTTTTTCAACTGAACGAGAACCCGAAAGGAGATTGCGATGAAACTGGCAAAACTGGTTGTTCTGATGTCTGTCGTTCTTGTAGTGGGGTGTAATCCCTTTAACAGAGGGAAGGAAACTACCCAGCGTATTTACGGCTGGGGCCGTCAAAGCGTTCTCAACGGCTATGAGATTTCAAAGGAAACAATCATTGAGACCGTCCCCGAGACTGCTGAGAAAGGCCTCGAAAAGGCAGGCGAAGTCCTGACTTCAGAAGAGGATGCTCCTCGGAACACCTATCCTTCTCAAGAAGATGATGGGAGAAGGGTGGTTAAGAGAGAGATAATCCGGCTTCGTCCCCGTAAACCTCAAATTCGCCGCCGGATCTGGATGCCTCAATCATATATGGAGCATCCGGAGTTGGTCAATCTCCTTAGGTCTGCTGGTTATCGCCTAGTCGGCAATCAGTATGACGCCGATCTCGGTTTGCGAATTGGTTTCAACCGTGATCGGAAAAGTGGCTTTGGGAGCAGGATTGATGAGTACGAATGCGTCGCTGCTCTCTATGACCGAGCTATGAGGCTAGTGGCCTACGGGTCAGCTTCCTCATGGGGGAGCGGAAGGATTAGACTTCCTTTCCGGTTCGGTCGCAGTTACGGAAATCGTTCTTTCTCTATCCCCGACCTTGGAGGAGAGGATCGGGCAGTTGAGAAAGCGGTGATCGCTATGATCTGCGATCATCAGGGCATTAAAATGCCAGAGTAAAACATGGGGCGGCTCTCTGAAGAGAGATCCGCCCCTTTTTCTTGCTCAAATTTTCTTTTAAAGCTAATATACCAATAATGGATTATTTAAGAATAAGCAGAGCTTCTGATTTGGAGGATTGGAAAGAGCGTTTTCTCTTCAGGGCTTTTGAGATGATGCCTGGCTTTTTATCTTGGGGTGCTTTGTTTTTAGTAGTCTTTTTGTCTTGGTACAAGCCTTTTTGGATTTCTCTCTTTATAATAGCCTTCGTTATTTTCTGGCTTCTAAGAACAGTCTATTTCTCTTTTCATTTGTGGGTGGCCTACAAGAAGATGGAAGAGAACCAAAAGAAGGACTGGATAAGAGAGCTCGAACTTCTTCCTTTGAATTGGAGAAAAATTCATCACTTAGTTGTAGTTCCTATGTATAAAGAGTCTTTGGAGATTCTAAGAGGGACTTTTTCTTCTTTAAAAGAATCTGATCATTCTGATGAGAATATGATAGTTATCTTGGCTTGCGAGGAAAAAGTAAAAGATTCTGTTTTAGAAAGGGCAGAAAAAATAAAAGAGGAGTTTGGGCCTAGTTTTTTGGAATTTAAAATTACCTGGCATCCTTCTGGATTAGAAGGAGAGATACCGGGAAAAGGTTCCAATGAAACTTGGGCAGCAAAGAAGGGTAAAGAAATAGTAGACTCTCTCGGTCTTGATTACAAAAATGTTGTCTTTTCTAGTTTTGACGCAGATACTTGTGTGAACAGGGGATATTTTTCTTGTTTAACCTATAACTATCTAATCTCTAAAAAACCAACTAGAACTAGCTTTCAGCCCGTTCCTCTCTTTACTAACAATATTTGGCAGGCTCCTGTTATTTCAAGAGTCTTTTCTTTTTCTTCTACTTTTTGGCACAGCATGAACCAAGAGAGGCCGGAGAAGATAATAACTTTCTCTTCTCATTCTATGAGTTTTAAGGCTCTAGTTGATGTCGGCTTTAAACAGACAAATGTTGTCTCAGACGACTCCAGGATTTTCTGGCAGTGTTTTTTAAAATATGACGGAGACTATAGAGCAGAACCCTTATATTATCCTGTTTCCATGGATGCTAACGTAGCCAAAAGCTTTTGGAGGACCTTATTGAATATCTACAAACAACAGAGAAGATGGGCTTACGGAGTGGGGGATATTCCCTATTTCCTTTTTGGTTTTTTGAAGAATAAAAAAATACCTTTATTTAAAAAGGTGTCTTTGGGTCTTGAAATAGTAGAAGGTCATTTTTCCTGGGCTACAGCTAGCATCATGATATTTCTCTTAGGTTGGCTTCCCTTAGCTCTAGGGGGAGCTGACTTTTCTCATACTCTTTTATCTTACAACCTTCCCCGAGTGGTAAGCAGGATTATGACAGTTTCCATGTTAGGTTTGGTAGCTTCAGCTTACCTAAGCTTGCTTCTTTTGCCTCCAAAGCCTCCAGAATACGGAAAGCTTAAATATCCTCTCTTTGTTTTAGGATGGGCTCTTTTTCCTATAATAATGATATTCTTTACAGCTCTTCCTGCTTTAGATGCTCAGACAAGATGGCTGATAGGTAAGTATTTGGGCTTTTGGCCTACGGAGAAATTCAGAAAGTAGAATTAATTTCCCATTGTTTGAAATAATGCCTTGATCTGTGAAGGTATTTGCTTGTGATAAGACCCTTATCATGGTAAAATAAGGATGATTAAGAAAGATTAATTTTATATTTCAGTCAGTGGAATAAAGCTATGCTTAGTAGCATTTCAAAAATCAAAAGGCAAATTGCTCCAATTTTGAAAAAGCACGATGTCAAAAAAGCTGCTGTTTTTGGTTCGTTTGCAAGGGGGGAATCAAAGAAAAACAGTGATATTGATATTTTAATAGAGTATAAAAAAGACGATAAAAGCTTATTGGATCTTGTGAGATTGCAATTTGAATTACAGGAAAAATTAAATAAAAAAGTAGATCTTCTTACCTATAATTCTATTCATCCTCTTTTAAAAGACAGGATTTTAAAAGAGAAAGAAGAAATTCTATGAAGAAGGACCCCAAGATCTTTATAGCTCATATTTTGGATAGTATAGAGAAAATAGAGGAATTCACGAAAGAAGTTTCCAAGAAAGAGTTTTTAGAATCGAATATCATACAAGATGCTGTCATAAGAAGGATTGAGATAATAGGAGAAGCTGCGAAGAATTTACCAAAAAATATAAAGTCAGAGTATCCAGAGGTTCCCTGGAAGGAAATTATAGGAACGAGAGATAAAATTGTTCATGAGTATTTCGGAGTGGATTTAGATCTTACCTATAGAATTGCAAAAGAAGATATTCCCGACTTAAAACAGAAAATTTTAAAAGTATTAGAAGATATTTCTGGGGCGCAAAAATTAATAAAATAAATTTCGATCTCCTTCTGGTATAGATCTATTCTAAATGAACATTTTCTCCGAATCTGCTTAATTTAGTTTTAAGACGGGGATGTTTTTTTAAGCTGGAATCTTCTTCTAGTATCTCTTTAGCTTCTTCTCTTGTTTTTTCTACAAGGGATATGTTTTTTAAAGAGTTCATCATAAGATCTGGTATTCCCCACTGTCTTGTTCCTGTAAAGTCTCCCGGTCCTCTTATCTCCAGATCTTTTTCTGCTAAGGCAAATCCGTCTTCTGAATCAATTAAAGCTTTTAATCTTCTGGAGGTTTTTTGGGAAGGAGAGTTTGTAAAGAGAAAACAGTAGGACTGGTGTTTTCCTCTTCCAACTCTTCCTCTGAACTGATGGAGCTGAGCTAAGCCGAAGCGTTCTGCTCCCTCTATTACCATTACAGTGGCGTTAGGGATATCTATTCCTACTTCAACTACAGAAGTTGAAACTAAAATATCAGTCTTTTTATTTTTGAAACCCTCCATTATTTTTTCTTTCTCTTTGGAAGCTATCTTTCCGTGGATCATAGCTACTCTCTTTTTGGGGAATACTTCTTTGGATAACCTTTCATATTCTTCCTGTACTGACTTTACTTCGGACCAATTATTGTTTGTTTCTGTTTTCTCTATTCTAGGACAAATTACAAAGATCTGCCTCTCTTTTTCTATTTCTTCTTTGATAAAGTTATAGGTTTTTTCCCTTTCTTTAGGCTTTACAATCTTGGTTTTTATCTTCTTCCTTCCTTTGGGAAGTTCGTCTATTAAAGAGAGATCAAGATCTCCATATACAGTTAAAGCCAGAGTTCTTGGTATGGGGGTTGCTGTCATAGAAAGAAGATGGGGGATAGTCTCTTTCTTTTTAGTGAGTTTTGCTCTTTGCTCTACTCCAAATCTGTGCTGTTCATCTAGAATAACCAAAGCTAAGTCTGAAAACTTTACTTTGTCTTGGATTAAGGTATGAGTGCCTATTAAGATATCTATCTCTCCTTCTAAAGTTTTTTCTAATAGCTTTTTTCTTGATATTTCTATAACCTGGTTTTTGAGTTTTTTGGATCTGAACTGATCCTGTTTTCCTGTCAAAAGCCCTATATTCAAATTAAAGTCCTGAAGAGAATCTGAGATTTCCTTAAAATGCTGTTTGGCTAAAATTTCTGTAGGGGCCATAAAAGCTGTTTGATGTTTTTCTTTCACTGTATTTAGCGCTGCAATAGCTGCCACTACGGTTTTTCCAGAGCCTACGTCTCCTTCTAAAAGTCGGTTCATAGGTCTTGGCTTTTCTGTATCTTTTAATATCTGCCAGGCGGCTTTTTTCTGAGCATCTGTTAGCTTAAAAGGAAGAGAATCTACAAATCTTTTTATTAAATCTGTTTTCAGGGGAATGGATATCGAATTCTGTCTGGATATTTTCATTCTCTCTTTTAAGACAAAAAGCTCTATTAAAAAGAGCTCTTCAAAAGAAAATCTTCTTTTAGCTTCTTTTGCCTTTTCTTCTGTGTCAGGGAAATGAATCTGCCAAAGGGCATTATCTATTTTGAGAAATTTATTTTCTTTCAGTATTTTGTCGGGCAAGGGCTCTGGTACTCTCTTCTTAAATTTAATAAGAGCGGAGCGAATAAGACTTCTAAGCCATCTGGAACTTAATCCTGTTGTTTCAGGATAGATAGGGACTAGTCTTCCTGTATGGATTAGATCTTCTTCTTTGAGTTTGTATTTTTCATAAACAGGATTGGTAATATATATTTCATTGTCTCTTAAAGCTACCTTTCCGGAGAGTACAAGGTTATCACCTTTCTTTATTATTTTGTTTAGATAGGGTTGATTGAACCAGACAGCTTTTATAGCTCCTGTCTTATCTTCTATTAAGGCCTGGGTAATCATCATTTTCTTTTTCCAGGTTCTACTGTTTTCTATACTTTTTACTTTTCCTTTTATAGTACATTTTTGATTTATCTTAATATTTGATATTTTTACCAAATTAGAAAAATCCTCATATCTGTGAGGAAAATAGAATAAAAGATCTCGAATATTCCTTATTCCCAGTTTTTTAAGCTTTTTTTGGTAAAAGTCTCCTATTCCAGGGACTTTTTCTATTTTAGTAGACAAGTTCATGTGCCCTCGGCAGGAATCGAACCTGCATCAAAGGAACCGCAATCCTTCATTTTATCCGTTAAACTACGAGGGCAGTGCCTTAAAATTATCATAAATTTAAGCTAAATTCAATTGTAATCTATGATATAATGAAACAATGAGCGAATCGTTAAAGAAGAAATATCCCAAAAGGGTTATTTTCCCTTCTCAGAAACAAAAGAATTTTTTATTTGAAGCTAGAAAAAAGTTAGACCTTTCCTGGTTTTTATTAGCAAAAAGATTAGGAGTACATCCGAGAACTTTAAACGATTGGAGAAGAGAAGAATGCTCTCTCCCCTTAAATGTATTTCAAAAGATTTTAAATATTGCAGAGATTAAAAAACCTGAAAATGTAAAGATTAAGGATCCTTTTTGGTATGTTCATAAAGGGGCTAAAATAGGAGGCAAAAAAGGTGCGTTGGCTTGTTTTAAGAAATATGGAAGCTATGGAGGTGATCCCGAATATCGGAAGAAAAAATGGTACGAATGGTGGGAGAAAGAGGGGAAATATAAATCCAATATTATTGGCATTGTTAAGCCCATTAAGAAACCTGATTTTTCAGAAAAGCTTGCTGAATTTGTAGGTATTATATTGGGTGATGGTAGTATTGGTAAAAGCCAGATTTCGATAACTCTTCATTCTGAAGATGATAAAGAATATAGTGATTTTGTGGTTAATTTGATAAAAAAATTATTTAATGTTTATGTTGGCACTTATTATGAAAAGGATGCTAAAGCAACTAGTTATAATATTTCGCGGACCGAGTTGATTCATTTTTGTATAGAAAAGCTTGGACTTAAACAGGGTAATAAAATTAAACAACAAGTAGATATCCCAGATTGGATTAAACAAAGTAGGCTTTATTCTATTGCTTGTGTTCGTGGTCTTGTTGATACCGATGGATGTGTTTTTAATCATTGTTATAGAGTCAATGGTAAAGAATATAATTATAAGAAGCTTGCTTTTAGAAACCATTCAAGGCCGTTGATTCTATCAGTTTTTAGAATCTTGAAAGATTGTGGTTTAAATTTAAGGATGGCTCAAAGAAATGATTTACGACTCGATAGAATAAAAGATGTAGAAAATTATTTTAAAATCATTGGTTCTAATAATCCAAAGCACTTGAAAAGATATAAAAGTTAAGATATTATATATTATTAGGGAGAGGTGCCTGAGTTTGGTTGAAAGGGGAAGTTTGCTAAACTTCTATAGGGTGTAATAGCTCTATCGTGGGTTCGAATCCCACCCTCTCCGCCAATTTTCACTTTTTGCTGACAGAATTAGTTTGTTTTTCTGTTTTAGCGTG
>CAZSQP010000012.1:0-4738 GCA_964609075.1 uncultured Candidatus Saccharibacteria bacterium
CCCAGGCGGGATACTTAACGCGTTAGCTTCGCCACTTGAAGGGTCGACACTTCAAATAGCTAGTATCCATCGTTTACAGCGTAGACTACGAGGGTATCTAATCCTCTTCGCTACCTACGCTTTCGTCCCTCAGCGTCAGAGTTGCCCCAGTTGAATGCCTTCGCTTTCGGTATTCCGGCCAATATCAACGGATTCCACCCCTACACTGGCCGTTCTATCAACCCCTGACACTCTCTAGTTGAATAGTATCTCCGGCAGTTTCAAGGTTAAGCCTTGAACTTTAACCAGAGACTTATCCAACCGCCTACGGACGCTTTACGCCCAATAAATCCGGATAACGCTTGAGGATCACGTATTACCGCGGCTGCTGGCCTTAAAATCTTAAAAGATTTAAGTTTGGACTATATCTTCTCCGTATAAATGACGGAGTTCGGCGTGTTATAAGAGTTTATTCAAAGACCCTAATAGGGCTATCCTCTTATCTTCTCTTAATGAGAAAGTCTCTGAGGGGTTAGTTTATAATGGAGGTAGTTTGTATCTAAAACAATTTAACACATAGGGTTTAACTAGAGAAAAAAACTTATCTCTACCTTCTGACCCAATATATACCCTAGGATATCTCTTTCCTCTACATAAGTATCTATGAACACTAGCTTTAATTCCAAAATTATCTTTCATTGTTTTAGCCAATAAAAGAGATTCTTTATAAGAAAAAGAATTTGTGCTCAAAGAATAAGCATAGTGATCTTTAGCTCTGTAATCCAGTGTTCCATCATCCATAAACCAAATCGCTAAAGTTAAGGGAGAGCAAACTAATGCAGAAATATTGTCAGGAATTCTTTTCTTTCCTTTGGGATAAAACAAGTCATAAAAAGATGTTAATTCTTTTAAAGACCTTGTACTAAAATACCACTGATAATTATCTCTCTTTTGTTTGGGATTACTCCTGCAAAGATTTTTGAAGTTCTCATATAACCAAAATACATACTCTTTCCGTTTAGAAGATTGCTTAATTTGCAATCTTGTTCCTACGTTTCCGTTAAACTCTAAGCATCCATCTCCTAAGATACTCCCTAGAATGATCTCTTTTTGTTTTCGAGAAAGTGGAATAGATATTGATGGTCTCATTGGTCCATTATAAACAACTTCCCTGCTGATTGCCACATAAAAGTGGTGTTCCAGCATATAAGCCGACTCATTTTCTTGATTAAGAAAACTTACACTTCGATGTTTCCACCGAAGGACGCACCAAATGCACGTGATTAGCATCCTCTTATTCCTAGAGTACCGTCATCTCACATAGTGAGATTCTTCCTCTATAAAAGCCTTTTACACTCCGAAGAGCTTCTTCAGGCACACGGCGTCGCTCGATCAGGCTTTCGCCCATTGTCGAAGATTCTCGACTGCTGCCTCCCGTAGGAGTATGGCCCGTATCTCAATGCCATTGTTGGGGATCGCGCTCTCACACCCCCTACCCGTCATAGCCTTGGTAGGCCTTTACCCTACCAACAAGCTGATAAGCCGCGAACCGATCCCAGAGCGGTTGTAAAACTTCCTTTACCTCGAAAGGACCATCGGGGATTAGCCCAGGTTTCCCTGGGTTATACCCGTCTCTGGGGTTCGTATCCACGTGTTACTAACCCGTCCGCCGGTAACCTGTAAAACAGGCCCCACGACTTGCATGCCTTATCCACGCCGTTAGCGTTCATCCTGAGCCAGGATCAAACTCTCAAAAAAAATAGTCGGAACAACTTTTAGAAGTTGAACCAATTTGATTGTCAAAGTTCTTTCAAAACAAACCCCGAAGACATTCTATTAAACACCTTCGGGGTGCGTCTTAAAGCTATGAATGTCTGTAGCTTTTATTTCATAAAATTAATTATTTTTTCTACTATTTCATTTTAAACGAAGAAAAAATAATGTCAAGTGCCAAAGAAAAAAGACCAGCAAATGCTGGCCCTGTATTTTTTCAACGATATTCCTCAACAGTGAAATCTCCGGAACTCAAAACAAGTTCTTCTATATCTCCGAAGGTTGCTTCGTAACTCACTCCTTTCGTTACCGATCTTACTTTTTCCTTCCCTGGCGGAGGCATACTTAACCTCCTATCCCCCATTTCCATACTTTTTGCACTTCTTCCCATAAAAACAATCAGGAAGTTAGAAGAACTGGAGGGTTCAAGATCCTTATACCAAATCCTGATCCTAGCTCCTGCAATTAAAGGCCGTTTTTCTTGGAGTGGAGAAAATCCGGTAATGAGCCGGAAGATCCTTTGCCTAATTCCTAGCTTTTTATCATCACCAGTTGGCCTAAAAGAACCAACTGATAACTTCCAACTGATAACTGTTACCCCTTCCACGAATTTATTGATCTGACGTTCAACCGTTTCACAACCGTAATCGTCGCCTTTACCGACGAAAAAGGTTTTACACCTTGTTATTTCTTCCCCCTCGGAATTACACATGTCAGTCTCCTTTCGGTCAGGTTATGATTTAAACGTGCTAAGGCTATATTATATTAACAGAGATAAATTATTTTGTCAAATAAAAAAACCTGGGATATGGAGCCAGGAGAGGGATTCGAACCCACGACCTACTGTTTACAAAACAGTTGCTCTGCCACTGAGCTATCCTGGCCTCTATTTCTTCCTTAAATCCTCCCAATAACCCTTTTCAAACTTCTCTTCTTTATCCTTAATAGAACGTTTTCTTAATTTTCCTAGCCAGTCTCCTGTTTTGTTTTCTGTCTTTAAAGTAAGCACTCTTACCTTAGAGAGAACAGTCTGTAAGGCTTTTTCTCCTTTAACTGTTCTTAAAGAGATCTTTCTTTTTTTAAAAGAGTTTTCTTTTTCTAAAATCTGAATCTTTTTTAAAGCAGGAATCTTCCTAAAAACAATAACAGTCATTCCCAGAAAGCTTATTAATAGAAATATTAAAGATAAGGTTTCAATCATATTTCAAACCTTTCAAATCTTTTAATTGAAATATTCTCCCCTATTTTAGCAATGTATTCTTTCAAAACTTCTCTAATGGTCTTGTTTTGATCTTTAATCCAGGACTGAGAAAGAAGAGAAACCTCTTCTTTGTATTTATTAAGCTTTCCTTCTACTATCTGCTTGGTAACATTTTCTGGCTTTCCTGAATCTTTAACCTGCTCCTGATAAATCTTTCTCTCTCCATCTAAAAACTTCTCTGGAATATCTTCTTGTTTTAAAAAGAGAGGTTTTAAAGCTGCTATCTGAAGACATAATTCGTGAGCCAGTTCTTTGAACTCATTTGACTTGGCCACAAAGTCTGTTTCACAGTTCAATTCTAATAAAACACCAACTTTTTTATTAGGATGGATGTAAGAATCAACAATTCCCTCTGAAGTCTCTCTTTCTGACTTTTTATTAGCTACCTCTTTTCCCCACTGCCTTAAAAGTTCTTTTGCTTTTTTGAGATCCCCTGAACTTTCTTCAAGGGCTTTCTTGCATTCTGAGACAGAAACTCCTGTCTGCTGTCTTAATTCTTTAATTTCTTCTATTGAAGCCATAATTATTTCTTTTTTAAAACTTTTTCAAGTTGAGACAGAATATATTGAATGGATGATAAAGCATCATCAGAGGCTGGTATTACATAATCTGCCTGACTAGGATCTACATTTGTATCAGCTACAGCTACGACCTTAACTCCTTTCTTAACGGCCTCCCTAATAGCAAGATTATCCTTTTTCATATCAAGAACAAATATTGCTTCAGGCAAGCCTTCTAGATTTTTTATCCCTCCAAATTTTGTTTCCAATCTATCTATTTCCCTGTCTAACTCTATCTGTTCTTTTTTAGTATATTTCTCAAATTCCCCTTTTTTCTTCTTCTCTTCAAGATCCTTTAAATGCTCAACCCTCTTTTTAATAGACTTGAAGTTGGTAAAAAGACCGCCTGGCCATCTTTCTACAACATAAGGAAGGTCATACTTTCCTGCTAGCTCTTTAATAGACTTTCTTGCCTGAACTTTTGTCCCAACAATCAAAAGAGTCTTTTTTTCTGAAAGAAGATCGGAAACAAACTTTAAAGCCTCTTCCATCTTTTTAGCTGTCTTTTCTAAATCAATAATATGAATAGTACTCCTTACACCGTAGATGTAAGGTTTCATTTTAGGATGGATTTTGGAGGTTTTATGCCCCAAATGCAAACCGGCCTCAGCCATTTCCTCAAGGTTAAATTCCATCTTACCTTTTTTAGTTTTTCCTTTTGTAGTTGGCATATATTATAATGTATAGCATCTTTAAAAAATTTAATCAAGAGATATTTTTAAAAAATAATAAAAAGAGGGCCAATCGTACATTGACGATTGGCCCTTTTATTTAAGGTAGTTGTCAAATGGAGGTTTTGTCCGTTCCCTCCCACTTTTAGCGAGGAGGGTCTCAAATGACAACTACCTTCAAGCAGCTGGCGAGCGGTTTCCTGGGGAAGCAGCGTTCTAGGCTACTGCTCCTTTACCTCCATAGAGGGGAGGAACCTTTTTTTCTCTTTCCCAAGACCACGCTCCGATTTACACCTCACCAACTGTCCAGCAGACTAATCACTAATAATGAGCAGTCTGCCAGACAGTTGAAGAATAATGTTAATTATGTATAAGGTACATTCCTCAACTGTCTAACAATTCCATTATAGCATAGTATAAAAATATTGTCAAGGGTTTTAGGGTACATTCTACTCCGAACTGCAACATCAAGATAAGTTAAAAGGGCAGTTGTT